>JAEWSP010000001.1 GCA_023459795.1 Bacillota bacterium
GCTGGATCTTGCCGTTGAAGCGGCTATGCCCGACGGCCTTGATGATGAGATCCTGCCTCTTCTCTCCGGAGAGCCTTCCGACCATCGTGATGACGTACTTGTCCCTTAGCTCCTCGGGCTTCTCGGCCGGAACCGGATGGAACTTGCTGTCGACGCCGTTGGAGATGGCGAAGATGTCGTTCTTGTAGTGATGGGCGGCCATCTGGTCCTTCATCATCTCGCTAGGCGTATGGATGTTTCTGGTAAACCGGTAGGTCCACTTCCGGAAAAGATAATAAATCAGAGAGTTGACAGCCTTGGAATGGCCGGTAAGGCTGGAGATATTGTAGGAGACATTCTCCGGCTGGAGATGCATAGCGCTGGTAACGGCAATGCCCATACCGGTTGCAATATGCCGGACGTGGTTCTCCATGGCGAAAGGAAGGAACAGATGGACAACATCCGTTCCCTTCAGGAAATCTTTTACCTTGGGGTAATCTTCCGGATGGAGCTTGGCCAAAGTCATGCCGTTAGCAAAAACCAGGTTATCGAAAGGGCCGACACTCTGCCAGTCCGTCTTCAGGATCTTGAAGGCCGACATATTGCAGTCCGCATTCTTCGGAACGAAGCAGATAAAGCGGACTTCGTTTCCAAGCTTGCGGAGGGAATCGGCGGAGCGGAGAGCCGTAACGGTTGTTCCGTTGTTCTTTAGTCCCAGCATATCCATTACATAGGTGATTACCATACTCATTTCCTTTAACAGAAGAGAAACGGCTACTTGCTGTTCTTTTCTTCTTTCTTTCCGTCTTCTTTTTCTTCCTCATCCTTTCCAAGCCATAACGGCTTGATAGAGAAAGAGCTTTGCCTCAATCCGATCCGCTCCGGGAAGTCGATCTCATATTCGTTGAGGAACATCCTAAGGGAATCGTTATCCTTGGCATACTTCTTATCCCCGAGAAGCGTCAGTCCGAGAGTCTTCAGGGCAAGACGGATCTGATTCCTTCTTCCAGTCAGGATCTTGATATCCAGGACCGTCCCCAGCTTGTTATGCTGATGGGCCTTGATCAAGGTGACGGCTTTCTTCCCTAGCTGAGGATCGGAAGTAACGTATACATTTCCGGATTTTGGATCGAAAGCCAGGTATTCTTCTACCCGGAAGGTCTTTCCGTAAGGCACGGTTTCCTTGACGATAGCCTCATAGTAGCGGTTGACCTCTCCCGACTCGAAGCAGTCCTGGAGCTCCTCCTTGAGTCCCGGGTTCTTCGCAAAAACAACGATACCGGAGGTATCGCGGTCGAGACGGTGGACAACAAACACCTTCTGGTGCTTGTTGTTCAGATAGTCCCTAACATAATGATAGAGGGTATGACGGTCATCTTTGTCCGTCGCAATCGTAAGAAGACCGGCATTCTTGGTGACAGCAACAAGGTCGCGGTCTTCGTACAGTACATTAAAAGAACGTTTCACAAATACTATTCTAAAGGAAAAGAAAAAAAAAGAATACGGTTTCGGAAACTTTCCGTCTCTAGAGCCTAGGAACAGGGGAGGGTTTTGGATATAATAGATTCCTAAGAGCGTAAAAGAGGAGGCTCTTAGAATATGGAAAAAATCGATGTAACGAAGTTCAAGAATCTCACCGTCCTGAACCATCCACTCCTGACCCATAAGATTTCGATCTTAAGAGACAAGAACACTGGTACGAACGAATTCCGCCAGGTCGTCAAGGAAATTGCCTTGATGGAAGGTTATGAAGCTCTCCGTGATTTACCGACTGAAAAGGTCCATATTCAGACTCCTATCGAAGAAGCTGATGTGACGATGGTTTCGGGAAAGAAGCTCTGCTTCGTTCCGATCCTCCGTGCCGGACTTGGCATGGTTGACGGACTTGTCGAGCTTGTCCCATCCGCCAAGGTCGGCCATATCGGCCTCTACCGCGACGAGAAGACCCACGAACCCCACGAATATTACTGCAAGCTGCCTTATGACATCGCCGACCGCGAGATCTACATCTGCGATCCGATGCTTGCCACCGGCGGTTCCGGCATCGATGCCGTCAAGATGCTGAAGACCCATGGCGCCAAGGAACAGAATATGCACTTCATCTGCATCATCGCTGCTCCGGAAGGCATCAAGGCTTTCTGCGAAGCCTGCCCGGATGTCCCGGTCATCGCCGGCAACGTCGATCGCTGCCTCAACGAGAACGCCTACATCTGCCCTGGACTCGGAGATGCCGGAGACAGAATCTTCGGAACCGTCAAGTAAACCTTAAGAAGCAACCGCCTCTCCTTCGGGAGAGGCTTTTTTTCAAGAAAAGAAAAACTAAAAGACTGCCCGGTTTCCCAGGCAGTCCTCTTTTCTACTTCTACTTTTCTTCCTTCTGCTTCTTCTCCTTGTACTTGTTCGGGTTCTTATGGAAATCGATATAGCGGTAGATAGTGAATCCGGCACCGGTTGCGGCAAGGATAGCGAAGAGGGCAGTAAGCCAGTTGAAGAGAACTCTCCACGGAGCCAGGTCACGATAGGAAGTGGAGCCCGGAGCAATATGGTTGAAGGCATTGGAATTAACGGTCGTATAGCACAT
This sequence comes from Bacillota bacterium, assembly GCA_023459795.1. Lineage (GTDB taxonomy): Bacteria > Bacillota_I > Bacilli_A > RFN20 > CAG-288 > Enterosoma. Next base: position 2,561 of record JAEWSP010000001.1, read on the forward strand.
ATTCTTGATAGCTGTCCTGAAGGCATGCTTAGCCGTATTGGAAGTCGTATCGGCAAAGACTGCGGAGAAGGCCGGAATCTTTCCGCCCCAGTTGGCGTTGAGAAGGAAGTCGTTACCGGCACGGACCATAGCATCTTTGTTGACGGCAGGTCCGAAGTCCGTAATGACCATGCCTTCAAAGCCCCATTCATCACGGAGAACCGTGTTGGTAAGGGCATAGTTAGAAGAGCACATCGTCGTTCCGATCATCGTGAAGGAAGTCATGACAGCAGTGGCAGCCCGCATAACCTTCGTAGATTTCGTTCCCTTGCTGTCGGAAGTATACTTCAGAGTACCTCTAGCTTCCTTGACCGCAATCTCAAACGGCTTCAGATAGACTTCCCGGATAGCCTGTTCGTTGGCCCACATGGAGCCGAGCATTCTATGGGTTTCCTGCTCGTTCATTGCGAAATGCTTGATGTAGGCATAGCAGCCTTCGTCATAGGATCCCGAGAGGACGGAAGAAGAGATCTTACCGGTCAGCACTCCGTCCTCGGAGTAGTATTCGAAGTTTCTTCCGCCGAAAGGAGAGCGATGCATGTCCATACCAGGCGCATACCATCCGCTTAAGCCATAGGTCAAAGCTTCCTGTCCGACAGCCTCGCCCATCTCCTTGGCGAGATCCTGGTTGAAGGAAGAAGCAATGATGACTTCGGAGCAATAGGCATTCATCAGGAATTCCGGATTCTGATCCATGAAAGTAGAGAAGCCGGCAGGTCCGTCGTAGTCTTTCGTCGAAATCTTTCCGACAGCAGTCAGTTCTCCGGTCTTATAAGCGCCATAGTAGAGAAGATCGACAAGCTGGCTCTGAACGGTGGAATCGGAATAATCGATCTGGTCAAGCAGGGTGTCCCACTCCGGATCGTAGTAGCTCTTTCCGCGGAGGTTGGAGAGGGTATAGCCGGAATCCTTCACCGCGACCTCGGAATCGTCATAGACCTTGGAGGTAGAAACATTTCCAAGTTCTGCATTGGTCTTGACATCAAACCCAGCCTCGCTTAAGGATTTGTAGTTGGAAAGATAAGGCTCTGCAAGTTCCTTTGAAGAAGAAGAAGGAGCGGTCGGGAAAGTGCCAGAAAAGTTTGCTCTGGAAAGATTGGTGATAGAAGACTGGCTCATATAGTCGGTGGATTCCTGGAATTCATTGGTGGCTGCCTTATAAGTGGCATTGGCATCCGCCTGTGTCTTCTTAGGAGTAGCTTCCAGAGTTCCATCCGCGTTCAGGATAGACTGTGCATCCTTTTCGGATGGTCTCGGGTTGTTCGCAGAATAGACTTCGGTAGCAGAAACGCTCAGCGTCTTTGCATCATAGATATCGTGGGAATTTTTTCCGTCCGAGATAGTATAGGTTCCGTCTTCCAGGATATAGCATCCCTTGGTGCCGTCATTATTGTCGTGGCGGTAGGCATAGGAAGCCATCTCGTCTGCACCCCAGGAAAGGGTGACCTTCTCGCTCTCGCCGGCCTTCAGTTCCTTCGTCTTGCCGAAGTTGATCAGATTCTTGCTGGCCTTTTCGATTCCGTTCTGTTTGTCATATTCGGTAAAAGGGGCAGTGTAGTAAAGCTGGACGATATCTTTTCCGGCCGTCTTGCCGGTATTCGTGACAGTAACCTCGCAGGTAATCTCGTTCCCGTCCTTCTTGAGGGAATCGAACTTATGATCGAAAGTGGTGTAGCTGAGACCGTATCCGAACGGATAGACGACAGATTTTGCATAGTCGATATATCCGGTCTCGGCCGCCGTCTCGTAGTACTTGTATCCGATGTAGATCCCTTCTTCGTATTCGAAGTATCCAGGAGCGGTCTTGGAACCGGTATTGCTATATGTAAAATCGCCGAAGTTCTGTACCGCCGGATCCTTGTAGAAATCCTCCGGATAGATATCCGCAGTCTTTCCGCTCGGGTTCACCTTCCCGCAGAGGATGTCGGCCATCGACTGGAAACCGGTCGATCCCGGACCTCCGACCCAAAGGATGGCATCGACCTGGTCGGATAATTCCCCGTCCTCAAGCTCTCCTAGCTCCATCGCATTGGAGGAGTTGATGACGACAACTACCTTGGAGCAGTTCTTCTTGGCGAACTTGATGGTATTCCGTTCATAGTCGGATAAAGCAAGCTGATGCTTGGTTCCGTCCTTGAAGCCATCGCTCTTGATATCCTGTCCTTCTCCGCCTGCGCGGGAAAGGATGATGATTCCGGTCGTATTGGAGCAGGAGGCTTCCGAACCCGTATAGATGGATGGATCGATTACGCTGATGGTATTCTTTCCGCCGAAGCTTGTAGCAATCGGAGTAGTTCCGTCTGCTGCTTCCAGTTCGATAAGGGTAGCACCTTCCGTCTTGCTCTCGATTGCCGAATTGATCGTGAAATCCGAGGCCAGGCCTTCCTTCGGGGTAACAATATAGTCTTCGCCAGCCTTGACGGTTCCGCTTCCGGATCCGCCGTAGACAGGAGACTTATAGCCTGCACCAAACGGAGAGACAGAAGACTTCTCCGCAAGAGGAAGGGCAGAATCCTTGTTCTTCAGAAGAACAAAGCCCTCATCGCAGATCTTCTCAGTCATCGAGGCACCGGCAAGACGGGAATCGGTGGTCTTCTTGTATTTGGCCGTGTTGTATTCGGTATCCCAGTTCTCGCTTCCTTCCGCCTTCTCGACATGGAGCTTTCCTAGGCCCATAGCGGAGTCGATGGTGACATGGAACATATCCCCGCAGATAGGGAGAGCAATAGCAAGGGCTAAAGACAGAGTCGAAAGCGGAACGAAAATAGCAGCAAACTTCTCGGGACGCATCTTCTTTTTCTTCGTCTTAACACTACCTTTCTCTGCTTCCTTCTTCGTTTCATCCATAGGTGTTTTCCTCCTTCAGGGCAAGGGAATCATGCCTTACTCCTGTAAGCGGTAACATCCTAGATGAAGGAATCAAAAAAAGGCGTCTTCCGCCTTAACTAGGCTGGAAAACGCCGTATTTGGCATCTCCTTATTGCGCCATCGGAATCATGATATTCAGCTTGAATAAACCGTTTTCCTGTTGGAAATTGGCCTTTCCTCCGTATTTTTCGACAATATAGCAGATAGATTTCGATCCATATCCATGCAGATCGTTCTTGTCCTTGTCCGTCTGCGGAAGGCCGTTAGCAAAGGTGACGGCAGAAGAGGAGGGATTATCGAAATGGATAAGAAGGAAACCGTTTTTCTCCCTGACGTTGATGGTGATGTTCCTCTTCTCTTCCGGTTCCTTAAGGACAGCCTCGATACCATTGTCTATAGCATTCGAGAACAAAGAGAAGATATCGGAATCGCTGAGGAAGGAGAGCTTCTCTCCGTCCGCCATGCAGGACAAAGTGATTCCTTTCTCGGCACAGTACAGGGAACGGACGGAGAGAACGGAATCCAGAGCCTGGGAGGAAGTCTTCAGGGAGGTGTTGAAGATATGGGCATCCTTCTCGAGTTCCGCAAGGGACTTCTGTATCTCTTCGGAGTCTGTCTTTTCCTTGATGGCACGGATCTGATGCCTAAGATCGTGGATCTTCATGCTGAGAAGTTCGTAGTTCTTCTGGTAACGGAGGTTTCCTTCGTTCTCTGTTTTCAAGATAGTCTCCAGTTTCCCGTTCTCGGAATGGAGGTAGGTGGTGTTGAAGACATTGAACTGCAGAAGCATGGAAAGACCGCAGCTGATGATGGCATAGATCCTCAGGGAGATGCTGTCATCCCCGGAGCCGAGAGTCGCATACATGCTAAGGACATAGACGATGCCAAGAATTATGCAAAGAATTGCCAGGAAAAGAACGTTGCTCATTATATCGGCATACCGGGATTTGATAAGACGGGCAAAAGCAAAATAGAAGAGACAGTAAGTGACAAGGTAGGGAACTAAGAAAACAGTCCAGCGGAGGACAAGGTTTTCCGGTTCCCCGGCCGAAAGATAGATCAGATTGATCAGGTTGTCCGTCAGATTCTGGATGGAATAGGCAGCAACCGTGAAGAAGAGAGCTTCCTTCCAGGAGATACGGAAGATGAAGAAGAGGAAGAGGAAGACAGTCAGAAGATCCAGCAGGAAGTAACAGTAGAACCAGGATTCTATCTTCATGTTTTCGGAGTAGTTCGTTATCAGCAGATTCAGAACAAAGAAAAGAAGAAGGGCGATAGGAAGACGGTAGGCAAAACCTTTTCTTTTTTCTTTCTTCAGAACGAAGAGAGATGCTGCGAGAAGAAGCGGCAGGACGAAACGGATGAAGCAGTATCCAACCAAAGACCAATTCATAGGTATTCCCCCGCAAACCGAACAAAGGCATCCTTGAATTCGGCTTTCTTTCCCCGGCTCATAGCCAGCATCTCCTTCCCTACCATGATGGAATCCTTCCCGATGCTGACAACGTGCCTTAGGTTAACAAGATAGCAGTTGTTGCATTTAGAGAAGCCTTTTTGGGATAGTTTCTTCTCTTCTTCGGCTAGAGAGGATCTCCTGGACCTATAGACTTTCTCGGAGACATGGTAGAAAAGATAATGATCCCGGACTTCGATATACTGAAGGGAAGGAATCGGAATACGGACGACTTCCTCGTCCGTATTGACAAGCAGGAAGGAATCCAGAATAAGGGAAAGCTTCTTGATTGCTTTGTCGAGAAGCTCCTCTATCACGAAGTAGGTGACCGGTTTGAGGGCATATCCGATAGCATCCGCTTCATATCCTTTTACCGCATACTGAGCAGATTTCGAGACAAAGATGATCTGGACCCGCTTATCCGAGTCCCGGATTTTCTTAGCCGCTTCCATTCCATCCATAAGGGGCATTTCGATGTCCGTAAAGACGATATCGAACCCGGTTTCATAGTGGCCATAGAACTTCAGCCCGTCCGGGAAAGACGATACAGAAAAGGAGGCCTGATGCTCCTTCTCGTACTTTCCGAGAAGGGCAAGAAGCGCATTCCTGTCTTCTATGCTGTCTTCGACAATTGCTATCTTGTACATACTTTTTCCACTCTCAATATAGAGCGGACAGGAAGGAAAAACAAGAAGAAGGGGTTTCGAGAGGGAAGAAGGAAACGGCTAGAATCTATTATCGATTTTTCTTGCTTGGCGGAAATTGCTTCCTTGTTTTTCCAAAAAGGAATATGAAAAAGCCGCCTTTCGGCGGCTTTTCTATCTGTCTTCTCGGAAGTAGTTGAGACCCAGGCTTTCCGGCGGCTGGTTCTCTTTCTTCTTCTTGAGGGAGCTAACGATAAGAACGATGATGGTGACCAGATACGGAAGCATCTGGAAGATTTCCGTCATTCCGACGAATCCCATGTTCGGAATCAGTCCCGGAAGGAAGTTGTAGGCCCAGAAGAGGAATCCGAAGAGAGGTGCGGCCCAGATGAGGTGGCGCGGACGCCACAGAGCGAAGATGACAAGTGCGATGGCAAGCCAGCCCAAGGCTTCGATGTTGTTGTTCGTCGACCAGGTTCCACCGGAATACTGGAAGACGTACACAAGCCCGGCAAGTCCGCAGAGAGAGCAACCAACCGTCGTCGTCAGGTACTTATACTTGAGGACGTTGATGCCGACGGCATCGGCACCAGCCGGCGATTCTCCGACAGCCCTCAGATTCAGTCCGGCTCTCGTCTTGTTCAGGAAGAGAGCGGTCAGAATGAGGATTGCCAGAGTGACATAAGTCATGAATCCGTAACCGAAGAAGAGAGGGCCGACGACCGGAATCGACTTCAGGCCCGGAATACCGGCATTGAAGTTCGCCCCGGCCATGGCAAGCTTGGGCTTGCCGTCGAAGATCGTGGAGAAGAACATACCGAATCCGGTTCCGAAGGCAGAGATAGCTAGACCCATGACGTTCTGGTTTGCTTTGAAGGTAGCGCAGAAGAGGGAATAAAGAAGTCCCAGCACTGCACCGACTGCAAGAGCAACTCCAATTCCGATAACAGCATCCAGGAAGCCGTTCGGATTCGGGGTGCTCTCATAGGCGCTGACAGCACCGAAGCTCAGGACTCCGGCAAGGTACATGGTGCCTGGAACACCGAGGTTCAGATGTCCGACCTTCTCATTGAGGCTCTCTCCGCAGGCAGCAATAGCCAGAATCGTTCCGTAGACAATAGCGGTTGTTATCCAACCGATCAAGGAAGCTGCCATACTACTTTTCCTCCTTATTGTCGGATAGGACAAGGTTCGAAGTCAGGGATTTCTCAAGCCGGTCCTTGTTTTTCCGGAAGACGATTCCGTACTGGGAGAAGAAATGGCCTAGGAGAATGGCGAGGATCAGAAGGAAAACGACGAATTCGCAGGAGTAGGAGTTGAGGGAAGTAGCAAAGCCGGAATCGGCGAGGTTCCTGGCTCCCTTGTCGAGGAAGATGATGAGGGCGGAATAGCCAAGAGACTTGAACGGATTGAGGCCGGCAAGCCAGGCAACGATGATGGCGGTGAAGCCATATCCTTGATCCGTGCTGCTGGAGATAGTATGGTCGAAGTTGGAGACAAGGAAGAAACCGATGATACCGCAGATAAGTCCGCTTAAGGCAACCGTCCTGCGGATGACATGTCGGACGTTGATGCCGGTATAGCGGGCCGTAGCAACGCTGGAACCGACGACGGAGATCTCATATCCGTGCTTCGTATACTTCACGTAGAAGAAGATGAAACCCATCAGAAGAAGAACAAGAATAAGCGGAATCATCACGTATTCCTCTCCCCGGACGTTGGGAAGGTCCCACTTCGGGAACCATCCTGCCTCACTGGTCATATTGATCGTGGTCATCGCCGAGGCTTTTCCTCTCCAGATATTCGTGCTGAGGTTGACGAGGAGGATAGCGATGTAGTTCATCATCAGAGTGAAGAGGGTCTCATTCGTATTCCATCTCGCCTTGAAGAGAGCAGGGATATATGCCCAGATTGCTCCGCCTAATCCCCCAGCGACGAGGCTGACCAGGATAATGACGGCACTGGGTGCCTTCCCGCCCATATAAATCATGCAGCAGGCCGTCAGAAGCCCGCCGATCAGGACCTGGCCCTGAGCACCGATGTTCCAGTACCTCATCCTATAGGCAGGAATCAAGGCCAAAGAGATAGCAAAGAGAATCGTGAGGAATTTCAGGAAACTAAAGAATTTGGACTGGACCAACCCGTTAGAGTTGAAGCAGATTGTTCCTTCTACGATGTACATGACGGCCTCGAACGGGTTCTTCTTTCCGACAATCCAGAGATAGAGAAGGGAGATGACGACAGCACCGAGGATCGTAATTGCCTTGTAGAGGAAGATTTGCCCTTTGGTCAGGTTTGAACGCCTTACGATACGGGCGAAAGGAGCCTTCTTGGCAGGTTGTTCCTTGGCTGCAGGAGCCAAATTTTCCGTAACCGGAATATTCTTTGCGTTTGTTTCCATCTACTTTCCCTCCTTTTGAGAAGCCTGTTCCGTAGCAAGCTTTTCTCCGGCCATCAGTCTTCCAATCGTCCTCTTGTCGGCCGTCCTGGAATCGACGATTCCGGTGATGACTCCATCGCAGAGAACAAGAATCCGATCCGTGAGGGCGAGAAGGACATCGAGGTCCTCTCCGACATAGACGACACCGACACCGGACTTCTTCTCTTCATTGAGAAGATTGTAGATGGCATAGGAAGTATTGATATCCAGGCCTCTTGTGGCATAGGCGGTAAGGAAGAGACGGGGATGGGAAGAAAGTTCTCTTCCGACCAGGACCTTCTGGACGTTTCCGCCGGAAAGATTCCTGACCGGAGTGTCCAGGGACGGAGTCAGGACATTCAGTTCCTTTTTCACGGTTACGGCAGTATCATGCGGTCTCTTCGTCTCGAGGAGGAATGTGTTTCCTTCTTCGTAGGAGCGGAGCATCATGTTTCCAGTCATACCGAAATCGCCGACCAGTCCCATTCCGAGACGGTCTTCCGGAACATAGGCAAGCCGGACACCCAATCTCTTGATCTGCTTCGGAGTCTTCTGGACGAGGTCCTGGATCTTCCCTTCGCTGTCGGTATAAAGAATCTTGCTTCCCTTATCGCAGTTCTGGAGTCCGGTGATGGAATCCAGAAGTACCTTCTGTCCGGATCCGGAAACACCGGCAATGCCGAGTATTTCTCCGCCTTTGACCTGAAAAGAGACATCCTTCAAACATCTCACTCCATCTTCGGCGGTGCAGGAAAGGTGCTGTACATCCAGAATAGCCGGCTTGTTGAGAGGAAGAGTCCGTTCGATTTCCAGAGCCGTATGGGTTCCGACCATGGCATCGGTAAGGATTTCTTCCGTCGCCTTCTTGGTCTCGATCATATCCACCATCTTGCCTGCTCTTAGAATGGCGACCTTGTCGCTGATGGCAAGGACTTCGTTGAGCTTATGGGTGATGATGATAACGGACTTCCCGTCCTCCTTCATCTTGCGGAGAACAACAAAAAGCCGGTCCGTCTCCTGAGGAGTAAGGACTGCCGTCGGCTCATCGAGGATCAGGGTATCGACACCGCGGTAAAGCATCTTTACGATTTCGACGGTCTGCTTCTCGCTGACCGACATCTGATAGACCTTCTTCTTGGGATCGATTTCAAATCCGTACTTCTCGGAAATCTCCTTGACCTTCTGGTCAACGGCATCCTTGTGGATCAGAACTTTTCCGGGGAGTCCGAGGATGATATTCTCGGAAGCCGTAAATACATCAACGAGTTTGAAATGCTGATGGACCATGCCGATTCCTAGGCGATACGCATCTTCCGGGGAGTTGATGGAGACTTTCTCCCCATTGACACGGATTTCGCCCTCGTCCGGAAAATAAAGACCGGAAAGCATGTTCATCAAAGTCGTCTTGCCAGAACCATTCTCTCCTAAAAGGGAAAGAATTTCTCCTTTATAAATTGTAAGGTTAACGTCACTATTGGCTACTACATTAGTACCGAATCTCTTCGTAATCCCGATCATTTCGATCGCCTTTTCCATAAAGACCTCCATTAGACAACAACAACCGGAGAGGGGAATTCCCCTCTCCGGCGTTGTAAATAAGACCTAGAAGAACAAAGAAAGACTACTTGGCAGCAGCAATCTCGGTGATGCCATCGATACGGATGGAGAAGTACGGAGCAGAACGATCGACAGACTCCTGGATGTAGTTGACAGTTCCGGCAGTCTTGACCTCTTCCTTGGTTTCGCCCTGGAAGATGACCTTGCCACCCTGCGACCAATCCTTGTAGGAGAAGTCAACCCTGTAGGAAGAGACATGTTTGCTGGCATCAACAGTGACGCCGTAGTTGCCATCGGGATTGGAAACAGTGAACTTGGAAGTATCGAAGACGCGGACATCTCCGTCCGTAATCTTCTTGGCCATAGCCTTGGCCTTGGTGGCAGCATCGGTAGGAGCATTCTTGCCGAAGCCGACGACGCCGACAGCCTCATCGGCATATCCCTTAGCCCAATCCTTATCGAGATCCTTGCCGGCAAGAGCCTGCTTGATGACGTAGTCATAGTACTTCTCCCAGTTGTTGGTGGAGGAAGCAATAGCGGCATCCGGAGCAGCAGTCGTCATATCGACATTGTAGCCGACGCTGTAAGCAGCATGGGCACCCTTGGAAGCATCTTCGGAATTCTTGAGGTATTCGTTGACGGCTTCCGGAGCACCGGTGGAATCGGCGTGCTGGCCGACGATGATGGCACCGCCGCTGAGAAGAGCCTTGGCAGCTTCCTTCTCGGCATCGTGGTCATACCAGGAATTGGTATACTTGACAGACATATGGATGTTGTCGATACCGGCTCCGGCCTTGAGGCCGAGGTAGAAGGCAGTATAGCCGGAAACGACTTCGGCATAGTTATAGGCACCGACATATCCGATTTCATAATCGTTCGGATAAGCAGTGTTGGTTCCCTTGCTGGCCTTGTTGGCGGTAATCATATCGGCAAGCTTAAGTCCGCCGATATAGCCGGAGACGTAACGGGCTTCATAGATGTTGTCGAAGGCATTGTAGAAATTATCGAGTCCGGAAATGGCAGCATAGTCGCCAGTCATGGAAATGACCTTGACGTCCTTGTTGTCCTTGGCGAACTGGTAGGCACCATCCTGGTGTCCATAGGAATTGGTGATAACGACCTTGGCTCCGGCATCGACGATTTCCTGAAGATTCGTCTTAACCGTAGAAGCCTCTTCGCCGATCTTGGTCTTGAGGATCAGGTTCTTTTCAGCAGAAAGACCATTCGCCTTGAGAGCGTTCTGAAGTCCTTCGATGTGAGCCTTGGAATAGGTCTCGGAAGTGTCGCCGACAGAAACCATACCAATCTTGAAATTGTCCTTGGAATCAGTCGATCCCTTGCAACCAGCAAGACTAAGAGCAGAAACAGCAACCAGCGTCATCATCAGTACCTTTTTCATTGGGTATCTCCTTTTGTGGGATAGAGTTGGTGATAACCAACCGCAATCTTCGCAAATAGGGAAATACGTTTCTTTATAAAAACCTGAAAAAGGTAAAAAGATAAAAAGGAAGAAGTTTTCAGATCCCCATAGAGCCCTGTTTACGGTAGGGCGTAGAAACGATTCCACCACATCTGGAAGATATATGGGTCACCTCTACTCTTCTCAACGGAATGATTATACAAAAAAACCATTTCTCAACTCCAGTATCCCGACGTTGTTTTTCCTTGAAAGCGGTTATCAAAGACTTTTTGAAAAGATGAAAAAAGACCATTTTTCATTCACAAAAAATAGAAAAAAAGCCTTTTCTATCGCGAAAAGCGGCATAAGAAAAAGCCACCTTCTCAGGTGGCTCTTAATGCAAAGGCTACTTTGCAGCCTTCTTGCTTTCGGCGGCAACAGCCTTCTTGGCAGTGTCGGCAAGAGCAGTGAACTGCTTCGGATCAGTACCAGCGATCTCGGACAGCATCTTGCGGTTGAGCTCGATGTTGGCAAGCTTCAGTCCATACATGAACTGGTTGTAGCTGGTTCCGTTCATCTTTGCAGCGGCCGAGATACGGCGGATCCAGAGCTTACGATAGTCCTGTTTTCTTTCCTTACGTCCATTGAAGCCATACCACTCAGCCCGCATTACGGACTCTTTGGCAGTCTTGTATAGACGATGACGTGCGCCGAAGTATCCTTCGGCCTTCTTCATGATACGCTTACGATTAGCGTGTCTGACGGTTCCACCCTTGACTCTCATGATTCAATCTCCTTAGGTTACTTCGAGATCATCTGTTTGATGATCTTGGTCTGCGTCGGCTTAAGATAACGAGCATGTCTGTTGTGGACAATGTTCTTGTGCTGCTTGTTATGGCTTAAGTGGCTGGTATTCTGGTTCCACTTCTTAAGCTTTCCGCTTGCAGTGAGACGGAATCTCTTGACGACACCTCTCTTACTTCTCATTTTCGGCATGGGTAATGATCCTCCTATTACTTCTTTTTCGGACATACCATAACGAAATAGTCTCTTCCCAGCATATCCGGAGTAGCTTCCACGGCACCATGTTCCGTAATCATGCCGAGGAAGGTGTTCATCGTATCTTTGACGATATCCATTCTCGACATCATTCTTCCCTTGACGAAGACGGCAACGCGAACCTTCATCCCGTCATCCAGGAATTCGTTCGCAGCTTTCGCCTTGGTCGCAAGGTCATGCTTATCAGTGGTAGCAGTGAAACGGATCTCCTTGACCCCGGTCTTCTTCTGATTCTTCTTGGCATCCTTGGCTTTCTTTTCCTGCTCGAACTTATATTTGCCAAAGTCCAAGATCTTGCAGACCGGCGGATTGGCCGACGGAGAGACGCAGAAGAGATCCAGTCCTAATTCGACGGACTTATCCTGGGCATCCCTAAGCGGCACGACTCCGAAGCTCTCCCCTTCCGGTCCGATCAGCAGGACTTCCCGGAAATGGATACGCTCGTTGACGAGATCCTTATCATAGTTGCTCCGCGGTCTCATTCCACCGTGGAAGTTCGGCTGATAATTGTTACCCTTGTATATAGTGTGTTTCCTCCAGACTTTTCGAAAAACGGGCAATCCGGAAGAGGATTGCCCGTTATGATTTCTTTCCAGTTCACGCAATAAGTCTTACTAGCAAGGCTTACGAGTGAATCATGGTCAGGCATCGAACCTATCGGAACAGAATCCGATCAGGTGAAGAACGGGTGTCCTTCTTTCCTACCGCGATTTTCGCAACGTTAATTATACCGGCTTCTTTGTATTTTGTCAACAAAAGAATAAGAAGACTGTTCCTAAGCTCCTTTTCTTCCCGACTTGGTCGGCTTTTCTTAGATGCTCCGAATGAAGATTATAACCTGCAAGGCGATGGTTTCCGCTTCCTTTCCGCTAGAGACAGCAAAAAAGAGGATGCCACAGCAGCATCCTCCCTATTTCTATTTCTTACTTTACTATCTTGGGGCCTTGTATCCGCATTTCGGGCAGACGCCATTAGCATCCAGAGCGATTCCGCAGAGCGGGCATCTTGCAATCGTCTTCTTAACTTCGTATTCCTGGCTTGCACAATTCACCCCGCTGCTGAAGGTGATCTTGGCGATATTGAGTTTGTCCTTGAGGAGATCATAGACGATCTTGATCATTCCTTCGACAGTCATGGTTTCCTTGGTGACCACCATCCGGCAATCCGGATAGGCAGTGGCGAGTTTCGTCTTGAAGGCAGGTCCTTTCATCTTGTTCGTAGGCGATCCGTTTCGGATGCCCTGCTTGTCATAGACAGCAAGGATGGCAGGAAGCAACGGATCATCTTCCCGAAGAATCAGGGCATGATCGAAGTTCTTCAGAAGATTCCAGCAAGTCTTCTGGATTTCGTTGCAGGGGAAAACCATATTGACTCCCGGATTAATCGTATCTTCGACTTCGATGGTAAGGATGCCGGTATGGCCATGCAGATACTGCGCCTCTCCTTTGAAGCCATAGAAACGATGAGCATACTGGAGTTCTAATCTTGCGATGCTTCTCATATAGTGTTTCTCCGTTTCTGCGATTATTATGACGGGCAAAGCCAGAAATCGCCTTCTGTGGATTCCTTACCGCGCTTCATGCCAGCACTTCCTGCCATAGGATTCCTGCAATCTTTAGGACCTTCCTTCTGTACCGGGCTCTTCGCTCTTAACCTATAAACAAAAGAGCTTTGTTTTGCTTTCCTTTGCTTTTTTCTTTACCATTATTTTAGCCTAACCCCGTTTCAATAGCAATTCCTCTTCCTTGGCTTGCTTTTCTCGAAGCCTCATTGCAGAATGTTTTCCCCAATGGCAGGATCCATTCGATCTGTTTCCTGGAAATCAAAAAAAGCCCGAAAGAATCGGGCTTTTCATGAATAAGGCAAAGAAGATCTAGCTTTCGCTTCTTCTAAGCTTTTCCAGGGTCTCGTCAAGCTCCTTGACCGTAGAGACAAGATAATCCGGCTTAGCTTCTACAAGGCTCTCTTTAGAACCGTATCCCCAGGTGACAGCAATGGAAAGGATATTGTTCTTCCTGGCTCCCTGTACATCAAAGGACGTATCCCCGATCATGACCGGAAGGACGGACGGGGCAAGCGAATCCAGGCAGTCCTTGACGATCAGTTCCTTCTTGTCATGGCTTTTGTCAAAGGAAGCACCGTAGATCCTGTTGAAATAGGAATAGACATGGTTGTTCTGTAGGATCGAAGTGGCAAGAGGAGTCGGCTTAGAAGTCGCCACATAAAGTTCTTCCCTCTCCAGGAAAAGCTTCTTCAGGAGTTCGGCAATCCCAGGATATGGCGTATTCATCAGAAGCCCTTCTGTGAAATACCATTTCCGGTACCTAGTGATGGCTTCTTCGACTTTCTCCTCCGGAACGCCGAAACAAATAAAAGAATCCCGTAACGGGGGTCCGACAATGATCCGGAGCTTGGAATCTTCCGGAATCGGATAGCCCATCTCGGCCATCGCCTTCTTGAAGCAGTAGTAGATGCCAGGCCCGGAATCGGTGAGAGTCCCGTCCTGATCGAATAATGCCGCTATTGTTTTCATGCTTCCTATTATGAAGGAATAAGAACCTGTTTGCTATATAAAAGCGCCTCCTCTCGATAGGAGAGTAGGCTAACAGCAAACAGACTACTTCTTCACGACCTCGCTTCCGGAACCGATTTCGGTATTCGGAAAGGACATCCTGTAGGCTTCTTCAAGCCTACCCTTGCAGTGGTCCGTCATCCTTTCTATTCCGTATCCGGAAAGGATCTTACGGAAAAGGTCAGCCTTGGTTGCCTGGAAGGAAAGCTTAGCGATAGAAGAGAAAGCCAGGGACAGCTCGGCCAGAGAGATCTCATCGATGTCCCTGTCCTTGGAAAGCCGTACATGGATCCGGTCGTAAAGGGACGGAACATAGAATACTTCCTCGAAGGGGAGGATCTCCCTCCTCGTCAGCTGCAGCTTGATGTTCATCAAGGCATCTTCTCTCCGGTAATCCGGACCGTAGATCGTCTTCAGCCTTCTCAGGAGATAGTCCCGGTGGACCGGGTATTCACTGTCGATGACCGCCTGGACGATATCGGAGTCGGTGGTTCCGAGGGCCTTGTAGGTAGTGATGCTAGGATAGTCTTCAAAACCGTAGGAGTTTCCTTTGTCTTCCCTGTCCAAGGTAGAGGAGAAGTCCTCCTCTTCGTCGTCCCTAGCCTCATAGACAGGCTTGGAGTTGGTCGCTCTTCTTCTTTCGTTGTAAGTAGAGATGCTGTCTTCGACAGCCTGGAAAAGCTTCTTCTTCTCCAGGAACTTGTCATTGGTCCAGGAGATCGTCCAGATATGGTACAGGTTCCATCCGATCGAAGTCAGGAACTCGTTCCGGATCCTATCCCTGTCCCTGGCCGTCCTTGTACGGGCATAGTCCTGTCCGTCGAAGAGGATTCCAAGAGCATAGCCATCCGGATAGTCCGGAGAGGATACGGCAAGACCGATCTTGAAGGAGGAGACACCGAGATGGGTAACGACCTTGTATCCCATAGACTCCAGCGTATCCTTCACTTCCGTCTCGATCCCGGTAAGCCGGTCCTGGTTCAGAAGCCCGGTCGGATCTTCTTCCATAGGAAGCTCCTTGGTCTTGCTGTAGGAGATATAGTCCTTCAGCATCTTCAGTCCCTTGGAGGATGTTTCCTCTATCCTGAAGTCTCCGGGAAGCAAAGAACCGACAAGCTTCAGGTTGTACTTGGCACGGGTGATAGCGACATTGAGTCTCCGATAGCCGCCCTCTCCGTTAAGAGGACCGAAGTTCATGGAAAGATGACCTTCGCTGTCCCTGGCATAGCCGATGCTGAGAAGGATCGTATCCCTCTCATCTCCCTGGACGTTCTCCAGGTTCTTGACGAAGAAGGAAGAGGAACGGGAATCCTCGTTCGTCGCTTCCTCATAGAGGGAACGGCTGTCTGCAGGGAGAAGACGGATCTTGTAGGCGATGGCATAGCGGATGCATTCCTGCTGCGGGACACCGAAGGCGATAACGCCAAGGGTCCTGGTGAAATGACCCAAAACGGCCTTCCCGTCCTCCATAGTTGCAGGAACGTAATACTTGCGGATATGATCGATAACCAGAGAGGCTATAAGAAGTGCTTCCGGAAGGTTTCCCTTCTCCTTGCTCTTCCTGGTCCTTCCCTTGCCATTGACGACAGGATAGGTATCGTATACGCCGTCCTTGCAGTACAGATAAGGATCCAGTCCGAAGTCTTCGTCCTTGGTCTTGTTGCCGGGGAAGGTGATAAGCCTGTTCTTGTAGATATAGGAGTTGGAGAAGGAGATCAGGGACTCATCCCTGGAACGGTAATGCCAGCGGAGCATCTTCTGGGGAAGCCCCTGGGCAAGTGCCAGGATGGAATCGAATCCATCGATTGCATCGTTCTCCTTATAGTCGTCGTCTCCGGAAAGAAGGATCTGATAGAACGAAGTCGGAGGAAGCTGCTCCATATCGCCGGCGATGATGACCTGCTTTCCCCTGTAGATAGCGCCTAGCGCGCTCTCCGGAAGGACCTGGGAGGCTTCATCGAAGATGACGGTGTCGAACTGGAAGACGTCGCTCTCCAGGAACATGCTGACCGTAAGAGGAGACATCATAAGGCAGGGCTTCAGGGTAAGGAGAAGATGCGGTACGGAAAGGAAAAGCTTCCTAGTCGAAAGAAGCTTCCGCTTCTTGACGCTCTCCTTCTTCAGAACAGAGGCTTCCTCCTGCCCTACGGCATCCTTGTAGCTAGGCAGGGAGTTCAGGAGCTTGATGAAAATCCTTCTTCGGGCAATCTCCAGCTGCTTCCGGTCAAGGGCCAGGAACCTCCTTACGGAGGCTTCTTCTCCCTCCCTGGTGAATTCCCGTAGGACCGGAACCGGTTTTGCCATCCTCTTCATCCAGGAATAGTAGTAGGCCTTGAGGAAGACATCGCCGATAGAAGTCAGCGGCGTCCTCTCTCCCTCTGCTTCGATGATGAAAGGAAGGATTCCTTCCTCCTTCATCTTCTGCCGGCAGGCAATCAGGGAGAAGAGATGATCAAGGTCTTCGAAATGGTCGTGATAAGTCTCCATCTGCTTGCTGATGACCTCCAGCGGCGTAGAGGAAAAGTCGATCTTGTTGAACAGGGAGAAGTCTGCGGCCGTCGTCTTCATCTCGTCGATAGCCATCTTGTGGCTTTCCAGAAGATGCACCATTGCTTCCAAGGAGAGAAGATCGAACTCCTTATCGGAAAGCTTGGCCGTGAAGTCTCTCCACAGATAGCTGTCCGGAACCTTTGCCTGGTAGTCTTTCGCCCACTTGGCTTTCTCCACATAATCCTTGAAGTCGATCCCGTATCCGGAAAGATCGAGGCCGTATCCTTCCTTCAGGGCACGGAGGAATTCCTCGTTCCGGAAGTCGATCTCGTTTAGGTCCTTGACGTCCTGAAGGATTGCCGTATCGAGATCGTATTCCCGGAAAAGGAAAGGCAGGGAAGAAAGATCGGTCAAAGAATCAACAGCAAATCCGTATGTATCGGATAGAAGTTTGCTGTTCTTGCCGAAGTAGTCCTTGGCTTCATGGACACGGTCTAGTGCCTCAAAGACAGCAAGGCTGTCCTTGTAGCCTGGCTTGATGGAACCCAAACGGAGGTAGGAAAGAAGCCGTTTCTTGTCCCGATGGTAGTTCCCGTTGAAGCATCGGCCAAGAGGATTCCGGTAGGCATTCCTGTAAGCCCACATCATCTCCTTGTAGTCGAGATCCAGGATCTTCTTGTCGTATCCGGCAAGAGGCCCCTTAAGGGCTTCCTGGTATTTTCTCTGGTTCTGGATAACCTGAGGGAGAAGTTCTTCTGCCTGCTTCCTGAGATTGGCATTTTTATAGAACAAGGAAAGAGTGTTATTTGCTGCAAGTCTTCCTTCCACACTATCTCCATACCCCTTTACGGATACGGAAGAGGCAAGATCGACTTCCTTAAGGGGAGGATAGTCTTTCAGGTCTTTGCTTGCTGCAGATACATCCGCAATGATCTTTTCTTTTCTCTGTCCGTAGAAAAGCTCCCGGGCATCACTTCCGCTTAGGATCTTCGGGAAGTCCCCGATCTTCTGGAGGAACAGCCAGCCCTTCGGGACATCCGGATAGGTCAAGGCAAAGGAGAGGAAAGGCAGTACCTTTTCCATGTCCTCTTCTGAGTAGAGCATCGGGATTCCGAAGAAGGAAAGGCTCTTCAGATCATGCAAGGCGTCTTCGACTTCGCTTCCGGATGTCGTAACGAACTTCTTGAAGACGGCAACCAGATCCTTGTTCCGGAAATCCGTCCGGTTCTCATACCAGTAGTTCTGGCTGATCTCGGAAAGGTCCGCTTGGAAGAAAGAACTGTAGGTAACGACCTCTTCCTTCTTCCGCCGGATATCTTCTTCCTTGTCGTATTCGAGGTCGGTGATGTTTGCCTGGATCGTATCTACCTTCTCCATCCCGGAAAGAATATTGGCGACATCAAACAAAGATTTTCCTAGCGGCTTCTGCTTCCTATGGAGCTCTTCTGCATAGGTATCGATCTCGTCCCTTTTCAGCTTCAGGTTCTTCAGGTCTTCTTCGTCTTCTTCCGGCAAAGAGTAGGAAGAAGAAGCAAGATCCAAAGTCTTCATCAGAGAGTCGACGACTTCCGTCCTTGTCGTCTTGTCGGAGTGGAGGTTCAGGATAAAGGGACCTAATCCGGACTCTTTGAGTCTTGTGCTGACTACATCTAGGGCTGCCTGCTTCTGGGCAACGAAAAGAACCTTCTTGCCGTCGGCAATGCTTTCCGCGATGATGTTCGTGATGGTCTGGGACTTTCCGGTTCCCGGAGGCCCCTGAAGGACAAAGGATTTTCCGGCCCTGGCATAGGCAAGAGCATCCATCTGGCTGGAATCCGCATCGACGATCTCATAAAGGTTCTTGGGATCTGCCGTCTTGTCGAAGTCGATATCCTGCAAGGAACTATCGTCCAAAGTGCAGTTTGCCGTGTTTACAAGGAGATCCGATAGGACCGGATTCTCCATCATCTTCTTCTTTTGAAGAATGGAGTCTTCGTACATCGCCATGTTCTGGAAAGGCAGCACGGAGATTTCCATGACCTTCTCCAAAGCAAACCCGTTCGAAGAAATCAGTTTTTCTACCTTTTCCAGGTATTCCGCAAGCCCGTCTTTTGCATCATCAAAAAGAGGCAGGTCGATTCCGAAGCTCTTCCGGAATTTGAAGGCAAGGGTCGGGTTGAGGAGGATATCGTTCTCGTCTTTGGCAATATGGTAAGAAGACCCGCTTCCGTTCCTCTTGATTTCAATCGGAACAAGAAGCAAGGGGGCAGCAAGCGGAACAAGGATCTTCTTCCCGTCTGCATCCGTTCTGTAGACCGGGTTGTCCGGATCGTTGAACCTGACGAAACCGAAGGAAGCAAAAAGGATATGCAGTCCGGTTTCGGACTCATAGTTCCGATTCTTTCCCCGCAGGTTCTGAAGGACACGGTTCGTATCGGAAATCTTCTTCTCGGTCCTGAACTCCCCGCTTGGAATAGAAGGGAAGGTCTTAGGTTCTTCGTGGATTGCCAAAGAGAAGAAGGACTCTTCCCCTTTTGCCATGACAGCAAAAGTCTCTTCGTCTTCTCCGCCTGCCGGATAGGTGTATTCCAGCCCTTTCTCGACGAGTCTGTTATAAAAAGCAATAAGTCCAGGATTGGTTATCCGGAGAGTGGAGCTGCCTCTTTCCTTGAAGGCGAGAAGAGGATTTCTCAGAGACAAATCGAAAAGCCTTTTGGAGAGGTCGTCTAAGCTGTCGGACAGCTGTTTTTCTTTTTCTTCCATAGCGCACTCCTGCTAAGGATATTATACGGGAAAGAGGGGGAGAATAAAGGGGTAAGGTTCCTTTTCGAAAGAGGTTCTGCTTCTCTCGGCGGGAAAGGAATGGAGACAGGCTGGATTTAATATAGAGAAGATAAGGAAGAGAAAAAAAGGAGTTCTAACAATTATCTACCAGCTTATTATAAGCGCTTACTTAGGATTTGTTCATTTTTGAAAACTATACTAGCAATATCAGCGAGGAAATATTATGAAAAAAAGATTGGTTGCTCTTCTTATACCTTTATTTTTTTGCAGTTCTTTGGCCAGGCCTCTTTCTTTTACCTTTTCCAAGGAAGAAGTAAATGGGCAGAATAATACTAGTATTCGTCGCATTACGTCTCATATAGATAGTAATTCCAAAAACGGCATTGCCTTACGAAACGAAGAAGCAGAAATAGACTGCCTTTCTTTAAAAGGAAAGCAGATTAATAAAAACCAATCGTATGAGTATGGTTTTAAAGAAGGGGCGATGGGCCATGAATTCGACTATACAGTAAACAAAATAACCAAAATGAATGGTCAGTATTGCCCAGATGGGTATGCTGTTGCTTTCGGATTAACGGGGACCTTCTATAGGTGGTGGGGAAAATACCTTACGAGAGGAACTCAGCCAAACAATCAGGCACGTATCGTAATTGCTAACGAAAGCGAAATGGCTGTCGGTTTCGTACTCCATGCAATAGGGGACAGCGAGACTTCCTACTATTTATCGATTTAGGAATAATGATATCCATTCATAATCTGTCCTTCCATTATCCGCGGATCGACGAAGAGGTATTATCGGATGTATCCTTCGATGTCCCGAACCATTCCCTGACAATCCTCGAAGGTCCTAGCGGCTGTGGAAAAACAACCCTGATAAACCTCCTCCGAGGAGAACTCGCTCCTCTTCAGGGAAAGATTGAAATTGATAGAACAAGTCTCTTCTATGGAGATTCAGAATGCTCGAATAATGGCATTCTTTCTGTACTTGACAACCTTTTGTTGGAGACAAAAGACCTGGAAGCAATAAACGATGTTCTTCAGGAAGTCGGACTTTCCGGTGAGAAGAAGACATTGGCTGCTGACTTGTCGAAAGGAGAGAAGGCAAGACTGATGCTTGCCCGAGTCCTGATTCTCAAACCGAAAACCGTCCTTCCTCGATGAGCCAAGCGCAAATCTCGATCCTTCCTCGACAAAGATGGCTTATTGTCTCCTGACAAAACTGTCTAAGACTTCCTCCATCCTTGTGGCAACTCACGATCCGGCCGCGCTTTGCTATGCAAACCAGATCATCTCTTTGAAAAACGGGGTCTCCTATGTGAAAGCCGGAAAAGAAGCAGAGGATACGGAGGAAGAACCAGCTAGGGTTCCTCTTCCTTCCCATAAGGCTTATCTAAAACTTGGCCTGAAACGTTTCTTCCATTATCCAGTAATCGGAGCCTTCCGGCTTCTGGGGCTTGCCATGATGCTGATTTGTTCTTTCTTGCCTTTTGCAATGGGCTCCGTAGACAAGAATGCCACCTATTCTTCTGCCATCGACAAACTAGACGGCCTTTATCAATGCCAGGATACAAACCTAGAAGATTCTCCTTCTTCCACCCAGATCCGGAAAAGTTACCCTGCGGGAGATGCTGTTCCCTGTGTATCGTTCCTCCAATATAAATTTGCCTTCCTGGAAGATGTAAAGGAATGGATTCCTCAAGACATCGATGAAGTATACCAGAAGAAAGAGTACTATTCTGCAGATTGCTTCCCCGTTTTTTGGAATAGCAAGATCAATTATGATAACGTTCGTTTCAGCAACGATGACAGCAAAAAGAAAGAAATCCGGGAAGGGGACTACCTAAACAAAGATCTTCCCCTTGTGGTATCCGGCTTCTTTGATTTCAAAACGGAAGTCGAAGATGAACAGATCCAGGCTGTCATTCCGAAGAAGGACTACCTTTCTTTTTTTAAAGCGGAAGGCATCCGTTACTCTGGTTTCAGCGATCTCTTCGGAGATTTCATAAGCAACTACAAAGGTTTACATTCCTATTCGCACGACTACTTTGGATTTTCCCCGATTATTCTTTCGGCAACGATGGCAGGGCTTACTGATGAAGAACAAGAAGATTGGTTCCCGGATGAAAAAAACATCTACATCAACAACAGGTTCTTCTTCGCCTGGCTTTCGGAACTGAAAGAAGCAAAAGACCCTTATCTTTCCGGGTCCCTCTTTTCCTGTTCGGAGGATTCTTCCGGGTCGGACCGTTTTACTTTCTCTTCCAGCTTTTCCGAATTGGGATTAGGAAAAGTGACGTTGAATCTCGCTGGAGCCATCGATCTGCAGGGCGATAACTATGCTTTGGTCAGCAATGATTTCTTTGCCGAGCTCCTGGCCTCGCCATATGTACAAGGAGAAAAAGCACAATCCTTTTTCCTGACCTCAAGGTATCTGAAAACACAGAAAAGCAGGATTCTGGACTCTTCCCTTAAAATCGGCTCGGACCTGGTTTCCGTGCAGTGCCCATTGGCTCTTGAAAACAGCAAGACGATGACAAGGTTCCTGCTCATTCTTTCGGGCATCCTTGCAGGAATCCTCGTTCTGCTCTCCCTCCTGTTCGGCGTCCGTTCCAGGGAAGAATTCCGAAAAGACGCTTTAGCCTTCAAAGAGTGGGGAATACCAAAGAAATACCCTCTTCTTTCTGATCTTTCCCTTTCTTTGACAGCCGTTCTTCTTCCTCTTCTCATAAGCCTCCTTCTCTCTCCGTCCCTAGCCCGGGTAATCGGGCATATTGAGGCGGCAAGCCAGTCGTTCGCCGGTTTGCTTTGCTATTCCCTGACCAGGAGTTTCTTATTTACCCCTCTCCTTGCACTTGCCGTCTTCGTTCTCCTCTTCGTTTGGAATCTGCCCCGGGAGAGTAAAAATGGTATTATCCGGAAATAACCTTTGCAAATCCTTCCAGGGGAAGGCAGTAATCAAGGATATGGATCTTTCCCTAAGCGAGGGAAAGGTCCATATCCTAGAAGGAAAATCGGGATGCGGAAAAAGCACTCTGATGACTTTGCTAGGTCTTTTGGATTCTCTGGATAAAGGAACCATTTTTCTGGACGGAAAACAGCTTTCCGGTCTCGGTTCCAAAGAGACAGAAGAAAAAAGAAGCCGGAACTTCTCCTTCCTCAGCCAGGATGACAACCTGGTGGAATACCTGAGTCTCGAGAACAACCTTTTTCTTGTCACGAAGGACCGAAAGAAAATCCAGGAAGGGGCTTCCCGGCTGGAGATTTCTTCCCTGCTTCAGAAGCCTGTTTCAGAGCTGTCGCGGGGAGAAAAGGCTAGAGGATCTATTCTACGGGCGATTCTAGAAGACAAGCCGATCCTATTCCTGGATGAACCGACTGCCCATCTCGATACAAGGCGTTCCAAGATTGTTTATCAATGGCTTCAGGAGCTTTCCTCAACCCGCCTCCTCTTGGTTATTTCCCACGATATTAGGGAGAAGTGCCCGGAATACATAGGCAGTCCTTCCTTCTCGTTTCTCCGGATGAAGGATGGGGTTCTTCTGGAAGGAAAGGATCCGGAAAGTACGGTCCTTCTTCCACAAGGAAGAAGACCCGATCGGATTCCTTTTTCTTCGGTTCTTCGGATTTCTTCCCACTCCCTGATCTCCCATGCCCTGAAAAGTTCTGCTTTCTTTCTTCTATCCTTGGTTCTTCCCTATTTCATCCTGACTTTCTTCTCTTTCAGCATTTTCCAGACGACGGAAGGGGCAAACAGCTCCCTGCAGTGGATCTGCGACGGGAGAAAATACTGGATTCTGGTCACCGTACTGCTTTCCCTTCTCAGTCTCGGCCTTTCCTTTTTCTTCTTCTTTGATGACCGAAAGGAGAAGGCAAAGGAATATACCCTCTTCTCTCTCCTCGGATTCGGAAGCAGAACATCCAGGAGCATAAGCCTCTTCTCCTACCTTCTTCTAATCGTACCGGCAGAGATTATCTCCCTCCTTTTCTTCTTTCTAGGAAGAAACGGGGAGAACCAGGTGATTTCCGGAATCCCGGATGCAAAGGAGAGTCTTGCCCTGATTTCCCTTACTCCTTATGATGTCCTTCTTTCTATCCTCCTCTTTGTTGCCTTGCCACTCCTTCTCCTATTCCTTTCCTTCCTCCGTTCCCCGCTTTCCCTTGCCGACCAGATGAAGAAGGACGAAGAATAGCCTCTTCTTTGCTTTCCTGTTTTGCTATCGCTACAATAGAGGGCAATCCAAGAGCCTTGCGGAAAGAATCCATTCTTTTCCAAAGCCCTTCTTGTCTTCCAAAGGAAACAGAGAAGCACGGCTTTCTAATCCGGAAGCCCAGGAAAGGAAACACGTATGCAGATCTTGATCATCGGCGGAACAGGTACGATATCGGAAGCCGTGACGAAAAACCTCCTGGCAAAAGAGGGCAACGTCCTCTATCTCCTCAACCGGGGAAACCGGAAAATGGGAGAGGTTTTCCCTTCCTGCCCTAACCTCCACTGGATCGAAGGGGATATCCATAACGAAGACAAAATCGCAGAAGCTGTAAAATACCTCGAGTTCGATGTCGTCATCGAATTCGTCGCCTTCCGGAAGGAAGATGCGGAGCGGGATTTCCGTCTCTTCCGGGGAAAAACGAAGCAGTACCTCTTCCTGAGTTCTGCATCCGTTTATGACAAGTCTTCCTCCTTCCCGATCCGAGAGGATACTGCCCAGGACAATCCCTACTGGGCTTACAGCAGGGAAAAGCAGAATGCCGAGAAGTATCTCCTGGAACGTTTCCGTCTCGACCATTTCCCGGTCACGATCGTAAGGCCGAGCCATACCTACGACGAGAAGAAAATTCCTGTCGCCATCCACGGCCAGGAAGGATCCTACTCTGTCGTCGAACGGATCCAGGAAGAGAAGCCTGTCCTCCTCCCGGGAGACGGATCGACTTTGTGGACTCTGACCTACAGTGCGGACTTCGCTGCCTATTTCTCCTTCCTGGTCGGAAATCCGGAAGCTGTCGGAGAAACCTACCAGATCATGTCGGACGAAAGACTGACCTGGCTTGAGATCTACACCACGATTGCCAGGACTCTCCGGGTGAAGCTCCATCCCTATTTCGTTTCCTCTTATTACCTTGCGGAAGTCGGGAAGAAGAGAGGATATGATTTTGAAGGAACCCTGCTAGGAGACAAGAAGGATAACGGGGTGTTCGATACAACGAAGATCAAGAACCTCGCCAAGGAGCCTCTTCCCTTCGTTCTTTTCTCCGAAGGGGTCAGGAGATGCCTGAACTATATTGCCTCCCACAAGGAATGCCAAACTCCGGATCCGGATTTCGACTTCTTTACGGAGCGGGTAATCCTAGCGCTGGAGGACAGCAAGAAACACATCTAGGAAGAATGTCGGAAACCGCTTTCGCAGGAAGCGGTTTTTTTCTTTTCCTTCCCGGTCTTCCCGGTTCTATCTGCTTCTTGCCGGAGAAAGAGGGAAAGGAGGAAAAAAGAGATTTTCTCCTTTTCGTCTTTCCTCTATCCCCCTTCGTTCCTCTTCTTTAAGCTATGGTATAATTGTCTTGTTTTGGGGGCTTTTTCCATGAAGGGTATCACGTACATTGCGAAGCGTTCCAGGACCCTAGTCGGCCCGAACGACATCATTGCCATCGCTAATCTTGCCAAGAAGGATAAGAAAGCAGGCAACAAGATAATCAATGCCAGCATCGGTTCCTTCCTGGACGAAAACGGAAAGCTAGGAGACGTGCCGGTTATCGACGATGCCTTGAAAGAAAACATCACAGCGGATTTGTCCTACGGCCCAAGCAGCGGAGACCCCTCCTTCAGGGAAGCCGTCATCGACTGGATCTTCACGGACAGAAGACCGAAACTGGAATCCCTCTATTCCGTCTTCTCCGGTGCATCCATCGGAGGAACGGGTGCTTTGTTCAATGCCTTCTCCCTCTTCTTGGAAGAAGGAGACAGTGTCCTCCTTCCGGATATCCTGTGGACGAATTATACCCTCCTTGCCAGGAAAGCAGGCCTAAAGAGCCAGTTCTACTCCCTCTTCGACAAGGACAGGAAGTTCAATATCCTTTCCGTAAAGGAGAATATCGAAGCCCTGGCCAAGAAGCAGAACCATGTCTTCTTCCTTCTCAACGACCCCTGCCAGAATCCGACCGGATACTGCCTTTCGGAAGAAGAATACGATGCCCTGTTTAGTATGCTCGAGGAAGAAGGGAAGAAGACGGATCTCATCGTCCTCTTCGATATCGCCTACCTCGACTACTACAACGTAAATGGCCATCACTGCGCTTTGGTGGACAAGCTTCTGGAGAAGAAGGCGGATTTCCTCCCCCTTATTTCCTTCAGCTGCTCGAAGCTCTTCGGACTCTACGGCCTGAGAGTCGGTGCCCTTCTTGCCCTTGCTCCTAACCCGACCGAAAAAGACGAGATCCAGGCTGCCTACGGAAGCCAGGCCCGCGGTACTTATTCGGTTCCGGTCTGCTCAGCGGAAGTTGCTGTCTGCAAGGCGATGGAAGACAAGGGGAGCAGAGAAAAGCTTCTTTCGGAAGTCGAAGCCAACAAACTCCTGCTTTCCAAGCGTTCCAAGGAAGTCGTCCTTCTTCTGAAAGAGTACGGATTCGATTTCTATCCTTATTCCTCCGGTTTCTTTATCACTTTGGTAATCAAGAATGCTTTTCCTGTCTTCGAAGCCATGAAGAAGCAGCATATGTATGTTGTTCCGCTGGATGAGAACCATATCCGCCTTGCCGTCTCCGGACTTTCCCTTGCAGACGCCAAAGTCCTGATCCCTGCCTTGAAGAAAGCGGCTGAAGAAAACAAATAGGAACCACCAAAAAAGGTTCCGTAGGGGACTCCCGGAAGGGAGTCCTTTTTCGGAACCTGTGTTTGCTACTTTGCTTCCGAGACAGGAGCAAGAAGAGTATCAAGGTTGGCAAGAGGCTTTCCGATAGGAGCGACAAGCTCGAGAAGGGCAAGTCCGCTCTTCTTGATGTCTTCCAGAGTAAGATCCGGATAATCGAAGAGGTAGTTCATGTAAGCGCCGGTAAGACCGCCGGAGATCTGGAGGATAGCAGCAGAAGTGATCGGTCTCTTTTCCCGATCCAGGATTTCCGGATAAGACTGGGAAACAATTTCCGTGATGGTCTGGGTAAGACGGTCCATGAAGTCGGTCAGAAGAGTAAAGGGAACTGCTTCTGCGACAGCCTTGACGGAGTCATGATACTTTTCGGCAAAGGAATTGAGCTGATCGAAAAAAAGACTGCGGTTCTCAGCCGTACGGATATCTAGGGAGGTAAGCAATCCAGATAAGGACCCGATCAGAAGGTTCTCGATGTCGATGATGACTTCCTGGATTCCTTTGTAATGATTGTAGAAAGTACCACGGGTGATGTCCGCGAGCTTTACAATCTCCGTAACGTTGATCTTATCGAAACTCTTCTTCTCACTGATCAAAGTCAGAACAGCGGTACGGATTTTTTCTCTAGTCTGTAGAGAATTACGATAGGGCTTTTTCTTCATATAAATGACCTCCACAACTGAGATAATAATATAGCGCATTTAGGGTATAAAAGAAAAGGTTTATTACAAAATAGCATTAAAATATAGCTTAACTCGTGAAAACCAATAGGGTACCCAAGTTTTCATGGATTGAATTAACAACTCTTTCCGCTTTCCAAAATATTCTAATTTGCAAAGAAAACTCGGAAACTTACCCGTTTCGTATGAGTTTCCATAAAATAAAGGAGGAAGAGCATCCCTTCCGTTTCCTTTTTCTCCTCCTTCTTCTATAATATTCCAGTAAAACTTAGGAGGGTGTACCAATGGATAAGGAAATCAAGGACGAATATTTTGCCGCCTTCGAGAAGGACTACGAAAAGACGCTCGGAAATACCATCAGCAGCAATGCTGCTATCATCATGGGTCCGAAAGCCAGCAGCAAGAACCAGAAGAGAGAAGGGGAGCTTACCCCGAACTTCTCCATCGAAGTAGATGGCGGAGAAGTCACGAACCAGAAGCAGAGCGGACGCTGCTGGATGTTCTCCGGACTTAATGTTGTCCGTCTTGCCATCATGAAGAAGGCAGGAATCAAGAACCTGGAGCTCAGCCAGTCCTATCTCATGTTCTTTGACAAGCTTGAGAAAGCCAACTCCTTTTTGGAATACATCCTGGATACCAGAGAGCTGGATACCAAGTCCAGAGAAGTAAGCGGATTGCTTGCAAAGGGAATCGAAGACGGCGGATACTGGTCCTATTTCGTCGCTCTCGTCAATAAGTACGGTGTCCTTCCCAAGGAGAATATGCCGGAGACCTACTCCTCCAGCCTTTCTGCCGAAATGAACGCTGCCCTGAACCGGAAGGCCAGAGAATTTGCCATGGTCTTAAGGAACGAATCCAAGAAGGGCGCTTCCTTAGACTCTCTCCGTAAGGAGAAGGAAGATATGATGAAGACTTTCTTCCGGATCCTTGTTGTCACCCTCGGACTTCCTCCGAAGGCTTTCGACTTCGAATGCCGGGACAAAGACAATAAGTTCCTGAAGGATTCCGATATCACTCCTCTTGCTTTCTTCAAGAAGTATGCCCCGGAAGGAGTCGATTCCGTAGTCTCCGTCGTCAATGATCCGGAAGAAGGAAGAGAATTCGGCAAGACCTATTCCCTCCAGTTTGCAAGGAATGTCGTCGGAACCAGGGAATGCACCTTCCTCAATGCCCCGATCGAACGTTTGAAGGAGTTAGCAATCCTTTCCCTCAAGGACGGCAAGGCCTTATGGTTTGCCTGCGATGTCCTTGCGGAAAGCGACCGGAAGGACGGCGTTCTTTCCACCAAGCTTTTCGAAGAGGATAAGCTCTTCGGAACTACTTTCATCCAGACCAAGGGAGAAAGACTTAGCTACAGGCAGAGCGTCTCCAACCACGCCATGACCTTAGTCGGAGTCGACTTAGACAAGGACGGCAATCCGCTGAAGTGGAAGATCGAGAATTCCTGGGGAGACGAAGTCGGAAAGAAAGGCTTCTTCCTCATGGATGACGACTGGTTCAGCGAATATGTCTACGAAGTGGATGTCGACAAGAAGTACCTGACGGAAGAAGAGAAAGAGAACTACGGCAAGAAACCGGCAATGCTTCCTTTCTATGACCCGATGTGCTGCACTTTGGACTGATTCTCTCAAAAAGAAAACCTTTTACGGAAAGAAAACGGATTTTTCGTATATAATAGACTCGATATGAAAAAAACTGTCTATGGACCATATATCCAGCAGAAGCGGGAAGCTCTCGGAATAACCCGGGAGGAATTATCCCAGAATCTCGGGATTACCCCTTCTATGTTAACGAAAATCGAGAACGGCAAGGAGGAGGTTTCTCTTCCGATGCTAGTTCCTATTTGCTTTACCCTGAAGATGACGATCAATTCCTTCCTGCTAGGAAGGGACGATAACCGCGGGCCTTTGGCAAACTTCAATCCGTTCTCCGGAACGGAGCTGGCCAGGTCCATCAGCTTTCTGAGGGTCAAGGGAAGGCTGACCATCGACGAGATGAGCAAGCAGACCGGTTTCCCGAAGAAGATGATCGAGTCCTTCGAATCCGGCCAGACGACTCCTACGTTATCGGAGTTCCAGCGCCTTGCCGACTATTTCCGTATCGAATACGATGATTTCTATTTCGGCAATATGCCTTTAGAGATTGTCGGTTCCCATGTCTTGGAAACCCAGGAACTTCTTTCTCCTTATCATCGGAAGAAGAAACATACCGGAAGAAACATCTTCCTTACTATCCTGATCCTCCTCGTTCTTGCCGCTGCCAGTTTTGCAGCCTACTATTTCTTCTTCCGTAAGTAGTTTGCTTCTAAATACAGACCAACAAGAGAAAACACGGCCAGCGCCGTGTTTTTCTTTCTTCATTTCCTCAACAGTCCGGAGGCGAGGAAGTCTTCCCGGATATCGGAAGGCATGTCTTCCAGGTTCTTCTTTTTCAGATTGTCTTCGTTTCCTTCCTTTTCGGCTACGGAATAATACCAGCATTTATACCGGAGAAGGGAGAGTGTCTTCGTAAGGGAAGCAATCTGTTCCTCGACTTCCTTCTGCCGCTCCCCGAAAAGTTTCTTCCGTAATGGATATGTTTTCTTTCCTTCCCCGCACCAGAGCATGAACTGCCGTATCTCCTTGATCTCAGGGCCGGACTTCTTAAGGCACTCCACTATCTTCAAGGTTTCGATTTCCCTGTCTCCGAATTCCCGGATCCCGGATTTCCGGGAAATGTCCGGGAAGAGTCCTTCCTGGTCATAATAACGAAGAGTCGAAACAGGAAGAGAGAAAGATTTGGAAACCTGTCCTATTGTAGCCATGGAAACAATTCTCCGATAATGCTTGACCTAAAGTTAGGTTTAGGTCGTAGGGTAAGCATATCAGGGATTTCTTTTCCTGTCAAAGGAGTGGCTATGAAAAGAATCATTGGTGTAAGTGCGAGCCTAAGAAACGGAAGCAATTCCGAGTTCCTGCTGGATCAGTTCCTTTTGGGAGCAAAGGACAGCTTCTTCACTGCTCTATCTATCGAAGTCCCGGGAGAAGACACTTCCACAGAGTGGTTTTCCCCGGTAGAAGAACAAGGAATACGATGCCTTGTAGGAGCTGAAGACCAGGGATATGAAAAATGGCAGACCGGAAACCCGGTCTGCCTTTTCTGCAATCCTTACAGATCGTCTCTACTGAAGCTCTCTTCCAAGCTGGGCATCGTTGTTATCCGACGTGGAGCAGAAGAGATCGAGGAAATCGATGGCATCATTGTAATCAGCGACCCAGCCATCACGGGAGATATCGTACTGGCCCTGCTTACGGGTGTTAAGGAAAGTCTTCCACTCCTGGTTTTCAAGATTGATGGAAATTCCCTTAGCGGCAAGATCAGCCTGGATAGCTTCGGCGATAGACTTATGGGTATCGCTCGTGTTGTAGAGATAGACGGAGTTGCTCGGGAAGTCCGTGAACTTCTTCGTCTTCTCGTCGTAGGTGTATCCGACTTCCTTGAGCATAGCGACAGCATCGGCAACGTTTCCGGCATGGTCGTCGATATCGAAGTAGCCCTTGCCGTCCCCGGCAGTTCCGTTCTTGGCAGTGAAGGAATCGGTGCCGTTAGCATCGACGATGCCGTTCGGAACGAAGGAGTTGGCAGGAACCTGGCCCTGCTTGGTGACATTGTCCGTAATGTTCTTACGGTCGATGAGGAGTCCTAAGGCCTTTCTGACCTTGACTCTCTTCTCTGGGGTATCGGCCTTGGCAGAGAAACGGCCGGAGTTCATATTGAAGCAAGCATAATAAGTTCCGAGAAGATCATCGATGTGGAGGGATGCGTTGCTTCCATCCTTCTTCGAAGCTTCCCAGGCTTCCATGCTAGAGAGCGGGAAGGACTGAACCATATCGCACTGGCCGCTCTTGAAGTTGGTCTCCATGGTCGTATCCTTGTCGGAAAGAAGGAAGTTGATGGTATCGATAGTATTGTTGGAATTGTCCCAGTAGTTGGCGTTCCGCTCGAACTTGATCACGGAGTCATGCGTCCAGGCAGTGATCTTGTAGGATCCGGAAGTGACGAAGTTCGGAACCTTAGCCCAGGCACCGGCAGCCTCGTTGGCAGTAACAGCGGACTTCTTCAGGACACTGAAGGACGGGAAGGCAAGGAGAGACTTGAAATACGGAAGGTCATGGGTCAGCTGGATAGAGAACTCGCTGTCGCTCTTCTTGGTAATGGCAAGATGCTGTCCGTAGTTGGTATCGGCACCGCTAGTAGTATCCTTCTGGGCATCCGAACCGCCGACAACGCCGTCGAAGAGGTAGGAATAGTCTGCAGCGGTTTTTCCGGAAGCAGCACGGTTCCAGGAGAAGATGAAATCATCGGCAGTGATTGCAGAACCATCCGAGAACTTAACTCCGTCCTTGAGCTTGAAGGAATAGGTAGCGACACCATTGGCATCCGTAGTGATGACCGGATCCTCGGCAAGGAGATCCTTCTCCAAAGTCGCAGTCCCGTCATTGTTGCTGTCCCTATAACGATAGAGTCCGGCAAAGAGATGGGCATCGTAAGTAGAGCCTTCGACAGCGCTGTTGAGGGCCGGATCGATATACTGAGGTTCGGAAGCAAGGCAGGCATTGATGGTATTGCTGTCGGATCCGGTCTTCACGGCATTCATGAAGAAGAAGTTGCCGAGCGGATTGGTCGGGACCTTCGTAATGGACGGATTCAAAAGATAGGCATTCGTGTAATAGTAGATCGGGCAGACAGAACCGGTTCCCATCAGAAGGTCCTCGGCAGCATGCATATCCTTAGAACGAAGGGAAACCTGCTCCGCGCTTTCTCCGGCATCGTCGATCTTGATCATCTTGATCAGTTTGTCGAAGGAATTGGCCCAGGTCAGATTCTTCTCGCCATCGCCGATTGCGCCATCATGGTTGAGATCAGCAGAATAGATAGCTTCCTTGGAATAATCAAAATACTTTGCAGCAGAATCTCCGCTGTTTCCAGAAGCAGACGAATCTGCCTTCTTGCAGCCGGCAAGGCTGATAAGAGAGATGAGAGATAAACCGATAAGACTTACTTTCTTGGAATTCATAATGAATTTCTCCTTTTTTTATTCATCCCTTCAAGTCCCGTATACGGGAGAAGCAGGCTTCTCCCTCCCCTTTTTTTGAATTTCCTTAGCCCTGAACAGGAACGTCTCCTTTGTTTATCTTTTTTGCAGAACTTTCCGTCTTCTCCGGGGCAAGCATTCCGCCTTTGACGGGCTTGTCTTGCGGAAGAATACCGGAACTAGAAGAATCAAGATTTCTCATCTCTGACGCCTTCTCCGGATAGAAGCAGGCAACATAATGCCCAGGCTTGGGTTCGATAAGAGGAGGAATCTCCTGAGCACATCTATCCGTTGCAAACGGACATCTCGTCCTGAACGGGCAGCCGCTAGGAGCATTCAGCGGAGAAGGGATTTCCCCTTGTAATACAAAACGCTGATTTGCTCTAGCAACCTTCGGATCAGGAACAGGAATGGCCGATAGCAAGGTAACAGTATAAGGATGCAACGGGTTCTCGAAAATCTCATTGCTTTCGCAAAGCTCGACAAGCCTTCCCAGGTACATGACCGCAATACGATCGGAGATATGTTTGACCACCAGAAGGTTGTGGGCGACGAAGAGATAGGTAAGGTTGAACTGCTTCTGCAGATCGTGGAAGGCATTCAGGACCTGTGCCTGGATAGAGACATCGAGAGCCGAAACCGGCTCATCGCAGACGACGAATTCCGGAGACATCGAGAGCGCTCGGGCAATGCCGATACGCTGCCTCTGGCCGCCGGAGAACTCGTGGGCGTAACGCTGGGACTGCTCGGCGTTCAGACCGACCGCCTTCATCAGCATCTTTACCTTCTCGTCCCGTTCGTCCTTGGTCTTATAGGCATGGTTGACATCCATCGGTTCGGCGATGATGTCTTCCACCTTCATTCTCGGATCGAGCGAGGAATACGGATCCTGGAAGACGATGTTTGTCTTCTTCCGGAATTCCTTCAGGTTCTTTTTCGTTACTTCCTCACCGTTGAAGAAGACCTTTCCGCCGGTCGGCTTGTAGAGCTGGAGGATGGTCCTTCCGGTCGTGGTCTTTCCGCATCCGGATTCTCCGACAAGTCCCAAGGTCTCTCCTCTCTTGATATCGAAGCTGACATCATCGGTCGCCTTCAGAAGCTGTGTCTTGAAGAAGCCGGTACTGATCGGAAAGTATTCCCGTAGATGCTGAACGGAGACAATCACGTCCTTGGGGACTTCATGGTATTGGTCCTTAGGAAATTCATTTTTCTTCATGGTTCTCTCCTTTCTGCCCGCTAAGGGCAAGACCTTTGACTAGGCTCTTCCGGTTCTTATCTTCCGTCTTCTCTTCTGCTTTGTTCCGTTTGGTAGGAAGCTTCAAAGTATCGGTATTTCCTTTGCCTTCCGGAGCGGCTGTCACATCGATCTTTCCTTCATCCTGGAGTTCCTTGATGGCATTCCAGCAGCTGACGGAATGGTCTTTGCTTAGCTCGATCTGTTCCGGATAAACATCCGTGCAGATATGCATGCACTTCGAGCAGCGGGGAGAGAAGGAGCAGCCCTTCGGAAGGTCGAGGAGGTTTACCGGGTTCCCCTTGATCGGCTCCAGTTCCTGATCCTGAAGGGTAGGGACGGATTTGATCAGTCCCTTCGTATATTCATGTTTCGGATTGTAGAAGATCTCATCTGTGCTTCCGCGTTCGACGATCCTTCCGGCATACATGACATCGACTTCATCGGCAATCTGGGCGATAACGCCAAGATCGTGGGTGACGATGATGATGCCCATTCCGAACTTCTTCTGAAGGGACTTCAGCAGGTCGATGATCTGGGCCTGGATGGTGACATCCAAAGCAGTCGTCGGTTCATCCGCAATCAGAAGGTCAGGCTTCATGACCAGAGCCATAGCAATCATGACACGCTGGAGCATTCCTCCGGAGTGCTCGAACGGATACTGCTTCATACGCTTCTCCGGATCGTTGAAGCCGACCAGTTTCAGCATCTCCACGGACTGCTTGTAGGCTTCCTTCTTCGAAATATCCTTGTTATGGGTACGGATGGCTTCGATCAGCTGGTTTCCGACCGTATAGACCGGATTAAGGCCGGACATAGGATCCTGGAAGATGATGGCGATACGGTCGCCTCTGATCTTCCGCATCTCTTTTTCGGAAAGACCGATCAGTTCCTTTCCGCAGAAACGGATGCTTCCGGAATCGATGTGGCCGTTCTTGTCGAGGATCTGCATGATGGAATAGTTGGAGACGGATTTTCCGGATCCGGATTCTCCGACGATCCCGAGGATTCCTCCTTTCTTAAGGGAAAAGGAGACACCGTTGACGGCATCCACCTTGCCGGCCATGATATCGAAGGAAACATGCAGGTTCTTGACAACCAGCATCGGTTCCTCTTCCTTCACGTCCTTGGCATTCATGTTTTCCGCCATAACCGTTTCTCCTTTTCTTCCGGCACTTGCCGGAAAAGACTATTTTGCAAGCTTCGGATCGAACGAATCCCTAAGTCCGTCTCCCAACAGGTTAAGAGCAAGGACGATGAGGCAGATGAGGAAGGCAGGGAGCAGGAGCTGATAGAGCTTGTCGCTGTACATGATGGTTCCTTCTGCATCCGCACATAAGGAGCCTAAGGATGGCATAGGAGCATTGACTCCAAGTCCTAGATAGGAGAGGAAGGATTCCGTGAAGATAGCACTAGGAATCTGCAACGCAGCACTGACGATGATGACGGACATGGCATTCGGAAGAAGATGCTTCCGGATGATCCACCATCCTCCGGCACCGCTAGCCTTGGCGGCAAGGACGAAGTCCTCCTGCTTGAGGGTGAGGACCTGTCCTCTGACAAGACGTGCCATTCCGACCCAGTAGAGAAGACCGAAGACGATGAAGATGGAGATCATTCCTGAGCCTAATGTTGTCACAAAGGTATTCGTAGAATCCCCTAGGACAATCTTCAGTACGGAAGAGAGAAGGATGATGATGAGAAGATCCGGAATGGAATAAATGACATCGACTATCCGCATCATGATCAGGTCGACTTTGCCTCCGAAGTACCCGGAGACTGCACCATAGACGGAACCGATGAGGAGGACGATGATGGAAGCGAAGAAGCCGACAGTCAGTGAGACCCTGGCTCCGTAGATGACACGGATGAAGTAGTCTCTGCCGCCGGAATCAGTTCCGAAGATATGAGGAACCAGTTTCGCGCCGTTGGCAATCAGTTCCTTCTCCGTATTGGACCAGTGGAAAGGGCGGAGGTTGTTGAAGGTGCCATCGCTGACTCCGTAAGTGATTCTAAGCTGCTCGGAATAGGAATACGGCCAGAAGATCGGGATGAAGATAACAGCAAGGATCAGAAGGATGACGAAGATTCCAGAGACCATAGCCACCGGGTTCTTGCTGAACCGCTTCATGGAATCATGGAAGAAAGTAGTCGGTTTACGGAAGACGTTCTGCTTTTCCTTTTCTTCCTTCGAGGAAGGGAGGAAACGGGAATAGTCGATCTGGAGGGAGAGCGGGTTCTTCTTGAAATTGCCAATCATGTTCCTGCCTCCTTTCTAGTCCAGCTCGACCTTCGGATTAAGGACCTTGTAAAGGATATCGGTAAGGAGGAGCATGAAGACCATGATGTAGGTGAGGAATACAGTTGTACCCATGATGAGGGGATAATCCCTATTCGTAATAGACTCGACGAATTTCCGGCCGATTCCAGGGATGGAGAAGATCTGTTCGACAACGAGGGAGCCAGTGATGATATAAGCGAATTCCGGTCCGACATAAGTCAAGACCGGCGTAAGGGAATTCCGAAGGGCATGCTTGAAGAGGACTTTCGAATTGGATAATCCCTTGGCCCGGGCAGTACGGATGTAGTCCTGGTTGAGAACATCCAAAGTAGAGGAACGGGTAAGCCTGGTGATATAGGCGGCAGGATAGAGCGACAAAGTGACAATCGGAAGAACCAGTCCTCCCGGCTTTGTGCCAAGCGTCGGGAACCACTTGAGGTTGATGGCGAAGACGAGAAGAAGGAGGAAGGCGATGACGAAGCTAGGCATAGCGACAGACGCGGTGGATAGGACCATGATCAGTCTGTCGCCCAATTTATTCTGGTGGGTAGCGGCAAGGGAGCCGAGGAAGACACCGACAACGATGGAAACAAGAAGTGCGATAATACCGATTTCTGCCGAAACCGGGAAAGTCGTCTGGATAATCTCATTGACCGGCCTTGCATCCTTGATGGAGTAGCCAAAGTTCCAAATCAGGGAATTCTTGAGGTAGTTCAGGTACTGCTGACCGACAGGAAGGTCGAGCCCGTAAAGCTTGTTGAGCTGGGCAAGGACTTCCGGGGAAGGAGACTTCTCGGAAAGGAAAGGTCCGCCCGGGATTGCCTGCATAGCCCAGAACGTAATCGTGATGACGCAGAAAATCGTAACGACCGCCATCAGGATCCGCTTCAGGATATATTTGACAAATTTTCCGTTCATAAGACTTTCTCCTTTCCTTGAGAAGGGGTGGTAAAAGCCATCTCTTCCCTTGGTATCCTCGTTTCGGCATCAATGCTGCTGCTTTTAGGGGAAGTGAATACTAATTTAGATTTTGGCATAAGCAAGTGCAAGGGAAGAGCAGGGAATAGAAGAAGACACCCCATGTTAAGCGCTTCCAATTTATATGTTTTTCCACCATAGAAAAGACTTCTGAGGTATTTCCTGTTCTTTTCCTATAAGAATAGGGTTAAAGAAAATATGAAAATACAGCATTTCTAATTTTCTTATGATATTTCGTAATTTTTCCCATTTAAGAGGAAGAATTAGATATTGCTTTCTGTAAAAGAAACTATGTTACCGCTTTCTATGATTTTGTACCATATAAAAAACTCTCCGCCTCCAGGCAGAGAGTTTTAGATTTCCTTTTTCTTATTCTGATCCGGAAACTTGGCATTCGGGAAGTGGATGGACATATAGTGGTCGTTGCACTTGTCGTCGATGAGGCGGCCAAGCGGAGTCTTCGGTGGAATCTTGTCATGTCTTTTCTGGTGCCGGACCATCACCATCAAAGTGAAGATCAGATCCAGGATTACATAGGATCCCACTGCCAGAAGCGTCGCATGGTAGCAAAGAGCATGGTAAGAAGTATCCAGGAAATAGGGATTGATGACATTGGCAACAAGCGGAATATAGAAGAAGTAGACGGAAACCATGCCTAGTATTCCCCATAGGAGCATGATCGGAACAGTCGTCTTCCCGCCGATATTGAGAATCCGTCCGGAGTAGTCCCAGCTTTTCGTATGGCAGATCCATCTTTCGAGGCTAGCGACCGTATACTCGGCAACTCCGCCAAGAAGAGCGGAGACGAAGTAGACGGCAAACGGGTGGGTCCAGATAAAGGACAGGACGAGGCAGACCAGCACTCCCCCGCATCCGTATACGAAATTGAACGGAGTCGTAACGGACCCGTTGGACATCACAAAACGGTGTTCTCGGACAAGGTAGAGAATCGTTTCGTACAGATTCCCGACAAGCCCCATAAGGAGGTAAATCAGGATCAGATTGTAACCATGATCAAGAAGTGACATACAAGGAAATTATACGCTATAAGAAAGGAAACAAAAAGGAAACGAAAAACAAAAAACGCTCCCCTTAGGGGAGCGTGGTTTTCTTTTGGAGCGGCCAACGGGAATCGGACCCGCGTCATCTCCTTGGGAAGGAGAGGTTCTGCCACTGAATTATGGCCGCAGTACCGGAAAGCATTATATCGCAAATGCTTTCCGGAGGAATTCCTACTTTTCGAATTCGGACGGAGTAGACGGAGCCATTTCGGAGAGAACAGGAGCGGAAGGAGCAACGGCCTGGCCGTCATCCCCGACTTCCGTCTCGTCTTCCGGAGGAAGAAGCGGCTTGAGGCCGGTTCCAGCCGGAATAAGCTTACCAAGCATGACATTTTCCTTGAGGCCGGAAAGATGATCGATCTTACCCTTGATAGCCGCATCGGTAAGGACACGGGTGGTCTCCTGGAAGGAAGCGGCAGAGAGGAAGGATTCCGTATCGAGAGCAGACTTCGTGATACCCATGATGATCGGGCGTCCGACAGCCGGCTTTCCGCCATGCTGCAGAGGCTTTTCGTTGGCCTGAGTGAAGGTGACATCGACGACTCTCTGTCCCGGAAGGAATGGAGCATCGCCCGGATTGACGATGAGAAGACGGTTCGTCATCTGACGGATGATGATTTCGAGATGCTTATCAGCAATATCGATACCGTTTCCGCCGTAGACGGCCTTGACTTCCCGGAGGATGTAATTGCGGGTAGTGCCAAGATCCGTGCACTCCAGGAGTGCCTTAGGATCGATGTGGCCCTTGGTCAGAGCCTGGCCAGCCTTGACAACCTGTCCCTGCTTTACAGCCGGAACACTGTTCGGATAGGAAGTGTACTCCTTGTCGCCATCGACATCATTGTGGATGGTGAAGACATGACGGAGTCCGCTTTCTTCGATCTTCGTAACCGTTCCGCCGATCTCGGTGATGGCAGAAAGGTCCTTAGCCTTCGGAGTTCTGACTTCCAGAAGTTCCTGGACACGCGGAAGACCGGTAGTAATATCCTTCTGACCGGCAACACCGCCGGTGTGGAAGTTCTTCAGAGTAAGCTGAGTACCAGGTTCACCGATACTCTGGGCAGCCATGATACCGACGACATCGCCGATTTCGGCAGTCTTTCCGGTTGCAAGGTTACGTCCATAGCAGTGGATGCAGACTCCATCCTTGCTTTCGCAGGTGAGGATGGAACGGATCTCGACTTCCGTGATTCCGGCATCGACAATCTTCTTGGCGATGTTTTCATCCATCATCGTGTTTCCGGCAGCGATGACTTCTCCGGTCTTCGGATCCACAACATCATGCATCGTGTAACGGCCGACAAGGCGGGAATAGAGGGAAGAGATAAGATCGCCATCATCGCTTCTCAGGTCGCTGACAATCAGTCCGTGGTCGCAGTGGCAGTCTTCCTCGCGGACGATAACAGAATGCGAGACATCGACAAGCTTTCTGGTAAGGTAGCCGGAGTCGGCAGTCTTCAGGGCGGTATCGGAACCGTTCTTACGGGTGCCGTGAGTGGAAGTGAAGTATTCGGAGACGGAGAGACCTTCGGAGTAGCA
Source organism: Bacillota bacterium (assembly GCA_023459795.1). Taxonomy (GTDB): domain Bacteria; phylum Bacillota_I; class Bacilli_A; order RFN20; family CAG-288; genus Enterosoma. Next base: position 41,528 of record JAEWSP010000001.1, read on the forward strand.
GTCCGTGACCGGGACTTCGATAGAGCGGCCGGTGGCATCGAGCATAGCGCCCTTCATACCGATCAGCTGCATGTAGTTATCCTTACTACCTCTGGCGCCCGATTCCATCATCATGAACATCGGGTTGCGCGGCTCTTCAAGCATACGCTTGGAAAGCATCTCGTTCATAGGCTTGGACTTGACAGCGTTCCAGGTATCGATAACGGCATTGTGGCGCTCTTCATCCGTGTAGAACCCGAGTTCGGCGTGTTCGTTGATCTCCTTGACTCTGGCATAAGCATCATCGTAGAGCTTGTTTCTGCCTTCGAGCGGTTCCATATCGCTGAGGGAGATGGTGAGACCGGACTTGGTGCAGTAGTCGAAGCCCTGGTTCTTGAAGGCATCCATGATGTTGGCAGTCTTGTCGGCACCGAAGTACCGGAAGACGTGATCCATCATGACATTGATGCCCTTCTTGTCGATAGGCTTGCGGAGAGGCATGAGCTTGACGTACTCGACGAACGGATTGAAGTCATCGCCTTCCTTGAACTTCTTGGCGGCGACAACAGCATCATAGCAGTCCTTGAGGCTTACGAAATCCGATTCCGGAGTAGCGAAGAAGTTGGCTTCGTAATCCGAATTGGCAGTCTTTGCTCCACGGAACGGAAAGTTGATGAACGGGAAGTTGTCCGGGAAGATCTTGTTGAAGATAAGCTTGCCGGTAGTGGTGAGAAGGTAGGTAGACTTCTGGCGCTTGCTGAAACAGGTCTTGCCAAGGGTATCGCCAGGAACGTAGATACGGGTGCGGAGGGAGATCTTGTGGTTCTGATAGGCAAGGATTGCCGTATCCGGATCGGAGAAGACCTTTCCTTCGTACTTCTCATAAGTCTTGTAACGGTTCACCATTTCGGTGTCGTTATGGGCCTTGAAGTAGTTGGCATACATCTCATCAATCTTCTGGTCGTCTTCCAGGGTGAGATAGTAGTTTCCGAAGATCATATCCTGAGAAGGAACGCAGATAGGCTTACCATCGGAAGGCTTGAGGATGTTGTGGTTGGCAAGCATGAGGGTAAGAGCTTCGGCCTGGGCCTGACGGGAAAGCGGCACATGGACAGCCATCTGGTCGCCATCGAAATCGGCGTTGAATCCAGGGCAGACAAGCGGATGGAGACGGATAGCCTTGCCGCCGATAAGGATCGGACGGAAGGCCTGAATGCCAAGACGGTGAAGAGTAGGAGCACGGTTCAGAAGAACCGGATGATCCTTGACGATCTTCTCGATGGCATCATAGACACGCGGATCGTTGACAGCGATAAGCTCATCGGCCTGTCTCTGGCTGGTGACGCCGCTGGTCGGATCGGAAGTAAGGGCATGGGCGATGAACGGACGGAAAAGCTGGACAGCCATTTCCCGCGGAAGACCGCACTCATCCATATTAAGGGTCGGACCGACAGCAATGACGGAACGGCCGGAGTAATCGACACGCTTGCCGAGCAGGTTCTGACGGAACCGGCCCTGCTTGCCCTTGAGGGCAGAGCTTAAGGACTTGAGGATGTTGCCGTTGATGCTGGTAGAAGGCTTGTTTCTTCTCTCGTTATCGATCAAAGCATCGACCGCTTCCTGAAGCATACGCTTTTCGTTGAGAAGGATAACACTCGGAGCATGCTCCTCGATTTCCCTCTTGAGACGGTTATTCTTGATGATGACCTGACGATAAAGATCGTTGAGGTCGGAGGTGGCATAACGGCCGCCATCGAGCTGCATCATCGGGCGGAGATCCGGCGGAATGACAGGAAGAGTGGTAAGGATCATCCATTCCGGCTTGACGGAAGACTTCTTAAAGGACTGAAGGACATCCAGACGCTTGATGGCCTTGATTCTCTTCTGGTTCTTATCGCCGACGCTTTCCTTGAGCTCTTCGATAACCTTGGCGATTTCGGCGTCAAGATCGATTTCCTTGAGCAGCTGGAGAGCAGCTTCGGCACCGATACCGAACTGGGCACCGGTATAACGGGTAACGTATTTGCCGACCGTGAAGAAATCGAACGGCTGGCTAGGCTTCTTCATCTTGCTGGCGAAATCAAGACCGCGGACATATTCCGGATCCGTATCCGCAAGCTTTCCGGAAGTAAGGATCTCGGTTTCAATCACCTGGGCGAAAGTCTCGCGGGCAGTTCTCTCATCGAGAACCTGGCGGTACTTAAGGACCTTGGAGATACCCGGATTCATGACAACGTGGGAAACGAAATAGATGACTTCCTCAAGCGACTTCGGAGGAATGCCGAGAACAAGACCCATCTTGGACGGGCTGCCCTTTACAAACCAGATGTGGGCGCAGGGGAAAGCGAGCTTGATGTAGCCCATCCGCTCACGGCGGACGGCCTTGAGGGTAACCTCAACGCCGCAGCGTTCGCAGACCTTGCCGGCAAAGGAAGACTTCTTGTATTTGCCGCAGTGGCACTCATAGTCCTTGACCGGACCAAAGATCTTCTCGCAGAAGAGTCCATCCGGTTCCGGCTTCTGGGAGCGGTAGTTGATGGTTTCCGGCTTGGTGACTTCGCCTCTTCCCCACTTCGTAATCTGCTCCGGGGATGCCAGAGAGATCTTGATGTAATTCAAATCATTCAATTCAAACATGAAGCGCTCCTCCTTTACCGATCATCGCCATCGGACAGATCGTCGTCCTTGGTTTCCGTATTGGCCTGGCTGACCGGGACCGCTTCGATGCCGTCATCGGAATCGTCGACAAGCGGGAGATTTCTCTGGGCTTCATCGGCTTCCTTCTTCTCCTTGTTGGAGTCGAAGGTATTGATTTCACGACGGATCTTACGGCTGGCAAGCTCGGCCTGCTCGGAGATGGTATCCATGTTGATAGAAGTATTGTCCTTCTTGTAGAGTTCGACATTGATGCCGAGACCCTGCAGTTCCTTGATGAGAACACGGGTCGACTCCGGCATATTCGGACGCGGAACAGGCTCGCCCTTGAGGATGGCTTCGTAGGTCTTGTTACGTCCGACCATATCATCCGACTTGATAGTAAGCATTTCCTGGAGAGTATAGGCAGCTCCGTAAGCTTCCAGAGCCCAAACCTCCATTTCACCGAATCTCTGACCGCCGTTCTGGGCCTTGCCGCCGAGAGGCTGCTGGGTAACCAGAGAATACGGACCGATAGCACGGGCATGAAGCTTATCTTCGACCATATGGTCGAGCTTGATCATGTACATGACACCGACAGCGATACGGGAATCGAAACGTTCGCCGGTCTGTCCATCGTAGAGGATGGTCTTGCCATCGGAATCGATATTGGCTTCCTTCATGAAGGAAGCAATCTCCTCACGGGTTGCACCATCAAAGACCGGAGTAGAGGCCTTGATGCCAAGCTTCTTGCAGGCATAGCCTAACTGGACTTCGAGAACCTGACCGATATTCATACGGGAAGGAACACCCATCGGGGAGAGGCAGATATCGATCGGGGTACCATCCGGAAGATACGGCATATCTTCGACCGGGAGGACACGGGAGATAACACCCTTGTTTCCGTGACGGCCGGACATCTTATCGCCAACCTGGATCTTTCTCTTCTGGATGACGTAAACATCGATGGATTCGAGAACATCCGGCGGAAGTTCATCACCACGGGCACGGCTGAAATGCTTGACATCGAGAATGATGCCTTCGCCGCCATGCGGAACGCGGAGAGAAGAATCCTTATCATCTTCGCTCTTGGAAGAGAAGATGGACTTCAGAAGATGGTCGTTATTCGTCTCGCTGACTTCACCCTTCGGAGTAGTCTTTCCGACAAGGATATCGCCCTCGCGGACTTCAGCTCCAGGAATGATGACACCCTTCTCATCGAGGAAGGACTTCTTGGCTTCGGAGAGGTTCGGAACATCTCTCGTGAACTCTTCATCGCCGAGCTTCGTCTTTCTTCTCTGGACGGAATAGACTTCGATGATGAGGTTGGTGAAAAGGTCGTCCGTAACACAGCGCTTGGAAATCAGAGTTGCATCCTCGTAGTTATAGCCATGCCAGGTAGTGAAGGCGATGAGGACGTTCTGGCCAAGGGCAAGGTCTCCGTGATCCATACTCGGACCATCGGCAATGATCTGTCCGGCCGCAATCTGGTCTCCGGCCTTGACGATCGGAGTCTGGTTGATGCAGGTACGCTTGTTGGAGCGGATGAACTTCTTGAGCTTATAGGTAATATCTCTTCCGTCATCCTGATGGATGACGATTTCCAGGCCGTCGACATACTTGACGGTACCGGAAACCTTGGCGACAAGGGCTTCGCCCGAGTCGTGAGCAATCTTATCTTCCAAACCGGTTCCGATGAGCGGAGCTTCCGGATGGAGAAGCGGAAGAGCCTGACGCTGCATATTGGAACCCATGAGGGCACGTTTGCCATCATCGTTCTGAAGGAACGGAATGCAAGCAGCAGCGACGGAAACAATCTGCTTCGGAGAGGCATCGATGAAATCGACGGTCTCCTTGGCAACGTTCACATACTCGCCGTTACGGCGGGCAGAAACAATATCCCGGACAATCTTGCCATTGGAGACAGGAACATTAGCCTGGGCAATGACATGGTTCTTTTCATCATCGGCAGAGAACCAGACGACATCCTTAGGATCGTTATCGATAACGCAGTCCTTGACCGGACGGTACGGAGTCTCCAGGAATCCGAACTGGTTGACTCTAGCGTAGCAGGCGAGGTTGGAGATAAGTCCGATGTTCTGACCTTCCGGAGTTTCAATCGGGCAGATTCTGCCGTAGTGGGTCGGATGGACATCACGGACAGCGCTCGAAGCTCTGTCACGGGTAAGACCTCCACGGCCTAGAGCGGAAAGACGGCGCTTGTTGGTAAGCTCAGCAAGAGGGTTCGTCTGATCCATGAACTGGGAAAGGGAATCCGAATTGAAGAACTGGTTGACGCTGGAGGTAAGGGCCTTGATGTTGATAAGGCTCGAAACCTGAAGCTGGGTAAGATCAGAAGTGGACATTCTATCGTGGATAGTACGCTTCATCTTGCCAAGACCGCCACGGAACTTCTCGACGATGAGTTCGCCAACGCAACGGACTCTCTTGTTTCCAAGATGATCGGTATCGTCGACTTCGCCGATGCCATCCATAAGGTTGAGCATATAGGAAAGGCTGGCGATGATATCGGAAATCGTGACAAAGGTAAGATCTACGGTAAGATCGGTACCAACGATGTTGATAACACGGTCGCTTCCGCTAGGATCCATAACCTTGACAATATTGACGATGGAATGTTCATCGAGTTCCGGATTGCTGGAAAGCTTGAAACGGAACTGTTCGCTGGTCTCGAAGAACTTATCCTTCTGAAGCTTGCTGACTTCTTCGACGGTAAGCTTATGGCCCTTCTCAAAGAGGATTTCGCCATCATTGGTGGCAATATCTTCTGCAAGAACAACATTCGGAAGACGGTTGTAGATGCCAAGCTTTTCCTGGATCTTGAACCGTCCAGCCTTGCCAAGGTCATAATGTTCCTTGTCAAAGAATCTCTGCTTCAGCATCAAAGCAGCAGATTCGAAAGTATACGGTTCACCCGGACGGAGTTTACGGAAGATGGCGCCAACAGCTTCCTTTTCCCGCTCCAAAGCAGACTTCTTCGGATTGGCCGGGTTCTTTTCCAGAGCCTTCTTGAGAATCTCCGAATTGCCGAAGAGTCCAAGAACACCGGAAACAACACCGGACTTGTTGCCGGCAGGATCATCCGGAAGAGTATTATCCGTTAAGGAATCAGAATCCGAGACGATACCGATGGCACGTAAAAGGACAAGGGCCGGAACCTTCTTCTGCTTGTCGATACGGACAGAGAGGAAGTCACGGCTATCAGTGAGATATTCCAGCCAGATACCACGGGCAGGGATGATATCCGAGCCGAAGATGATGCTGGATTCGTTCTTGAGGTCATTTTCAGACTTCTTGAGCATAACTTCGTCAGCCTTACGGCTGACATAAGCGCCCGGCGAACGGACAAGCTGGGAAGCAATGCACTTCTCGCTGCCGTTGACGATGAAGGTTCCAGAAGGAGTCATCCACGGGAAATCGCCCATGAAGATCTTCTCTTCGGAAACCGTTCCATCCGGATGCTTCAGACGGAGAGTGACATGAAGCGGGGCAGAATAGGTGAGATTGGAAACCTTGCACTCAAAGAAATCGTGCTTAGGCTGATCCCACTGGGCAGACCCTTCCACATAGTCGAGTTCAGCAACTTCGTCTGTATCGACGACGTGGGCTCTGCTATCCTTGTTCGAGTAAATCGGGAAGATATCCTGGAAGACTTCATCTACGCCCTCAGATTGGAACCAGGCGAAAGACTGAAGTTGGACATCGCAGAGATTCGGAAGCGGAACCGAGCTCTCGGTCTTCGAGAAGTCGACTCTTCCGTCTTCGGTGATCTTGTATCCCTTCAGGAATTCAGCAAGATTCGGATTTGACTGTTCAGCCATTCTATTTACCTCACTTGACATTTCTCCCCGGTAATTGGAGTACCGGGATTTTGTTGTCTTTTCAGGAATTATATTCGAATAAAGCCTGTTTTTTCGTTTTTGAGAAAACAGGCACCTTTAGACAACTAAGCCCACCTTGCCGAAAAGGGCAAGGTGGGACCGACAAATTCGAAAGGAAATATGGACTGAAGACTACTTAACTTCGACTTCAGCACCAGCCTTGACGAGCTGATCCTTGATCTGGTTAGCTTCAGCGGCAGAAATCTTTTCCTTGATGGCGACAGGAGCCTTATCAACAAGCTTCTTGGCATCCATAAGTCCAGTGCCAGTGATGGCCTGAACAGCCTTGATGACAGCAATCTTGGCAGTGCCGAAGGACTTGAGGATAACGGAAACCTCAGACGGAGCAGCGGCAGCAGCACCAGCAGCACCGGCAGCCGGAGCAGCGGCAGCGGCAGCAGCCTTGACACCGAACTCAGTCTCGATGGCCTTGACGAGATCCATGATCTCGACCATGCTCATCTCCTTAAGACCAGAAATAACTTCATCCTTGTTTAACTTAGCCATTGTAATGTTCCTCCAATTAATGGTTTATCGTATCGGAACTAATTGGCAGACGGAGCAGCGGCAGCAGCCGGAGCATCCTTGCCAACCTTCTCACCAAGAGCCTTAAGCGTAAGGCCAAGCTGGATGAGTGGGGATTCGAGGGTAGAAAGAAGAATGGAGATAGCATTCTCTTTCGAACCGATCGAAGCGAATTCATTAATCGTAGTCTCGTCGCAGAACGTTCCTCCGAGAAGACCAGCCTTGATGCTGAACTGCTTGGAATGAGCGGCAGCGAACTCCTTCAGGACTTCCAGGCCACCGCCGTCCTTATCGGACGTAACGATACCGTTCGGACCCTTTAAGAACTTATCGAGCTGAGTAGAGTTCTCACCATCGAGAGCCTTCTTAAGCAGGGAGTTCTTGTGAAGTGCCATCTTCGCATTGTTCTTCTTCAGATCAATACGGAGCTGGTTTACCTCATCGACCGAGATTCCGGAAAAAGAAACGACAACCACCGTCTGCGAGGTCTTGAGGACCTTGTCAATGGCGGAAACCTTTTCCTTCTTCTCAGCTAGAATCTGCTGATTCATGGTTTCACCTCCTTTGTGTGTATGGTGTATTTAACAATATACTGTTGAGCCGGTTACTCACTATCCTCGGTAACAAATTAAGCAGGAGATCTATTATTGTTCGACCAGTCCCGCAGTTACGGTCTTAGGTACATTGAGACACCCGAATGAATCGGACGACACGGAATAGAAGAGTAGGGGACTAGAAGGCGAGCTTGATGGACGGGCCGTAGGTGCTGGAAACAGTGATGGAAGTGATGTAGTTGCCCTTGATCGAAGCAGGACGGATACGATTGACAGTATCGAGGACAGTCTGAAGATTGTCGGCGAGTGCCTTTGCATCGAAGGATGCCTTGCCGAAGTTAACAGCAAGATTTCCATCCTTATCATTGCGGTAAGAAATCTTACCGTTCTTGATTTCCTTGATGGCCTGTCCGATGTTCATCGTGACAGTTCCAGTCTTCGGGTTCGGCATAAGTCCCTTAGGTCCGAGAACACGTCCCATGCGGCCTAAGAAGCCCATCATGTTCGGAGTAGCGACGATAACGTCGAATCCGAACCAGTTTTCCTTCTGAATCTTATCGAGCATATCCTTCTGACCGACGAAGTCGGCTCCGGCAGCCTTGGCCTCATCAACCTTATCGGTGATGGCTAATACGCGGACGGTCTTTCCGTTGCCATGCGGCAGGGAAATAGTTCCACGAAGCTGCTGATCGGCCTGCTTCGGATCGATGTTGAGATGGAAGGAAACATCAATAGTCTCATCCCACTTGGCAGTGGCGGTCTTCTTAACAAGATCGCAAGCCTCGGCGACGGTGTACTTCTTACCCTTCTCAATCAGGGCGACACTGGCCGCATACTTTTTAGCTAACTTTTTCATTTTCCAGTTCCCTCTGATTAATCAACAACCGCGATACCCATAGACTTGCAGGAGCCCTCGACGCAGCGCTCTGCAGCTTCAATGGAATCGACGTTAAGATCAGACTTCTTGTATTCGGCGATCTTCTGAACATCGGCCTTGGTAATCTTGCCGATAGTCTTCTTCGGATCTCCAGCCTTATCAGTGCCCTTTCTTCCCTTCTCCAACTTGGCTGCCTTAAGGATAAGGTAAGTCGTCGGAGTGGTCTTGAAGGACATATCGAAGGTACGATCTTCGTAGATCGTGAGAACGCACGGAACGATTTCGTCCTTGCGATCAGCAGTCTTCAGATTGAAGGCCTGGCAGAACTTTCCACCAATGCCGAACGGACCAAGCTTCTGACCGAGCTTAGCCGGATTTGCTCCTGCTCCAGGAGCACGGATAATCATCACACGAGTGACTCTTTTAGGCACGTTAGTTTCCTCCTTTATACTTTGGAATCTTGTGCTTGTGGTACTCTCAGTCGTCACCTGACTTCCCACGGTTGGTAGGCGCACTATACCCTAAAAAGGGCATAAAGATGCCTAACCTTGTAAATTATACTAGGGGAGAATAGTCAATGCAAGAAATTTCTTGAATAAAGGGGGAAATCATGATATATTGACAAATGCTTTCTACCCAAATGGGAAAGGGAAGCTTACCTGGGTTCCGCCTGAAACCTGTCACATCAGTGAACCGAAGGGACATCCAAATCATTCCAAACTAAATAAAGGAGAACAATCCAATGAACAAGAATTTAGTTCAGCAGGTGACCGCGACTCAGATCCGTCACGATCTTCCGGACTTCGTTACTGGTGATACCATCCGTATCATGGTCACGATTGCCGAAAACAACAAGGAAAGACAGCAGGCCTTCGAGGGCACCGTCGTCGCCATCCGTGGCGCCGGAGTCAGCAAGACCTTCATCGTCCGTAAGGATTCTGCCGGTGTCGGTGTCGAGCGCAACTTCATGCTCAACTCTCCTGCCATCGCTTCCATCACCATCGTCAAGCATTCCAAGGTCCGTCGCAAGAAGCTTTACTTCTTACGCTCCCGTTCTGGTAAGTCTGCTAGACTTGCTGAGGTCATCCGTAAGGACAAGATCGCTGCTAACTTAGCTGCGACCAAGACGAATGCTGATGCCAAGAAGGCTGCCGAGAGAGAAAAGGACAAGGCTGCTAAGGCTGCTAAGGCTGCCAAAGTTGCTGAAGCTGCTGAGGCTCCGAAGGCCGAAGCTCCGAAGACTGAAGCCAAGTAAACTTCTTCTTCGCAAAGCCGTTCTTCCTTCTCCGCATATTCTCAAAACAAATTGTGACAAACAAGAGAGCCGCCCGGATTCCGGGCGGCTCTTTCTTTGCCTTTATATCCCTATATATAACACATAAAAAGCCTGAGGGTCTAGGAGGAAACCTCAGGCTTTATTCGAACAGAATCTAGAATTTAGTCAAGCGAAGCGTTCTTCGGATCGTAGGTAAGTCCAGTATACTTGGTGTTAAGCTTGGTCTGGAAGTCGGTATTAGCAGCGGCGAAAGCACTAGTTCCAGCGAAGTAGTCTCTCATAGCACCCTGATACTGCTCATTGCAGCCCTGATCATAAGCGGAGATAGGCCCAAGTTTGATGTTAGCAGCAGACTTGGCGAAGAGTCTGATGTGGTTCTGTCCGCCGAGGAAAGCAGATCCGTAGTTGGCATCATTGGCAATCTCGTTCATAGCAGCCTTGTTGTTGGTGTAGTCAAGGGTATCAATAGTGATCTGCTTGGCAATAGCCTTGTCGCAAGTCATCTTCTCCATGATGTCCTTAACTTCCGGAAGGTTATCGGTTCCCTTAGCAGCAGAGATCCAGGTTCCACCCCAATAGTAAGCGGCAGGTCCTTCGCAGACTCTATACTGACCGAACAGACCGTTTCCAAGCTTCTCGGCACCCTTGGCATCCGCAAGAGAATTTCCCTTCAGAGTGAAGTTGATACCCCAAGTGGAATAGAAGAATCCGAAGACGTTGCCGCTCGGACCCTGATCAGCAGCCCAGCCATCGCTCCAGAGCTTGCTGTCTCCGCAATAGCCCTTGCCCGTATAATCCTTGGTCTTCTTGACCCAGTTCTTGATCTGGTCATCGACATGGACAACCTTGCTATCATCAACCCACGACTGAGTGGCATTGTTGGAGAAGACACGATACATATCATCGTAGCCGGAAACCATCTTGTGGTTGGCAGCCTTCATATCGGCAGCAACCTGATCAAACTTGGTCCAGTCGCTCATCTTGTCCTGCATGTAGGCAGCCTGAGCAGCGGCCTTGGTTGCCTTGACGGCATCGGTGTCGCCTTCAGCCGGATCAGCCGGATAATCAGAATAGACAGCCTTGGCAAGATCGTTACGATAAGCGAAGAGGCCAGGAGTAGCCTGCCAGGAAACACCCTTTAAGGTCTTGGCAGAAGTTCTGGTATCAGTAACAACAGTCTTGGTGTAATCATACATCTCGCTGAGGTTAGAATCAGTAAGTCCGACATCGTTCTTGACATCAAGAGTGTAATCGGTATTGACATACTTGGTGGCATAATCGGCCTCGAGAAGGAAGATATCGATCTTGTCATTGTCCTTCTTAGTAGAATCAGAATCCTTCTGCTTCGGAAGAGCAGCATCAAGAGCATTCTGATAAGCGTTGCCATCAGTAGGAGTAATCTTGAAATGAACTTCCATACCGTTCTTCAGGTAAGTGATATTGTTCTTGGTATCAACGCCCTTGACGATGTCGCCACCGTTCTTATCCGTGTCGATATCCGGATAGTAAGCATTGAATCTTCCCTGGAACTCATTGTTCCAGCACATGATGTTGATTTGACTGCCAGCAGCAAGGCTCTTCTTGCATCCCGTAAGTCCACCTAAAGTAGCTGCAACAACTGCTAACACAAGAACATTCTTTTTCATTGGTTTTACCTCCATGTGTTCCGTTATCTTCTCTTCCCGAAGGCTTCTCGGCAGCGAGTTTTTTGATGACAGATTCCGCTTTGCTTCTGTCCCCTTTAGTCTGGCGACTTTTACGACTGCTGGCTAGAAAGAGCTTTCTTAATCGATTTCGAGAACATTCTAATTCGGGTCAAATATAAAGTCAATCGTTTTCGTAAAATTTTCTATTTTCTTCGTTTCAACCCCTTACAATTCTCGATTTTATCGATATTTATGGGCTTTTCGAAAAATAGTCGTTGCTTTTTAACATCCAAAAAGTATAATAATATCGATGTTACGAAAACGATTAAGCTTATAATTCAATTGTAAGTAATCGGTTTCGTCTCCAAAAAGAGGCTAGAAAACATGAAATTCGGACATTTTGACGACAAAGCTAGAGAATATGTCATTGAAACCCCTCATACACCACTTCCGTGGATCAACTTCCTGGGGATCAATGATTTTCACTCTTTAATCTCCAATACCTTGGGTGGATACTCTTTCTACAAGGATGCGAAACTCCGCCGTCTCACCCGCTATCGGTACAATAATGTCCCGCGTGATGTTTCGGGCCGTTTCTATTATATTAAGGATGAAAACTCTACCTGGAATCTCGCTTACCTTCCTTGCAAAACGGCTTTGGATTTTTATGAAGTACGTCATGGACTTAGCTACTCCACTTTTGAAGCGGAGAAGAACGGAATCCATTCCCTTCTCACGGCTTTCGTTCCAATTCATGACAACTGCGAGATCAATAAGATTGTTTTAACTAACGTCAGCAAGACTCCGAAAAAGTTCTCTTTATACGGAGCCGTTGAGTTCTGCCTTTATAACGCTGTTGATGATGCCAACAACTACCAGAGAAATTTAAATCTCGCGGAAGTCGAAATTGACGATAAAACCATCTATAATAAAACGGAGTACAGAGAGCGAAGGAATCATTACTGCTTCTGGCATGTGTCTGTCAACCATGATGGCTACGACACTTCCAGAGACGCTTTCCTGGGTGTTGAAAACGGCTGGTATAATCCGGATGCCGTAAGACTTGGGGCTTCCTTCAACTCTGCCGTCACGGAGTATTACCCGATCGGTTGCCATCGGCTGGACATCGTCCTTGCCCCAGGCGAAAGCAAGACTGTCGTCTTCCTTCTAGGCTATGTCGAAAACGAGAAAGACAAGAAGTACTCTAGCAAGAACGTCATCAACAAGGACAAAGCCTTGGATATCATCAATCGTTACGATGATGTAAAGAACGTTGATGCCGCCTTCGATGACTTGAAGAAGTATTGGGATAAGCATCTCTCTATCTTCCAGGTAATGAGCGGAGACGAAAAGTTCGACCGTATGGCCAATACCTGGAATCAGTATCAGTGCATGGTTACGTATATGATGTCCCGTTCTGCTTCTTACTTCGAGACCGGAACCGGAAGAGGTATGGGATTCCGTGATTCCTGCCAGGATCTACTCGGATTCGTCCATCTCATCCCGGAGAAGGCAAGAGAAAGAATCATCGATATTGCTTCGATTCAGTTCAAGGATGGTTCCACCTATCATCAGTACCAGCCGTTAACCAAGTGCGGAAATGCCGATATCGGATCCGGATTCAATGATGATCCGCTTTGGCTAGTCGGTGCAACATGCGCCTACATCAAGGAAACCGGCGATACGTCCATCCTGGATGTTCCGACTCCTTTCGATAATAAGAAGGGTACAGAGAAGCCTTTGTATGATCACCTCGTCACTTCCCTGAACTACACAATCCAGAACAAAGGTCCGCATGGTCTTCCTCTTATCGGAAGAGCTGACTGGAACGATTGCCTGAACCTGAACTGCTTCTCGGAGACGGACGGAGAATCCTTCCAGACGGTTGAGAACAACGATACGCATACTGCAGAAAGCATCTTCATCTCCGGCATGTTCGTCCTATACGGAAGAGAGTTTGCCGAACTGGCCGCCCGTCTGGGAAAGAAGGCGGATGCAGCAGTTGTCAATAAGGCCGCCCAGGGATTCGAGCAGGCGACTATCCAGTACGGTTTCGACTATCAGGGCGGATACTTCCTTAGGGCATACGATGCCTTCAGCAAGGAAGTCGGATCCAGCCGGTGCGAGGAAGGCAAGATCTTCATCGAACCGCAGGGCTTCTGCACAATGGCCAGGATCGGTGCCAAGGAAGGGCTGGGAAGAAAAGCTATGGAAAGCTCCCTCAAATACCTCCTGGATGATTGGGGTGCCGAAATCGTCTATCCGCCTTATTCCCGTTACCATGTAGAACTTGGCGAAATCTCCTCTTACCCGCAGGGCGTCAAGGAAAACGGTGCTGTGTTCAACCACAACAATCCGTGGCTTACCATTGCCCTCTGCAAGGAAGGGATGAAGGAAGAGGCGTTCGACCTATACAAGCGGAACGCTCCTGCTTACATCGAAGACAAATCCGATATCCACAAGACCGAGCCTTATGTCTACTCTCAGATGATTGCAGGCCGTTACAGTGCCAATTACGGAGAAGCCAAGAACTCCTGGCTTACAGGAAGCGCCACTTGGTCCTTCGTTGCTCTCTCGGAAGGCATCTTAGGTATTATCCCGGATTGGGACGGGCTCATTATCAAGCCTTGCCTAAGCAAGAAATTCCAGAAGGTTGAAATCCAGCGTCTATTCCGCGGGAAGAAGTTCCTTATCCAGATTGAGAATACTGGAGCAGAATTCTCTCTCATGGTAAACGGGACGAAGCAGACCTCTCCTCTTGTTCTGCTGAAAGATGGCGTCGATACCTACAATGTCGTGGTGAGCTGCTAGCAAAGAATAATAGGAGGAAGCAATATGGCAGAAGAACAAAAGAAGGTAGAAGCGAAGAAGCCGGTGTCGAAAAGGCTCAACTTTTTCCAGCGTAAAGCTCTCGAAAAGAAAGAGATGAGGATGGGAAAGAGGATGATTGCCGAGGAGAAGAAGAGAGACAGCAAAATCACCTATACTTCTCCTAAGGATGCTTATGTTTCCCTTCAGAGAATCCACAAGATCTACGACAACGGCTATCATGCCGTCCATGATTTCTCCATCGATATCAAGCAGCATGAGTTCATTGTCTTCGTCGGTCCTTCCGGCTGCGGTAAATCCACAACCCTGAGAATGGTCGCCGGACTCGAGGATATCTCGGCCGGTGCTCTCTTCATCGATGGCGATTACATGAACGATGTCGCTCCGAAGGATAGAGGAATCGCAATGGTCTTCCAGTCCTATGCCCTTTATCCGCATCTCACCGTCTACGAAAATATGGCCTATCCGCTGAAGATCATGCATCTCAGCAAGGCCGAAATCGACAAGAGAATCATGGATGCCGCAAACATCCTTCAGATCGAGCCTCTTCTTGACCGCAAGCCGAAGGCACTCTCCGGTGGCCAGAGACAGCGTGTCGCCCTTGGCCGGGCCATCGTCCGCCATGCGAAGGTCCTGCTCATGGATGAACCTCTTTCCAACCTCGATGCCAAACTCCGTGTCCAGATGAGAAGCGAAATCGTCTCCCTCCATAACCAGCTCGGCGCTACGACTATTTATGTCACTCATGACCAGACGGAAGCTATGACCATGGCTTCCCGTATCGTTGTCATGAAAGTCGGATATGTGCAGCAGATCGGAACTCCGATCGAAGTCTTCCAGCATCCTTATAACCTCTTCGTCGCCGGATTCATCGGATCCCCGAGCATGAACTTCTATGAAGCCGATTACAACAACGGCGTCCTGACTCTTGCTGACGGAAACAAGATTGTCCTTTCGGCAAATCAGGTCAAGCTCCACAACGAATATTACGAAAAGAAGGAGAATGGCGACAAGGCAAGAATTGCTGAACTCACCACTCTCATTGCTGAATCCAAGAGGGATCTCGCCAATGATCCGAAGATGAAGGAGCTCTTGGATAGCGTCAACGAGAAGATTGCCAATCTTTCCAAGTCTCTTGAAAACCCGGCCGCTCTCCCGGAAGGGGAAGAGGAAAAGCAGAAGGCCGAAATCAAGCGTCTCATCGAAGACCGGAAGAAGCTTGGATACGGCATCTACGACCGTGAAGAAGAGAAGGCTAAGCTCGAAGCAGAAATCCTTACGATCGAAGACATCAAGAAGAACAACCATCAGAAGGTCATCATGGGTCTCCGTCCGGAAGATATCCACAACGGAGAAGGCGCCCATGAAGGAGCAGCCGTGGAAGTCACCGTCACCATGGCCGAGCTTCTCGGAAACGAATACTACATCCATGCCAGCTTCGGCGGCAAGGACACAATTGCCCGTTTCCCGTCTGACTCTATGATCAAGACCGGCGACAAGGTCAAGCTTCTTCTTGACTTAAAGAAACTGCATATCTTCTCAACGACTACTGAGCTCTGCATTTTCTAGGCGGAGGAAGAATCATGGCAGAAAAAACAAAAAAAGACCTGTCACCGGAAGAAAGCATTCTTTCCCCGTATGGCAGGCTAAGGCTCAAGATCGTCAATAAGTTCTCCAAGAACAAGGGAACGAAGTCGCGCCACAAGATGGTCAACTATGCGAAATACGGCTACATGTTCCTGATTCCTTTCTTCGTCATCTTCTTTATCTTCCAGCTCGTCCCGCTTATCCAGACCTTCTATTATTCCTTCAACACCTATTACAAGGATGGACTAGACATGGTCGGGCCTACTTTCTGCGGATGGAGCAACTATGTCAAGATGTTTACGGATCCGACCATCCGGCTAGGCGATTTCTTCGCTAATACGGCTATCATCTGGATCTGCGGTTTCATTCCTCAGATCGTCGTCTCCCTGCTTCTGGCTATCTTCTTCACCGATGAGAGACTCAAGCTAAAAGGCACGAAGTTCTTCCAGACAGTTACCTACATGCCTAACCTCGTCATGTCCAGTGCCTTCGGTATGCTCTTCCTGATGCTCTTCTCGGGTGTCGGACCTGTCAACCAGCTCTTCGGAACTCACATTTCCTTCATTGACGACGTGTGGTGGGTCAGAGGAATCCTTTCTTTCATCAACTGGCTTATGTGGTTCGGAAATACTGCAATTCTCCTGATGTCCGGCATCATGGGCATCGATGAATCCCTCTTCGAATCCGCTCGACTGGATGGCTCTTCGGCTTGGCATACGTTCTGGCATATCACAATGCCTCTTCTGATGCCTATCTTCGTATACGTCCTCATCACTTCCCTCATCGGCGGAATCCAGCTCTTCGATGTCGCCTATATCTTCACCGGTGGAAGCGGTGGACCGCAAATGACTTCCAATACGATCATGATGTATCTTTACAGCCTTGTCACCAATGCTCAGGACTTCGGTCTCTCGGGTGCCGTATCTGTCTTCCTCTTCTTAATCACTGCTGTCCTTTCGGTCCTGGTCTACAAGACCCTGATTCCGAATTACAGCGCGACAAAGGCGGAAGCCAAAGCCAGGAAGAAGAGAATGAACTGGCTGAAGAATGCCTATTCGGAAGGAGGAAACGAAAATGGAGCAGACTAAACAAGCACCGGTCTTCCATGTTCCATCTACGCAGAAGAAGAAATACAAATCCTCTTCTGCTTCCCTGACCGTCTCCCGCATCTTCATCTATATCTTCCTGATTTTTCTCACTCTCCTCTGCCTCTTCCCGTTCTATATTCTTCTTGTTAATTGTTCGTATCCTAGCTCTCAGATTCAGCAGGGCTTCCATTGGTGGTTCGGCAACTACTTCGCCAACAACTGGAACAAACTCTTCAATAATTCCGGTACTCCGGTCGGAAAAGCTTTGTTCAACTCCCTTTGGCTGGCCCTTGTAAACTCCATCTTGACTGTCTACTTCTCCTCTCTGACCGCCTTTGCTACCCATACCTACCGTTTCAAGGGAAAGAAGTTCGTTGAAAACTTCATCCTCCTCATCATGATGATTCCGACTCAGGTCTCTTCCATGGGTCTTGTCCTCTATTGCATCCAGCACGGACTTACGAATAACTACTGGATCCTGATCCTTCCCTGCATTGCTGCTCCTGCAACCTACTTCTATATGAAGCAATACATGGATTCCATCCTGCCTTATGAAGTCATCGAAGCCGCCCGTGTGGACGGCACTTCCGAAATCGGTATCTTTCACAAGATCGTTCTTCCGATCATCAAGCCGGCTCTTGCTGTTCAGTTCATCTTCTGCTATGTCGGAAACTGGAACAACTTCTTCACACCGGCAATGCTTCTCAACGAAGAGAACATGAAGACGATTCCTCTTATCATCTCCTCCTTCAAGAATTCCGATCCCCGTACCTTCGATCTCGGTTTGGTCTACATGCTTATCACGGTCGCTGTTGTTCCGATCCTGATCGTCTACCTTATCTTCTCCCGTAGTATCATCAAGAACCTGACCAGCGGTGCTGTCAAGGGATAAAAAACAGGTTACCTTCTTCTAAACTCGGAAACAGGATCGGACCCCTTTCGATCCTGTTTTCTTTTGACCTTATAACTCCATCAAAAAAGCCCTGCCCGGAGGCAGGGCTGATTTTTGACCTAGGACTACAGGATCGACTTCGTCGTTCCGCCTTCCTGGACATAGCCGTCGATATAGATAACCTTCGGAGTAAACGTCTCCGGAGACTGGATCTGCTCGATCAGCTGACGGGAAGCTTCTCTTCCGAGCTCTTCGGAATTCTGGTGGTAGGTGGTGTAGGAAGGTCTAGCAATCCGGCTGATATCGATTCCATCGTATCCGACAACGGAGATATCATTCGGAACCTTGTAGCCGTCTTCATTCAGGGCGGTAATAGCTCCCATCATGGCAACATCATCTGTCGTGAAGATGCAGGTCGGGCGGTTAGCTAACCGCATAAGCTGCTGTACTGCTCTTCCGCAGGCACGGGGATCATGGTATCTGCCCTGCACAAGCCAATCCGGATTTTCCTTGATTCCAAGTTCCCGGCATTCCTTATGGAAGGAGGCAAGCCGGCGCATCGTGACATCCGTTGCATCACCATAGATAACAGCTAGCTTCGTATGGCCAAGCCCATGAACATAGGAAACGAGCTTTGCCATTCCCTGGGAATTGTCGCTCATGACGGCCGTAGCAGAATTGAAGACATAGTCGATTGTGACAACCGGAATCGTGGAATTGACCAGTTCGATGACTTCCGGATTGGTGTAGTCTTCCGTAACAATGACAATGCCATCGACATTTCTATATTTTGCAAGCTGCAGATAACTCATTCCGTTTCCCGGCATTTTGGAGAGGAAGAAGATAGTGTAGCCACGGCTTTCGGCCTCGACCTTGACGGAGTCCAGGATGGAGGAGAAGAATTCATGCTTCAAGCCGCCCTGGGTAGGATCCACATAGACAACACCGATTGTGAAAGATTTACGAGTCTTTAACGCACGGGCAAAAGCATTTGGGACATACCCTAATTCGTTTGCCTTTTTCTTGATTCTTTCAATGGTCTGCGGAGCCAGTTCCTTGGAGTCATGGAGAGCTTTGCTGACAGTAGCAATAGAACTGTTCGTAGCAATCGCAATATCCTTTAGTTTTATCATACTTTGCTCCTTTTCAAACGTTTTCGTTTGCATATATTATACAATGAAAGAAAAATTCAAACAAGCTATTATACTCGTTTTCGAAAAATTTTTCGAATCAAATTGAGGCCTTTCAATTCACTTTTTCAACATTTTCTATTTTCCTAAACCTATCTTCTGTCTCTTTTTAAACAAGTTTCTTTTTTCTCCCTTCTTTTCCGGTCTGATTTGCCTTGCAAAATAGCAAAGAATAACACCCGATTACGCAAGTTCGGTTAACAGAAAAGTCCGCTTTTCCTATAATACTCAAAAAGGAGACTTTTTGTATGAAATCCAAACACCTGTCTTTTGTTCTACTCCCTCTCCTCCTTTCTTCCTGCAAACAAACCGTTCAATCTTCCTCTGCTTCTTCGGCTGCTCTTTCTTCCTCCTCGGCTAAGTACCTAGAGACAACAGTATCCGTCCCGGAACACATTGACTATTTCGATGTCCAGGGAAGACTGGAAGTCTTTGATGACTGCCTCGCTTTGGACTATTCCGGAAGCTCTCTTACCTTTACCGCCGACTGCCAGGGAGAGGTCTCCGTCAAAGCGGAAAGTGCCTATACGAACTATGACGAATCCAGCAACGGAAAAAGAGGCCTCACTCTGTTCTCCGTCTTTGTCGACGGAGAAAGGACGAAGAAGAACCTGGCCCTGGATAACGAAGGGAAGGATCTGATCCTAGCCGAAGACCTTCTTCCAGGGACCCATGTCTTCTCGCTCGTAAGGCAGACCAATGTCTATATGTCGATCTGCAATGTCTTCTCCATATCCTTTTCCGGTTCTTTGCTTCCTACCAAGAAGAAAAAACACTTCATCGAATATATCGGAGACAGCTACACATCCGGCTATAGTCTTCAGGGAGTCAAAGAAGGGGGAGGATACGATTCCAGCTTCGATGATCCAATCGATGCCTTTGCCTATACCTCAGCGGCTCTGCTTGATTCCGGATACAGCCTCACCGCTTTTTCCGGTGCTGGATTTGCTTATGGCTATACGCCTTTCGCCGTTCCGAAGGTCTACCCCTATGCCAATTACTTCCGGAACAAGACCGTCAGCTACGGACCGGACACCAAAGCCGACCTGGTCGTAATTAATCTTGGAACAAACGATGTTTCTCAGGTCGGTTTTGACAACAACCATAAGCAGATAGAAGAAGGTATCAAGACGCTTGTAACAGAAGCCTTCGATGCCTACGGAGGAGAGAATATCCCGCTTCTCTTCTGCACAGACAGCACCCATGAAAACAACGACTCCCTGATCACAGAAGCTATGTCTTCTTATCTTCCGGATGTACCTTACAAGATGATCGAACTCACAACGAACAATCAGAAGAATAATTATCATCCGGATGCTGAATGCGGTCATATACAGGGTAAGGAACTAGCTTCCGCTATCAAGGATTTCTTGCCTTCGGTCTTCGGAGATCAGTGAAGAAATCTTAATTTCCAACTTCTATTAAAATAAACAAAGCACTAAAAAACTCAGCTCTTATGCAAAGCTGAGTTTTTTTCTGCTACTTTTCCTTCTTCTTGTTGAAGAACGGAAGGAAGGTGAAGAGACCCATGAAGATAGTTCCAAGTCCCATCACGACATCGATCGAGATAAGGGTCGGGATCCACCAGCCGGTCGTGCTGACCGGCCCACGGATTCCAGCCTGGACCTTATAGTCGTTGTCGGCAGAGGAATCATAGTCACGGGAATACTGATAGGTAGAGATGTAGGTATAGATGTTGTGCTTGACAGCCTGCTTGGCGCAGTACATAACCGTTGCATCCTTGCTATCGAGAGGTGCATAGTTGGTCGTCATCGGGTCAAGCCAGAGATCGTTTCCGGCAATAACACCGCGGGTCGGATTCATGATATCGTCTCCGCTGCTCCAGTCCGTGATGACAGAGCCCTTGAAGCCCCACTCGTTACGGAGGATCTCCGTGCAGAGATCGTAATTTGCACCAGCCCAGATACCGCCGACGCAGTTGAAGGCAGTCATAACGCCGTTAGCGCCTGCCTTGACAGCAATCTCGAATGGCTTCAGATAGAGTTCCCGTAAGGTCTGCTCGGTAAGCCAGGTGTCGACACCGCGAGGATTGACGCCCTCTTCGCTGACAGCGAAATGCTTGATGTAGGCGTATAGGCCTCCCGACTTTGCTCCCTGGATGGTGGCACCGGCAAGAGTACCGGAGATAATCGGATCTTCGGAATAGTATTCGTAGTTTCTTCCGTTGTAGTTGGAACGATGGAGATTGACACCCGGAGCATACCAGCCGTTAATGCCGCTCTTGCTGGCTTCGAAGGCGACCGACTGGCCGACTTCATAAGCTAAGCTCTTGTTCCATGTGCAGCCGATCACATCCTCGCACGGATAACTGGTCCAGCTGGAATGGTCTTCGGCAATCTTGGAGGTGTTCTGGTTGAATCCGGAAGGACCATCAAAGTCGAGAGTCTTCGGTTTTCCGATGGATTCAATGGCCTCCGTACCAAAGCCGCTTCTTTCTACGACGGTCTTTGCATCGCTAGTAGAAAGCTGGTCAAGAAGCTTGTCCCACTTCTCGCCGTTGTAGTCCTTCAGAAGCTCATCGATCAAAGCATCGTTGTACTTCAGGCCGGTCGGCGAGGAAAGCTCCTTGCCGTTCGCCTTGCTTCCGTCTTCTTTCGTTACCAGATAGAGATCGTTCTTGGCATCGAAGGTCGGCATTTCTTCCTGGTTCTGGGCGCTGCTACGGAACTTCTTGGCCGCAAGAAGTGCTGCCTGATCCGTAGGAAGCTTGGCGGAATTATCCGCAAGCGTGGTGGCAAAGCTGTTACGGGAAAGGTAAGTGGCATTGACACCGACGGAAGAGCCATCGATCGGAAGCCAGGCATAAGCGCTGTCTCCGGTGAAACGGTTGACGACGTCATATCCGGAAACCGGATCCTTGTCGATGTTGATCGTATCATCCGCATGGAAATCAAGGGTCCCGTTCTTTATCTCCTTAGCCGTATGGGCGTTGCTTCTAAGCTGAAGCTGGTAAGTACCCTTGTCCAGTTCATACCCGGTATGGCTGTTCTCGTTCTTGTCATAGCAGTCATAGGAAGCCATGTCATAGGCAGAGACGGAAAGGGTGACATCCTGGCTTTCCCCCGGCTGGAGGACGGAAGTCTTGGCATAATCTCCTAAGGAGATATAGCTCTTCTCGATACCGCCCTTGATATACGGAGGGAGGTAGTATAGTTCGACAACATCCTTTCCGGCATATTCGCCGGTGTTCTTTACAGTAACCGTAACATCGATCTTGCTGTCGGAAGCAAGGGCAGAACCCGAGGAGAGGGAGGTAGACTTCATCGTCCATTCGAAGTCGGTGTAGCTAAGTCCGTATCCGAACGGATACATGACGGCAGAATCATAGCCGTTGTCGAGTCCGTCGAAGAAATGCTCGGAATCAGCAGTCTCATACCAGCGATAGCCGAAGTAAAGGCCTTCCTGGTAGCAGATGCTTCCGCCGTTGGCGGACTTGTTCAGAACGGTTCTGTTGACATAGCTAGGTTCGCTCTTGTAATCCAAAGAGTAGGTATCTGCAAGACGGCCGCTAGGGCTTACCATCGTGGTCGTTTCTTTTCCGTCCTTGTCAGTGGTCGCCTTCTGTCCGGCAAGCAGGTTTCCGATGCTGTCTGTACCGCATAATCCTGTCGGTCCGCAGTAAAGGGCAGCTCCGATCTTCTCATCCTTGAGGAAGCCGCTTTCCATATTGTTCGTCGTATTCAGGAGAACGATAACCTTGCCGAAGTTTTTCTTTACCAGGTCAAGCATATGCTCTTCCTTGGCGGAAATCTGAAGATAACTACGGGTCTTATCCGTCTCTCCGCTCATATAGTCCGTCTGAGTATCCGGCATCTCGCCCTGATTCTCACCCCAGATACGGGAAAGAACAACAATAGCGGTGTCGCTGAAGTCCTTGCAGCTCTGGATCAAAGAATCGGAATAGAAGTCGTCAGCCGGCTGGATCAGCTTGGAGCAGTTGTCATAGAAAAGCCATGGATCATCCGCCTTGACGGAATCGTCGTATTTCTTGGCAAGATCCTTGTTGTATTCGAAACCGGCATTTTCCAAGCCCTGGAGAATTCCGACTCTCTTAGCCGGATCAGGAAGGCAGGATCCGGAACCAACGCCTGTAAAAACCCAGGCCTTGTCGTTGCTGGAATAGCCAAAGACATTGACCTTGTTGTTGGATTCGAGATTCAGCGGAAGAGTCTTATTCTCATTCTTCAGAAGAACCGTACCATCTTCGGAAATCTTCCGTACAAGCTTGGCTCCCTTTTCAGAAGCTTCTGCATCTCCGGAAGTGGCGCCGCTTCCATCCAGTGCGCTGCTGATGAAATCAGCACCGAGGACCTTGAAGCAGACCACGTTTCCTACCGCTAGCGCAATACTGAGTGCGCTAAGGGCACCAAAGCCGATAATCCGGCCGATTTTGAATTTCATTTTATCCTCCAAAATGGATTTTCAATCCCGGTCTAGGAGTAACATCTATTCCTAGGCACGCTTGCTTTTCCAAAGAATCCGAAGTAACCCAGGGTTCTCTGAAAAGAGTAGTTATTCTTATAATAAAGAAAGTTGGTTGTCAACTTCCTACCTCTTCTTAAGCTGTTTTCTAAAAGAGAGATAATGGAAACGACCGAATCTTCTGTGAAGCGTTGCTCCACAGAAGATTTTAGTCGTAAGGGAAAGAATTACTAGTTTCCCTTACCAATTTCTTTCCTTAGTCAGTGACGTATCCGCCGTAGTTGTCAACATCGCTCCAGACGCTGATGTAGATGGTATCCGTGGCATCATAAGAGCCATCGGCGAAGTAGCAGATCTTGAACTGACCATAACCATTTCCGTCATCGCTGGAATAGGTAACTCCAGCAGGGGCATCGCCCTGGGCAAGTCCATCGATGAGGTGGCGCTCGGAATTCGGATTCATGGTCGCGATATCGACAGCCGTGTTAAGAGCAGAAGCCGGAGAATACCAATAGAGGGATCCAGCAGAATGGCTGGCGTTGGAGACAACATCGTCCGTGTGGTAGAGACCGACCCAGCTGTTTCCATCAATTGCGGAATCCATAGTGACGTAGATCGGCTCCTTGTTGGTGGAATCAAAGTAGGTGTTGCGGTCCGTCCACATATTGACTTCATACGGAGTCATAACGGAAGTGGCAGAAAGGGAGATGCTATCCATGCCGCCGAGATAAGCGAAGCTATTGTTGGAATAGTTGCACGGTTCCCAGACAATACGGTTCTTGCCCTTGTTGAGATGGATCTGTCCCGGGGTCTTGAGATCCTGGAAGTTGTCCTTGTGGCCATTGATAGAAAGCTGCATCGGAGTGGAGACCATCGTTCCGTTGACCCATAAGTCGCCTAAGCTTCCAACACCGATAGAATGGATGGTGTTGTCGCTCCAATCCTTGGCTTCGGTGCTTCCTTCCGTGACGTACGGAGAAGACATACGGAGAGTAAGGTTGGCATAAGTATCTTCGGTAGACTCGACGCCGAAGATAACCTTGGTAGTAAGCTGCTTGGCATTGTACTTGTCGGTCTGGACCTTGGTTACATCCTTGAGGTCCACGCTGGTAGCGCCAGAAGCAAGAGCATCATATCCGATTCTCTTGGTTGTGTCAGCTTCCGCTTCGAACGTAACGGTGGCCTTCGGAGCAGGTTCATCGGCGAGTACAGCGGCCGGGGCTGCTGCAGTTCCGAAATACTCGATTTCGATATAGTCGAGAGCACCAAGGTAGTCATATCCAAGACCATTCCGAACGAGAAGACCGATAGTGGCCTTTCCAGCAGGAAGGTTGACGAATCCAGTCTCGACATCGCAATAGGCATCCTTCTTGCCAGCGGCACCGCCATTGGCCTTCAGGGTAAGACCACTGATATCCAGGGACTTGCCATTGAGAGTGACTTCGGCAATATCTTCCAGGTTAACATCCGCAAGAGCAGCCGTTGCATCCTTGAACGGAGTAGCCATATAAAGACGGATCTTAGCCTTCCTGGCAGTTTCAGAGTTGATTCCGAAGAGGACATTCATATCTTCCTTCAGTTCGACAAAAGTAGCAGAACCAAGGTCAGCCTTCGGAGTGGTTTCATTTTCATAGACTCTGGTCGTAGCAGCCTCGACTTCCATCTTGGAAGCGTTGAAGCTGACATCCGGATCAGCGCCGGCAACTTCAACGGTATTCGGAACATAGGTTAAGGTGCTGGTGCTGTAGACGGTGATGTTATCGATGTTTCCAAGGCAGTTGATAGCTCCGGAGAAGCCCTTATCATCGGAATAGTTGGAAGCGGTATTGTAACGGTCCGTGATGGCAAGAGAGATCACATTGTCACCCTGGTTAAGCTTAATGCCACCGACAGTAACATCCTGGACGTTGTTGTAATCGGCAGATCCAAGATTCAGATAGGTTCCTTCCACATGAAGGTCTTCCGTATCAACAGTCTTTCCGTTGACCTTGAAGGTGAACCAATCAGCAAAGGTATAGTCGATGGAATTCCAGTTTCCGCCCCAGCCGGAAGGACCCATAAGCTGAACATGGAGAGCAGCATTGGCATCGGCTTCGTCGGCATGGACTCCCCAGATGATATGATCACCGGCAGAAAGGCATCCGACCATTCCGGTTCCGCTGACACGCTGGTCATCGGAAGCGCCGACGCAAATCAAAGAGCCTTCGGTTCCAACAATGTTGGCATCTTCGGCTTCGAAGACATTCTCCGCTCTTCCCTGGTCATCAGAGCCAAGGATAACGATATCGGCAGAGCTCTTCTTAAGCGGGTTCTCGGAAGAACGGGCAGTGATCGTAGCCTTTCCACGGGCAAGGCAGGAAATCTTGCCATCCACAATCTTGGCGATGGTTTCATCGCTGCTGGCAAGAGTGAATTCTTTGTTCGTAGCAGTCGTCGGCTGGAATCTGACAGTAGCTTCGACGGTATCTCCGATACGGGCGACAGACTTCGCTAAAGAAAGCTGAAGCTCGCTTACTTTGACGTTTGCAGCAGTTGTGGAAGAAGTTGTATCCTTCTGAGAAGTAGAGGTTTGCTGAGAAGAAGTGGAAGCAGCATCAGACTTTTTGCATGATGCCATGCCAATGGCAGAGAGCATCATAAGAGATGTAAGAAGGAACTTCCCGGAATGTGTTCTGCGAATCATTTTGTTTCCTCCTGGAAAATGATCTCGATTGCATGAAAGCGGTTTGATTTGTGGGACAAGTCTACCATGATGATTTCGAATCAGCAAATGCCTCATCCAGCCTTCTTGGAATCCATTTTTGCACTTGTTTTCACGGCAATTTTGAAGAACGAAAAGATGAGAAAATCGTCTTATTCTACACTTCGTAAAGAAAGAATAAGAGAGAAACACTTTCTGCCCACTTTTTTGCCCTTTTTATCCTCTTGTCTTGCCATATCCATTAAGAGTAAAACCAGCCTTTTTATTTCCTATCCTGTCATGTTTCTTCCAAAACTTGCAGTTTTACGTTCTTTTTGCTTTCTTTTGCAATTATGCCCATTTTATATTTCATCTAGAACAATGTTCTCTTTTAGTTCCTTCTTTTTCCTTCTTGAAAGGGCCTTTTTTTCTCCTTCCGAAGAAACAGAAAAAGAGGGACAAAGTCCCTCTCGTTTTATGGTCTGTTTTCATATCGCGGAAGCTCGTTTTTCTTTCGTAACCTGTCATTCCGTTTTCCTATCTCGCAGGGGTAAGAGATCGCTTTTTCGAAGCAGGAATCTCTTCTAACCGTTTTTCTTTTCCGGAAGAGCGGTTCCTTCCCGTTTTTCTTCCGGAAGCGGAATCAGGATATCGATACAGAACAGATTGTTCTCCGTTTTGATGAACATTTCCCCATCGTAGCTCTCAACCAACCGTTCCATGGAGAGAGTCCCGTATCCGTGGTTGTTCTTATCTTTCTTCGTGGTGACAGGAAGCCCCTTTTCATAAGTCAAAGTCCCATCGAAATAGTTTTCAATATGAATGGAGACCATGTCTTTGATGCCTTTGATGTGAAGACGGATAAAACGCTTGTCCTCGTCCTTATGCATCAGGTATTCGATTGCGTTATCGATAGCATTGCCGAAAAGAGAATAGATGTTGGATGCCGAAAGGAAGGAGATCTTCGAACCATCAGCGATATAAGTAAGACCGATCTTGTTCTTGCCGCAGAGAAGACTCTTTTCCGTAAGGACAACATCCAAGGCATCGTTTCCGGTCTTGATGATGGAGCCATAGACCATGACAGAGTTTTCGACCTCCTTCAAGGCGTCCGGATCCATCGTGCCGCCGTTACGGATTGCGGCAATCTGGTGCTTGAGGTCATGGCACTTGATGTTGATGATATCGATATTCTCCTTTGCCAGTTCGTAATGAGCTTTGTCTTCCTTCCACAGCTCTTCGACAACTTCCAGTTCCTTTTCCTTCTTCCGGACTTCCTTGAGCTTGAACATCAAGCCTAGAACTGCGGAACAGCTGAGGATTCCATACGTAAACGACACCAGCAATTCCGCTTGATGGCCTTTGACATTGCCGCTGCAAATGGAAACCATAATGCTGTTGAGGAAAATGGCTAGGAACACAAGAAGGATAAGAACGATAAATAGGGAGGTATTAGTGATATAGAAGTCCTGTTCCTTTTTGATCTTCTTTCCCAAAAGGAAATAGGCGGCAATGTAACTGAGTATATAGATGATCAGGTAAACATAGAAGGATAGGAACTTGATAAAGTCGAAGCTCCCGGCTTCACTTCCATACACATCCAAGGACTTGCCCCCGTCTAGGAGCGTCCCGACCATGAATAGCTGATACAGGGAGAAGGCTACATGCTGAATCGCATATCCGGCAACACAGCAGAAGACGATATTGATAAACGGTTCATCAAAGCAGAAGAGGACAGCAAGGATAGATAAGGAGAAGATAATCAAAAACATCGAAGACATATATAAGAACCCGTAGTTGACAATCGGAATTGCAAATGTCAGCCCTGCCGTAATTAAAACAGAAAGAACAACCCGGAAAGGAAAATTCCTTCGCTTCTTCAAGCGAAGGGCAAAAAGAGCCTCAGCCGAAAGCAATTCAATCAGGAATTGGAATTTATAGAGGAAGAGCTGCGTAAACTCATACATAGGTCTACTTCCCGTCTCCGGCTATAAACTCGGTAAAGCGAAGAGCAAAATCCTTCTTCTGGCTTCTGGAGAGATAGATGATCTTTCCGTTATCCAGGTTCACCTGGCTTCCAGAAATAGCGGAAACCCGGCGGAGATTGATCAACTGGGAAGAGTTTCCTTTGGCAAATCCATAGCCGATATATTCCTCTTCAATAGAGGAAAGGCTTCCCCACTGGGGGAAATCCCCTTTATCGGTGTGGAAGACAAGCTGATGATTGTAGACCTCGATATAGGCTACCTGATCAATTCTGACCTTAACAATAGAACCGGCATTGTTGATTGTTACATCTACCCCTTTCCCGTAGCTGCACTTTTTCACAGCACGGGCAAGCATAGTCGAGAAAGAATAATAAGTTATAGGCTTAGCGACAAAATCGAAAGCATTAACGGAATATCCTTTGATAGCATACTTTGCTAGGTTGGTGAGGAAAATAAGAACCACCTCAGAATCCCTTTCCCTAAGCTTTTTGGAAACGTCGATGCCGTTCATCTCCGGAAGATCGATATCCATGAAGATAATATCGAATTCGGCATGGTATTCTTCGAGAAAGACTACTCCGCTGCTGAAATAACGCACATCAAAAGTGCATTTGTTCTCTTCTTCGTATTTTTCGATGAAGTGCCTGAAATTAAGGGTATCATCCTTGCTGTCTTCGACAACCGCAATTCGAATCATGTGGAAAACCTTCCTGAATTCACCAATACTATACCTAGTTTAAGAAAGGATTTCAAACCTATGGAAACGGGAAAAACGTGGATACTGAATATCAGGTGTAAAGGGAAAACACTTGACAGGCAGTAAGAAAGACGTATAATGGTACACGTAATTCCATAAGGGGGGATTAATCACAATGGTCAAGATCCGCTTAGCTCGTATCGGAAGAAAGAACCTTCCGTCCTATCGTATTGTCGTCTCTGATTCCCGTCGTACTCCGAAGTCGGAAGCAATTGCCGATTTAGGATACTTCGATCCTGTACATAACAAGGTTCAGGTTAATGAAGAAGAGGCTATGAAGTGGCTCCGTACTGGTGCTGCTCCGTCTGACACCGTCAAGTCTATCTTCAAGAAGGCCGGCCTCAACAAGAAGCTTGCCGAAGAGAAGGCTAAGTAGCTATGGAGGGGGACATCGATTTAACCGAGGACATCAAATCCTTGGTGGAGCCACTTGTATCCAATGCCGATGCCATCCTTGTAAAACGGACTGATAAGCCCGAAGATGCCGGGAAGCGTGAGCAGAACTACCTTATCCTTTGCGACAAGGAAGATCTGGGCAAGCTCATCGGACGTCATGGAATCATTTCTGATTCTATTCGGACGCTTCTGAATGTTTCGATGAAGAACGACCATAAAAAGGTCCGCCTTCGGTTCGATGACTTCGATTCGTTCAATAACGGCGAGAACAAGTAAATCCGAAAGGGGAGCCTTTGCTCCCCTTTCTTGTTGAAAAGGAGAAATACATGGCAGTAAAAAAGTTAGGTCATATCGTCAATACCTACGGGCTCAAAGGAATGGTCAAGATCTCCGTCTCTACAAGCTGCAGCGAAGATCGTTTTGCACTTGGAAAGACAGTTACTATCAAGAACCAAAGCAACGAAGATACGGATTATAAGATTGTTTCCGTCTTACATAAGAACGATAGAATTGTTTATGTTGGCTTTGATGGGTTCAAAGACATAAACGAAGTGGAATGGATGATAGACAGAGATGTCTTCGCAAACATCCGTCCTAAGAAGGGTTCTTTCTTCTATGATGACTTAGTCGGGATGAACGTTCTTTCCGACAAGAACGAAATTCTCGGCCAGGTCACGAATGTCGTCAAGATGCCTCAAGGAGATTATCTCCTTATCGGAAATATCCTTGTCCCTTTCAAGGAAGGTCTTTTCGTCCAGGAAGTCGATAAAGCAAAACAGACCATTCTCCTTACGACGCTTGGAACGGAAGCCTATCAGTCCGGCAAGTAGAACATGATCACCATCAAGATCATGACGGTCTTCCCGGAGTTCTATAACGAATTCCTGAAATCCAGCATTATCGGGAGAGCTATTTCCCGTGAGCTCGTGCAATTCAAGATCATCAATATCCGGGATTATTCCCTGGATAAGAACCATCGAGTCGATGACCATCCGATCGGTGGCGGTGCCGGACTTGTCATGAGGATGGAACCCTTGATGGACTGCCTAAGAGCCAACACAACCAAATATTCCTATAAGATCCTTATGGGCCCAAAAGGCAAACGGTTCACCCAGTCGGATGCCAGATACCTAAGCAAACGCTCGGATATTGTCCTTATCTGTGGCCATTACGAAGGAGTCGACAGCCGTTTCGAGGATTATGTCGATGCCCAGTATTCCATTGGCGATTTCATCCTTACCGGCGGAGAGATTCCGGCCATGGCAATGGCTGATTCCATCGTCCGTCTTCTTCCCGGAGCCATCGCCGATGATTCCACGAAAGAAGAATCCTTCAATGACGGACTCCTGGAATACCCGCAGTATACCTACCCGAAAGAATACGAAGGGAAGAAGATTCCGGATATCCTCTTCTGCGGCAATCACCAAGTCGTAGAAGACTACCATCGGCAGCAGGCCCTTAAAGAAACCATCGAGAAGAGACCTGATCTCATTGAAAAGATGTCCTATAACCGTAAGGATGCCCAACTGATCGAAGATATCAAGCATCATAAGAACGGCATTGAAAAAGAAGAAGAGATAGCCATGGAGAAAGGGAAACGTTTCCTTAAATAAAGACAGGGATGGAGGCAACCCTCCATCCCTGTTTTTTATTGCTTCGTCGTCATATGCATCAAGGCACGCATCATCTGAGGATTGTTTTGCATCATCTTTATCTGCTTCTTGGAAGACTCGAATCCCTCGATCAGCTTCGTGACTTCCTTAGCGCTTCGACCGGAGCCTTTGGCAATCCGAAGCTTGCGGCTCGACTTGATAAGCTCAGGGTGCTTTCTCTCCTCCCTGGTCATGGACTGGATGATGACTTCCGTCATCTTCATGGTGCTCTCCGCCTGATCCGTCTGCTCCTCACTCATGCGGGGCATACCCGGAATCATTCGGAGGATGGACTTCAGCGGCCCCATCTTGTTGATCTGCTTCATCATGCTAAGCATATCGTTCATGTCGAAGAGGCCTTGCTGGATTCTGCGTCCGGTCTTTTCGGCCTGCTTCTGATCGACCTTCTCCTGGATGCTTTCCACAAGGGAGACAATGTCGCCCATGCCAAGGATCCTATCTGCCATTCTATCCGGATAGAAGTTTTGGATGTCGGAAAGCTTTTCTCCGACACCGACATACTTGATTGGAAGAGAGGTCAGCTTCTTGATGGAAAGAGCAGAACCGCCACGGCTATCGCCATCAAACTTGGTGAAGACTAGACCGGTAATGTTGATTTCCTTATGGAAGGTAAGAGCAACGTTGACCGCATTCTGGCCGACCATGGAGTCCGCCGTCAGAAGGGTTTCATCGACTTCGACGGATGCCTGGATATCGGCAAGTTCCTTCATCAGCTTGCTATCGATTTCGAGACGTCCTGCCGTATCAAGAATCAGGACATCGAAGGATTCTGCAACAGCCTTCTTATAGGCGGCCTTTGCAATTTCCACCGGGGATGTCCCCGAGCGATCGGAATAAGTGGTAACTACAGGATCGGCCTTGAGGCCGAGGTTGGTAAGCTGATCGATAGCAGCCGGACGATAGATATCGAGGGCTCCAAGAAGAACCTTCTTATGGTTCTTGGTCTGATAGAGGTTGGCAAGCTTTGCAGCACTTGTCGTTTTTCCGGTTCCCTGTAGACCGACCATCATAATGACTGTCGGCTTTCCGTCCAGGCGGAAAGAGATATCGTTGTCTCCCTCGCCAAGAAGGGAGACCATCTTGTCATGGCAGATCTTGACGATCATTTCTCCAGGGGAAACCTGGGTCAGGACTTTCTGGCCGAGGGCTTCTTCCCGGACTTCGGAAATAAAGGAAGAGACAACATCGTAATTGACATCGGCTTCCAGAAGTGCCTTCCGGACCTCCTGGAGTCCTTCGTCCATATTCTTTTCCGTCAGACTCGCCTGATTCCGCATCTTCTTGAAGATGCGTCCAAGCTTGTCTCCGAGATTTTCAAATGCCATGCAGGAATTCTCCTTTCAGATCCTGCAAGAACTTTTCCTGTTCCTGAGGATTTTTCTCTGCTTCTTCAATTCTCTTCTCCAGCCATATAGCCTTCTTGGAAAGATGAAGTGCCTCCTCGTATTCATCCAGCTCCTTCTCCCCTTCCCTAAGGGAAAGATAGACGGCATTCCTAGAAACGGATTCGTTCTCGGCAATCTCGCTCAGGGAATAATCGTCCAGGTAGCAGTTCTCCATCCTTCTCCGGATAGTAGCGGAGAGGAGCGGACCATAGAGGAGAAGAAGAGTCGAATAATGCTCTTTTCTTTCCAGTGGTTCCTGGGGCTTGGCAGTTATTTCTTTTTTCATTGGATCATGTAGGAGATGCAGTCCAGGATAACAAAGGCTGTTCCGGTTCCGAAAACAATCTTCCAGAAGTTCGGAGACTTCATATACTGGCTCCATTTCATTTCCCTAGACCGGGAAGTCAGGGCACAGAAGAAGGCTAGGACGGTGGAGGAAATGATGCTGGCAACAACCGGATTCCCGCCCAAGGCAACCGTCAGATAATAAACCCCCATGTTCAGGAGAAACGCGAGAAGGCACCAGATAAGGAGAGACATCATTGCTTGTCCTCCTCTAGGTTATCCTCTTCTCCGACAAGGAGACCATAGAGATAGGTATCGAGATCGAATTCCTGGAGATCGTCCATCTTTTCGCCGAGGCCGATGAACTTCACCGGAAGAGCGAGCTGATCACGGATAGCTAGGACAATGCCGCCTTTGCTGGTCCCGTCCATCTTGGTGACAACGATGCCCGTAAGAGGCGCAGCTTCCTGGAAGACACGAGCCTGATCAATCCCGTTCTGGCCGGTATTGGCGTCCAGAACCAGAAGACATTCCTGGGGAGCTTCCGGAATCACCTTCTTCATGACACGGACAATCTTGGAAAGTTCATCCATGAGGCCTTTTTTGTTCTGAAGTCTCCCGGCCGTATCGACAAGAACCAAGTCATAGGCTTCATTCTTGGCTTTCGTAAGACCGTCGTAGCAGAGAGAGGCCGGATCGGCATTCTCCTTGCTCACGATATCCACCCCGACAACCTTAGCCCAGTATTCCAGCTGTTCCACGGCTCCGGCCCGGAAGGTATCGGCAGCAACAAGAAGGACTTTCTTGCCCTGGATCTTGAACTTCCTTGCAAGCTTGGCAACTGTCGTCGTCTTTCCGGTGCCATTCACTCCGGTCATAAGAATGACGGTCGGACCATTCTCGGCAAGGTGGATTTCGGTCGAGAACGTTCCGCCCTTGTTGGCATATCCGACGAACATATTATCAATCAAAAGATCGTTGAGAGCAGACGGGTCGGAGATCTTTTCCGCAGAGGCTTTCTCGGCGGTTTCCTTGATCAGCTGCAAAGACAGAGTAACACCGACATCGGCTTCAATCAGGATTTTCTCTAGTCCGTCGAAATATTCCTGATTGACAACTTTGTTTGTCTTGGCAAGCTTTTTCAGCCGGTCCGTAAAGCCGACCCGGGATTTATCCAATCCCGAGATATACTTCGCCTGGATTTCTTCCTGGGTGGGAGCAGGGGCAACCTTTTTTTCTTCCGGAGTTGCCTTCTTCTCGCCTTCGGTTTCTTCCTTCTTATGATGGCCGAACTTTTCCTTTAAGAAATTAATTAGACCCATGGTCCTCACCTACTTTCTTGCTCAAGGCATCAAATGCGGCAGCCCGCTCTGCTTTATTATGGTTATGTCCTCTTCCTATTCCAAGGACCGTATTCCCAAGCCGTGCCTCGACAGTAAACTCTACGTCCTCCGTATTCAGGTTCTTCCGATCGACAATGACATAAACCGGGGATGCCCCGGAAAGAAGCGTTTGTAGCTGAGTCTTCGGATCCATATCATTCTGCTGGATCAGTTCCGGAGCCTGTTCAATCAAGGGCTGGAAGACTTTCTGCAGAAGAGAACGGACAAAGACATATCCCTGATCAAGGTAAACGGCAGCAATGAAAGATTCGAAGACATCTTCGTGGATCTTATGATGGTTTCTCTCGTTTGGCGCCTCGCCGACGGAATAGCGGATAAGAGGAGCAAAGCGGAACGTTTTTTCCGTAAGCTCCGTGAGGGTTGTTCCTTCCACAAGACGGGAACGCATTTTGCTTAAGAGCCCGGAATCCGCCTTCGGATAGGTATGGAACAGAAAATCGGCAATAATCATATCCAGCAAAGAATCCCCTAGGAACTCCAGACGGTCATAGCTCTGGCATTCGGGGTGTTCGTTGGTATAAGAAGCATGGGTAAAGGCACTCTCGTAGAGGGAAAGTGTATTCGGCTTGATTCCTAGTTCCTTGAGTTTTTTCTCAAGAGCTTCCATTAGGCAATCTCCTTATGGATGGAGTCTACGATATTGGCATCCACCATTTCCTTTGCAACACGAAGGGCATGGTAGAAAGCATAAGCATTAGAGGAGCCATGGGCCTTAACAACAACACCATTGATGCCAAGAAGGATTGCTCCGCCAAATTTCTTGTAATCGATTGCTTCCTTCATAGCGGCGATCTCTTTTCTTTCGAACAGGTATCCAATCTTGGTAAGAAGGTTTTTCTTGAATGCCTTCTTCAGATAGGAGCTAACCATCAAAGCCGTTCCTTCCGTAGACTTCAGGAAGATATTGCCATCAAAGCCGGACGTAACGACTACGTCGTGCTTACCATCCAGGACGTTCCTAGCCTCCGCATTCCCCTGGAAACCAGGAAAACCGGAATCCTTCAGCATATGGTAGGCAGAAACAATTTCGTCTCTTCCTTTTCCTTCTTCCGTTCCGTTGGTAAGAAGGTAAACGGAAGGTTGTTCATAATGAATAATATCCCGGGCAAAGATTTTTGCCATCTTGGCAAATCCGACAAGCTCTTCTGCAGTATTTACATTATTCGCACCAACATCCATGACGACAGCCGGGCGATGAATATCCAGTGTTGGCATCGGAGTGCAGAAGCCAGCACGGCGGACTCCGTCAATGTTCTTAAGGAGTGCGGTTGCTCCGGTAACAAGGCCGGGAGTAGAACCAGCAGAGACGACGGCATCGGCCTCTCCTTCCTTGACAGCCAGAATCGCCTGGTATAAAGAAGAATCCTTCTTGCGGAGGAAATCCAAAGGTTTGACTTCCATCGGGACGATATCGTTGGTGTCCTTAATGATTACCCGGGAATCCCCGGCGTCTTTGAAGAGGGGGACAAGTTTTTCCTGATTACCGAAAAGAAGGAAAGTGACATCAGAATGATCCCGAAGAAAGCGGAGAACGCCTTGGGATAATTCTTCAGGTCCTTTGTCCGAACCCATCATATCAATAGCTATGCGTTTCATAAATTTTCCTCCTCAAGAAAGTAATACTTAATTTTACCAAAAACAGGCCTTCTAAACTAGTTAGGCAATGAAGAACCCCGAGGGATCTGCTATGGTCTTTAAATAGGCAGCATTCTCGGGTTCCTGGGGGTCTTTAAGAATCTCTTCCGCGTTTTCCCTTGCCACCTGATAGATCTGAAGGTCGTTAACAAAATTTGCAACCATTGTCGTCCCTTTTCCGGATTGCTTTTCTCCACTATATATCCCGGCACCACGATGCCCAAGGTCAAACTCGGAGATCTTCAGTCCATCCGTATTGTTGGCTAAGAAATTCAGTTTCTCCTGGCTTTCCTTATCCGACCCATCATAGACAAACAAAGCCAAGGCAAAATCACCGCTACGGCCAATTCTTCCCCGTAACTGATGAAGAGAGGAGAGACCGAAGCAGTTGGCATCATAAACTATCAGCAAGCCAGCCGAGGAAACATCAATTCCGACCTCTACAACAGTTGTTGCAACAAGGATTGGTTTCTCATTTTCGAGGAAGGAGCGATATATTTTTTCCTGCTCTTCTTTCTTTATTCTTCCATGAAGAAGCTGAACCTGGTCCTCTCCGTATCGTTTAGAGAAATCCCGGAATACGGCAACAGCAGAGGAAGAAGAAGTCTTCTTTGTTCCTTCTTCAATCTTAGGAGCAACAACAAACACTTGCCTATGAGCGGCAATTGCTTTCTTTACGGCTTGATCAATAATCGGATCGGTGGAACGGACAACGCCTGTTTTCACATTTCTCTGGCCATTCGGAAAGGCAAGCAGTGTCGAAACGGAAACATCGGAATGAATAATCTGAGATAGAGTCCTTGGAATAGGAGTTGCCGACATCATCAGAAAATCAACGGAGGGCCCTTTCTCGATCAGTTCTTCTCTTTGCCGGACTCCGAAGAGTTGTTGTTCATCAATAATAGCAAGACCTAATGCCGAGAAGGAGACCTTATCGGATAAGGCAGCATGTGTCCCAATCAAGATATCAATCCGTTTTTCTTTCAGGTCCTGAAGAAGAACCTGTTTATCAGATGCAGACTGTGTTCCCGATAGAAAGCGGACTTTAATAGAATAGCGTTCGAAAATCTTCAGTGCTTTTTGATAATGCTGTGCTGCAAGTTCGAAAGTAGGAGCGATAAGAACACCCTGAAGACCCCGGAGATAATTCGCATATAAAGTTGCAAAGGAGACAATGGTTTTCCCAGTACCAACATCCCCTTGAAGAAGACGAAACATGATTGTATCGGATTCCATATCCAAAACAATATCGCGGATACATGTTAACTGATCGCCTGTAAGCTTAAACGGAAGTTCGCGGACAAATTGATTTACCATTTCATGTGAAATGGCCGTCTTCTTTGTTCTCTTCCTCTTTGCGGCATTCTGCTTTATTTTCAGGGAGTTTATGCAATAAGACAGTGCATCTTCGTATTTAAAGACACGCAAACCCGCATGAAGGTCTTCCTCACTTCTTGGCATATGAACGTTGCGGAATGCTGAATACTCATCTATCAGTTTGTATTTCTCGCGATACCGGTTAGGTACTGTACTATGGTAAAGATCCGCCCCCATGGGATAGGCCAAAATTTTTCTGATTTCGCTAGAGAAGAAAGACGGAGAAACTGCTTTAGGCAAAGAATAACAAGGCTTTATGCCACTGATGACATAGGGAGAATCTAAATCATAGATTGCTGAAACAACGCAATAATGACGCGCCTCGGAATAGTACAGAACAAAGAGCTTTGTCGCATTGCTTCTTAGTTTGCTGATATAGAAAGGCTGGTTGAAAACCATGCAGGAAAGTTTGTTCCTTACGACCGGGATCTGAAAACGGATTATGGAGCAATGGTATTTTTCTACACTTTTGATCTGTTCGGCAACGCCTTTAACAACATACCGTCTTCCATCAACCAACGGGAACTCAATAGCAGAAGGAACAAGAGATTCGTAGCGCGACGGAAAATGCCGGAGAAGGTCTTCCGGTGTTGTCGCATCCATAGCCTGATAAAGTTGTTCCTGATTCACACCCCTATTATAGCGGATTAGGGAAAAGACGAAAAGGAAAGAGACCGCACCATTTCTGGAATGATCTCTTCCACTGTAGACAGCGCACACGAGCGATTCCCCGTTTTACCGGGCTGATTGGGTGGCTCTGGCCCAATGTCCTATCTGTTGGGCTTCAGCTCCCTTGCGGGTTCTCCAATAGGAGCATTTAGGGTGGCTGTCACCCCAAAGCAAATCAAATTAACGGCACGCCTATTTCCTTGAGACCTTCATCCCGGATGTTCAGTGCCGCATTGAGATCCCTGTCATACGTGTTATTGCAGCCATGGCAGTGAATCTCGCGATTCCTCGTATCTTTGCTCTCCGGATTCAAAGCACCGCAAGAATGACAAATCTGAGAACTTGGGAAATGCCTTGGAATTTGATGAAAGATACGGCCTTTCATTTTGCTTTTATACTCTAGTTGCCGGTAAAACTCCGCCCAGCCAGCATGGGAGATCGATTTGGCATATTTCCGTTCTTTTTCCATTTCTTGGACAGGTAGGCTCTCTGCAAAAATATATTGATACTCCTCCACGATTGCAGAAGTAGCCTTATGCAGAAAATCAAGTCTCCTAGCAGCTATCCGTTCCTCTTTTCGAGCTAACCGATTCCGAATTTTCAGATATCTCCTACTTCCATAGTGGTGCCTTTTTAATTCTTTTTGAAGAGAAGCAATTGCTTCTTCCTCTTGTTCATAAAATCGCATGTTTGGAATTCTTTCCCCGTTTGAAAGAACAGCAAAATCCGTAATTCCTAGATCAATACCTACCGCTTTTCGGTTAGGGACCAGTTTTTTGTCATTAAGGGAAGCAATTCTCATGGATAGAAAGAAGCGATCATTTTGTTCTTTCCGAATTGTTGCAGAACAAAGAGATCCGGGCAAGGACCTGAGCCCCCTCACCGGGACTTCTCCGAGAAATGGGATCGAAGCTCGCTCCGGGTTTCTAGATAAGACAAGGGAATGATTCCGGCAAAGAAAAGAGAACGACTGGAAGCTATCGTTTTCTCCCTTATGTCTTTGATTCTTGTCTCGTGCGGCCTGCCTTGCCGAAGACTCCAAAAATCGGGGAATAGAGACATCCGGGAAATCCGCTTCTTGACTAAGCAGTTCCTGGTTTTTGGTTCTTTCTCCCTTTTTTGAATAGGAATCAAGAACCTGATTGTAATACTTCCGAGAAGAAGATAGGATTTGCGAAATCACACCCGCCTGAAGCTTATTCGGATACATACGAACTTTCATACCAAGATACATTTGTTACTAGCTCCTACTACATCTCTATCCGAAGTCCGTGCTTTTTACGGAAAAAGCTCCTCGAAATTTCGAGGAGCTTTACTTTGTGAGATGATTTGGGCTATTCAACGGAAACAAAGAAGGAATAAACCGGCTGACCGCCATCTTCCACCTGAACATCAAGAGTCTCGCCATATGCATCACCTAATTCTTCAACAATCTTTTCTTTTTCCTTCTTGGTCACATCCTTGCCACAAATGACCGTGACAATCTGGGATTCCTCATTCACCATGGAAGAAATCATCTTTTTCAAGGTCTTGATTTTGTCAGGAAGGCAGCAAACAATCTTCTTCTGCGTGATTCCCATGAACTTTCCTTTTTCAACGGTAACTC
This sequence comes from Bacillota bacterium, assembly GCA_023459795.1. Lineage (GTDB taxonomy): Bacteria > Bacillota_I > Bacilli_A > RFN20 > CAG-288 > Enterosoma. The sequence goes on from JAEWSP010000001.1 coordinate 80,804, forward strand.
CATCGATTGTGGTGTCTTTGATTGCATAAGTGACTTCGCCACTCTTGATGCTAGAAATATTTTCTTTCATCGAATCGCAGTTCTCTTCGACTGAAGCAGTCGGATTAAAGACCATGCAAGCAACAAGTCCTTCCGGAATAGTCTTAGTGGGGATAACTTCGACATGGCAGTTTTCAGTTAATTCAGCAGCCTGTTTTGCTGCCATATAAATGTTTCCGTTATTAGGAAAGATAAAAACATTTTTAGAATTCAAAGATTGAATGGCATTAACAAAATCCTTTGTAGAAGGATTCATGGTTTGTCCGCCAGAAACAATGTAGTCAACATTAAGGTCTTTGAAAAGTTTCTCAATCCCATCTCCAACAGCAACGGCAATCAAAGCATTCTCCTTGAGTTCTGCAGCTTTGGCAGCAGAAGGCTGTTCAGAAACCTTCTTCTTGGTGTCTTCTTCACTAAGGGTAGCACCAGCCGCAAGAGGTGCAGAAATCTTGCTTCCAGCCGGAGACGCTCCGCCATTTTCCTTAACATCTTCCATCATGATGTCTTCGTGCTGGACAGACATGTTATCAATCTTAAGCATTTGGAACTCACCAAATTGCTGTGCATAAGTCAAAATTGTGCCAGGTTTGAGGGTGTGAACATGGACCTTGACGAGGTTGTCGGTAATTGCAATAACAATGGAATTTCCATGGGCTTCTAAAACAGACTTAAATCTCTTTTCATTAAACTCTTTCTTGTCCTTGCTGGTTTTTTCATCAGTAGGGAGTTCAAGAAGAAATTGAGTACAATACCCAAATTCCTGATGCTCAAACTTGGCCTGTACACGACCAGAATCGGAAGGTGCAACCGTTGGCTTTCCAGTAGAATATGGCGTTGAGCTTTCCGTAACCGTGGCCATATTCTTCTCAACAATATGATTATGAAGAGCTTTAGAAAAGCCTTCAATAACCTTACAAAGACCAGCACCTCCTGAATCGACAACGCCAACTTCTTTTAAAACCGGAAGAAGCTCAGGAGTGTGTTGTAATGATTTTTCAGCCTCAGCAAAAAGAATGTCCATGCATTCATCAATAGACATATCCTTTTTAACTTGATCATAAAGAGCAGAAGAAGACTCACGAATAACTGTAAGAATTGTTCCTTCAACCGGTCTCATGACGGCCTTGTAGGCCACTTCTTTGCCATTAACAAAAGCATTAGCAAGTTCAATAGCATCAACAGAATCCTTGCCCTTAAGCCCTTCGGCAAAGCCACGGAAAATTTGAGAAAGAATAACACCAGAGTTTCCACGGGCACCCATCAAAAGTCCACGAGCAAAATCCTTAGCAACTTGAGAAATAGAGGAATCGGATTTGTTAAAAACTTCTTTTGCCCCACTAGACATTGTGAGGTTCATATTAGTGCCCGTATCACCATCAGGAACCGGGAAAACATTAAGAGCATCGATTTCTGGATAAGAATTAAAAAGGTTGTTAGATCCAGAAATAATCATTCTCTTTAAAAGGACACCATCAATTTCTTTCATAAGAAAAGACCTTTCTATTGTCTTTACCTAATAGCCTGGATAAAGACATTAACGCAGGAAAAAGGAAAGGAAAAATTTTTCTTCAAAACATACCCAACTTGTTTTTGCACTTCATAAACAACTTCAGCAATCTTTACATCCTTAGAAGCAACAAGATATAGAGAAACCTGAAAGTCACCTTTAACTCTTCTAACGGAAACACCATCAGAAAAGTTTTCTCGTTTTAAAAACTCATTAAGGTGATTAGAAAATTTCTTTTTACTAATAAGCCCAACAACACCATAAACAGAAGAGGCTGTAAGCCCAGCTAAATCTGTAATGGCTTGAAGCGAGGTATCAATTCTCCCAAGGCTATTTTTCTTTTTATTTTCCATATATCTATAAAGTCAATTTTACCAAAAAAGAGAGTAAAAATCAAATAGAGGGACTTTCCCATCTCGGGAAAAGGAACCACAAAAAAAAGCGGCAACGAGCTATCTTCCCCGTTAGGGTATTTTCGCCGCCTAGGAGCTTAACTTCCGAGTTCGGGATGGGATCGGGTGTGTCCTCCAGG
>JAEWSP010000002.1 GCA_023459795.1 Bacillota bacterium
GAAGAGGAAAAGCGGAGTTTTTTACAGCTCGTTTTCCTCTATAATATAGATTATGAGAATCCTTGTACTGACCGACCCCTTCAAGGGGACTTTGTCCCCGGAAGAGGTCTATGAGACTTTGCAATCCGTTCTTCCCGAAGAGGATTGGGACTTCTTTCCGATGAGCGACGGAGGAGAAGGAACACTGGATTCGTACCGTCTTCTCTATCCCGAAGCCAAGGATGAGGAAATCCTTCTCTCCGGTATCCGGAGAGAAGGAAAAAGAAAAGCATCCTTCCTAAGAATCGGAGAGGAAGCTATTCTGGAATCCAGCCAAGCCATCGGATTTGTTTCCGAGAAGGAAGATCCTAACAGAGATCCGTTTGCCTTCTCTTCCTATCCCCTTGGAGAGATGGTTAAGGCCTGCAAGGACTTAGGAATCAAGAAGCTTAGGATCGGCCTTGGCGGTACTGCAACAAGCGACGGAGGAGCCGGACTTCTAGAAGCCCTAGGTTTTACTTTCTTCTCCAAGGAAGGAATCCTTCATCCCGTTGGAAGAAACCTGGAAAAGATTACTTCTTTTTCTTTCCCGCAAGGCTACCAAGAAGAAGAAGAAGAAAGACCGGAAATCACCATCCTCAGCGATGTCAAGAACCCGTTATTAGGAGATAAAGGAGCGATTGCTTCCTTTGCCCGCCAGAAGGGCGGAAAAGAAGAAGAGTTTCCCAGGATGGAAGAAGGACTTCAGAACTACAGCCGGATACTGGAAAAAGGATTTGCTTCTTCCTGCTCCCTCCTTCCGGGAGCAGGAGCAGCCGGCGGAGCCGGCTTTGCTCTTCTGCTTCTCGGAGGGAAGATTGTTTCCGGAGCCTCTGCACTGCTTCAGGAGAAGAAGGTAATAGAGAAGATGAAGAAAGCAGACCTCATCATCACCGGAGAAGGAAGAATCGATGCCACAACTCTGAACGGAAAAGCCGCCTATGAAGTCTACCGGAAAGCAGTAGGGCTCAAGAAGAAGGTTCTCTTCGTCTGCGGGTCCTATGATCCGAAGACAAAGAAGGAACTGACCGGAAATTATACGGAAGGCTTCGTTTCTGCCTTGAAGGAAGGAGAAGCTCCTTCCTCCTTCGATCTATCGAAGGAAGGAGCAAGGAAGAACCTGGCTTCTTCTTTTGCTTCTTCCTCTCTTCCTTGCCTAAGGAATAGAAAGAAACTAAACTAATTGCATGTTCATCCTGGTAAAGGTACTGATCGGAAGAGCAGTGGTCTCCCTCGACCGTCCGTTCTCCTACTACACCCTCGACAAAGAGATACAAGAAGGAGAAAGAGTCCTTGTCTCCTTCGGCCCTTCGAAGAAGACAACCGGTTTTATCGTGGAAAAGCCGGAAGTAATTGAAGAAGAACTGGATTCCTATGAGAAGAAGAACGGAATCCGTCTTTCCAAGATCTTGGCAAGGATCGACCAGGGACCGCTTCTGACTCCGCCTCTTCTGGACTTAGCCAAGGAGATGGCCGGATACTACAAATCCGATCTAATCCGGGTCCTTTCTTCTTTCCTTCCTCCGTCTTTGAAGCCGAAGGACTCCGCTCTTTCCAAGCCCCAGGCAAAGACTGTTCTTTTCCTCTTCCAAGGAAAAGAACTGCCTTCTACGAAGAAGGAGAAGGAAATCTATTCCTCGATCGGAGAAGACGGACTGAGGAAATCCAAAGCCGGAGCTAAAGTAACTGTAGAAAGAATGCTAGCCAAAGGAATCCTAACAGAAAAGGATGTCCCTGTTTCCAGGATTCCGGAACTAGTAGCCAAGAAGCTTCCGATGTACGACCTTACAAAGGATCAGGAAGAAGTCTATAACCATGTCCTTACGGATAAAGGACCCGTCTTCCTTTTGGAAGGTGTAACAGGAAGCGGAAAGACCGCTGTATACATAAGACTTGCGGAAAATTACCTAAAAAACGGAAAAGGCGTCTTGGTTCTTGTCCCGGAGATTGCTTTAACGGACCACATGGCTGATCTCTTCGAAAGCTACTTCGGAGATGCCGTATCCGTCCTGAACTCTTCTCTTTCCGATGCCCGTAAGTACGATGAGTACAAACGGATCGTCTCGGGAGAAGCAAAGGTAGTCCTAGGAACAAGAAGTGCCGTCTTTGCTCCCGTAAAGGATCTCGGGCTTATCGTCATCGACGAAGAGCATTCCTCTTCCTATAAGCAGGACAGCGTTCCTTTCTACGATGCTATCAAGGTGAGCGAGATGCGGGCCAAGAGAGAAGGCCTTAAGCTTCTTCTTGGAAGTGCGACTCCCCGGCTTCTGGACAAGGCCAAAGCGGAGCACAAAATCTATACTCCGCTGTTCCTGAACCAAAAATACAGTCCGAACCAGACAAAGGAATACAGGATCGTCGATATGGGCAGATCCGAAAACCTGAACCCGTCTCTCTCCTCTTTCTACTCCCTACCGCTGATAGAAGAAATCAAGAAGAACCTGCAGAGCCACGAACAGACGATGATCCTGCTGAATAGGAGAGGCTACTCTCCGATCTATGTCTGCCGGAACTGCCATAAGTCGGTAGTCTGCCCCAACTGCAACATCCCCTTAAGCTACCACAAGCGGGATGACACCCTGAGGTGCCATCACTGCGGATACAAAGTAAGCACTTTGGATTATGTCTGTCCGTCCTGCGGCGGAAAGGACTTCCTGTCCCTGGGATACGGAACGGAGCGTGCCTATGACGAACTCCGTCTCCTCTTCCCGGAAGCGAAGATCTACCGGCTCGACAGCGATGTCTCCAACAGCGAAGTCCGGCACCAGGTACTGGAGACCTTCTCGGAAGGGGATGCCGACATCCTTGTCGGTACCCAGATCATCGCCAAAGGCCATGACTTCAAGAACGTCACCTTGGCAGCGATGCTGGACAGTGACTTCGGATTACGGATTCCCTCCTACAAAGCCAACGAAGACACCTTCGATCTGATTGCCCAGTTCTGCGGAAGGGCAGGACGTGCAATAAAGCCGGGCAGGATCCTTCTCCAGACCTATGCTCCCGAGAATAAGACCATACAGCTTGCGGCAAAGCAGGATTATGCTGCCTTCTATGCCTTCGAGATGGAGGAGAGAAGGAAGTACCAGTATCCTCCCTACACCTATCTCGTAAGCATCCAGGTAAAAGCCTATGATGAAAGCCGGGCCGAGGAAGTAGGAGATGCCCTGAAGGAATACCTTCTGGAAGAGACGACAGGGAAGAGAATCAACCTGTACGGACCATCCGCTCCCTACATTCCCCACATCGGGGGAAGATATTACCGCCAACTCCTGTTAAAATATAAGTCCTGGGACGAAATGTCCCCGGTCCTGGACGGGATCAAGGCAATAAGGCTAGCCAATAAGGATACGGAAATCCTGATCAATGTCGATCCGGGAAGCGAAAGCATATAAAGAGAGGTCAAACATGATTACAGTCACTCTGTTAGGGATGGATATCTATGATGCTATCAGCAAGACGAAGAAGCTGGTGAAGCCGCTTATGGATCTATACGGAGTGAAGGAGAACGAGATCGAGTTCTATGCCCCGCAGGGATTCATCATCCATGACGGGATGGAGCAGACCTCCTTCCGTCTCAACATTACGATCGAAGCTCCGCTTTCGAAGAAGGACAAGGAGAAGGAAGCAGTCGATATCCTGACTTCCTCCCTCAAGGAGGTTGCTATCCACTTCCGTGTCCTCTTCCGCTACTTCGACCCGGCAAACGAACACATCGTCCTGGATCCGGAATACCCGGAGTATATGAATGCCGGAAACACGGTCCATGCCTCCTCGGAAGAAGAAGAGAGCAGCAAGAACTATGAAGAAGAGGGGGAAGAGCCTTATATGGGAGAGATCATCCCGGAGTTCGACAAGTACATCAAGGAACATCCGGAAGCAAGCAAGGAAGAAGTCTATAACGCCCTGATGGGGATTAGGAAGGACGTCACTGCTACCCACCACAAGGACGAGAAGAAGTAGAAGAAGTAGAAGAAGCAGAAGAAAATAGCACAGGGCGCGGGCCCTGTGCTTTTTGGTTTCTGTTCCGGAAGGATAGACTAAGCGTCCGGGCCTTCGATCTTTCCGCGGTCGACGACGGAATAACTTTCATAGGAGAAGGAGAGAGAAAGATTGTGGTTGTCTCCGGTAAGATTCGATCCTTCGTACAAAAGGGATAGCTTCTTTTCCTCGGACCGGACTTCCCGGATCGTATAGGAGTCGCACTCTTCCCCCTCCTGCTTAAAGGAGGAGACGCCCTGGAAGTCGAGACGGAAAAGATGTCCGTTCATTCCGGAGTCGCAGTCCGTATCCTCTTCTTCCGGATTCCGGTACTCTTCCTGTTCGTCTCCGTATTCCGGATCGACTTTAGGCTTTATGGTCTTCTCCTCTTCCTCGCTGTCTCCGACGACCAGAAGAGAGAGCGTATTCTTCTTGCAGTCAAACAGGAAACGGACCAGATCGGAATGCCCGAGTTCGTTCAGGTTATTTGTCAGATCCTTTGCTGTCATCCTTCTTTTCCTCCTCTTCGATGATGATCGTCCTGCCGTTCATGATATCCTTATGGACGATCGGCCCTTCCTTCTGCTTCTGGAAGAAGAGAGCATATACGATGTAGGCAAGAAGAAGGACAGCTACGATCCAGAAGAGGACCAGCATCTCGATATCCCCGGTAGTCGGGCCTTTGGTCTCGATGATATCGGAAGCATACTGCTTCGTATCCCCGAACAGCGTCTTCCCCTCTCCTATCTTGACGGAGAAGCCGATCGAAAAGACGAAGGCACAGATATCGAGCAGGAAGGCGGAAACAAGGAGAACCCAGTCTCCTTTTGGAAAGGACTTGAAACGTTCCAGCAGATTTTTCTTTTTCATTTCTATGATTCTAGCATACGGAAGGAAAAACCGGGAAAAGAAAAGCGCCTGTAGGAGCAGGCGTTTTTCAGGTACTCTAGGATTTATAGATCGGCAGTGGAATAGACGGCCTGGACATCCTCGATCTCATCGAGGGAGTCGAGCAGGTTCTGGATCTTGTCCTTGTCTTCCTGCTTGTCGACCTCCACCATCTGGGACGGCAGATAAGTGACTTCGGCTTCCGTGAACTCCTGGACTCCGAAGGTCTTCTGGATCTCGGCCTTGGCGGCTTCGAAGGAAGACGGGGAAACCTGGATTTCGACGTTGTTCTCGTCCTTGGAAGCGTTCTGGACATCGACATCGTTGAGGATTAGATCATCGGAGACTTCTTCGGCCGACTTGTCGGTATCGAAGGAGATGACTCCCATGTAAACGAAATTGAAGGCAGCGCATCCGCTGTTGCCGAGGTTTCCTCCGTGGTGGGAGAAAGCGGCACGGATAGAAGAATAAGCTCTCTTCTCGTTGTCGGTAAGGGTATCGACCATGATGGCGACTCCGGCAGGTCCGAAGCCTTCATAGCGGCCCTGGACATAAGCGGAAGCATCCTTGCTCTTTGCCTTGGCAATAGCACGGTCGATGACGTCTCTGGTGACATGCTGCGCCTTCCACTTTTCGATGGCAGATCTCAGCGCGAGGTTATCGCTAGGATCAGGCACACCAGACTTAGCGGCAAGGTAAATTTCCTTGCTGGCTCTGTTGTAAAGCGAGCTCTTCGCGGCATTCGTCTGAGCAATCTTTTTTGCTCTTACTTCGTGTGCTCTTCCCATAGTTGTTACCTCTGTTTCTTTGCAGCAACTTAAAAAACTACGTCTTTAAGTTCCGTTCTATTATAGATACTTCCGGTCTATAAGAAAACCTCTTTTTTGGTTTTTTGCCCTTATTCATCCTTCAAACACTTTGCCGGGCTCTCGTTTGCAGCCTGGATTGCCGGAATCAGGGAAGAAACAAATCCGATCAGCAAAGCGATTCCTACCACAATCAAAGCATGGTACCAGGTGAAGGAGCAGATGGAAGTGATTCCGTATTCCGGGTAGGCAGAGGCAATCAGCTTGTTCAGAGGGAACGATAAGCCAAAGGTCAGAAGGGAAGCAAAGATGCCGGAAGAAAGGCCTAGAACCAAAGTCTCCGAGACAAACAGGGCAGCGATATCGTATTTCCTTGCGCCCAGGGACCTGAGGAGGCCGATCTCCCTCTTCCGTTCCAGGACGTTGTTGCTAGTAAGTAGTCCGATCATACCGATCGATACGATAAGGGAGATGATGACGAAGATCAGAAGGATCTGCTTCGTGATATCCATAACCCCCTGGACATCCTTGATCCGCCAGTCGATATTGGCGGCCGAATAGGATACGACTTCCGTAGCGTCGGATGCATGGTCGGAGGAACCGGCTGCTATCTCGTTGAAGGAGTCGATTGCCTTGAGAAGGCTGGTCCTGGACTCCAGGCTTGTCGGATAGAGGACGATCCGTTTGACGACGGAATAGGCATTCAGGTAGCTGACTAAGGAGATGAGATCGTTATAAGCCTTATCGGATTCTCCTGCAGTCTGATACTCTTCCTTGATCCTATCGAGCCAGTCGGAAAGAAGGGTTCCCTTAGAAAGATCCTTCCCGAGCAGTTCATCCGATATGAGGGAGACACCGTTCGTCTTGGCATCGTAAAGGAATCTGCCGAATCCCCCGTAGTAGGAATAGGAACCCGAACTGTAAGAGACGACATAACGGAAGTAGTCGTTCAGAAGAAAGTTCAGGCTGTCCAGAGGAACGCCGTTCTCTCCGTTGTTCTGATAATCCTCTTCGATCTTGGATAGCTTGTCCACAAATCCTTGGAGGATATCCGCGGAAGTCTTCCCCGTAGTATCCTCATTGGTCCTGAACAGGATACGGTTCTTGAAGGTAGCGGCATAGACGCTTCCCTTGTTCTCTTCCTGAAGCTTCGTGACCAGGTTCTTCTGGTAGCATAAGGCAGGGTCCAAAGCGGAGACGGAATAGTTCTCCTTGGCTCGAAGGATTCCGCAGATCCGGAGCGTCTTCCCGATAGATGCATCAGCATAGAAATCCGGGTCTACGACTCCGCTGGAGTCTTCTCCCTTGGCGGAGAAGAAAGACATATTCCTAGAAGCCGTAAGGTCATCCGAAAGGGAGGCCTCTCCGGTCTTCTCGTAGTATTCGTCGTTGTTATAAACCTTATATGTCTTTCCGAGGATGTCAGAAGTAGAAATCGGCTTTACCTTCGTAGAAAGGGTAGAGTCTTCGACATCTGTTTCCTCCTCCGTATCGGCATAGAAGCCGAGCGTCTTAAGAAGCGAGAAAGGAGCCGCATTGTACTGGTTAACGACCAGGACCAGATCCGAATCGGAGGAAGGATAGGTTCCGTCGATCAGATCATAATGGGTGGTATCGTCATAAAGGACATGGAAGTTCGTCCCACTGGTGTTTACATGCCTTACCTGGCTTGCTGTCTCTCCGTCCAAAGAAGCCGGGAACTGGGTTGTAAGGTGCAAAGAATACGTATCTTCATACATCAGATAGCTTTCCCTAAGGAGCCCTTCCCCTTTCAGGGAATCGATGTAGGAGAGGAACTTCGGAGAGAAGTTGTTGTACTGGTAGTTCGTATATTTCTCCGTCGAGACGGAAGGATAGATTTCCTTCCCGTCCGGATAGGAGACGGAGGCATTGTACTTCTCCCAGTCTTCCGTGGAAGTGGACTGGTTATAGGCTGTCAGCACCACCGGAAAGGAGCTGGCGGAGTTAGCGGATATATCCCTGGAGTAGGAGACGAATCCGTTGTTCAGGCCTAGGAAGAAAGCAATGCCGATCATGCCAAAGGAATTTGCCACTGCCGTAAGGACCGGCTTCCACTTCTTGCTGAACAGCGACTTCATCGCCAAAGACCACCGCATCCGTAGGGATAGGCGGGATTTCCGTAACGCTTTCTCCGGCCTATTTCCGGATTGCGGTTTTTCTTTGCTTAAGGTCTCATCCGAAACGACATTGCCGTCCTTCATCCTGATGATACGGTCGGAATACTTCTTGGCAAGGTCCTCGTTATGGGTAACCATGAGAACAAGCCTGGTCTTGGAGATTTCCTTGATCAGAGCCATGATCTCTTTGCTGGAAACAGAATCCAGGGAACCGGTCGGTTCATCGGCTAGGATGATCTTTGGATCCGAGACGATAGAACGGGCAATGGCTACCCTTTGCTGCTGACCGCCGGACAGCTGGGACGGAAGCTTCTTCTCATATCCGAAAAGACCTACTTCCCGCAAAGCCTCGACGGAACGTTTTTCGATTTCCGATGCAGAAAAGCCCGTCACAGCAAGACCGGCCTTGATATTGTCGAGGACGGTAAGGTTAGGAAGCAGGTAATAGTTCTGGAGAACAAAACCTACTTCATTGTTCCTGTAGGAGTCGAGATCTTCCGGAGCAAGGCTTTCCAGAGGATGCCCGTCAACAACGACATATCCGCTATCGAAAGTATCCAATCCTCCGATGACATTGAGCAGGGTCGTCTTTCCGCAGCCCGAAGGACCGAGGATAGAAACAAACTGGATTTCCGGGAACCCTAGGGAAATACCCTTCAGCGCCGTGAAGGAATTCTTCCGGTCGATAGGATACTTCTTTACCAGATCCCGGATTTCGATCATTTCTGCAGGGCCGCAATTCTCTGATTCAGCTCGTAGCAGCAGATCTGATTCGCTTCTGCGATCTGCAGGAGCTTATGATATAAAGCCTGATTCTCCATCGGCAAAGAGAAAGCGGAGACCAGGTAGTCCTTAGCGGCATCATCCACATACGGAACGTCGAGAAGGGCGTTCTCCTGGAAGAAACGGGCAGCCTTGTTGAAGTAGAGGCCGATTCCCGAGACATGCAGACGGTCGAGGAAGGAAACGGTGTCTTCTTCCGTCTGGGTCTTCTCGGCAAGATTCTTCTTGAAGCCGTCGAAGTCGACCGTCTTCTCCAAATACCGGGCAGTCTCATAGCTAGCCTTGGCTAGCTTCTTGAGAGCAGGGACACGGATATCCTTACCGGCTTTGCCGATCAGAAGGTCGTGGAACTTCTTGTAGTTCCCTTCCTTCAGGATCTTCTTGTATTCATATCCGTCCAGAAGATCGCTGTAATCCTTCTTGCCGTCAAGGATTCCCAGGTCTTCCTTCGTGGAATCGCTGAGCTGGGCAAGGATCAGGGCCTTGAAGAGGTCCTTCTCGTCTGCTATTGCCTTGGGTTTTACAATCTTCTTTTCCTGTGTCTTGGACACCAGTTCTTCGTAAGCTTCCTTTTCCGTCATGGTTTACCTCCATCATATAGAACCTATCCTCGGTAGAGAAACCTAGGAACCGTTCTCCTAAAGTATAAACGTTTGGAAGAGAAATACCGAGAGTAAGGGAATCGATTTCTTCGATTTCCGGGTACGAGAACACTCTGATCCTTGTGTAGGCGCTGTAATCATCCGCTGTGCAGAGGACAAGGAGATCCGGATTCAGGAAAGCAAAAGACTCTATTTCCTCAAACCGGTACCGTACTTTCCTAAAGGCCGGTTTCCCGTCCTCTTCCGGAAGGAAGGAGATAGTAGGATATATCTGAGGAAGGTCTTCCTCTTGCTCCTCGATAAGGACTTTCCTGTCTACTTCTACAAGCCTTCTGTCATATAGTTTGTATCCGTCCCTATACCGGGCTAGGACACATTCCCTTTTATCGTCTACGACCAGGGAATCCCGGATCTGGGCTAGAGGAGACATGGAAGTAGGGGTGAACCTCTTCCCGTCGAAGAAGTAGAGTTCCCCTTCCAAGGTCTCGAAAAGGTATCCGTTTCTAAACGGAACAGTAACAATCCGGACAAAGGAACGAGGAATCGGTATCTGATCCTTTTCCTGAAGATCCGGTAGTTTCAGCTTCCAGAGTTCTATCTGGCATCCGGCTAGGTACTCCTTTTCCGGATAGAGGGAGATGCAGTTATCTAGCGGGTAGGCAAGAAGCATAAGAAGATACTTAGAATCCGGAGAGAAGGCAGTCGATATCGGATTGTCTCTTCCTATCTCCTGAAGCAGAAGGAGGGCTTTCCTCTTCCCGTCTTCGACACGGTAAAGAGCAATTCCTAAGGCTTCGCTTTTTGCTAGGACATAACGCTTGTCCAAAGACATCTCTAGAGAGCCGGCAGTAAAGAAATCGTCATTCTCTATCCTTCCGCCCTTGGTCTGGAAAACCAGTCCCTGGCCTAAGGCTAGAACCATCCCGTCTCCAGTATCGGCCACACAAAAGACATCCGGCATGGATTGCTTGATCTGAATAAAAATCCTCCTTTACTTCTCCGTTCTATTTAGGAAGGAGATCGTCTTGTCTATATAAAGACTGTTCTGATCGAAATAAGTCATATGACGGCTATTGGGGATAAGGAACCATTCCTTGTCTTTGCAGCCTGTTAGGGCCTCCAGCATGATCTTGTTCTGCAGAGGCGTCGACTCGTCGTCCGTTCCGGACAGAATAAGAGTCGGAACGGTAATATTCTTCATCTTCTTTGTCACATCGTAACAAGCCAGGGATCCAAGAGGAGTGAATTCGCTTGGACCCCAGGCTTCCAGATACGCTTCCTTGCCACTGACCTTGGGACGTAGAAGACATTCCGGAGCATCCTTCTTGTAAGGAACATCCGAAACAAACCGGGCCAGGTAATGATCGGTTGCCGTCTTATAGGAGGCTAAGGAATAGTCATTCTTCTTCTCCCCTTCAGCGATAGCTTCCTGATCTTCCTTGGAAAGATACCGGATCAGCCGATGGGTTTCTTCCCGCCAGAGACTGCTGGAAGAAAGAGTCGAAGAGAGCTGGATGCTTTTTACCCCTTTCGGGTTCTTCCCTGTCATGTAGAGAAGAAGAAGCATTCCGCCCCAGCTATGTCCCATGATATGGACAGAAGAGAGGGAAAGCTCCTTGCGGAGATTCTCCAGCTCCTGAAGCCATACTTCTTCCTGGAAGAGTTCCGGATGCTTCCCCTCGACAAAGGAAAGGCCGCATCCGATCTGGTCGTAGCTGATTACGGGCCGGTCATCCAGCTCTGCCAGCCGGTCCAGGAGCTCAAACGAATTATGGGTGGATCCAGGGCCGCCATGAAGCAGAAGGAAGGGAGTCTTCTTCCCCTTCGGATTGACGATCCTGTAGTAAGTCCTGTATTCCCTGAAAGGAACGAATCCCTCTTGAATATCCATAGGCGCTCCTCCTTGGAAGGGATTCTACCACACCTTGCTCACCTCCTTTCACTATCTTCTCTAACCGGAGAAGGTCTTTTTTACGGGGTTTTCTGTTTTTGATAGGTTTTATTTCTTCTTCCTCCTACAAAAAAAACAAAAGATTTACTGTTTTATACCCCCCCCAAGAGAAAGATGTATACTTGTACATATTGAAGTGTATAAGAGCGGAAAAGGATGAAGAATGAAAAAAAGGTGTATATGAATTTGCCTTAACTCTTCTGTTCGCCATCGGTGCTGCTTTCGGTATTTCCGATACCATGAAAAACAAAGTACCCAAGAACAGCGGCGCGATTACGATGTAGAACTACAAGAGTTATCTCTCCTTTTCGGCCGAAGCCGGAAAAGGCGGAGGAGACGCAGAAAAAGTAACCTATGATTTTTCCGTTACCGCCACTTCCGTTTCTTTCTATAAAATTACGGATTTATCGGCAACCTACAGCCTTCAGGAAGACCATGCCTCCTTTTCTTCTTCCGGGTATAAGAAAACACTCTCTCAGATAGAATCCAATTCTTCTGCACTCCTAGACGAAGGAACAGTGGATTTCAATTTTTCGGCGAATGACATCTCGGAATGGATTCAGGCTGATAGCCAGATCTTCTTCTCCCTTATCTCCGTTTCCGGCAACTATGCCTGCAGCCTGAAATAGGAGAACAAAATGATTCACTATATCCAAGAACATTCCTTATACATCCAGTGTCTTTTCTTCTTAGCCTTATCTATCGTTACAACCGTTCTCTTTGCACTCTACAAGCCTTTCCCGGTCTATTGCATTATCCTGCTCCAGTTCTCCTCGATTGCCGGAATCCTCTTCCTGCTGTTCTACCGGGAGATCGGAGTCTTCGGCAATGCTGTCTCCTCTTTCTTCCGCAGAAGCTATTCCGAAAGCCGGGAAGACAATGAGCCTTCCGGATTCGTCCTCTTCTGCAACAAGCTTCTCGGCTATCTTCTTGTTGCTCTCCAGTTCTCCTTCCTCTTCGTCAGCCATCTCTAGGCGATCCGCTATTCTGCATTTAGCATAGGTATTTGAAAAAAATAGGAGGTCAAAAATGGACTACGATAAAGGTTTCCGTGTCTCCGGCTTTCTTCTTTCCTTCCTCACTTTCCTGTTCTTCTTCTATCTTCTTGCCGCCTACAACTATCAGGTACTGCCTTTTACGTTTGGAGGACTCTGCGGATTTCCTTTCCTTCTGACAATCCCCCTCTTCTTCCTTTCCGTCTATCTCCTCGCAAGAAAGGGAAAATCCCCGATGCCTTATATCTTCCTTGCCGCTCTTTTCTTCCTGATCTTCCTCCTTTTCCTCTTCCAGGTCATCTTCACTGTAAAATCCGGAGAAATGAAAGGCGGATACCTCGTCTTTTCCGTCCTTAGCCTTGTCCTGGATATCCTAGCCTTGCTGGACTACTCCCTGCTCTTCTACCGGAACAGGAAAGCGGATTCCCTTCTAGAAGCAAAAGAAGGATAGAAGGAATCTTGATTCCAAATAAAAGGGCCAGTCTTGCTGGCCCCTAAGAGGGCTGAGAAGTCCTCTTTTTTAATAAGCGGAATTACTTAGAAGCAGTCTCTTTCTTTTCTTTCATATCAAGAACGACAAAGACCGTCCCCGCCACGAAAGCAACAAGCGCCAGAACAAAGAGCAGGATATAGTAGAAATCCGGAGACAGGGAAGATAAGCTACCTGCATTTGGGAAGTTGGCTGCAATCAAAGCAAGACCGCCACCTATTACATCCAGTCCCGATAAAATCCATAACGCAATACCGATAATAAGTTTTTTCATGTTAATTTACCTAAAGCAACGGACAAAAACACCAAATTCTTTTTTGTCACCTTCTTTATACCAAAACCAAACCTTGCTTTGATTATAAAAGAACGCAGAATAAGTATATTCGAAACCATATTCGCCACAATTAACTCGGGAACTATTTTCAATCTCAAACGCAATATAAGATGTAAAAGAATATGTTGTTTTTGATGCGGAATTGTCCGAATTCAAGCAAGTATATGTCCACCTGAAATCATTCTGATTTACACCATTCAGTGCATCAATTACAGGGTCCGAAGAAGAAGAAGCGGTAGAAGTAGAGAAGCAGATTGATGCATTCCCGGATTTACCAGTCCCCATTTCAAAAGAAATACCATCACCAATGCTAATCTTTTGATTTTGGTTAACTCCAGCAGAGAGAGTTGTTCCAAATGAGGAAGATAATGTCGTAGTCACTTCAGATGTGCTTGGATAGGAAAACAAAGGTTCTATTCTTCCACCAAAAGCATAATTATCTTGGTCTTTATAGCGGGCTAATTGAACTGAAACACCACCCCGCTTCAGGTGGGCCCCCGAATTATACGACGTTAATCCCGAATTATACGCTGAAACACCCGGGGTGAATGAATTCCTGATTTTAAGCAAAACCACACTGGAGTGGTCCGAAAAAGGAGAAGCATAGAACCAAGTTTGAGAATACAAATAACCATCTTTCGAGTCAATGACCTTATTATTGTCTGTTTTGCTTAATAAGCATAACCCAACGATGTTGTCTCCAAGATCATTCGTACCCTCTCTAAATGCTTCTGAATCAGCCTTTGGTGAAACGGCCTCTTCCTGAGTAATAGAAATCGAATTGAAATCATCGTTAGAATACAAAGGAACAAATGAAATCAGTGAAGTCAAAAATAGAGCTTTTAAAATTACAATCCTCCTTTTATCTTTATTGATGATACGCCTTGATGTAAAGTAAGTCAAATATAAGCTGTCCGATAATGACACATTTGTATGTATAGAAAAGAAACAGCAATAATTATGAGAAGGATAAACCAAAGTGTTGCTCGTTGACTTCAAAGCATTATTATCTTCCTTTACATTGTGACTGTTCAAGAGTCTGCCATGATGACAATGTAACAATTCCCTTCATGGCGGATTCCTGAACTGTCCGGAAAGAAGATACTGCCTATGGATTCATGCATAAGGTCTTTTGACAGCCGCACCTTGTATGCGACCAATTTCCGTTTCGCCCTCACTGCGGATGCGTCGAAATCAAGAAGAACGGGAAAACGAAAGCCGGAAGGCAGAGATGGATCTTCAACGGCTGCCACAGGACCTTCACCGGAAGATCCGGGACCATTCTTTTCTCCTCGAAGCTGAAGCCTATGCAGATAAAGAACATGTTCTCCCTTCTCATAGACGGATCGACTCTGAGGCAGGCCGGACATATGGCCGATGTGTCTCTCCAGACTGCCCTGCTATGGAGAAAAAATTGAAAAAATGCGGAGAATCAGGGACTTTCCGATGCTTTTCTGGACTGTCCATGTGGATGAGACCTAAGTCAAAGTGGCAAGACACGGAGAGCTTTCAGCCAAGAGGGGAGTCTCCAGGAACAAGCTGAGAATTGCCGTAGCGGTAGATGACCTTGGGCACTGCATGGCAAAGGTGAGCGGTTACGGGATGCCGAAGAACTGCGAGTCTGAGAGAGACTTCTGCAGCATGATCGAGAGAGGATCTCATGTCACTCACGACGACTCCAACTACGGCCATGCCTTTGACGGCTGCGCCGTCACAGCCGTGAATTCGAAGCCAAAGGAATCCCACTTCCTCATGAACCCAGTCAACAGGTTCTGCTGTCAGGTGCAGAGGATCTTCGCTGTTCATCTGAGGATACACAGGAACAACGTACAGAAATACCTGGATGCTCTGTGTGCGGACTATGAATCTGACAAGGAAAGTTTCCAGGGATTCCTATCGGAAAACACGGAAAGGATATTCTCGTCAGAGATTATGCTGAGAAGATCGGACGTTTACTGCTATCCGGCAACACTTTAGTTTATCCTTCTCATAATTTTTGATTAATAAAAACAAAATTCAGCAAAAAGGTCTCCAAAATATTCAATAGAAACAGATAACGAAAGTTCGATGTATTCTTTTATAGAACCTCATCAAAAAAGGGGCTGTTACGAATTAGGAATTCGTAGCGGCCTCTTTTCTTGGCATAAAAATTGCCCCGGGAGTCTAACCCGGGGCGTTTTTGGTAAAATACTCTTGTCTGGAGGGCTTTTACTATGCCT
>JAEWSP010000003.1 GCA_023459795.1 Bacillota bacterium
TCTGATCCGTCGTGTATTTCATCGAAAAAGCCCCTCCTGTGGCTTCGGGGCGGCCGATGAACGAAGGGCATGCCCTTCGTTCATCACTGGCCTACTCCTCGGTCCAACATTTGGGGTTCACTACATAGCAGCAGTCTGGAGGTAGGCATCCAGTTCCTGACCAAACTCCGGAGTAAGGAGCGCGTATGTCGTCTCGCTTCCATCTGCGGAGAGGCTATAGAAGTCTGTTCCGGAATACGGGCAGTCATAAGGGAAGTAAGCAGGATACTGGACGTGGGCCGTATGGGCAGCCTCGAAGACAGGCTGCAGCTCCGGAATCGTGACAATCATGTGGAGGAGTCCGGCGACAAGCTCGCTGGCGAAGTCGGAACGGAGGACGTTGCCGTCCTGATCTTCTGCTACTACCTTGAGCTGGGTGGCAGGGTCAGTCGTATAGAAGAGAGTAGCGGCAATCAGATCGTGGAAGAAGGAGGAGCTGCCAAGAGCAGCGGTAAGTCCCGCCATGGAAGTAACGTTCTTCACGTTCGTCATTCTGCCTTCCAGAGTGAACAGGACATTATCCAGGCACTCCAGGCTTTGGAATGCCTTCGACTTCTCAAGGCCGCCTTCTGCCGTCTTTCCTAGATCCTTGTAGTTGGCAAAGAAGATTTCCTTTAGACGGGCAGGAATCTTCTCGTCCCCGTAAGGAAGGGAGATCGGATCATGGAAGAGTCCTTCGATGACGGTAGGATCGGTTGTCTTCATAAGGCTGGAGAAGATATACGGGATCTGCTGACGGAAGAGGTACATGTCTCCCATGTAGTAGAAGAGACGGGTAGGCAGGGACTTGATATCATCGAACTTGGCCTTCGTCGAGAAATAATCCTCGTAGGTGTATTTTTCATGGGCTTCTTCGTCCGTGGTCTTGTCGTATACCATGTCGAAGCAGTCATCCAGGTCATGTTCCCAGTACGTGATGTCTTCATCAGTGGTTCCGAGATGGACATAGTAGTTGATAGGATAGATTGTGGCGGCATTGCTTTCCATGAGAAGGGATTCGAACTTCGGACCGATCACCTTGCGGAAGACAGCAATCGCTGCCCTGTGGAGAAGAGGAGAAGCGTTGATACGTTTCATGATCCCCTTGAACAGTTCCGGACGTCCGTCAGCAATGAAGACTGCCGCATAAGGATTCATATCCTTGATAGCCTGGGAGGTAAGACCGATTCCGGAGATATCCAGAAGGTCCTGGCTGTAGGATTGGAACTCTTCTACCCAGAGGCTGTTCTGATCCATGTTTCCAAGAAGGGACATAAGCGTGGAGTTATCGGCAGCATCCTCTCCGTTGCCAAGCGTGATGGCAGTACGGAACTGTTGCTTGGAAGAGAGGAACTGATAGAAGAATCCGCTGACAGGGCTAAGAGAGGAACCCTTCTTTACGGAAGTAAAGAGCTTGGAAGAGCCAAGCTCTGAAAGAACGGTCGTAATCTTGTTCGTCTCTTCGCTGCTGAGAGAGAGAAGAACGCTCGGGTGGGCGGCAAGACGGGTCATAAGCATTTCTCCGCTTTCATCCTTGGAAGAAATCATCTTGGCGATATCGGCAAGGATATCGACTTCCGACTTGATCTGCTC
This sequence comes from Bacillota bacterium, assembly GCA_023459795.1. Taxonomy (GTDB): domain Bacteria; phylum Bacillota_I; class Bacilli_A; order RFN20; family CAG-288; genus Enterosoma. The sequence continues at coordinate 1,612 of JAEWSP010000003.1, forward strand.
TGCCGTTAGGACAGTAGAATTCCCGTAGATCATTCCCCAGTCGATGGACTTGAACATAGAGGAGATGCTATCCGGAATGGCAATGCCTTCCTTGGCAAAGAAGTCGAAGAAGGAAGGAATATACGTAGCGCATAAGCCACGGATGTAATCATCTTCCAGGATGGCCGCATTTGCTTCATCATGTACGAAGGCACGGAGATGGAAAGAAGAGAAATCCTTGTTCTTAAGCTGGCTTAGGAAGACATTTTCCTGGCCGAACTTCAGAAGCTTCATCATATTGGCAATCTCGCCGACAGTTGTCACCTTGCAGGAAACCGTCACGCTTTCGGCATCTTCCGCACGGGATTTCTTGCCTGTCAGTTCCACGGTCTTTGTGGTAGAGGACCAGGAAAGGTCTTCCCCGTAGAAAGCAGGATTAAAGACATTGGAGCCATAGTCCGGAAGCCCGAGCTCTGTGAAGATATCGGCCTTCTTGAAGAGGGCATATCCGATCTTGGAAAGGACATCTCCGCTCGTCCCTTTCTGTTTCACATCGGTATAGAAGTTGGAAGAAAGGAATGCCGTAGCAAAGGCATTGAGGTCATCCGTATCCGCTACCCTGAGGTAGTGCTTCATATCATTCTTGATCTCTTCGAAATTCAGCTTGTTGATCAATGGAATCAAAGTCTTGAACGTATCCAGGTCTTCCTTGATCTTTGCCTTGTTCTTGGTATCGCAGATGAAGGTACGGAAATCTTCGATGTCCAGAGTGATTCCGCTGTTTGCGAGGAATTCGTGGACCTTGTCGACGGCTTTGGAAAGAACGTTGCGGGAAATGAAGCTGGAATCGTAAACATCCTTGAACATATCGACCAAGGCATCCGAATCCGAAATGGACTTCAGAGTCGTAAGGGAAACGTCTCCGGAAGCTACTTCTCCGAAGAATTTTGCATTCTTCTGGAGACTCTTAAGCAGGTTAACCAGGTTTCCGATTTCTCCCGTCGACTCGTCTCCCCAGACAAGGCTTTCCAGAACAGAATCATCCGGAATGATGGTGGCATACTTGGAAAGGGTGTCCCTGGAAAAGAGGTTCTGGATAACCGTCTTCAGGTTCAGGTTCTTGGTCTGTGCCAGAGTCTCAGCGCTTTCTTCGGTAGGATTGAAGAGCTGGGAATTGGCAATGATGGAAAGGAGAGAACCGATTGCTTCCGGATCCAAGCCAAGGATTTTCTCCTCCTTGGTGGAATCTGCCTTGACAAGGTCATACATCTTTCTCATCTTCGGAAGGAGGACGATCAGTTTCGACATATCCGAAGTAAAATTGCTGTCATCATAGTTGAAGCTATAGGCATTCAATCCGAAGAGCAGGGAATCCGTAGAGGAATCCGTAGAGGCAGCAGCCTGGGCGAGGAATGCTTTCATGAGGACCGGATAGATAGACTTGAAGAGGCTGGATTTGAGGGAAACATTCAGGATATCCTGGATTTCCGTGCAGATAGGCTCCGTCAGAGTCTTGATGATGCTCCAGTCCATATTGTCCGTCCAGACAATAGGTCTAGTTGGATCCCTAAGAATATCCAGAATACTGAAAGCCGTGTTCACTTCCGCCTTCAGGTTATTCGAAGTCTCGCTGTCGAGATTGTCCAGAACCGTCTGGACCTTGGTATCGGAAAGATAAGGGGCAAGACCGCCGAAAGCAGTAGGATTCGTCTTAACCAAGCTCTTCACAAGGCTTCCGACCTTCAGCTTGGACAGGATGCCCAGAGAGAGAAGGCCGTCCTCTCCTGTTACGATCTGCTGGATGGCTTCCCGCTTCGTATCATCCTTCATCGCCGAAAGAAGAGAATCCGTGGCGGTTCCCGCTAACGAAGAACTGATATCGAGTCCCAGGACTTTCAAAAGCTTCAAAAGGTTCTTAACAATGCTTCCTAAATCCTTGGACCAGTCGATGTCATCGTACTGGGACGTCTCTTCCGGAAGAAGCGTGTATCCCTTGGAAGCAAGGGATCTGCCAAAACCGGAAAGGATGATTCCGAGATTCTTCTTCACGAAATCCATGCTGCCGAACTTGTTCATCACGGTAACAAGGGCTTCGATATCTTCATCTGTGTAGGTAGAAGTAGCCATCTTGAAATCCGAAGAACTGAAGTTATTGTTCACAATAACGGAAGACAGGATATATTTGTATACCTTTTCGTAGACGCTCCGTACAGCCGTAATATCATTGCTCCAGTCGATATCGGAGAAATCCAGCTGATCCAGAGGAATATTGGAAGAGGAGGAGGCAATAGATATGCCCATATCGATAAGCGGAGGAATCAAAGCCATTATCGTGGAATTATTGAGAACAGAGGCCAGAACTGCATCCATAACATTGGCAGAGAGGAGGACGCTGAGGTTGAGGGTTATCTGTCCGCCTTGGCTTTCGATAACCTGATTGGAAATTACCGGTTGGACGACGTCGAAAGTCGAGGAAATCAGGGAATCCAAGGAGACCTCCGTTCCGTTCATGTTCGTCTTCGATACCTGATTCATTAGGGCAGAATCGAAATGTTTGCTTGTGTAAAGCTTGGAGAAGGCAGAATTATCGTAGGCACTGACAAACGTCTGGAAGGTAGAAAGAGTGTCGGTAGTACCAAGGGAAGTCATTGTCTTGGTGATATTGTCGGCGTTCTTGACGGCTGTTCTGCCGAGAGCGGAGATCGGCGCCAGAAGGGCTGCCGAGAAGATCAGTTCCTGAACGGCTCCCAAAGCTCCGCCACCAAGACGAAGAATCGGGTATTTCTTTTTCTTTTCCGTGGAGACACGGTTCTTATCATCCGTAAGGCCTTTGACAATTTCCGTTCCTTTCCGGCTGCCCCGGAAAGCTTTCGTCTGAAGACGTTTCCGGCGTTTGGCTTCCTTGGAAGTCTCAATCGGAAGGAACCAACGGAAAATACTGTTATATACAATAGCCGTAAGGAGGGAAATCAATAGCTGGGTGAGAATCATAAGGAGAAGGAAGACGATATAGGAAAGAACCAGTTCGACAATGGCAATGGCAGTTGCATAGATGGAGACACCGTTCATCGGGGAGATGAAGCCGGTGCTCGTAAGAAGGTTCGCCAAAGTCTCCACTACTGTAGTCACCTGAACTTCTGTCCCATTTACACCAATTGGCGAAATATGAAGATTCGATAAGTCGATATTGCAGATGTTCCTGGTAATTGCCGGAGTCGTAAAGATCCAGACAACCATGAGGACTCCCTTCAGGACAGTCTTCAGAGTTGTCTTGAAAAGACCTTTGAGAAGGCCGGCAATCATGGCAAGGACGGAGCAGGCAATAATGAAGATGAGACATATGTTGAATGCCAGTGTGACAATACTTCCAATGTCCATGTTGTTTGTTCCTTTATATATATCTAATAAAAAACCTTTTACGGATAGAATTATTATACCAAATTACTTAAACTACTAAGGAAGAAAATAGTCCTGAGGATAGAAAGAAATGGAAATATATACGCCAAAAGAAAGCCCGGACAACGAATACCGGAAAGAAAAGAAGCCGGAGCCGGAAGAGAGAGTCTTCCCTCCCCGTTCCGAATTGAATGAAAAACTACCGATTGCCGAGAAATGGATGCTTTTTGTCGTGGGTTTCTTAGGCTTCCAGCTTTTTGGTTCCTTGATCAATACTTTCATCAATGTTTTCGTCAAAAACGGAACCATTTCCAGTGGAACCGGCGGGGCATTGACCCTTTTCATCTCCTATCTCACCATTGTTCTTGCCTTCGTGCTTCTCCTGGTCTTCGACCGGGAAAGGAATATCATTCCTATCGGAAAAGGCTTCAAGAATTACAAGTCCTACCTTTTCGGCTTGGGAGGCTTTGTCTGCCTTTATCTTGTGAACCTGGTTTTCACTTCCCTGTATTCGGCAACCGTCCCCGATATCTATGGTGCAAATGCCAATCAGGACGGAATCGTGACTTATGCCCAGTCTTCTCCTGTCATCATGTTCCTGACAGTCGTCTTCTTGGCTCCTTTCCTGGAGGAGCTTACCTATAGGGGAGGACTTCTCGATATCGTCGGCCATAAGCAGAAGTACCGGTGGCTAGGACTTGTTCTCTCCGCTGTCCTCTTCGGCCTTATCCACTTCAACGGGTTGATCTACCTCTTTATCCATCAGATCTTGAGTGTAGATATTAATAGCGATCTATCCCAGCAACTGATGGCGCAATACGAAATCACCTCTGCAGCCCAGGCATGGAATCTTTATCTCAACGAATGGCTGAACCTTCCGATCTATATCTGCATGGGATTAATCCTGGGAGGGGCCTATGTCTTAAGCGGAGATATCAGTTCCTCGATGACTACCCATGTCCTGAACAACCTTTTAGCAATGGTTCAAGTCCTGCTCCTCTCTTCTTCTGCTTTAGCATCGACCGGTGCTCTCTCCCTCTTTGCTTTTTCTAGCAGCCAGCCCTTATTCCTTTTATGAAACAAACAGAAAGAAAACATCCGCTTGGCCTCTCCTCCCTCGCCCTGAAGTTCATCGCCCTCTTTTTCATGACCTTGGACCATGTTGGTCTCCTTTTCTTCACCAGGGGAGAAGGTCCGGCCCCGGCAGAACCATACTATGCACTCCGTGCAATCGGAAAGATGGCTTTTCCTATTTTTGCCTTCGTTTCCGTAGAATCTATCTACCATACCAAGAATCCGAAGAAGTATATGTTAAGGCTTCTTATTGCCGCAGTGTCCCTTGACCTAGTCGGATATATCACCGGAGCGATAGCCAAGATTCCGGTTGCCGACAACCCGATTCTCGGCAATGCCTTCACGGATATCTTCCTTGGAGTAGTGATGGTCTATTTCCTGAAAAAGAAGAACTGGTATTCCTTCTTTGCCCTCATCCCTTTCCTTTATGAGTTCTTAAGCTGCATCTGGATCAACGACTCCTACGGAACCCTCTTCAAAACAGACTGGTCTGCCTACTCGGCAGTTCTGTTCCTCTTCCTGTTCCTTTCCCGGGAGATTGCTCTCCATTATCTCCATAAGCAGGCAAACGACATCCAGATTCCGGATCAGGACTATGAAGCCTTGTACGGAAAGACAGCCATCAAGATCAGCGAATCCGTCGGGGTCCTGGCCTGCGGTATAACTTTCTACCTGGTCTACCGGCTTTCCGGTTCGACCTACTTCCTTCCGGGAAGAGGGGAGTACGTTCCGATCGGAACGTATTCCGTTATCTCCATTGTCTTCCTCCTCTTCTACAACGGAGAGAGAGGATACAAAGACAGCCATAAAGCTATCCGCTGGTTCTTCTACCTGTATTATCCGCTTCATCTTCTCGTTCTTTCCCTGCTTAGCCTTCGCTACGGAGTGCTAAGTTCCTATCTTGGGGAAGAATCCCTAAGCATCCTTGTTGCTAACCTTCCCTGTTTCCACTAGACTGAATGCATAGGAGGCCGTAACATGATTGAAAAATTGGAAAACGGTGCCGACTTTGAAGAGAAGATCAAGACAGGAAACGTCGTCGTCGATTTCTTTGCTACCTGGTGCGGTCCTTGCCGCAGGATGGGACAGGAGATGGAGGAGCTTGAGGAAAGCTTCCCGTCCATCACTTTCCTGAAGGTGGATACGGACAGGTTCGGAGAACTCGCCCAGCAGTTCCTGGTCGCCTCGATTCCGAACATGGTCTTCTTCCAGAACGGCAAGAGGATTCCGGTCAAGGTCCAGGGAGAGAACATCGAGTCTCTCGTTGGCGGACTGGACGAAGAAAGTTTTGCCACCTGCCTGAAAGACAGCTTCGGGATTTAGGATTCATGAAGCCGATTGAAAAGCCTGCAACCGCTGAGGTGCCGGCTTTTCAAGTCCCCAAATGGCAAAATCCAAAGACCTTATTAGCCCTTTAGGAATAATTAGCAATATGCTCGGACCAGAACCGGCTCAATGTAAGAAGCTTCTTCGATAAGTTCGCCAACTCGTATGCACTGTCTCTCAGATCTATTCCTGGCTTCGGAAAGAAGGTTTTCTTGAGGAAGCAGAGGATAGGAACTGGATTCGGCAGAAGGATTCCATATCTTGAGGCTGCTATCGATGTACTTCGAAACGGAATCCAGATTGGTATGGATATTCTGTAAGACACGTCCGATCGTATATTGGTAGTTGCTGACGGAATCCAGGTTCTCCTGTATCTCTTCCAGCCTGGATAGAATCCGTTTCCGGAGTTTTTCCGACTCATAGGTATCGATACAGCCATTCGGACCGGAAAGCTTTTTGCACCTTGAGGATTCGAAGTAATCGACAAAGGAAGAAAGGGCAACGATATCCTCTTTATACTTATCCGCAATCTCCAGGGAAGAAGACAAAGCCTTATATTTTGATAAGGCGTCTTTATATTTCTTCCGGAAATAGTCGTGCGCTTCCTCGAGGTAGTAGTAATCAAAGATATTAGGTCGGTATGTTTTTCCGGCTTCGTCTATTGCTCTCTGCAAAGAAAGGTTTTCCGCTTCTTTTTGGATAACGGTATTGGCTTCTGCGATTTTGTCGTGAGGATTCTTTTCATACTCCTTAAGCTTCTTACGGTATGTCTTCTCTTTCGGATAATCTTTGATAGTAGCAATCATCCAGGAAAGGAACCATACATGCAGAAAGGAAACCGGGGGAAGGAATACTAGGAAGAGTTCCATGAATCCAAGCTCCAGCCAGATGTTGGTATTAGGATTCCCGGAATCCAGGAACAAGAAGAAACGGTAGAAGACGTTGTTCTGCAGAACATTGTTTCCTAAAACGCTATCGGCAATCAAAGAGGAAAGCAGGAATGCCGCTCCTAGGACAAGACCAAGAACCACAAAGAAACCAAGCTTATCAAAATCCAGATGCCTTGTCTGCCGGAATCCTTTCTTGGGGGTTACATCAAGACCATCCAGCATATGAAAACAGATGCTGGATGGGTCCAGTTTAGAAACCCGGATATCTTCATAGTCTTTGGTTTCTCTTCTTTGGTATTTGCTAAAACCGAGAAGAAGAAGATCTCCTCTCTTCTCCGAACCGGACTCATACCCGTATCTTCCCATCTCTTTGGCCGTCTTATCAGCAAGAAGACGGAAGTCTTCTTTTGTTTTAAATAAAGTCAGGACTTCCTTAATTTGCTGAATCACTAAACTTGGTTCCATCAGGCACAAATTCCCTTTGCTCTGATAATATTATAGTAAAGCACTGCGAACAAAGAGCTAAACCTAGGAACCTGCAAATCCATCTTCTTTTCTTGGTCATCTATGGTGAACGAATCGAGAAGAAACAAACCCGGAATCCACTAGCAGCGGTTCTCGGCACAGCTAATAAAGCCAGGAAACCGTCCTGGTTTTTATTTGCACTGTCATATCTCTTTGGAAAGAAATAAAAATAGCCGCCCATTTCTGAGCGGCTATCGACCCGGTTGACGGTCTTATGCAGAACCATCCTCCGGAATACTACACCGAAACTGTATCTATCGGCTACAGGTTCGGATACAACGCCACTGGCGGAGCGAAAGAGATTTGAACTCTTGCACGGTGTTGCCCGTCTACGAGCTTTCCAAGCCCGCCTCTTCAGCCACTTGAGTATCGCTCCAGGTATCGTTATCGATAGACATACCTTCCCGAAATCAGCACTACTTATTTTACCGAATTATCTTCCCGTGTCAAGAAGTTTCGCTGATTCAGGACAAAAGGGGAACGGAGGGCTCCTTTTTTCCTGTATAATAAACAGGAATACGAGGAAAACACAATGACAATCCAGATTACCGATGAAGACGCCAACCAGAGAATCGACAAATACCTGAAGAGGATGCTAAAGGAAGCTCCGCTTTCCTTTATCTATAAGATGTTCCGGCAGAAGGATGTAAAGGTAAATGGAAAGAAAGCAACGATCGACTATATCCTGGCCCCTGGAGATACGATCGACCTTTACCTGAAGCCTGCGCTTTTAGAGCAGTTCCATAAGGAAGCTCTGACCCGTCCGGTCAAAGCGGATTTCAAGATCTACTATGAGGATAAGAATGTCCTCATCGTCGAGAAGCCGAAGGGAGTCCTGGTCCATTCCGATGCCAGGGAAGACAAATACACCCTCCACAACATGGTTCTAGGATACCTGGAAGAAAAAGGCGAATACGATCCGAAGGCTTTGAACGGCTTCGTACCGTCTCCTGCCCATAGACTGGATAGGAACACCTCCGGAATCGTCGTCTTCGGAAAGACCCTTCCTGCCCTCCAGGAGCTTCTTGTCCTTTTCCGGGAAAGAACCCTGATTGAAAAGAAGTATATCCTCCTTGTCCGTGGAGAATGCGCCAAGAGCGGCACGATCGATCTGCCTCTCTGGAAAGACTGCAACCTCCATAAGGTCTTCGTGAAGAAAGTAGAAGCCGGAGGAAAACCGGCTTTGACTAGCTATACCCGAACCAAGTACTATCCGTCCGGATTCTCCTTGGTCGAAGCAGAACTTCTGACGGGAAGAACCCATCAGCTGAGAGTCCACTTCGCGGCTATCGGACATCCGATCGTCGGCGATGAGAAATACGGTGACTTTGCCCTCAACAAGGAATTCGAGAAGGGTTTCTCCTTGAAATCCCAGTTCCTCCATGCCGCTTATTTCGCTTTCAAGAAAGGCATCCCAGGGGTTCTTGCTCCCCTTTCCGGAATGGAGTTCACTTCTCCGCTTCCGGAGAAGCTTCAAGGAATCCTTACGGAGCTGGATAGACTATAGGCATGACGCTTTCTTGGATGCTGCTTTTAATCGCTCCGCTCCTCCTTCTCCCCGCTATCCTTCTTCCGGAAAACCGGATACGGACTTTTCTGTTTTCCCTTATTGTTCCCTTTCTGGTTGCCCTATCCTTTGCCTTGGTCGGAAGGTTCTATCCCGCGTTTGTGGAAACGCTCGGTTCTTTTGCCAAACCTCTCTCCCAGTGGGCGTTAAGAGGGCATCCGGAGCTTTCTTCCTATGAACTGGATTTCCTTTCCTATACCCTCTTCTCCGCTTTGATTACCATTGTCCTCTTCTTCCTTTTCCTTCTTCCGGCGGCATTCTTCTTTGTCGGAAAGAACCCGGAGATCCATAAGCCGACAAGAACCATAAGGCATATCCTGAAGTCCATCCTTTTCTTCATACTGACATACGGACTTGTTTCCTATTTCCTGATTGCTATCCGTCTGATTCTGCCGATTCCGGACGGTCTCCTTTCCTTCCTCTTCGAGTGGATCCACCCGATAGGAGCTTAAGACCATGGACAGCGAAAAGAAATTCTATCTCCTGGCAGAGCTGAGCGGATGGAACTGCACTCCCTATTGCAAAGGATACGGAGAAACCATTAAGAAGAGCAACTCCTACAGAGTCCTCTCTTATAACATTCCGGAAGCAAAGAAACACCTTTCCGGAAAGGCGAGGGTCCTTTGCGACAGCTATCAGAAGATCAATCTGGAACCGGAGAGCGTGAAAGACTGCTTCCTTGTCGAGAATGCCGTCAATTACCTTGCCCTCCATTCCTATCCTGCCTTCTATCTGAATCCTCTGGCTATCGACCCGGGGTACCAGGGAGAAGTCTCCTCGATCGGAGATCTCATCATCAGCTACAAAGGCGGAGAGAAGACCATCAATGAAATCATCCTGGACGACAAGACCGTCCCGGAAGAAAAGAAGAAGGAAGTCGACAGGGCTTTCGACGGCTATCTGGCCGATATGGATCTGCTTGCGGAAAGGTCCATCCGTTCCTTGACTCCTTCTCTCGGAAAGAGCAAAGAAGACACCCATGAAAGAAGAATCGCTTATGTCGACTCCATCTTCTCCCTGATCTTTGTCGTCTTCTTCCTTTTCCTTCTTCTCAACCCCAATGAATCCTTCTATGCCTTGCTCTATGCTCCTAACTGGGGGAAGGCTATGACTTATGCGCTTCTTATCTATCCGATCTTCCTTTTCCTCTTCCTGTTTGCAACTCTCTTCTATCACTCCTATGCGGACAAGACACTGGAGTCCTACCACTATGCCAGGAAGTTCGTAAGAAAGAATCAGGATGTCCTTTATTCGGATCTGAAGAATGGAAAAGAACGCTTATATGATTATGTTGCCGGAGCTATCAACTCCCGGATTATACTGAAAAATGATATTACGGACTTTTCCCTTCTATCGACGTCCTATATCGATTGCAGGAATGTTCTTCTGACCAAGGCTTCCCGGAACAAGAAGATGTATCGGACTTTAGAGAATCTGGACCGTTCCTTCTTCTTTGCCCTCCTTGCAATCTTCCTCTTTGCTTTTACGATCACCCTTCTTTCCCTTCTCTTCAATACGGTTGTCTAGAAAGGAGACTTATGACCTACAGGCTCGGAGACAAAGACTACGACAATATCTATTCCCTGGCAGAGCAGATGTATCTCTATACGGATACTTTGGCCAAGGACTTGAGAAAGGAGGAGCTTTCCTCCTTTCTCAAGGAGAAGGATGGGGAGAAGGCGGAGAAGATCCGGCATCTTTCCCTGCAGTCCCTTCCGGACGATGTTTTCGTCTTTCTTGCAAGCTATGTCCTGAACCCGATGATGTCTTTCCGTTTCCACGGCCTGTCTTTTCCGGATTATCCGACAATGGGAGACTATATGCTTTCCTTCTCTCCTTCCTATGATCCGGTGCTTCTGGAGATGGTCCGTTATTCCCTTCTCTCCCAGCAGATGAAGGCCTCCGGATACAAAGCACTCTACCCGGAGCAGGCAGAAAGAGTAGAGAAGATCGAGAAGGAGAGCGAGAAGGACTCGGCCTACGCCTATTTCCTCCTCGCCTACGAGCTCTCCGGGAAAGACTCTTTCGTCTTCGACGGGGTCAGTTATCCGGATCTTTATTCCTTCTCTTTCTACCTGAGCCAGAAGAACATCTCCCGGAGCGAGCTAGGGGAAACCCTGGCCCATTCCCCGGTACTCCGGGCGTACTGCCAGTACGGGAAGGACAGAAGTATAAGCAAAGACTATCTCCATCTGATTTCCGAACTGGAGAAGGGAGAGAAGACCCTTTCCCTATTCCTGCAGAAGGAAGAGAAGAAGGAAGGAAACTGAAGTTTCCTTCCTCTTTTCCTGTTTTCCTTTTCTTTCATTCCCTATAATAAGAATGCATACGGTAAGGCAAAGTGTTCAAAGGAGGTCCCAATGACCTATTTAGAAAAGAAGGATGCCTGGCTTTTCTCGCCCCTTGTCAGCGACAAGGACAAGGAAGAGATCCGGAAAGCGAGCGACGACACATGGAAAGAGATGTTCTCTTCCTCTCTCCGCTTCGGAACAGCCGGACTTAGGGCACTGCTTGGTCCTGGAAGCGCCAGGCTTAACCTGCTGACCGTCCGGAAGGCCACGATCGGCGTCAGCATGTTCCTTCTCCAGAGGTACGGAACGGAAGCCCAGAAGCGAGGTGTCAGCATTTCCTTCGACAACCGGCATTTTTCCAAGGAATTCCGGGATGAGGCAAGCCGTGTCCTCAATGATTTCGGAATCCCTGTCTATACCTTCCACGATCCCCATCCGACTCCGGAACTGAGCTTCACCGTCCGCCAGACCCATTCCATCGGCGGCATCATGATCACTGCTTCCCACAACCCGAAGGAATACAACGGCTACAAGTTCTACGACGAGAAGGGATGCCAAGGCGTTTATGATACGATCGACGGCCTGATCCGGGTCATCGACGGACTTCCGGGAGAACTGGATGTCACCTACAAGCCGGTGGATGAAGCAAACAGAGGCAAAGTCACCTATCTGGATGACGACAACCGCTTCGATTCCGCCTTTATCGCAAAGGAAGTCGGAACCTCTTTGTACAAGGATATCTTCCGCGGGGAAAGACTGACGAAGATCGTCTTCTCTCCGGAATGCGGATGCAACTGCGTCTTAGGCCCGATTGCCTTAAGGGAAGCCGGATACGATGTCTCCCCGGTCAAGGAACAGGACTACTTCGATCCGGATTTCTCCGGAACGGAGAATCCGAACCCGGAGACTTCCGGTGCCTATAGCGGTGCCTTCAAGCTGATCCAGGAACTGAACAGCAAGGGCGGAAGATACAACCTGATCCTGGTCACGGATCCGGATGCGGACAGATGCGGTGTCGCCTTCCTGAACAGGCAGGGTGCCTTATGCCGCCTTACCGGAAACGAAACCGGTGCTCTTCTCATCGACTTCGTCCTGAAGACGCTCAAGAGCAGGAACGAACTTCCCGCTAACGGCGTCATCTGCTCCACCTTCGTTACCGGCGGGCAGGGAGAAAAGGCTGCTTCCTTATACGGAATCAAGACCCGGGTCACGGCTACCGGATTCAAATATATCGGAGACATGGTCGACCGGATGGAGGATGACGGAGAGAAGTACCTCTTCGGATACGAAGAGAGCTACGGCTATCTCCTCAAGCCGTTCGTAAGAGACAAGGATTCCCTCCAGAGCATCATCGCCATTGCGGATATGACGGAATACCATCTCCGCCAGGGAAAGACGCTCGATATCGCCTATCAGGAGCTTTCCAGGAAGACCGGGAACTACTTCGATACCCAGTACAACGTCTACTTCGAAGGTCCGTCTGCCGCTGACGTCATGAAGCAGAAGATCGAATTCCTCCGCGGGCATCAGAAATACACCATCGGAGAAATGAAGGTCAGGAAGATCACGGACTACCTGAACCGGATTGTCATTGACGGCACGACCAGGCACACTACTGCCTTGGAGGCAAGAGATATCGACCGTTCCAACTGCATCCGGTACGACTTCGAGAAGGGCGGCTTTGTCGCCATCCGTCCAAGCGGGACGGAACCGAAGGTCAAGTTCTATGTCGAGATCGTCGGAAAGGATGAGAACGAAGCCAAGAAGCTTGCCGATGCACTTGCTCTCGATCTGGAGAAGGAGATGGGACTGAATTAGGAATGATAAAAGGCTGCCAGGACCAACTAGGGTTGGAAACGGCAGCCTTTTTGCCGGCAAGATTTTTGCTTTCTGGTCTTCTCTTCTAGTCTTCGATATCGAGATGGAAGAAGTCGACAAGAGCTTGGTAGATACCTTCGTCGTCGTTCGTCCTTCTCGTCGTATAGCTTGCAACTTCCTTCAGCTTGTCGCTACCGTTCTTCATTGCAAAGCCGATACCGGCCTTAGCGATCATCTCGATGTCGTTTGTGGCATCTCCAAAGGACAGGATATGCTGGTGATCAAACCCAAGCCTCTTGGCAAGAAGAGCTATTCCGGTCGATTTGTTGATATCGAAGTGGCTGAATTCGCCGAACGTCGGGCAATCGTACCAGAAACGGATCCAGAGGGTAGGATTGATAGAGGTAAGGATATTGGAAAGCTCCTCGTTCCTGGATGTATCCGGACTCTGGATGACGCAGGTAAGGATATCTTCATTCAGGTTGTTCTCCAAGGAACCGATCTTCAGGTTCATGCCCTGGGGATGGAAGAAGAAGTCGAAGAACTTGTTCGGAGCTAGGTAATACAGATCCTTGTCGTCTTCCGCCATGATGTTGGTGAAAGAAGACTCTTTTGCTCTTTTCAGGAATTCCAGGATTTCTTCCTTCCGGTAGTAAGTTCTTATCGGGGCAAAGGAAGGATCCTTGGGGTTGAGGATCTCGGCGCCGTTGTAGCAGATGCAGGGCAGGGAAAGGCCGAGCTTATCCAGATACGGCACAACCGCTCTAGGGGGTCTTCCGGAAGCAATCGTAATCATGTTTCCGAGCTTTTTCAGTTCCAGAAGGAGTGCTTTTGTTTTCGGCTCGATGTCTTTATCCGAATTCAGTAAAGTCCCGTCTAAGTCGAAGACAAGGAGGAAGCGCTGATTGTCAAACACTTCGGGGTTCTTTATTTTCATGATTAATTGTGATTCTAACGGGATTTTTCCGTATAATCAAGAGGAAACTTTTCCCAAGAAGTTTCCCAAACCTAAGGAGCCCGCACATGACAAAGAAAAACAGAAAGACTGTTCTTGCTACCCTTCTCCTTCCCCTTCTCCTATCCGCTTACCCAGCCAAGAATGCAGCAAGCAGTACTTTCGTCGTCGGAAAAAGCTATGATAAGACCCAAAAACTGGATTTTTCCGATACCGATGTAACCTCCATCAACAGCTACTACGGAGACGTAGGAACCAAGACAGGAAACGAGATGAAGGATTATCTGTATTCGAAGATTGCTGTCCACAACGCCGATACAACCGACGGAAAGAAGGATTTCATCACCTATAACGATGCGGGAAAGTGGTACCAACTGACGGATAGAAACTGGTCTCTGTCTCCTTCTGTTTCCGAAGAATCCTTCTCTTTCCTGACTTCCTCCTCGGAAGATGCCTCCTTTCTTTATCTCTACAACATGTATATCTCCGATAGCAGCAACAGCAACAAGGAGAAAGCCTTTAGCAACCTTCTGAACGGCTTCGGAACGGATACCTCCCTAAGCCATGTCGACTATACGGCAAAGAAGGTTCCTAACAGCTACATCCAGGTAGACAAGGAGCACGTCTGGGCCAAGAACCACGGCTTCAAGGTCACCAAAGACGGATCCGATACGTTCGTAAAAGGCGCACCGACTGACCTCCATCACCTAGTCGCTGCCGACCACAACACGAACAGTGCCGGACATAACGACGAATACTACGGAATAGTAGAGGACAAGACGGCTTCCGACACGACCGTTGTCTACAGCTATCTGTCCGACAACACTTCCGAGATCTCCGGCTACCGGGGAAAGAACAAGGAAGGCCAGACCGTCTTCGAACCGACGGACGAATGGAAAGGGGATGTGGCCAGGTGTCTCCTCTACATGGCGACAAGATATTCCCAGAAACTGGATCAGAACACCCAGGGAGAACCATATCTAGCTTTAGTCGACTATAAAGCCGGAAACGAGTACGAAGACAGCAACGACACCTTCCACGGAACCCATTACGGTCTATCCACCTACCTCAGCTGGAACGAACAGGATCCGGTCTCCAACTATGAGATCCATAGGAACAACCTGATCTACAGCAACGTCCAGGACAACCGGAATCCTTATATCGACCATCCGGAATGGGCAAGACGGGTCTTTGATACCGCCTATACGTATGATTCCTCCAAGAAGTCTGCTCCTCTCCAAATATCGGAAAGCAACAACCCGACCCATGATTCCTCCTCTCCTTCCGGAAGCACGGATTCCAGTTCTTCTTCCGGCGCCGGCAAAGAAGAAGAACCGAAAGGTCTTTCTACAACCCAGATCATCATCATTGCAGCTGTCGCAGGTGTCCTGCTTCTGATTGCCGTAATGATTCTTGCAAACAAGGGTAGAAAAAAGAAGAAGTCTAACTATACTAAAAAGAAGAAGAATAAGAACAAGCGCAAATAAAAGGAGAAGAAAGAAAATGGCGGAAGAAAAGAAGGAAAAGAAGGAGAACTGGTTCTCCAAGCAGTTCCATAAGATTTCGACCAGCATCGACAATTCGACCAGGGAGAGTGCCCTAGAGAAAGAGTGGTGCAAGGAAGCAAAGACCATAGATGTGAACCTCTATACTTCCGCGAAAGCTTTCTCTTCCTCCACAATCGAAGGAAAGCTGGATATCAAGGGCAAGACGTTTGCCGTATACGGAGAAAAGAAGGAAGAAGATATTCCTTATTCCTCCGTCATCCAGACTATCCCGGAAGATGCCGACAAGGAACTTCCTAAGCGTTTCTATCTGACCGACAGGACGATTGCGGAAGAAGAAATCGAGATCGAGGAAGAGGATCCTTCCGACAAGGAGAAGAAGATCAAGAACTCCTACAAGCGGAAGATCACGACCTTTAAGCTGGATCCGAACGTCCAGGAAGTCAAGGTCATCAAAGTCAAGGACGACTATGTCCTTGCCCTCAAGAAGTAAGTCAGAAAGAGCAGGGCATATGCCCTGCTCTTTTATTTTGTAAGATAAGTTGTCAATTCTTGAAAAAGGCTTCGTCAATCGCATCTAGAAGATAATACGGAGGCACATACCCTGTCTTTATCAAGATTCCTTTTTCAGCAAAGAAGGACCGCTTGAAGCCAGGATGGGAGCCGTCTTTTATGCTATCGAGAAGAATCGATGCTGGAAGAAGGTAAGCTTCCCCGGCGGTTTTGAACCGGACCAGGAAGAAACCGATCCCGCCCAGTTTCAGGATGAAGGCAAGATGGGTGAACTGCTGTTCCCGGATCATATGATAGGGAACGGAGTCATGGATTGTCTCCTTGGCTTCGAAGTCGATGTACTTTCCTTTGTAGATGCCGACGAAATCGGTCGTCGACTTCTCCTGGAAATAGGCTTCATCGATCTGTCCCGGATGGGTTCTGCTCATGTGGACGACCTTGATGGGAGTCGGCCTCTTATAGAAATCGGCAAGTCCCTTGGCTCTGTAGAAATCGCAGGACTTCTCGATGTCGCTCTCGAAATCCATACCCATGTTGGTACGGACCAGCTTGTCTTTTTCTTTTTCCTCGGCGGTCCTGTTCTCGGTTTTCCGCCGGTCTTTTTCCGTTTTCTCCTTCTTGCTAAGGACCGGTCTTCCGTCCGGATAGAACAGGATGCTCATAACGAATCCTTGATTTCCTTGCGGAAATCCTCTATCGTCACCTTCTTCTTGGCAAGAAGAAGATCCGCCAGCCTTTTTGCCGGAGCAATCAGATTGCGGTTGTTCGGATAGCAGGAAAGCACATCCTCGGCTGTCTTGTCCGCGGATTCCACGAAAGAGGAGTAGATGGAACGGAGAGACAAGGAGTCTACCAGCGGATCATGGTATTCCCCGGCCGGGGAAAGAGAATAGAAATCCATAAGTTTGGAGACAGACAAAGGCTGTCCCTTGGGGGAGACTAAATAATCCTTGATATAGTTCTGGAAGTCGAAGTAGTTCTTGAGCACCAGCTTTTCTATCTCCCTCTCGGAAGCCAGGGTCCGGTTGATGGATCTGGTAAGGATCTTGATATCGTTGTTTCCGTAGGAGATAAACAAAGGCTTCTTGTAAGGAGCTAGAAGCTCCGTGAAGGTAAGGAGGACTTTGTCAAAAGGCTGTCCTTCCTTTTTCAGAAGGGTATTGGTAATCCCGGTAAGCCTCGTGATGATCGGGGTAATCCTTTCGGCCGTCTGGATATAACTAGAGAAAGAGATGCCTTTGTCTTCTCCGTCTAAAGCCCCCGGTTCCTTAGGGATGATGACTACGGCAAGGGCGATAGCATGAGCGCTTCTCTCGGTTCCCTCGAAGTCGAAGAAGACGAGTGCATCGCGGTCGAGGACATGCCTTGCAAGATTTGGAAAGAGTGTCTCCATATCAGTTTCCGAAAGAGAAGTTCTTCAGGTTATCCGTCATGACGGAAGGATCGGAACTCAGGCTCAGGATATTGAAGAGGTGTTTCACCTCTTCGTCTCCGAGGATGGTGAACCAGCCCCGGAACAGGTAACGCAGCTGCTGGTCGCAGATGGCATAGAACTGCTTTCCCCGTTCCGTCAGGTTTACATATACCTGTCTCCGGTTCTTCGTATCGACACTCCTCTCCAGGAAGCCGCGGCTTTCCAGAAGACGGAGGTTTGCTGCAATATTGGGTCTTGTAACCTTAAGGGATTCCGCAAGGCTGCTAGGGTGGGCATCCGGATGGTCGTTAAGATAGGCGATGATCTGGAAATCCGTCTGGAAAAGAGCATTGAACAAAGATATCTCTCCGTTGTCTCTCAGCTTTGTGACATAGCTCATCAGTTCCTTGATCTGGTCATCGAGATGATCGTTCTGGTTATCTTCCATAAATTGCTCCTTTATATAGTGCTGTTTCAAAACAGTCAATTCTTTTAACTGTTTGGACAACTATTTTAAACCATAAACTATTTATTTCCAACCGGAAAGAAAACCAAGATAGAAGAAAAAAGCAGAAAGTGGATACTCCTGCCCAAAGAAAAAATCCCGGGATTTCTCCCGGGCACTTAAATTTTGTCTACTTCTTGTTCCGGATATACTCGTCGATACCCTGGGCAGCCTTCTTGCCGGCACCCATTGCAAGGATGACGGTGGCGGCGCCGGTAACGGCATCGCCTCCGGCAAAGACTCCGTCCTTCGTCGTCTCGTTGTTAGCTTCCTTGACGATTAGGCAGCCATGCGGATTCGTATCGATTCCAGGAGTGGTAGCCTTGATAAGCGGATTCGGAGAAGTTCCAAGAGCCATGATGACGGCATCGACATCGATGGTCCATTCGCTTCCCGGGATCTCTTCCGGCTTCCTTCTTCCGGACTTGTCCGGTTCGCCGAGCTTCATCTTGATAAGGCGGATGCCCTTGACGAATCCGTAATGCGGGTTCGTCTTCGGATTTCCTTCCTTGTCGACAAGGATCTCGATCGGATTGTTCAGAAGCTGGAAATCGACTCCCTCTTCTTCGGCATGGATGACTTCCTCACGACGGGCCGGAAGTTCGGCCATACTGCGGCGATAGACGCAGTAGACCTTATCGGCACCAAGACGGAGGGAGGAACGGCAGGAATCCATGGCAACGTTTCCGCCGCCGACGACAGCAACCTTCTTCGGGTGCATGATCGGGGTATCGGAATCTTCCTTGTATGACTTCATAAGGTTCATACGGGTGAGGAATTCATTGGCGGAATAGACTCCGTTTGCATCCTCTCCCGGGATTCCCATGAAGCGGGGAAGACCGGCACCGGTGCCGCAGAAGACGGCATCGAAATGGTATTCTTCGATCAGCTCATCGATGGAGAGGACATGTCCGATGACCATATCCGTCATGAACTTGACGCCGAGCTCCTTCAGTCCTTCGACTTCGCTCTGGACGATAGCCTTCGGAAGACGGAATTCCGGAATTCCGTACATAAGAACACCGCCTGCGACATGGAGTGCCTCAAAGACAGTGACTTCATATCCAAGCTTGGCGAGATCTCCGGCGACCGTCAGTCCCGAAGGGCCGGAGCCCACTACTGCAACCTTGTGGCCGTTCTTCTTGATCGGATCCGGTTTTCCGGACTTGTGGTTCCGGTGCCAGTCGGCGACGAAACGCTCGAGTCTTCCGATTCCGACAGCTTCTCCATGGCAGAGATTGCCGTTTTCATCCTTCTTCGGCTTGCCGTTCTCGAGAACAGGCATCTTGGCTCTCATGCACTTGCCTTCGCACTGGGACTCCTGCGGGCAGACACGTCCGCAGACAGCCGGAAGGGCAGAAGACTTGGCAATGACCTGATAGGCAGCTTCGAAGTTGCCCTTGGCAACTTCGGCAATGAAAACAGGGATAGCGATGTTTACCGGGCAGCCGGAAACGCAGGCCGGATTATTGCAATCCATGCAGCGCTTGGCTTCGTCGATGGCCATCTCTTCCGTATAACCGAGCGTGACTTCCTCGAAGTTGTGGGCACGGACCTTCGGGTCCTGGCTCGGCATCGGGTTCTTCGTCGGCTTCTTGTTGTAATTCGGATTCATTTACTTGCCCTCCTTGAGAAGATTGCAGGCTTCTTCGTACTTCTTTCTCTCCCACGGACGGTACATCGCATTTCTCGTCATGGCAGAATCCCAATCGATATCGAAACCATTGAAATCCGGTCCGTCGACGCAGGCAAACTTCATCTTTCCGCCGACCATGATACGGCAGCCGCCGCACATTCCGGTTCCGTCGATCATAATCGGATTCATGCTGACGATGGTCTTGATGCCGTAAGGCTGGGTAGTCTTGCAGACGAACTTCATCATGATGAGAGGTCCGATGGCGATAACGGCATCGAACTTCACGCCATTCTTGATTTCTCTTTCGAGAGCAGCAGTGACTAAGCCTTTCTCGCCCCAGGTTCCGTCATCCGACATCTTGATGAACTTATCGGAGCAGTTGGCAAAGTCCTTCTCCAGGATGACTAGATCCTTGCCACGGAAACCAACGATAGAAGTAACCCTGGTTCCCTGCTTGTGCAAGGCTTCCGCAAGCGGAAGAGCAATAGCACATCCGGCACCGCCGCCGATGACAGCCACATTCTTCAGGCCTTCGATTTCGGAAGGACGGCCTAAAGGTCCGACGAAGTCTTCCAGATAATCTCCGGCAGCCTTCTGGTTGAGTTTCTCGGTAGTCGCACCGACAACCTGGAAAATGATGCTGACAGAGCCTTTGACAGGATCCGTTCCGGCAACGGTGAGAGGGATTCTCTCGCCTTCGGCATCGGTTCTTAAAATAATGAATTGACCAGCCTTAGCCTTCTTGGCAACGAAAGGAGCTTCAATAGCCATACGGGTAACCGTTGGATTGAGGACTTCCTTAGAAAGGATTTTGAACATATGCGGCCTCCTTGCTAACAAAAATGTTCTTTATATATTCTACTATAAGATGGGTAATAGAAATAGCTTTCTGCTCTAAAAACTATATGGAAAATCAAAAAAGCCAGCCCGAAAAATAAATTCCGAGCTGGCCAAAGGGGGACAAAGTTAGAAATCTACGACAGTGTCGTAATAGCAGGCCTTTAAGACCTTTGCCATCAAGGCATCATCCATCTTGCGGGGGTTCTCCGGAGTGCAGGCATCCAAGACTGCGTTGTGGGCGATAGTCTGGTACTTCTCCAGGAATTCGCTTTCGATGACACCAAACTCCTTCAGTCCATGCGGGATGTTGAGATCACGGTCAAGCTGGTGGACACGGTTGATAAGGTTCTGAACCTTTTCCTCTTCCGTCTTTCCGCCTAAGCCGAGGAAGTCAGCAATTTCAGCATATCTCTTGTGAGCTCTGGCATCATGGGCATTGCATTCAATGGTATGAGGCAGATACATTGCATTTGCGCAGCCATGCGGAACATGTCCGGTGGTGAAAGCAGCACCCGTCTTATGGGCTAAGGAATGCGTGATTCCTAATAAGGCATTGGAGAAAGCCATACCGGCGATGCACTGAGCATAATGCATTTCGCCACGGGCCTTAACATCGCCGTTGTAGGAAGCCAGGATATTGTCATTGACCATCTTGGCAGCCTTTAAGGACAACGGATCGGCAAAGTCGGAAGCGAAGGTAGAAACGTAGCCTTCGATGGCATGGGTCAAAGCATCCATACCAGTCCAGGCAATGGTGTTCTTCGGCATAGTCTGCGGAAGAGCCGGATCAACAATAGCAACATCCGGAGTGATTTCGTAGTTTGCTAAAGGATACTTGATGCCTTTATCCGGATCCGTGATAACAGCGAAGGAAGTGACTTCGGTGCCCGTTCCGGAAGTGGAACCGATGGCGCAGAACTTAGCCTTCTTTCTTAGGACAGGGAACTTGCAGGCGACCAGATCTTCGAACTTGGTCTCCGGGTATTCGTAAAGAACCCACATAGCCTTGGCAGCATCGATCGGGGAACCGCCGCCGATGGCAACGATCCAATCCGGTCCGAAAGCAGTCATAGCAGCAGCGCCACGTCTGACGGTAGCAACCGTCGGATCGTTCTCGACGCCTTCGAAAGTCTGAACTTCGAATCCGGCTTCCTTCAGGTCGGCAACGACCTTAGCTAAGAAGCCAAACTTCTGCATAGCATGGCCGCCAGTAACGACCATTGCCTTCTTGCCTCTCAGATTCTTAATCTCACTGAGGGAATCTTCTCCAAAATAGATGTCTCTAGGTAAAGTGAATCTCATGTTTGTGCCTCCTTGTAAGTACACAAGATAAATATATTGGAAACTGAGCAACAAATCAAGAGAAAATTTAAAGCCCTTTCATGAAAATAAAATAAGAGAAACAAAAAACGCCATAGAAAGGCTAAAACAAAAATTATTAGGAGTAAAAATTGTTTTGCAACCGCATACATTTTTGAATGCTTATTGCTTGTTTAGCAATGGAAACTCAAACAAACGCGCAAGCACTTTCCATTTTTCAAAACAGCCAGGATTTGAAAGGGAGGAAAAGAAAAAAGTTTTTCTCAATGCAAAGGGGCAAAAAGAGTTATCGTTCCCTGTTCCTACCATATCCTGTAGTTTTTGTTTTTTCTGTTTTCTTACTTTAAAGATAGTTATATAATTTAAGGCAGGAGAAAGACCATGGCAGCAAAGCTTTTTTTGGATTCCAACAAGATCTATCACAAAGAGTTCGAAGGGACCAAACCAGGGTACGACGCCCTGCAGGTTGACTCTTTTTTGGATATTGTCATCAAGGATTATGAAACCTTTGAAGAATTCCAGCAAGCCAGTGCCAAGGAAATCGATGAGCTGAAAACAAAAGTCAAGCTTCTCAATGACCAGCTGACAAAGGTCGAGACGGAAAACGCCTCGATGAAAAGCAAGCTAAGTGGCATCTCCAACAATTCCGACGCCGCACTCAACAATCTCGAATACCTCAAACGGATCTCTGCCTTGGAAAAGGCATTGAAGAAGGCTGGAATCAATCCGAATATGGTGGAGTAGAAAGAGACGGAGAAGAATACCGATCCGGACAGCAGCAGGAGGGAAGCCGTACTACCCTCTCGAGGAAAGTCCATGCTAGCACAGGCTGCAATGCCTGTAGTGTTCGTGCCAGAGAAAATACATGCCTCTGGGCAGGGAGGAGTCCCTGACGACGGGAAGGAACCTAAACCGCAAGGCATGGTGTCCCTCCCATAAAGCTCCACAGTGACGATGCTTCCCGAAAGGGGAGACATGCAACGTTGGAAAGCTCCGCGAGCTAGAAACCTAAATTTTGGTAAGGGAAATCCAAGCCGGGAAACAAACTGGCAAGGGTAGCCGCCTTCGGGCGGCTAGATAAATTGTTGTCTAATACATAACATGGCTTACCCGATCGGACTCACTTCTTTGTCGAAAGGAAAGGAACCAGAATGTCAAAGCTTAACACGCCGAATAAGATTACGACGATCCGTCTAGGTATGTGCGTTCTGATGATTCTGGTTTTTTCTTTGTCCTATATTCCGGGAGCCTTGGATTCCTGGGCCAGCAATTTCGTGATTGCCGGGTTCTCCATCGGCTTCAACTGGATTGACCTCACTTGTTTTGTCATCTTCATCCTCGGAAGCATCACGGATGCTATCGACGGACATATCGCCAGAAGCAGGAATCTCGTTACGGACTTTGGAAAGTTCCTTGATCCGCTTGCGGACAAGGCACTTACGGATGCCGCTTTCATCCTTCTTTCGACGAGAACTGACTGGTACGGGCATTATCAGGTCCTCCCTTTCTTAGTCATTTTCTTCATTCTCCGGGATCTGGCAATGGACGGCCTAAGGATTTTCGCCAATGCCAAGCAGCGTGTACTCGCCGCCAATATCTACGGGAAGGTCAAGACTGCCTTCGAGATGATCCTGATTCCGATTCTCTTCCTCAACGGATTCCCGTTCTCTCTTCTTAACGTCACCGGAGGGCTGGATGCCTGGATGTCGCAGAGATGGTCCGGAACCTATATCGTCACGAACTGCCTTACAGGGCTTTGCCTGTTCTTCTCTCTCTTGTCTGCCGTCATCTATTTCAAGAACAACAAGGATCTGTTCGCAGGAAGGAAATAAAATATGGAGAAACATGAACTGCTAGACGTCTTAAAGGAAAAGAACCTGACTCTTTCTTCTATGGAGTCTCTTACGGGCGGGCTTTTCAGCGCCACCTTTACCTCCATCCCGGGAGCAAGCGAAGTCTTCCAGGGTGCTGCCGTCACTTATCAGGACAATGTCAAATCCCTTTTCGGCGTAAGTCCGAAGACGATCCAGGAACATGGTGCCATCAGCAGCGAATGTGCCAGGGAGATGGCACTTTCCGCCGCCAAATTCTTCCAGACCGACTGCAGCGTCTCCTTTACCGGAAATGCCGGACCCTCGGCCGAAGAAGACAAGCCTGTCGGACTGGTCTTCATCGCTGTTCTCCTGAAGGATCATCTCTATAAATACGAGCTCCACCTTTCGGGGGACAGAGAAGAAATCCGGAAAGCCTGTGTCGACTTCGCCTTCCGCAAGATGGTAGAGCTTCTGAAAGAGCCAAAGCCAGCCGAAGAACCGGTTGCCAATATCGGAGAAGAGAAGAAAGAAGGAAATTTATAACTCGGCCCGTAAAAAAGGTCTCGGCTCGTTAGAAGTATGTTGAAAGGAAAGCGTTATGGCAAAAAAGAAAGATACGAAACAGTCCTCCGTCGCCTCACCTATCGAGGCCGAGAAGGACCAGGCACTGGAAGCTACGTTACGGGACATCCGTTCTTATTTCAATGATAAGGGTATCGTCATGAAGATGGGAGATTCGCCGGCAGCGGATATCGCTGTGACACCGACCGGTTCCCTCCTTCTGGACGCTGCCTTAGGCGTTGGAGGCTATCCGAAGGGAAGAATCGTCGAAATCTATGGTCCTGAAAGCGCCGGAAAGACGACTTTTGCTTTGGAAGCCGTTGCCCAGGTGCAGAAGAAGGGTGGAAGAGCCGCCTATATCGATGCCGAACATGCCATCGATCCGGAATATGCAAAGACGTTAGGCGTGGATATCGATTCCTTGATCCTGTCCCAGCCGGATTACGGTGAACAGGCACTGGAAATTGTCGATATGCTGGCTAAGTCGGGAGCCATCGATCTGATCATCGTGGATTCCGTCGCTGCCCTTGTTCCAAAGGCGGAACTCGACGGTACTTTCGAAGATAATTCCGTCGGCCTCCAGGCCAGGCTCATGAGCAAGGCCCTCAGAAAGCTGTCGGGAATCCTCTCCAAGAGCAACTGCACCGTCATCTTCATCAACCAGCTCCGTGAAAAGGTCGGCGTCATGTACGGAAATCCGGAAACGACAACCGGCGGACGTGCTTTGAAGTTCTATGCGACTATCCGAATCGAGCTTAGACGCGCCGACGTCATCAAGGAAGGCGACAAGATCATCGGCAACGTCGTAAAGGTCAAGGTCGTCAAGAACAAGGTTGCTCCGCCATATAGAAGCTGCCTGGTCGATATGATCTACGGAAAAGGCATCTGCCACGACCATGAAATCGCCCAGCTGGCTATCGACTTCAACCTTGTCGAAAAGAGCGGAAGCTGGTTCTCCTATCAGGGAGAGAGAGTCGGTCAGGGACTCACTTCCTTATATTCCTGGCTAGATAGCAACCCCGAAATCGATGCAAAGATTGAAGGAATTATCCGGGAACAGTTCCAGGCCTCTATGAAGAAGCAGGATGCAGGATCGGATGTTTCTTCCGACGATGACCTAGGGGAAGAGAAGGTTGACGAAGCTACCGGCGAAGTCCAGGATTAGTCTCCTTTAGTTAGGAAAGCAGATATACAGGCGGGAGTCCTTCCGGATTCCTGCTTTTTGATTCCCCTTTCATTTTTTGATTCCAAAGGAAAGGCTTTTTATATATAATAAGTATTGGTTTACCAAGTCCCTATCAATAAAGGAATAAAAAGATTTGCGGAATTATTAGATTTTCTATATCTGTGTCTTTCTTGTTTTTAAATCTTTTTTTGAGAAAAAGGCTAAATCCAGGCAAATTGGCCTTTTATTGTCGGGCCTAGAAAGGATCCGGTTTATTTTTTATGAATGCATTACAAGCAGGAATCGTATTTGGAATTATCGGCTTAGTCGTTGGAGCAGTAATCGCTGCTCTGGTCGTTGTCTATATCAACAAGAATAAGCAGGTCAAGGCCGAGAAGACTGCCGATAAGATCGTTTCGGAAGCCAATACCAAGGCAGAGAAGATCATCGCCAATGCCAAGTTCGAGGGCAAGAGCGATGTCGATGAGATGAAGGCTGCCGCCCAGAAGGATATCGATGAGCGTAAGGTCACCGTCAAGGAAAGCGAAACCAAACTTGACGCTAGGGAAGATGCTCTTGATAAACGGGAAGATGCCATCATCACCAGAGAAGACAACCTCGACAAGAAGAAGCAGGAACTGGAAGATCATATCGTTGTCTGCAACGACAAGGAGAAGTTCCTCCAGACGAAGATCGATTCCATCATCGTGGAACTCCAGAAGGTCGCTAATATGACCCTCGAAGATGCCAAGAAGGAATTGATGTCCAGAGTCGAAGAGAAGGAAAATAAGAGAATCGCCCTGTACAAGGACCAGATCGAAGAAGAGGCCGAAAGACAGGCAGAGGACAAGGCCAAGACCATGCTCTCCGTCGCCTGCGAGAAGTATGCCCAGGATGTAGCCAATGAAAGACTCACTTCCGCCGTTGCTCTCCCGAGCGACGAGATGAAGGGCCGCATCATCGGCCGTGAAGGCAGAAACATCAAGTCTATGGAGTCTTTGTTCGGCGTCTCCCTCATCATCGACGATACCCCGGAGACCCTTACTGTCAGCTGCTTTGATCCTATCCGCCGTGAGAAGGCCAAACTTACCCTCGAGTCTCTCATCAAGGATGGCCGTATCCAGCCTGGAAGAATCGAAGAACTATACAAGAAGATCAGCGACGAGTTCGATGACTCCCTCAAGAGAATCGGCGAACAGACCGTCTTCAAGCTCGGCCTTCCGAAGATCAATTCCGGTCTCTACATGTATATCGGCAGACTGAAGTACCGTACTTCCTACGGACAGTCCGTCCTCGACCATTCCATCCAGGTCGCCTATCTCGCTTCCGTCATGGCAAGCGAACTGGGCCAGGATCCGGTCATGGCCAAACGTGCGGGACTTCTCCATGATATCGGCAAGTCTATCGATGCCGAGCAGGAAGGAAGCCATACGCAGTTGGGAAGTGCTCTTGCGAAGAAGTTCGGAGAGCCGGATGTCGTCATCAATGCCATCGAATCCCACCACGGAGATGTTCCTAAGAAGTATGTGATTTCCGAACTGGTCACTGCTGCGGATACTCTTTCTGCCGCCCGTCCTGGTGCCAGAAGCGAAACTCTCGAGACTTACATCAAGCGTCTCGATCAGCTGGAAAGCATCTGCAAGGGATTCCCGGGCGTCGAGACTTCCTATGCCTTGCAGTCGGGCCGTGACGTCCGCGTCATGGTCGTTCCGGAGCGGGTCACGGATGAGGATGCCAAGGCTCTTGCCATCCAGATCCGGGACAAGATCGAATCCGATATGCAGTTCCCGGGCACCATCAAGGTAACCGTCATCCGGGAAACCAGGGCTGTCGAAATTGCCAAGTAATAACTTCTCTCTGCTGTTCCTCGGTGACGTCGTCGGACCGCTCGGGCGGCTAGCCGTAAAGAACTACCTGGCAGCAAACAAATTTGATTTCGTCATCGCCAACGGGGAGAATGCCACTCACGGACATGGACTGTCTTATGCCCACTACCAGGAGCTGCTCTCCTACGGGGTCGATGCGATCACTTCCGGAAACCATTTCTACAACAACAAGGATGCCTTCGATAAGAACAACGACTTCGGAAAAGAAATCCGTCCTCTCAATCTCGATCCTTCCACTCCTCTTACGGGGACTAATCTCTTTACCGCCAGAGACGGAACCAAGATCCGTGTCTCCAATGTAATGGGAAGAGTCTTCCTGGCCGGTGCCCAGTCCAACCCGTTCTACGAGATGGACAAGGTAATAGCGGAAGACAAGGAAAACATACTCCATATCATAGACTTCCATGCCGAAGCAACGGCAGAGAAGAGAGCGATGGGAGAATACCTGGACGGGAGAGTGACAGCCGTTATCGGCACTCATACCCACGTCCAGACAAATGATGGAAAAGTCCTGAAGAAAGGCACTTTCTTCTTGACAGATGCCGGAATGAACGGAGCCTATGACTCCATCCTCGGAGACGAGGTGGAAGGATCCCTTAAGCGTACCCTCACCGGTCTTCCTGCCATCTTCGATGTTCCTAGAAGCGGCACCTATCAGGTAAACGGGGTTGTTCTTTCTATCGACAAGGATACGGATAAAGTCGTCTCCTACAAGCTTGTAAACGAGACAGGGGAGTAGATTCCTTTGTCGGCAATAAGGGCGGTGCTTGAAGAAGACACCGCCCTTTTCTTTTCCCCGTTTTCCTCTCCGCTTTCTTTTTCTCCTCCTTTAGCTTCCCGGTAGTTCTAGGATTAAGGGGTTACATTGCCTTACTTCTCGGAAAAAGACACGTCATTTCTATCGATATGTTGTTGTAAAGTGAAAATAAAGTTTTTATAATAATAGCTGTGAAAGGAGAGGATTACCAATTATGACTACATTAAAGGCTAGCGGTAATACTCAGATTCAGAAGTTGGCTGGTGCGATTGCAGGAAATATCCGTCAGGAAGGAGATGTTCAGATCTCTT
This sequence comes from Bacillota bacterium, assembly GCA_023459795.1. Taxonomy (GTDB): domain Bacteria; phylum Bacillota_I; class Bacilli_A; order RFN20; family CAG-288; genus Enterosoma. Next base: position 29,660 of record JAEWSP010000003.1, read on the forward strand.
TGGTCGGAGCTTCCGCACTCAATCAGGCTGTCAAGGCCTGCATTGTTGCTCGTCGGTTCCTTAAGTCCGACCCGGAGCCCAGCGATATCGTGGTTCAGCCGGAATTCCTTATGCAGAATTTCTCTGAGCCGTCTTCTGCTGAGACGAAGGAAGTCACGACTATCATGCTTCACATCAAGAAGGTCGATTTCGACCCTGAGCACGCTGTTTCCAGCGATGTTCCTAAGCATGACGAAGCCGCCGAAGCTCCTGCCGAAGAAGCTAAGTAGAACTCAATTCCCATCGAATGAAGACCCGCATTCTTTCGTTGCCTGATCAAAAGGCGGCCGGAAAGCGGAACATTGAGGAAAAAGCAACCCGAACGGTTGTAGATGGCAAGCCATCATCTTTCCTTGTCTCGTGGGGACAAGGAAAGTTTTTTGTCCTTCGCACTTACGGGTGCCAGGCCAATGTCCGTGATTCCGAAATCATCCGTTCGTTCCTTCTGGCTCTCGGTATGAAGGAAAGCCAGGACTTTTCGGATGCCGATCTGATTTTATTCAATACCTGCGCCGTAAGGGAGAATGCCGAGAACCACCTCTACGGGGAACTAGGGATTGCCAAGAAGAGACAGGAAAAGCATCCCGGAACAATCATCGGTATCGGTGGCTGCGTCATGCAGGAGGAGAAGCCGGTCCATTACGTGATGGAGCATTTCCCTTTTGTGAATCTGCTCTTCGGAACCAACAACCTCTCCTCCCTCTATCCGCTTCTCGAAGAATGCCTGAGGAAGAACCAGAGGATCGTCGATATCAAGCCGGTCTCCGACACCGTCGAAGAGACGACCAACCAGGTAGAAGGGGCAAGGCTTAGCAGGGTAGCTGCTTTTGTAAACATCATGCATGGATGCAACAAGTTCTGCACCTACTGCATCGTTCCTTATACGAGAGGCCCGGAAAGAAGCCGGAAAGAAGAAGATATCCTTGCCGAAGTCCGTTCTCTTAAGGCGCAAGGCTATAAGCAGGTCACGCTTCTCGGGGAGAACGTCGACTCCTATGGGAAGGATTTCCATGATTCGTATGCCTTTGCCCATCTCCTGCAAGAGGTGGCAAAGACCGGGATCGAACGGATCCGTTTCGTTTCTCCCTATCCGAGCGACTTCAATTCGGAAGTATTTTCCGTGATGAAGGAATATCCCAACATCATGCCTTCTATCCATATGCCTTTGCAGTCCGGAAGCGACTCCGTCTTAAAGGCTATGAACAGACGTTATTCCAGGGAACAGTACCTGTCCTTGGTAAAGGAGATCCGGAAGCAGCTTCCGGACGTTTTCCTGACGACGGATATCATCGTCGGCTTCCCTACAGAGACGGAAGAGGACTTTGAAGAAACGATTTCCTTATGCAAGGAAGTCAGGTATGATGCCGCCTATACCTTCATCTACTCCCCGAGAGCCGGAACGATTGCAGCCGGAATGAAGAACGTCGCTACGGAAGAAGAAATCCATAGGCGTTTTGATAGGCTGAAGGAGACCATCGAAGCCTCCGTCCAGCAGAGGGCGGATTCGTTCCTCGGAAAGGACGTCGAAGTCCTCTTCGAGAAGAAGTCCGAAAAGGATCCGGATATGATCACCGGCTACGAGAGACACGGAAAGCTCGTCCATGTAAAGGGAACGACTGCCCTGATCGGGACGATTTGGAAGGTCAGGATCGTAGAGTCCCACACCTATTCCCTGATCGGAGTCCTTGATGACTGAGGAAGAAAAGCTCCTCGGAGAAGCAAAGAAGCTTCTTTCCGACTTTTCCTCTCTTCCGGAAGCCAAAAGGTATTTCCTTCTGAAGAAGGAAGCAGAAGAGGATCCTCATCTTTGCGCTCTACGCAAGAAGGAAAAGGATCTGAAGGCCTCTCTCCGTTTCCTTGCTCCGGAGGAGAAGAAGAAAACAATCGAAGAAGCAAAGAAGGTAGAAACAGAAATCCGGGAAGATCCCCTTGCCGTGAATCTGGATGCCGCCAGGAAGGACCTTTCTTCCCTTCTGGCCCCTCTTATCGAGTCGAAGCTCTAGGCCTTACAAAAAAGGCCTTTTTTTCTTTCCCGCCTAAAAGAAAGAAGCAGGGAAGATGGTATAATAAGGCTACTCAGGGAAGGATTTTAATTATGGCAAAAAATGAAGAAGAAAACAGCTACACTCCGATGGTGGAGCAGTACCTCGAAGTCAAGAAGAAGTATCCGGACGTAATCCTTTTCTTCCGGATCGGGGACTTCTACGAGATGTTCCTCGAGGATGCCGATACCGCCAGCAGGGAACTTCAGCTTTTCCTGACCCATAAGGCGTGCGGAAACGGCAAGACCATCCCGATGTGCGGGATTCCGCACCACGCCTACCTAAGCTATGTCCAGAAGCTTGTGGAACGGGGCTACAAAGTCGCCATCTGCGAGCAGACGGAAGACCCGAAGCTGACGAAGAAGCTCGTAAAGCGGGATGTCATCCAGATCATCACCCCTGGCGCCAACCTGGATCTTATCTCCCCCGAGAACAACTTCACCGGAAGCCTTTCCCTGTTCGGGAACATGGCGATCCTCACGTATTCGGACATCTCCACGGGAGAGATGTACTGCCTGAACCTGGAACCGACCAGGGAGAAAATCCTGGAAGAGATCCTTTCCCTCTCCATAAGGGAGCTTGTCGTCTCCACCGATATCGATGCCAACATCGTCCTCTACCTGAAGCAGAACAGCATGGTCTGCCTTTCCTACTACAATGACTGCAGCACTTCCATAGAAACGGATGCGCTATTCGGCAACCTTAAAGATGACAGGCAGATTGTAACCTCTGCAAGGCTTTATAACTATCTTAAGAATATGGAGAAGAGGGATCTTACCTACTTCAAGCCGGTAAGGAATCTCATGGGCTTCAAGGAGATGGCCGTGGACTATTCCGCCCAGGCCAACATGGAGCTTGTGAAGTCCTTGGACGGAAAGACTTTCGGAACCCTGTACTGGCTTCTGAACCAGACCCAGACTCCGATGGGTGCCAGATACCTCAAGGCCCAGATCCTGAAACCGAGTGCCGATGAGGAGGAGATCAACAGGCGTCTCAACCTGACGGACTGCTTCCTCAGGCATTACCTCGAGAGAGAGAACTTACGGAAGGATCTTGGCACCTGCTTCGATATGGAACGCCTTATCGCCAGGATGGGATACGAGAACTGCAACGGACATGACCTTCTCCAGCTGAAGAAGTCTCTCCAGCTTCTCCCTCAGATCCAGAAGGACCTAGGCACCATAAAGGACTGCAAGGAGCTTTCCTATCTTTCCAGGAACATCGGCTCCTATCCGGAACTGACGGATACGCTGGAAAGAGCCATCTCGGAAGACTGCCCGCTGACGATTACGGAAGGCGGGATCTTCAAGGAAGGATACAGCAAGGAACTGGATGAACTGATCGAGCTTACCTCCAACGACCGGAAGTGGATCAGCGACCTCGAAGTCCGGGAAAAGGAAAGAACCGGAATCCATAACCTGAAGATCGGCTTCAACACGGTTTTCGGATACTACATCGAGATCAGTGCCGGGCAGGCGGATATGGTGAAGCCAGAATTCGGCTATATCCGGAAGCAGACGATCAAGACTGCGGAAAGATACATCACTCCGGAGCTCAAGGAGAAGGAGGACCTGATCCTGAGAGCCAGGGAGAACCGGATGTCGATCGAATACCGGCTCTTCAAGGAACTGAGGAAGGAAATCTCCAAGTACACGGAGCCTATCCAGAAGACCAGCGATGCCTTGGCACAGCTGGACTACTTCCTGGACCTTGCCTTCGTCTCGAGCGAGAACCGCTATGTCCGCCCTGTCTTTTCCAATGACCGGACGATCGATGTAGCAGAAGCCCGCCATCCGATCCTCGAAAAGGCGGCCCCGGAAGTGCCGTTCGTTTCCAACGACTTCCACATGGGCAGGGATACGGATGTCCTGATCATCACCGGCCCCAACATGGGCGGCAAATCGACCTACATGAAGGAATTCGGCCTGCTTGTCCTGATGGCCCAGATCGGATGCTTCGTCTCGGCGAAGTCCGCAACCCTTCCTGTCTTCGATGCCCTCTATACCAGGATCGGAGCCAGCGACAACCTCATCAAGGGCCAGTCCACCTTCATGACGGAGATGAAGGACGTCAGCGAAGGACTCGAAGATGCAACGGAGCATTCCCTTTTCCTCTTCGATGAGATCGGAAGAGGAACGGCAACCTTCGACGGCATGGCTATCGCCCAGTCCATCATCGAATATATCGTGAAGCATGTCCATGCCAAGACTTTCTTCTCTACCCATTACCATGAGATCACGAAGCTCAGCGAGAAGATCTCCGGAGTGAAGAACATCCACTGCGATGTCAGCGAAGAAGGCGGGAAGGTGACGTTCCTCTACAAGATGCTTCCGGGACAGATGGACAGGAGCTACGGAGTCAATGTCGCCCGTCTTGCCGGTCTTCCGCAGGAGATTACGGACCGGGCTGAAGAGCTCCTCGTCTCTTTGGAGAACCAGAAGACGATCAGCCAGGGCGTCATCAAGGAGATCAAGCCGGAAGAGAAGAAGAAGGATCCTCTTCGGGAGGAGCTTTCCGCTCTCGATCCGATGACCTTGTCTCCTCTGGAGGCCCTGAACTACCTGATCGCCCTGAAGAAGAAGGCAAAGTAATATGGCAAAGATCGCATTGATGAAGCCGGAGCTGGCAAACCTGATCGCCGCCGGAGAAGTCATCGAACGTCCCAGTTCCGTCATCAAGGAGCTCGTCGAGAACTCCATCGATGCCGGAGCGAAGAGTGTCTATATCGGCGTCACGGATGCCGGAAAAGGGACGATCCTCGTCAAGGACGACGGCTCTGGCATGGACAGGGACGACGCCAGGACCTGTTTCCTCCGTCATGCCTCCAGCAAAATCCACAGCGAATACGACCTCTCCAGGATCCATACGCTCGGTTTCCGCGGGGAAGCTATCCCTTCCATCGCCTCTGTCAGCAGAATGACCCTGACGACTTCCGACGGGACAAGCGGAACCAAGGTCGTCTCCGTGCCCAACGAAGAGCTGCAAGTCACCCCTGCCATGGCCCGGAAAGGGACGATCTTCGAGGTGAAGGATCTCTTCTTCAACACCCCGGCCCGTCTCAAGTACCTGAAGTCGAACCAGGCCGAGACTTATGCCATCGTCGAGATGGCAGAACATATCGCCTTGGGCTTCCCGGGCGTTGCTCTTTCCCTTGCCATCGACGGAAGGGAGATCTTCCATACCTCGGGAAGAGGAGACCTTCTGGAGACGATCCAGAAGATCTACGGGAATACGACAGCCCTTTCTCTTTATCCTTTCTCCCACAAGGAGGTCGGATACACCCTGGAAGGTTATGCCTCCAAGCCGGAAGTGAACTTCTCCAAGAGATACAACATGCTGACCTTCCTGAACCACCGCTTCATCTACGACTACAGAATCAACAAGGCAATCGAGAATGCCTATCGGGACTTCCTTGCCCCGGACAGGTATCCGTTCCTGGTCCTGGACCTTACGATCGACCCCTCCCTTGTCGATGTCAACGTCCATCCGACCAAGAAGGAAGTCCGTATCTCCTGCGAGAACGAAATCGGAGTCGCCTTGGAGGATACCCTCAAGGATATCCTAAAGGAGAAGAAGCCGATCTACAATGCCGGAGAAGACGAGAAGACGAAGAAGGTCGAAGGGATCGACGATCCCTTCGATATGAAGGACCTTCAGAAGGAAGAAGAAAAGAAGATAGAAGACCAGGAGAAGGAGAATGCCGATCCCCTTGTCCCTGCCGGAAGGAAGAACAGCTATTTCCAGGATTCCCTGCCTTTCAATCCGACTTACGAAAGCCAGGCAGTCCGTTCCTTTATCGACGAGAACCATAAGAACCCGGAAGAGGAAGTTCCTTCTTCCCCTGCTTCAAGTCCGGAAAAGGCAACTTCCGCCGGGACTAAGGAAACGGATTACTACGCACCGGTTCTTCCTAATCCTACGAATACGGATTTCCCGGTTCTTTTCCCGATCGGCCAGGTCCTGGAGACTTACATCATCTGCAACAGCCGCGACTCCTTCTACCTGATCGATCAGCACGCCGCTGCCGAGCGGATCAACTTCGAGAAGACGGAGCTTCTCTTCCAGTCCGTAAGAAGCCGTGTCGTGCCTCTAATCCCTATCGTCATCGATCTCTCCTTCAAGGAGAAGGAGAACTATGACGAGGAACACAAGGCCCGTCTTCTTTCCCTTGGCATCGTCACGGAGCCTTTCGGAGACAGGACCATCAAGGTTACGGAGATTCCCTCCTTCCTGAGCGAAGACGAGGACAATGTCGTGGAGGATACCGTCCACAGCGCCTTGAACAACGAGAAGGAAGATCCGATCTCCCTCCTCCGGCTTACGATTGCCAACATCGCCTGCAAGAAGTCGATCAAGGCAAACCACATCATGTCCCTAAGCGAGATGGAAGGACTGATCAAGGATCTTTCCCACTGCAAGAATCCTGCCAACTGCCCCCACGGACGTCCGACGATGATCCAGATCACGAGAGCCGATATCGAGAAGATCTTCCGGAGGTCAGGCTTCTGATCTACGTTCTTCTGGGGCAGACTGCAAGCGGAAAGACTTCCCTCGCCTTGGAACTGGCAAGAGAGTTTTCCCTGCCCGTTATTTCGGCAGACGCCTACCAGTGCTACAGGATGATGAATATCGGTACGGACAAGCCAAGCCGCAAGGAAGTAGAAGGGATTCCGTATTACTTCTATGACGAATACGAACCGGATGAGGATGTCTCCGTCTTCACCTTCCAGAGCAGAATGCGGCCGATCCTTATGCAGTACCAGAAGGAGGGCAAGGATGTCCTTCTAGTCGGCGGGACCTTCCTTTACGTAAAAGCCCTCCTTTATCCTTACGTCTTTCCGAAAGAGGAGACGAAATCCCCTTATGAGGAGATGCCTCTAGAAGAGATGCAGGAGCTTCTGAAGAAGAAAAGCATGGAAACCTATTCCGCTATCGACTATAGGAACCCGAGAAGAGTGAAAAGAGCGCTGGATCTACTCGATCTCGGACTAAGCCCTAAGAAGGTAAGAGAAGAAAACGAAGGAAAGCCTCTTTATCCTGTCCGCTTCTTCTCCCTTACGATCGACAAGGAAGAAGGAAACAGGAAGATCGACAGCCGGGTCGACAGGATGTTTGCTTCCGGATTCCTAGACGAGGCAAAAACTCTTCTTTCCCGGTACCCGGAGAAGACAAGAAGCCTTCTTGCCATCGGCTATCCGGAAGTCCGGGAAGGACTTCGAGAAGGAGAGAGCGAAGAGGAAATAAAGAACCTCATCAAGATCCACACCCACCAGTATGCCAAGAAGCAGAGGACCTTCCTTAGGCATCAGTTCGAAGGAATCGTAGAAGGGGACCGCCAAACCATTTGTAGTCTCCTTAGGAAAGAGTTAGAATCACAGCGCTGATTACTTTGCAAAAAAGCAGGAAAGGAGCAGGAAAACATGGAAAAGGAATATAAGATCAAGCCGATCGAGAAGGAATTAGGACTCAAGGATGAGGAACTACTGCCGTTTGGAAACGACAAGGCGAAGGTACTGACGGAAGACTTCCCGTACGGCAAGAACCGGAAGGGCAAGATCATCCTGACAACCGCAATCACTCCGACGAAGGCCGGAGAAGGAAAGACGACGACTGCTATCGGCCTTGCCGACGGCCTGAAGGCACTCGGTGCAAATGCACTCCTTGCCTTAAGGGAACCCTCTCTTGGCCCTGTCTTCGGCGTGAAGGGCGGAGGAGCCGGAGGAGGAGAGGAGATCGTTGTTCCGGAAGAGGATATCAACCTTCTCTTCACCGGGGATATCCCGGCAATGACTGCCGTCAACAACCTGCTTGTTGCCATGATCGACAACGAGCTTTACCAGCATTCCGACCTCGATGTCGACCCGGAAAGGATCGTCTTCCCCAGGGCGATGGATATGAACGAACGTTCCCTGAGGGACATCACTGTCGCCGAGAACGATCCCCATACTACTAAGCATAAGTCGTCCTTCGTCATCACGGCCGCAAGCGAGATCATGGCTGTCTTCTGCCTCAGCAAGGATGAGGAGGATTTCCTCAACCGCGTCGAGGACATCACTCTGGCCTATGACCGCAAAGGCAGGCCGATCACGGCGAAGATGCTGGAATGCCGGAATGCCATCCACAAGCTTATCCATACCGCCCTCTATCCGAACCTCGTCCAGACGAAGTACCATACCCCGGCTCTTGTCCACGGCGGACCTTTCGCCAATATCGCCCACGGGACGAATTCCCTGATTGCTACCGACCTTGCTTTGAAGCTAGGCGACTATGTCGTTACGGAAGGAGGATTCGGCAGCGACCTCGGCATGGAGAAATACCTCGATATCGTCTCGCCGCTCGGCTCCTTCCATCCGTCCCTCGTCGTCATGGTCGCTACGATCCGGGCCCTCAAGCTCCACGGCGGAGTGAAGTTCGAAGATCTCGGCAAGGAAGACGTGCAGGCCGCCGAGGAAGGAACGAAGAACCTCCTCAAGCATCTTTCCAATGTCTCCCTCTACCATCTTCCGGTCCTCGTCTCCCTCAACCGCTTTGCATCCGATACGGACAGGGAGCTTGCTGCCGTCGAGAAGCTTCTCGACAAGGCCGGATACGAGTGGGCTCTGAACACTTCCTACAAGGACGGCCCCAAAGGTGCCATGGATCTTGCCCGCAAGGCCAAAGAGCTTGCCGACAAGGGGCTCGACAAGGACTTTGCCCCGATCGTCGATCCTTCCTCCAGAGCCGAAGAGAAGATCGATACCATCGCCAAGAAGATCTACGGTGCCGACAAGGTCGAATATACGGATCTTGCCTTGCAGCAGCTTGCCGCCTTCCGGAAAGCCGGAATCCCGGTCGACTCCTATTCCGTCGTCATCTCCAAGACTCCGAACTCCTTGAGCGACAACGCCAAGCTTCTCAACGTCCCGAAGCATACCCTGCACGTCGAATCCTTCCGTCTCTTCACCGGGGCGAAGTTCCTGGTCCCGCTGACCGGCAACGTCTTCACGATGCCTGGACTTCCGAAGGTTCCGGCTGCGAAGAATATGACGTCTACGGAAAGGTAAATACAAAACGGGGGAGGTAGATGCCTTCCCCGTTTTTATATGCCGCAAAAGAAATTGCTAGAACCGGATATTTCTTATTCCTCAGTAAAAGAAGCTATCTTTCCGTTCTTCAGTTCCAGTCTGTTTCCTTCTTCCATGATCCGCTGATCATGGGTAGCAAGAAGAACAAGGCTTTCCTTGCTTTCCTTCTTCAGGGCATCCATCACCAGGGCAAGGCTGTCCTTGGAAAGAGAGGAGGTAACCTCATCCAGGAGATAGGCTTTCCTGTTCTTGGATAGCTCGTTGGAAAGAGGCAGGAGAAGCTCTTCCCCTCCGGAAAGGCCGAAGACAGAACGGTTCTTCGGAAGGGAGACCAGTTCCAGTTTGTTGCCGGGAAGGTCGAAGGTCCTGTTTTCCTCTACGGTAAGGAAACGGAGAAGGTTTCCGGAGGAGAAGAGGAATCCGATCTCCTTCCTCCTTAGGACATCCTTTTCTTTCTCGGAAAGGAGCTTCATATCCCTGCCTTGGAAGAAGTATTCTCCCTTGTACTCCTCGTCAAGGCCGGAAAGAAGATAGAGAAGGGTGCTTTTCCCGCAGCCGTTCTCCCCTGTCAGAAGGAACAGCCCCTTGTCCGGAAGGGAAAGGGATAAGTCATCGAACAAGGAAAAGTAACCGAACCGTTTCCGGATATGTTCTAGGCGGATCATCCGTTGTTCTCCCTGAGAAAACGGATCAGGCGTTTTCTTTTGTAAGGGTTTGTGTAGAAGGGAAGACTGACCAGAAGGAAAACCAGGAAAGAAACAAGCAGGAAGAGAAAGAAGAACGGATTGAAGAAAAGAACCGGATGCTGTGTCCTAGAAAGGACGTTGAAGAGGAAAACATAGAAGATACCAGAAAGAAGGGAAAGGAAGGAGAAGAAAAGGAAAAGGACTGCTCTTGCAAGATAGAAGGAATACTGGGACCTGGCCTTGGAGATTCCTCTTATCCGCATAAGGGAGATGTCCCCTCCATGTCTCCTGTAGGAGAGATAGCCCCAGAGAACGAAGAAGACAAGCATGGAAAGAACCAAGAAGAAGAGAAAGAAATCCATTCCAGTATTCCCGCCTTCGAAAAGGTGGATGTCTTTGATCAGTTTCATATCCCTGCCGTTTACTCCAATCTCTCCGTATTCGGCGATAAACCTTTGGAGATCGAAAGTCCGGAAGGAAAGGATGAAACAGGCAAAGCTGGATAAGACGCAGTAGAAAAGCCCGAAAAGCCATTCCTTCCGGATGACATCCCTGAAAATAGCTTTAGTCATGTCTCTTCCCTCCCGCTTTTTCACTTAGGTAGCTGACAAATCCGGTTAGGACCAGGATAGCAAGACTCCAGAGGGCTCCGTATATGGGAGAGACAGCGACTGTGAGGTTTTCATGGTGGAGAAAGCCAACAACCAGTCCCAGACCTCCAAGGATAGACAAGAAAACCGTCAGGAGAGAGGGGATGAGGCTTGTCAGAAAGACTTGGAAGCTAGACATTCCGTTCGCTAGAAGAATCCGGTCGTCCTCTTTCTGGATTATCTTCTCCATCGTGAAGAAGAATGCCTCCAAAAGAAGGACAAAGACAGGAGCTCCATAAATAAGAGGGTAATTGCTATATTGATTGGATATAAAAAGGCTGCAGTTAATCGCACCATTATATTCGGAAGCAGCATGGGAAGAAGAACTGACAAGAAGACTATGCCAGGACACATAGGAAACCATCTTCTTCCGGTTCTTGCTAAGGTCGAAGACAATCTCAGTCGGGAAATTCCTCGCAGAAAAGAGCTTATCCATAGTAGAATCGGAAACCAGGACTCCCCAAGAAGAGTCCAGTCCCGGAACATAGGTAGCCTTCACTCCCTCCGGAAAAATAGTATTCCAATCGACTTCCGACTCTTTCTGGATGTAGGAAGAAGGAACATAATCGAAGTGCTCTTTTCCTTTTGTTTCAAGGTCTTTTCTTCCCACATAGAAAACACCATCTTCCAATGTACAGGGTACCTTCTTCTTACTGCACTCTTCGTAATTCTTCCGATTTTGGAACCTGCTCATGGTTGTATCCGAGGAACCAAAATAGAAAAAGCCAGGATGCCCGTCATGGTTCAGGAGGTTTTCTTCCGAAGTAAAGAAATAGGAGCCTTCAGAGGAAGGAATCCTTTTGGGGGAAAAAACATTCTTGTCCCCATAAATAAACAGAAGGTTCGTTTTTATGGAGTCATCCACTTCAACATCATAGTGGAGAAATCTTAGGGTACTCCGATAGTACTCCTTGGAGAAGGCATTGCAATGGATTTTATTATCGTCCGGGACTTGATCGGAATATACGAGGTAATCCGAACAATACTCGACATATGTTTCTCCCGGAAAAGCCTGAAGGATATCCTTTGGAGTGGTTCGCTTGTCGGCTTCCACAAATAGAAAAGGTTCCCGCTCGGCTGCTTCCTGAAGATAGTGGATCGGATAGCTCTTGCAGGCAAAAATACCATTCCACCCTATGCACAGAAGAAAAGAAAAGAGGAGGAATTGCAGAAGCAGAAGAGGAGCGGTTTTTTTCGCTTTCTTCCACATCCGGAAGAAAGGAAATCGCTTTTTCTTCTTCGGTCGGATGGATACCGGAGAAGGAACAGTCTTTTCTACAGGAAGGGAACCTTTGAGGAGAAAAAGTTCTCCTTTTCGGATTTCCCATACGGCATCTGCGACTTCCCGCAAATCGAGATCATGGCAAATAATCAGGACAAGACTTGTTTTACTGAGCTCTTTTATCCGCTTTACGGTTTCCTTTTGGCTTGCAGAGTCGAGATGAGCTGTCACTTCATCCAGAAGGTAGACTTTCCTTCCCGGTCTCAGGCCCTCTTCCAAGGCCAGCTTTTCCAGCTGGCCTTGGGACATGGTCCGCCAGTCTTTGTCCGAAGACTCTTCCGGCTTTTCTCCTTCGACCAGGCGGCGAAAAGAAAGGTTTTCCTCTTTCGAAAGGTATCGGACAAGGTTCCGTTTCTGGAACACATAGGAAATCTCATCTTTCCGGATCCGGGCTTTCTCGGCATCTTTCATCGTCCTGACATCTCTTCCGAAGTAAGTGTATTTCCCATCAAAGGATCCGTCCAGAAGAGCGAGGATATCGAAAAGAGTCGTTTTCCCGGAGCCGTTTTCTCCTTCGATAAGTACAAGTCCTTTATCGGGGCAGGAAAAAGAAATGTTCTTCAAAACGGATACGGAGGAGAAGGACTTGGAAAGGTTTTCTATTTTAATCATCTTTGAGCTTGATTTGGAAGTACTTATGGGAAGAAGCTTCATTAACACATAACCATTCATGACAGCCATAGGTAGTATCCAGGGACATGCTCACATCAATAGAGGTAGGCTTATCATCAGACTGAATAGCGCCAAAAGAAAGGGCAATGTAGTCTACTAAAAAAATGTTTTCGTTCAATTAATAAATCCCCTTGTGTAGAATTATAGTCCCAGAATTCCTACTGGCAACTCTAGCAATGAAAATACTACATATTGTGATGATATGTATAAGCACTTCTTTGATAGATCATGACAGGAAGAATCCATTTCAGAGGGATAAAGCGGAAAAAACGGATTTCAGATTGATTGATAAATCGATAGAAAATTGAGAACAAGTCTTCGCCCATCGTAAAAGAACCTTCAACTATTCCTTTACTTAGTCCCGTAAAAACTTCCTTCTCCGGATAGAAAGATAAGGAAGGAGAAGAAGGAATGGAAAAAGGACTGGAACTGAAGAATATATCATTCGGCTACGGAGAGAAGAAGATCCTGGAAGGAATCAATGTCTCTTTTCCAAAAGCCGGCCTTGTCGTTCTCCTAGGACGTTCCGGAAGCGGAAAGACTACCTTCCTGTCTCTCTGCTCCGGACTTCTCAAGCCCCAGGAAGGAGAGATCCAGAATCATTTCGGAAAAGAGCCTGCTCTCTGCTTCCAGTCTCCGCTTCTTCTCTCCTATCTGAATGTAGAAGAGAATATCCTTCTCCCCTTGGAAAGCAAAGGGATCGAAGGGAGCAAGGAAAAGGTCCAGGAAGTCCTTGCCGAAGTCGGTCTATCCGGATACGAAGAGCGATCCGTTTCTTCTCTTTCCGGAGGAGAAAAAATCCGGGTCTCCTTGGCCCGGGCATTGGTCCAGGATTCTCCTTTTCTCCTCCTCGATGAACCGACCGGCGGACTAGACAGCCGGAATTCCAGATCTGTCTATGCCTTGCTGAAGAAACTATCCGAGACAAGGCTTCTTCTCGTTGTCACCCATGACGAAAAAGAAGCCAGGGAGTATTCACTTCTCTCTTATGAGCTGAAGGATAGGAACATAGTCTTAACCAGCAAGAAAGAGTATATAGAGACTCCTTCTACCTGTTCCCGACCTTCGCAGTCAGAAAGAGGTTGCTTTTCCTTGAAAAGCTCTATCCGAATCAACTACAAGTTCCTGAAGAGGCATAAGATAAGAGTCTCTTTCTGCGTCTTCTTCCTCAGTTTTTCCTTGTCTCTGCTCTCCCTCGGATTGAATCTGTACCGGAATCTGGATAGGACTCTTCCTTCCTTCTTCTCTTCCTATCTCTCCTATCCCGTGATGAGCCTTTCCGAGAATCGGACTATCACGGATGACGGAAACCTGACTTTGAAGCAATCCACCTTGCCGAAGAAGAAAAGCATAAAGGATATGGGGATTGATTGCTACTATCCGGACTTAGGGTATTTCCTCCCTTCCTACAATGAGCTTTCCGTAAACAGACGGTACCAGGACGTTCTCTTCTCTCCCGTTCTTCATATGGAGAAGTCCGTGCTGAAGGAAGGAAGGATAGCCAGGAATGCCAAGGAAGCAGTCGTGAATGCTTCCTTCCTGGACTGCTTCCATATAACTTCCCAGGAAGCCATCGGAAAAAGCTTCCGTATCGTCCATTCCTCTCTTCTGTATCTGGAAGACAAGGAAAGCAAAGACCTTGTAAAAGCAGTCTTTCCTTTTACGATCGTCGGGATCTCTAGCGAGTCCTCCTTCTTCAACGAACCGACTCTCTATTATCCTTACTTCCCGGTCCTGGAATCCCTCGGGGAATATATAGCCGTAGATTTAAGCGAGGAATGCAAGGAGGAAGTCTCGGCCAGGAATGTCCTGGAATGGTCTTTGAACTCCTCGAGCGATATCACCGGAAGGAAAATCCTCTTCGAATCGAAGGACCCTTTTTCAACGAAGGAAAAGGCAAAGAAGGATGAGAACCTGGTTCTAGGGAGCAAGGTGCTGGAGGTCTATTCTTCAACCAAGGAGCTTTTCGTCTCCCTCTCCAAGGTCTTAGGGCTTTTCCTGGTCCTCTCCCTGTTTTCGGCCGTGATGCTGGAATTCCTTTCCGTCTACTCCCTCTACTCCAATAACCTCCGTCTTTTTGCTTTGTCCAAGGCTTTCACCAGGGATAAAAAAGGACTCCTAAGGATTGCTTCCGGCACCGGTCTTCTTTTCTTTGTTTTTACGCTTCTCCTCACTGCTTTTCTCTCCCTTTCCGGCGAGGGGATAATCCGTTTTATCCTTTCCCGGCTTGGAATGCCTCCTCTTCTGGTGCCTTTCGATCTTCTTTCCTATCTTCCGGTTCTTTTCCTGGTCTTCCTTCTTTCCGCCCTCTCTGCCCTTCTTCCTCTTTCCAGGATCCGGGATTCTTCCCTGAAGAAGGAACTGGAGGCAGAAGAATGAGTCTTGCATTATCCCATGTCTACCAGAAATACCCGGGAAGCAAGGAAGAGACCTTGAAGGATATCTCCTATTCCTTTCCGGATACCGGCCTTTTCTTCCTGATCGGAAAGTCCGGTAGCGGAAAGACGACCCTTCTTTCCCTTCTCGGCCTTATGGACAGGAACTATAGGGGGAGGATCTCCTATCAGGGAAAAGATTTTTCTTCCTTCTCCAGGAAGGAAGAAGAGGATTACCGTTTCTTCCAGGTCTCCTTTGCTTTCCAGGACTTCCAGGTAGAGGAGAAGGATACGGTCCACAATATCCTGAGAGAAGCTCTTTCCATTACGACCCTCTCCCCAGAAAGCCAGGAGGAGAGGATAGGTTTCCTCCTTCGGAAAGTCGGTCTCTTGGAGAAGAAGGATGCCCTCTTCTCCACCTTATCGGGAGGAGAGAAGAAAAGAATCTCTCTGGTACGATCCCTGCTTAGGGACAACTCTGTGGTACTCCTGGACGAACCGCTGACCTCCCTGAACTGCGGCTTAAGAAAAGAGATCACTTCCCTTCTTCTGGAGCAGTCAAAGAAAAGGCTCTTGATTGCTATTACCCACGAAGAAGAGGAAATACCCAAAGAGGCAGCTGTCCTACGTCTAGAAGACGGAAGACTGATAGAAGAAAGAAAAGGAGAAACATCCGGACAATTATTGACACCTAAGTATCAGAGACGTTCCTTTTCCGGACTTCCGCTTTGGAAGAAGCTGTTAGAGACCTTCCGTGTCCAGAAAGAATACCTGGCTCTGACCTTCCTCTCCTTGACCGTATCCCTTTTTGCCGTCAGCTTCTCCTTCCTCCTGTCCGGAGGAGTGAAGGATTCCCTTTCGGCATCCCTTTCTTCCTATATGGAGGAGAATTCCCTGGTCGTCAGGGAAAACGAGACGGGGCTACTTGGAGAAGGGTATACGCTTTCCTCCTTCGGGGATGCCAAAGGGATTGAAGCCAGGCAAAGGGAGAACATCCTTGCCGCCAAGGACATCTACCTGACCAATCCGGATCTTCTCCTTCCGGAGCAGAAGCAGGTCTCCCTCCTTTTCCATGGAAAGAGCCTGAAAGTAGACGGACTCGACCTTTCCTCTTTCCTGGAAGCGGAGCTTCCCGGGGAAGTGAAGGGAGAAGAAAGGCTTTATCAGTCCAAGGAGAAGACAGGGAAAGATATTGTCCTAGGTGCCAGCCCTTCGTTCCTAAGGATCCTCTATCAGCTTCTTTCCGGGAAGGAGAGCAACGCCATCGACTCCTTCTTCTACCGGGACCTTCTGGAGAGGATAGAAAGCAATTCCCTTTCCCTGAGGGTACAGGCAGCAAGACGGGAATGGTCCTATTACCTGGATGACTCCTACCGGGTATCCGGATTCGTGGTCTCCGACCATGCCTTCCTTCTTTCGGAAGACCCCCTATTTGCAAACAGCTTCGTCCATGACGTCCTCCATTTCCAGGAATACTACACCGGGGAAAGAACCGATTATCCGGCCTCTTTGGAGAAAGGAATCGGCCTCATCGTAAGACCGGAAAAGGAAGAAGCCTTCCTAAGGTCGTTCCTAGCCGACAGCAAGGCAGATGCCTTTGCTCTTTTCCCTCTTTCCAATCAGGTCCATTACCGGAAAGAGGATATCCTCACCCATAACCGCTTCCTCCTCTACAAGGACTATACGGAGAAGCTCTCCTATTCCCGGATGGAGGAATACAAAAAGAAGAACAGCGGCATAAAGGATGTCTCCTATTCGACTCCTTTCTTTACCTATACGGCAAACGGCTATGTCTCCGGATTCACCAAGCCGTTCTTCTTCTCCCTCAACAAGGAGAAGCTGAACGCCTTGGAGGACGAAAACCTCTATTCCGAGGAAGACCTCGGTCTTTTCCAGAGCCAGCAGATGAAAGCGGAAGAAGGCACCTATACCGCCGATCTTCTCTCCAGCATGCAGAAAGGAGGCTTGAAGTTCCATTCCCTGGAACGGGAGGATTCCTCCCTTCTCTATGGCAGGAAGCCTCAGAATGCCGGAGAGATTGCCATTTCCTCTTCTTTTGCTTCTACTCTTTTCAAGGCCCCGGAGAAAGCCTGCGGGGAAGAGCTCCATGTCCTGGTGCTCGTAGAGACGAAGAAGACCGGAGATAAGTACCAGAACCGTTTTTCGGAAGGGAAGCTGAAGATCACCGGAATCTACAAGAGCGAGGAGCTAGTCCTCTATCAGGATTCCCTCTTCCCTCTCTGCTACAGCTTCCTCCATTTTCCTCTTGCCCCATCCGAAATCGGCATCACGGAAGCTCTCTTCCATGTCGACCTATCCAAGAAAAGCGAGGAGCAGTATCTAGACGAAGTCCGGAAGCTTGGTCCGTTCCAAGGGAACTTCCCGATGCTTTCCATGCTCCAGGATATCGAGAAGACCATGAAGAACCTGAGCAACGCCTTCCTCCTCTTCTCCATCCTTTCCGTAATCTCTTCTGCCTTCCTCTTCTCCCTTTCCCTCTCCCTGATCCTGGAGAAGGAGAGGAAACAGATAGGAGTCGAACTGTCTTTGGGTTTCCATAGAAAGGAGATCCTCCGCTTCCTTTTTCTCTTCTCTTCCTGGATTGGAATAATCAGCTTCCTTTCTTCCCTTGTATTAACGCTTTTTGCCCGCCGTTCCTTGTTCCAGGAGCTTGGAAACCTCCTTTCCGTTACCCGTACAAGCCTTCTTCCCTTCCTGGTTTCCGGAATCCTTTCTTTGTTCCTAATTTGTTCCACTTTCTTCGTTATTTGGAGAAAAACAAAGGAAATCAGTCCAAAAGAGGCCTTAACACGCCCGGAACTGTAACCGTTTTCAAATTTTTCGGTAAAAAAAACACGCCAATCCGTTTCGTTTATGGTATATTCTATCTAGCGTTTCATAGGAAGCGCAAAAGAAAGGGTTTGTTACAATGAAGGGTACTGTAAAGAAGTTCGACAAGGAGAAGGGCTACGGATTCATCACTGGCGAGGATACCAAGGATTATTTCTTCCACTATTCTCAGCTTATGATGGATGGCTTCAAGACTGCTGAAGTTGGTCAGAAGGTTGAGTTCGACGCCACGACCACTGAAAAGGGTCTCAGAGCCAACAACATCCACCTCGTTCAGGACTAGTTCCTGCCGGATGGTGTCTAGCTACTTGTCTTTGAATCAAATAGCTGAACTCTAAAAGCCGCTCCGCAAGGAGCGGTTTTTTCTTGTTCCAAAGGAAAAACGGCCGTCCAAGGAGGACGGCCGCATCCGCTAATACTGGATTTCAATAAGGGAAGGGATATCGTCTAGAGAGAAGAGAGGACCGGATTCCTTCCCGTCGGCTTTGATCCGGCTTGGCTTTTCATAGGAGGAGCGGTCACTAATCCGGACTTCGACTTTCTTTCCGGCAAGGATTACAGAATAGGAAACCTTCCCGAAGTGGACCGGGACAAGAGGGGAAAGCCGGAATCCTCCCGGAACAAAGGCAAGTCCGAGCATATCGACCAGGCATAAGGTAAGCCAGGTCGCTGTTCCGCTAAGAACCGGCCCGATGTTCTCTTCCGTAAGGGAATTGTTGTACTGGGTGCAGAAACGGGGATTGCCTTTGGTCTTCTCCGGATGCTCCAGCGTCTTGTAAGGGAGAGTCACGGAAAGGATATGGTCGATGTCTTCTCCGATTCCGGAAAGGAGGATAGGATCCTTCTCCTCCTTCTCCCAGCATAGGAATGCCTTAAGGGACATCATCATGGCATGCTTGAAGACACCGCCGTTCTCCCTGTCTCCGGGATAGTAGTGGTCCGTAGCGGAGTCCTTGGCACCGGCACGGGAAAGATCCGAAATGGTGCAGAGCCGGAAGCCGGCCGGGCACTTCAGATAACGGTCCACGATTGGAAGCATGCTCTTCTTCTCTTCTTCCGTAGCAACGCCAGAAAGCACTGCCCAGGAGAAGCTGTTCAGGTAGTAGGAGCCGTCGATCTCTTCGGAAAGGGAAAGTCCGTCTCCCCTGCTTCCGATATAGGTGCTGTTCTTCTCGTTCTTCCGGTTGATCAGCACCCGGCAGTAATAACCGTTTTGGAAAGCATTCCTATGAAGGGATGCTTCTAGCTCCTCGTTTCTCTGGAGGTACTTCTTCCGGTCGTCTTCTTTTCCGAGAAGTCCGGAAAGGACTGCCATATCCTTGAGGTTGATGGAAAGGAGGAATCCGTTCATGACGGATTCCGAATAGTCGCTTTCCAAGGGCGTTCCGAAAGGCTGCTTCTTCTCCTCGATCTGCTTATAATAGGCTTTTTCCTTCTCCGGACCGTCCAGATAGTCCGGATCGATCCTAAGGCAGTCGTTCCAGTCGGCACGGTCCAGAAGCGGTATCTGATGCCGGCCTACGGAAATCCATCCGGAGTAGAGGAGGATAGCCTTGAGGGTTTCGTACAAGCTTCTCTTCTTCTCGCTTCCCGCAACCTTGAACCGGGAAGAAAGAATCCCCTTGTCGC
The DNA here is from genome assembly GCA_023459795.1 of Bacillota bacterium. GTDB lineage: Bacteria > Bacillota_I > Bacilli_A > RFN20 > CAG-288 > Enterosoma. Next base: position 48,949 of record JAEWSP010000003.1, read on the forward strand.
CGGTTAGGAGGATGTATTTATAGACGAGAGGGAGAAGCCAGAGGCCGTCATCGCTGCACATGCCAGGCTCCTTTCCGACATAGAAGAAGTTATGGTTCACGTATCCGAATTCAAAGACGTTCTCGATCCAGGAAGAAAGAAGCATAACGAATTCTTCCTTCTTTCCGCAAGCAAGGAAATAATAGATGGAGGCATAAAGATCCTGGATTTCCCTGAACCCTGTCTCCCGGTATCCCTTCTGGGTCATAGCAAAGGAACGGGAAACGAAAGTCTGGTATCTGACCTGGAAAGGAAGAGTAGAGTTCATATACCCCTGGAAATAGGGATCCTTGGCTTCTTCGATCTGCAGGAAGCGGCAGTAATCCCTGTGTGTCTGCTTCACCTTCTTCTCTTCTTTCTCGACTGCGTCATGATCCTTGAAGAAACTAAGGAGGTTAGCAATCTGTTCCTTCGTCTTCTTCTCGTCCCCGTCTCCTTTAGTTTCCAAAGCATCGACAGAGCCGGTGAAGGTATCGATGTTTTCTTTTCCAAGAGGAGCCAAGGAGAAGCACTTCCCCAAGGCAAAGAAATTCGGCCCTTTCAGAGACAAGGCATTATCCAGGTTCAGAAGCCCGGCCGGATGGGATAGATCCCCGCCGTTGAGGAATCCGTAGTAGGAGGTCGAAATGGAATCGAAGAATCCTTCGTCGTCCTTCAGGACGACGAACTTCTTCTGCCTCTTGAAGTATTCCGCATAATAATGGGGAACATAGGCAATAGGTTTTCCGGATTCCGATAGAATCTGTCCCTGGGAAACTACTGTCGAATAGATAACATCCTCTTTCTGACAGTCCGGATTGGAGAATCCGAACATACCGGTATAGACAATCCGGATGTCTCTCTTCTTGCTTGAAAGGTTCTCTATCTGGATAGTCTGGATCTCTATAGCATCCGGTAGCCCCTTCTCCTGCGGGGAAAGGAAGATAGTACGGCGGATCTTCAGCCCTTCCTTAATCTCGGCATCGATTTTTGTGACATTGGCCTTATTGGTCGTCGTCATCTTCACGGTGTTGCCAAGGACGGCTCCGGAATAGAAAATCTGCTTTCCGTCTTCGATAAGATAGAACTGTCGGTTTGCAGGATGCCCGTTCTCCTCCGGGGAAATCCCCCAGGAAGTTGCAAGGACCTGGTAACCGGCCTGGGCGCGGAAGGATCCTCCCCCGAACCTTGTAGTCACGCTCTTCGGAGTAGCCTGCAGAGGATCCGAGAATCCGGTCCTGTCTCCTAGAAGAAGGTTCACTCCGTAATGGACTCCGACATCAGGAAGAGTCAGATCCAGGACCTGGCTTCCGTCCTTGAGGAGTTCCCCTCCGTAGGTATCGAAATGCCGGATAACAGAAAGAATCTTCTCCTTGTCCGGAAGGGAAAGGGATTCTCCCTTTCCGTCGGTCAGGAAAACATCCTTCCCGTTATCGGAAAGGAGATAGCTTTCCCCCTTCTTAAAAGACTGCAGCGTCTGGAGGAAGAAATCCTTGTTGCAGAGTTCTTCCAGAACCGGAGCCTTCTTGCCGCTAACTCCTTTCAAGGACAAGAAAGAAACCGGGTCGAGCGATAAGATCCTGACATCCCGGAAGGACTCCGTCTTCTCAGACGGGTAAGCCTTCTTAAGCCAGGAGGGAAGAAGTTCCCTTCTCTCCCTGGCGTTCTCGAGTTCCCATTTCATATGCCTTCATTATAGTACAGGAAAGGACTTTCTTAAACGTTTTCGCTTGTGTTTCGGATTCTATCCTGCTTCTTCCTTTTCCCCGTCCTTGACAAGGAAGAAAGAGAAAAGAAGAACAAGGGAGTAGATCAGAAGAAGAAGGAAGAAGAATAGGATGCAGTTCTCCGTCTCTTTTCCGAAGGTGGAAAGAACAAGGGGAAGGAAGCATCCTAAAAGGAAGGAAAGGCAAAGGAAAGAATAGGAAACAATCCTATATAGCCTTCTTTTTTCTTTTTCCTTCTCCCCCAGGGCAAAAAGAAACAGAGAAGAAGCAAGAAGGATAGACACCCCGAACTGGAGATACCCGCCTCTCTTCTCCTCTCCCGTAAACAGAAGGAAAGCAAATATCAGGGCAAGGACCAGAAGGAAGGAAAGAAGAAACAGGACGAAGGAGGAAAAGAGGGAAGGAAAAGACTTCTTCTTCCGGAAGACAACGAGAAGGATCCCGGTAACCAGGAAGAAAACAGCAAGGAAGAGGGATTCATAGGAAAGAAGAATCGAGGAACTGAGGGAGGAAGTAAGGGACAGCTCTTCTTTGTAGAGAGAAAAAATGCGGAGGAAAAGAAGAAAGAAGAAAACGGAAAGAAGAGCAGAGAAGATGCCATAGGAAAGAGAAAGGATAGTCTCTTTCCGGGATGCCTTACTTGGATTATTTTCCATTTTCTCCTCCTATCAAAAAGGACTTCCAAGGAAGTCCCAAGCATCAGAGCTTTTCGTTTTCAAGGATTCCGAGAATCCTTAAAGCAAGGTCGGCAGAAGCGGTATAGCCGTCCTGCAGGACAAAGCTCTCCTTGCCGTAGATGGTCTTGTTCTGGGGAAGAAGGTTGTTTCCGATGACTCCGCTATAGCCTTCTCCTTCCATCTCCAGCCCTCCGGAAAGCTCCCTGATCTCGGGAAGGAGGTCGTATCCGGGAAGGGAAGAGGAGGAAGGAAGGACATAAGTCTGGTAGGAGGAATATACCCCAGTCTTCAGAAAGAGGGAGACGGTATCGGACAGCTTGTCCGATACGGCGTAGGCCTGGTTTGTCTGGTACAGGTTTGCTTCCTCGAGATTGGAGGCGACTGCAACCTTGTAGAGCCCTGTATCGTTGATGCTATCCGCTACCTTGCGGAGATAGGAGACCTTGTCGGCTGTGGCCTCCGTATAAACGACAGCATCCTCCTTGCCTTCGGCAAGGGAGTATTCGGCAGGGTAGAGGACGAAATCGTAATTGCCGCTGGCAAGCGAGCTTCCGGCCGGGAAGACTTCGATCATGGTATAAGGGGAAGTCTTGTTGTTCCGGATAGTGACCCGTTTCCGGTTCTTCTCCTTGTCGGGAAGAGTCACGAAGGAATAATCCAGGGACTGTTTCCCGGAAAGGGAGACCGGATAGATATCCTTCGGGCTAAGAGCACCGGAAGTCATCTCGCCGGTCGGATAAAGAAGATAGCTTCCAGCCGGAACGAAGTTGAAATCGATGAAGAACTGCTTTTCGCTGCTGTTGGTCCGGATGCTGGTCGAGGTGATGACGCCGTTGACGTCATAAAGGGAGAAATCCGTGCAGTCCTGGCCAAACCAGCTGCCAAGATCCGGAGTGACGACGTTGTTCGGTGTGATCTTGCAGGAAGAGAAGAAGACTTTGCTTCCCAGGGCCCGGACATCCCTAAGCGTCTCCTTGTTCGTCTTTCCTTCTTCCCCGGTACCGAAAGAGGAAAGGAGGGTTCTTGTCTCTCCTTCGCTCTTCCCGTTGAAGCGGAGATAGGAACCTTCCCCGTCTCCGGAAGACAGGCCGTTTGTCCCTAGGTCGACAAAGGCATACACCATCACCGCCAGAGAAAGGATAGCAATAGAAAGGGAAACAATGCCGAAGACTTTCTTTCCGGTCTGCTTCTTCTCCGGTTCGGTAGCAGGAGCAGGAGCAGGGGCGGAGTTCTTGGAATCGGTCGTAACATTGATATTCAGCGTCGGAGTCGACTGCTGCGGTCCCGTCGTAAAAGAAGCCCCGCCTGAATTGGGATCCGGCGTGACGACCTGCGGAGTGATGGAGTTGTCGTTTTCGATCTGCTTCTTTTTCTGGAACCAAGCCATGTTTCTATTTTAGCGGAAAAGAAAGGAATAGGCTAGAACATCATATCCTTGTAGCAGCGCGGATAAGGAAGGACATCCCGGATATTCTCGATGCCGGTGACAAGCATCACCAGACGTTCGAAGCCAAGGCCGAAGCCGGAATGCGGCTCGGAACCGTTCTTTCTCAAGTCGAGATACCACTGATAGGAAGGAATCGGCATCTTCAGTTCGTTCATACGGGTGAGAAGCTTTCCGTAGTCGGATTCTCTCTCGCTTCCTCCGCAGAGTTCGCCGATTCCGGGGACCAGAAGGTCGACAGCGCCGACGGTCTTGTTGTCCGGATTCTGCTTCATATAGAAAGCCTTGATCTCCTTTGGATAGTTCCTAAGGAAGATCGGGCCCTTGAAGACCTGCTCCGTAAGATAACGTTCATGTTCGCTTCCGAGATCCAGTCCGAAGGAGATATCGCTGACCTCGAACTTATGTCCGTTCTTGACGGCATCCTGCAGGATCTTGATGGCATCGGCATATTCGACATACGGGAAAGGCTTGGCGAGGAAGTCGGAAAGCCTCTTCTCGAGGCCCTTGTCGATCCACTTGTAGAAGAAAGCCATATCCTGGCTGCAGTCTTCCATCGTATGACGGACGACATACTTCAGGAAATCCTCTTCGATAGCGCAGAGATCATCCAGATGGGCCCAGGCAATCTCCGGTTCCACCATCCAGAATTCGGCGGCATGGCGAGTCGTGTTGGACTTCTCGGCACGGAAGGTCGGACCGAAGGTATAGACCTTTCCGTAGGTCAAGGCAAACGGCTCGACATGGAGCTGTCCCGAAACGGTGAGATGGACATTCTCCTTGCCGAAGTATTCGGTAGGATCCTTCTTGTCGGCTTCGGCATAGACGTCGAAGACCTGTCCTTCTCCTTCGCAGTCGTTGGCAGTCAGTTCCGGAGTATGGATCCAGTAGTACCCGTTCTTGTGGAAGTATTCATGGATGTAGTAAGCGAGGGTGGAACGGACACGGAAAACGGCATTGAAGGTATTCGTCTTCATTCTCCACTGCGGGAGAGTGCGGAGATAATCGAATCCCATCTTCTTCTTCTGAAGCGGATAATCCACAGCCACATCCCCTTCCAGCTTGATTTTGCTGTCATCGAGTTCGAAAGGCTGGTTGGCTTCCGGAGTATAGTGGACCTTACCGGTTGCAATGACGGATGCTCCCATGCGGAGAGCCTGGGCGGCCTTGTCGCCGTCTTGATAGACAACCTGAAGGTTAGCAAAGCAGGAACCGTCGTTGATGCTGAGGAATCCTACCTTCCCCATGAATCTGTTGGAACGGACGAATCCTCCGAAGGAGAGTTCCTTTCCTTCCAGTGCAGCGGTCTTTCCGCTCTTGATGGCCTCATAGAGGTCTTTGATCTCGTAAGTTTCCTTGATTTCCATAATCTATTTCCCTAGATCAGACTGATCAGATGTTTGTTGACCTTCTCCTGAAGAGCCTGCTCTTCCATCTTCTTCATCATATCGGAATTCGGTCCCTCTTTTTCGAGGTCGCGGTTCGGCTCTGTCGTATAGCTCATCGGAGAAGTGATTCCAAGCTGCAGCATATGATGCCCGACCATTGCGATCATGGCCGCATTATCCGTCGTGCACCAGAGCGGCGGGATGACGACAGCAATCTTCGGATAGGAAGCAAACTTCTTCTGCACTGCTTCCCGAAGATAGGAGTTTGCACTGACTCCGCCGCCGACAACAACCTGTTTCACGTTGTAGTCGATAGCCGCCTGCAGCGTCTTGTCGAGAAGCTGGTCGACGAAGGCAACTTCCGTGCTTCTGGCATACTTCTTGACGACGGCATCCGGAAGCTTTCCGTTCTCGTCCTTCGGCTCCTTCTCGATCATTCGGACGAGATGGCTCTTCAGGCCGGAATAGGAGAAGTTGTATTTGCCGACTTTCGGGCGGGGAAGCGGGAACGTCTCGATTCCGGGTTCCCGGCTGATCTTGTCGATCATGACGCCGCCCGGATAAGGAAGGCCTAATTCCCTGGCGACCTTGTCGAAGGCTTCTCCGATAGCGTCATCCTCGGTTTCTCCGATGACCTTGAAGTCGAGGGGACGGCGGAGAAGGACAAGCTGGGTATTGCCTCCTGATGCGATCAGGGCAAGAAGAGGATAGTGGAAAGGCGCGGCGTATTCGTTAGCATAGATATGCCCGGCCAGATGATGGCAGGAGATGATCGGTACATCCAGATATTGGGCGATCGTCTTGGCAGCCATGTTTCCGATCTGGAGTGCACCCGGAAGTCCCGGCCCTCCGGTAACGGCGACATGGGTGATCGTGTGGCAGTCGAATCCCTTCAGGGACAAGGCATAGCTGACGACCTTCGTGATGTTCTGCAGGTGGAGACGGCTTGCCAGCTCCGGATAGACACCGCCGAAACGCTGGTGGTCCTTGATCTGGGTATTGACCGTATTCACCAAAAGATCCGTTCCGTTCTTCAGGACGGCAATTGCGGTTTCATCGCAGCTGCTTTCGACCGATAGAATGACTTCATCTTTCATAAGAGGAAATCTCCTTTCTAAGGCAATAGGCCGAATCGTTTCCGTAGAGGCCCTTCCGTTCCCGGTAGAAGACGAATCCGTCTTCCTGGTACAGCTTTCTTGCCTGGCCGTTCTTCGTACGGACTTCGAGGAACAGGGTCTTGACCCCGTTTTTCCGAAGTTCCTCTTCCCCGGCGCTGAGGAGAAGATAGCCGAGCCCCTTACCGGAATCTTCTGCAAGCACTGCAATCTCATCGACTTCGGCTTCCTCCCCCTCCAAGCGGAGAAGAAGATAGCCGTGGGCTGAGTCCTTTTCATCTGCCAGGACCAGAAGCCCTAGATTTTGGAAGAGAAGCCCGTCCGCAAGCTCCGCCATCGTAAGGGAGGAATCCTCGATTCTCTCCTTCGACAGGGCAAGGACAAAGGCAAGATCCTCTTCTTTGCCGTGACGGACAATCATATAGCCTGGATATAGCGGGGAAGATAGGTATCGATCGATTTGGAGAAGTCTTCAAACTCCTCCTTCTTGTCGATCATCCTCTCCAGGACGTCGATCTCCTCGAAAGGATAATCCTTCAAGGTAGCCTTGGCTTCCAGATCCTTCTTCTCGACGACAACCTTGGTTCCGGATGGAATGCTTTCCTTGACTCTCGTCTTGTCTACCTTCTCATAACGGTAGTTTCCGTTCTCGACAACGCCAAGATATAGGTTTCCCCGGCGGTCGGAAAGAGCGGCATAGCCGTCCTTCTCACCGGCAAGGAAAAGCTTCAGGGTCTCGATTCCGAAGCAGGAGATAGTCGGATCGATTCCGTAGATCGTCCTCGGAATCGTAAGTCCCAGACGGATACCGGTATTGGAACCGGGTCCGAGAAGGCAGTAGAAATCCGTGACATCCTTAAGGGCAAGACCGCAGGAGGAGAGAAGTTCTCCGATCCCGAGGTTCGTTCTTTCCAGAGCGGATTTGGCGCTTCCTAAATCCAGGCATTTCTTTTCCTTGCCGAAAAGAACGCCCGCTTCCAGTTCCTTGGTAGCCGTATCGAGGAACAGAAGAACTTTTTTCTTATCGCTCATCTTGGATAGTGACCTTTCTCTCCTTCTCGCTGAGAACATCGATCTTCACCCGGATCACCGGATGGTAGCCGAGAATTTCACTACCGCCATACATCGGCCATTCGATGTAGGTGACAATCTTCGGATCGCCCAGGACTTCATCCAGTCCCAGGTCCTTTCTCTCCTCATCCGCTGTCTCCAGCCTGTAGCAGTCGACATGGTAGAGGGAGAGCTTCGATCCCTTGTAGACCTTGATCAGATCGAAAGTCGGAGAATTGATGATCTTCTGGATGCCGAGAGCTTCTCCGAGTCCTTTGGCAAAAGCAGTCTTACCGGCACCAAGGGGTCCTTCCGCTAGAAGAACCTCTCCGCCTTTGAAGGAAGAGCCCAGATCGAAAGCAATCTTCCTTGTTTCTTCCGGACTTTCCGTCTTGTATTCCTTGTTTTCCATGAAATGGTTTACTTCTTTCTGATCTCCGCAACGGCATCCACGAAGGCAAAGCAGGATTCCAGGCTTCTGCGGAAGGAGTCATAGACCCCGATATGGTTCAGCTGCTTCATCGGCAGACTCATCAGGTTGTCGCCGGCATTGAGAGCGATCTTGGTTCCATAGGAGTTGAGGGAGAGGAAACCGCTGTTGATAGTCGAATCCGGTTCGAATCCGTTCAGGATCTTGATCGTATCGGCAGTGAAGAAAGCACCGGAGTAAGAAATATCGGCAGCATATACGAGGATGTTGGAGCGGAGTCCGGAGACGTGGATAGGCTGATAGGAATTGACATAATCCGGAACAACCGTGTTCTCCTTGTCTCCCATGAAGACGATGATGATAGATTCCTGGGAAGAGACCGTATATCCGTAAGCGAAGTACTTTCCGAAGAGTCCGGAGCTGGTTCTTGTCGGAGCATTCTTCTGGGCCTTGGCTTCATCCTTGGCTCTCTTCTCGGTAGAATTCTTGGCACTGCCGACTTCGGCAGCAACATCCAGGTCAATCATCGTCATATCCTTGGTCTGGATGTCCTGGGTCTGGCTGACCGTAGCCGAGATCGGGGAAGGGACATATTTCGTACCGTCCGTACGGAGGAAATCCTCCGGCTTCTTGTTCGCTTCGACAAAGGTTCTGGAAGGAATGCTGACGGCAACCTCAGCACTTTGGAAATCCAGTCCGTTCCTCTTTCCGGCCACAAGGGCGCGGGAATCGATGGAGTTGATGGTGGAAAAGTAATGGGCTTCGACAATCTTGGAATCTTCGATCTTGCCTTCCGGGGCAAGAGCAAGATCCGTGATGTTCAGTCCGGCAAGGGCATATCCCATCGTCGTATCTTCGTACTGGCAGAGATATTCGCCCATGACCTTGGTACGCTTCTTGTTGAAGATGTTGCTGACGACAAAGGAAGCGATGAAGACAGCGAAGACAATTCCGAGGGTGGTATAGAAAGCCCAGGTCGGAGCCTTCAAGGACCAGACCAGGATTACGGCGCCGACACCAAGGAAGAGGACAACCATCGTCATGATATCGGCGATATGGGGTCCCTTAAGCTTTCCCTGGAAGATCTTCCGGAGGCGTTCCACGTCTTCATCGATGGTCCTGGATCCGTCGTTTTCATAAGAAATCGGACGGAAATAGGCATTTTCGATAGGTTCTGCTTTCTGCTCTTCGGAATAAGTTCCGTCCAAAGCATCGGCAGCCTTCTTCTCTTCCGGTATTGCTTCCGGAGCCTCTTGCGGCTTTGCTTCCGGATCGGCAGCAGGAGCTTTCTTATCCTCTTCGGCTATGTCCTTCTTTTCTTCCGGAAGGACTTCTTTCTTCTCCGTTTCCGTTGTGGCTTCTTCTCTTTCCGGAGCGGATTCTTCTTTGATTTCGTTTTCCATTCTTAAAAACCTCCATGCAGTCTATAAAATTATAGCAAAAAGAAGCCCTATTAAATAGAAAACCGAAAAGGAAAAGCCTCCCGGCCGGAGGGTCGGGAGGTCAATATTCGACTGGGGATGCTAGAAGGAGTAAGGAATGTTCAGTCCGTGCTGGATAGCAGCAAGGGCGAAGAGCAGGAAGGCAAGGAAGAGAAGAACGGAACTGCCGGTATAGGCCCAGGCCTTTTTCTTGCCGGAGATCCGGACAACGACGGAAGCGTCCACTAAGACGCAGCCGACGATGACAAGCCACATAGCGTCCTTCGTAACGGAGATTGTCGTTGCAAGGAGACGGTAGTTGCAGACAAGAACCCAAGGAGCAATTCCCTGGAAGGCATATCCGATATTCTTGACAGCAGCATTAGGCTTAGCAATGGAGAGGATGGCGAAGGCTAAGGAGACGGCGCCAAGGATTCCGGCCATTACATATCCGAGATAGCCCCAAACCGGTCCGGAGAGGTCATTCGTGAGGACAACCGGTCTCATCAGCACGACACCGTAGAGGACAAACAGGCCGAGGAAGGAGAAGTAGAGTGTAAAGTTATGGATTTTTTCGAAGGTAGCTTCCTTCTTGGCGTTTCCGGAAAAAGCAATCCGGTAGCAGAAAGAGGCAATCCCATCGAGGAGCAGAACGAAGAAGAAGAGGAAAACCAGAACCATTCCGAAGACACCGATGCCTCCGTTGTCCGGATCAGCAACATAGAGATTGGTCTTGAAAAGATACCCTGTAAGTCCTGCACCGACGGCAAGGGCAAGAAGGTAGAAGAGATGGAGAAGGGTATTGACGATTCCTTCCTTCGTGTCGACTTCCGGAACTTCTTTGGCATTCTGCTTATTCATCAGCTGCTTCTGGTAGAAGTCGAAGTCGCTTGGATTGAAATTGTCTTCCATAGGTTCATCCTCCGATAGAAAAATATATCGCCCTAAAAAGGCTCTTGTTTATTATAGTAGAAAATGAATGGAAAGAAAGACTTTTCTTGAAACTACCTTTCTAAAAACCGCATTAGTAAAGCATTGCCGGCATTTCCGACTAGAAAGTTTACGAAAGGGCAAAGAAAGAGGAGCTTCCAGAAGACCAAAGCTGGTTTCCGGAAGCTCCTCTTTTCTACTTCTTGGAATTATCGGCAAGTTCTTCGAAGGTGTGCGGCTTGAAGAAGTTCGTCCCCTCCATGGAGAGGATCTTCCCCGTGAAGGCGCCGGCATCCGTATTCTCGTAGTTGGTCCGGAGGATCTCCATCTTGGCATCGAGATCATCGAGGGCATGGAGGACATAGGCTTCGGCGGTCATCGGGACCTTGGCAGAGCCGAATTCCGGCTTGCCGTGGTGGGCGAGGATCATATGGGTAAGGACATCGAGCTTTTCCGGATCGACTCCCATCGCCTTTCCCTTCTCATAGACCATCATCGCACCAAGCGTGATATGGCCGAGCAGGTTTCCTTCGTCCGTATAGCAGGTACCCTTGGCACCGCTAAGCTCCTTCGTCTTTCCTATATCATGGAGAAGGGAACCGCTGATGAGGTAATCCCGGTTCAGATAAGGATAGTGTTCCTGGATGCTCTTTGCCATGCTGCAGATGGAGAGAGAATGGTAAAGCAGTCCTCCGTAATAGGCGTGGTGGATAGTAACGGCGGCCGGGTAGGTCGTAAAGGCTTCCATGTTCTCCGTAAGGAGAGTCGTGGTCAGGTTCTTGAGTTCCGGATCCTGAATCTCTTCGATGTCGGCCATAAGCTCCTTCTTCATGGTCTCGACCGGGACAGGAGCAGTCGGTACGTACTTGCTCATATCGACACTGGCTTCATCCACTTCCTCGAGGCTGTTGACCTTTAGCTGCGGATGTCCCCGGTACATGCTGTCCACGCCGTCGATTTCGACTAAAGCGCCAGGCTGGGCGACCTGGAGATCTTCCTCCGTGATGGTCCACATCTTGGCATCGATGAATCCGGAGGCATCCTGCAGAGTCAGGGACAGGTAGTTCGCTCCTTTGATAGAAGTCGCTTTTGTCGCCTGCTTGACCATGAAGATCCCGTGTACCGGGTTATCGTCATGCATTAAATCCTTGATCATTTTTGAAATATCCTTCCTTTCTGACTACTGATTCGATTTCGTCGTAAGAGAATCCTTTCCGTAGGAGATGCCCGAAGAAAGCTTTCTTGGCTTTCTGGGAATCAGCGGATTCTCTTCCGGCTAATGAATTATAGCATTGCCGGGCTTCCTTCTTCAGTTCTTTTGCCTGCTCTTCCTTTTCTTTTCCGCGTTCTTCTTCCGTCTTCATGGCCTGCACCTTGGAAATAGCGGAAAGGATTTCCTCGGAGGAGAAACCGCGCCTTAGGAAGAAGGCGTATTCCTTTTCCTTCCGTTTTCTTTCCGGAAGGGAAAGAAGCTTTCCTTCCATCTCCTTCACAAAGCCCGGAAGAAAAGGACTGTTCTCTTTAAGCTTTTCCTGGACGGAAGGAAGAAGGAGAACCTTCTTATCGGTTTTCTTTTCCAGGAGTGCCTTGCGGAGATAATTCTCTCCGTAGCAGGAACCTAAAGCCGACTCCAGGTAATCCGAAGCAAAGGATTCGTCGGACAGGATTCCGGAGGCTATGTAAGGAGCCAGAAGCTCCTTCCTCCTCTTCTCGTCCGTATGAAACTTCATTGCAAGCCTGTCCTCGACTCCCTGCAAAGTGTATCTGCCCCTGGAGAGAAGAGTATGGAGATAATCTTCTTCTTTCTTCCCCTGGCTTTTCCTGGCAAGGGAGGCAAGCTCCTCCGGGGAAAGCTCCTTTCCCGGATAGAGGTAATCGGAAAGGAAGGCGTCCTCGGAGAGAGTCAGCTTCTTCCCGCCCTCCATAACCAGCTTTACGTACTTCTTCCCGGGTTCGACATTCAGAATCCTGAGGCTAGTCTTCCTTCCGCTTTTCTTCCGTTCCATTCTGTTCCTTCTCTTTCTTCCTGCGGACTTCCGTAGTCTCGCTTGTCGTCTTCGTCTTCTGCTCCTCGACTTCCGGGGCATCGATGATAAGGCCCTTTTTGGGGTCGAAGTGGATAGCCGTTCCTTCCGGTTCCAGCTTCTGCAGCTTCTTCTCGTCCCGCATCAGCTTCTTCCCGGCCTCGATCTTCTCCTTCTCTTCCTGCTTTGCTTTCCGGTTGGCTCTTCTGATAACCAGTCTTTTCACTCTTCTCTTTTCGTCCTGTTCGCTGTTTAGCAGCGCTTCTTCGGCAGCTTTCTTGATCTCCTCTTCGCTTCGCTTCTTTTCGCTGAGCTTTGTCGTCTCTTTCAGGACGTTGGCAAGAAGGACCTTTTGCTCGAACCCGGAGATATCTCCGTCCGACTTGTCCGGCTTCTCTTTCAGATTCCCTTGGATGTTCTTCGAAAGGCTCTTGAAGGAGAGGCTTACATCCTCCTCGGAAAGAAGATTTCCGGTAGGATGAGGTCCTTTCTGGACTTCCGAGTCCAGGACACGGACAAAGCTTCTGGTATTGTCGTCTACCCGGGCCGACTTCTGGACGGAGGCAAGCTCAAGATTCGTCATCGTTTCATCCAGATCCATCACTTCTCCGTTATCCTTCTTCTTGTTTCCTCTAAAGACCAGGAAGCAGACAGCACCGATAGCGAAGGTGAAGTAGAAGGTAAGGAAACGCCAGACGATATTGGCAGAGGAGGTAAGGAGGTTAGCGGCATCCAGGCATCCTGCTTCTCCGCAGAAGGAAAGGACGCCCTGGGCATTGAGAAGATAGGAGAAGATACTCTGGAACGCTACTTCCGGAGCACCGGCAGAAAGGTAAATTGCAATAAGGCTAAGGAAGTTGGAACCACAGAATAGGCTCCAATAATTCGGCATTACACCGATAAATTCCTTAGGAGAAAGAGCCCATATAACGATGAAAGGAATGGAGTTCTTCAGCACCTGCTTCAGGATCTGGGAGAAGAAGGAGATAAGGCAGGTCCAGGGGTGCTTCAGCATACGGCGCATTTCGATATGGTAGGTGGCGATCTTGACGGCCCACTTCTTCCTAGCCTCTTCCGGATTGTGTACCAGGTGCAGCTTGCTCATCACCCTTATTCCGGTCGTCAGCAGGAACTTATGCAGCCAGTCGCTGTATCCGATCAGGCAGAAGATAGCAAACATGAAGATGTTGATGGCAAGACCGATGATGCAGAAGAAGACAACCGGCATCCCGTTGAAAAGCTGCAGCGGGATGGAGACGATATACTTGTATCCGAGGATGAAGGTGACAAGGGAATAGAAGGCAAGGACTCCCTGGTAGTTCAGGAAATTCATCGTAACGATACTGGCGGAATGGGCGCTATCGATTCCCTGCTTGGAGAAGGTAGTGGCTTCGACGACATTAGAGGCAACCTTGTTGTAGACGCCGATGAAGGAACCGATCGTTGCGACAAGGACTCCTTGATGGTACTGGTACCGGTGGTCGAAGATCCTGGCAAAGAGGGTCAGAGCAATCCCGTCTATCAGGTTCAGTCCGAGAGCGGCAAGGATGCAGACCAGGAAAGGAAACAGACGGATCTTTCCTATCGTCTGCATAGTCGTCTTCGGGTCCGTGGAGGAGTGGAAGACATACCAGATGGCAAGAGCGGTAAGGGCGCCGAAAAAGACCAACTCAAAAACCTTTTTGAAGATTTTCCAGGGATTCTTTTTCGCCGCCTTTGCCATTTACTTGCTGATCTTCTTTAAAGCTAAGGAGATTCTTCTTCCGACTTCTTCCTTGCCCAAAATGACAAGGACATCATAGATCTTCGGAGACTGCGCACTGCAGCAGACAGCAATACGGATCAAGGAGATAGCATCCGCATACCAGCCCTTGAAGGCAGTTGGATTCTTCTTGTATTCCTTGCGGTCAGCAGAGAAGCCGTATTTGGTTCCAAGCTCCTTCGTGGCTGCAAACCAGGTATCCTCGTCCTTGCCAAGATCCAGAGTCGAGGTAAAAGCCGAAAGGAAGGAAGCAATCGTATCGGCATCGATGTTCGGATTGAACGGAAGCGGAGCCTTAGAAAGCATGGCTTCATAGTCTTCCTTGTAGAAGAAGGCGATATGCGGAACGATGTCGCTGAACTTGGTATAGTCCTTCCTGGGGCGTTCGATCGGACGTTCGATGTCCATGATCTTCTCGAACTTCTCCCGGTCGGACTGGATATATCCTAAAAGCTTCGGATCGTATTCCTTGGCCCATTCCTCGGCCTGGAGAGTGATCTCCTTCTTGTCGAGATGGGAAAGGTATTCCTTGCAGATATTCTCAAGCTTCGGAACATCGAAGAGGGCACCGTCCAAGGAGAACTTGCCGAAAGACAAAGCGAAATCGGAGACCGGAGCCTTCGGATTTTCCATCATCCAAGCCTCGAAGTTCGAGTTGGCGATAGTCATCAGGTATTCGATGAATCCGTCCTTCGGATAGCCGGCCTTCAGGAAGTAGCTGACAGCGGCTTCCGGATCCTTGCGCTTGCTGAGCTTGCGCTTGTTGCCGGTGTCCTTGTCCGTCACCATGATGACCGGAAGATGGGCATATTTCGGAGCTTCCCAGCCCATCGCGGCAAATAGCTCGAGATGGATCGGAAGCGAGGAAATCCACTCCTCTCCACGGGTAACGACAGTCGTATGCATGAAATGGTCATCGCAGAGATGGGCAAAATGATAAGTCGGAAGTCCGTCTCCCTTCAGGATGACGATATCCTGGTCGTTCTCGACCAGGTCCATATCTCCGCGGATCATGTCGTGGGCCTTGAAATGCTTGGTGTGATCGCCCTCCGACTTGAAGCGGATGACGTAAGGCTTTCCTTCCCGGATATACTGGATGGCTTCCTCGATCGGAAGATTCCGGTACTTGGCATATTCTCCGTAGTATCCGGGGACAACCTTGTTGGCTTCCTGGACAAGGCGGAGCTGATCCAGCTCTTCCTTCGTGCAGAAATCCGGATAGGCTCTTCCCTTCTTCATCATCTCCTTGATGACAACGCGGTAGATGTCTCTCCGCTTGGACTGGACATAAGGACCATAGATCCCTTCTTCCCCGTCTCCGTTGTAGCCTTCGTCGGCGACAATGCCGAACTTGGAAAGCTGGTAGACAAGATCCTTGCCGGTACCTTCGACCTCTCTCTTCTGGTCGGTATCCTCGAGACGGAAGAAATAAACGCCCTTGGACTGCTTGGCAATCTTCCAGGCGACCATAGCTGTGAAAAGGGATCCCGTATGGAGGAATCCGGTCGGAGAAGGAGCAAAGCGGGTCACTTCGGCACCTTCCGGAAGGTCTCTCTTGGGATAACGCTTTTCCAGCTCCTTGAGGGTAAGTTTCACATCCGGGAAGATCAGCTCAGCCATGTCTTTGTAAGTCGCCATATTTAATTTCCTCCAATGGTATTCTAACCGCAAAGCAGTCTTTTTACGGGCTTTGTATTCTTTTTTGTTTCAGTCGTCGATAGAACGCATATAGAAGCGGCCGTAGACCTGCTTGATATCCGTCATCGTGAAGAAAGCCTTCGGATCGTATTCGGAGACAATCTTCCTCGCCTTCTTCTCTTCGCTTCTCGAAATGACCATATAGACGATGTAGTTCTTCTGCCCGGTAAAAGCACCTCTCGACTCGACGACCGTACAGGAATGCGGGAAGCTTCTAATCAGCAGCAGCGGAAGATCGACATCGCTGGTGAAGATCTGGAGCTCTTCCTTCCGGTTCTTCGTATTGATGATATCAACCACTTTTGCCGTAATGAAGAAGTAGACGAGGGTATACAGAGTCTTGGTGATGATATCGTTGGTGTCTCTCGTATTCCATTCCGGATGGACGAAATGGCCGATGGAGGAGAAAAGAACGTAGCTCAGGACGATAGCCGTATTTAGGGCCATCGTGTATTTGCCGACAGAGGTCGATTTCCGTTCGCTGATATAGATGGAGACGATATCTCCTCCGCCTCCGGAAGTACCGATGATCATGGCAAGTCCGGAAGATAGGCCGGTCGTCAGTCCGCCGAAGATCACCCTGGCAATCGGATCCGTATAGAGGTTGACCGTCATATAGATCCATTTGTCCGGAAGAATGAACTGGAAGAGAGAGACAAATCCGACATTGATAATGGTGAAGACCGTGAACTGCTTACTGATCTTGATCCAGGAAAGGATGAAGAGAGGGATGTTGATAACGAAGTAGAGGACAGAGACAAGCATCGTCTGGGTAGCATTCGGGACGTGCGTGAAGAGGGAGACGAAAGCCAGGATCACCTGGGAAAGGCCGGATGCTCCGCCGGAAATGAACGTCGCCGGGGAAGCGATATCGGCATTCGTGATAGCCGAAGTACCATACGTCGCAATCTCCTGCTTCTGCCAGTATTCGACGCAGACGGAAGTCGGCTTGATGAAGGCACGGAAGCCGTATGCAAAGACAAGACCCGAGACTGCCTCGACTAAGAACATGAAGATCCATCTAGACCACTGCCGGACCTTCGGATGGTCTACGAGATAATCCTGTATCTCCGTCTTCTTTTCATTGATTAATCCCATGGGGCCTTCTATATATATACAAAAGTACGTAAATATTCTACTAAGTTCCTTTCCGTTTGCAATCAAAAGGGAGAAAGAATAAAGAAATAAGGTATAAGAAACTTCCTGCCACAAAACAAAAAGCCGGCTTCTATCTTGGAGACGGAAATCCCACCTCCTAGATAGAAGCCGGCAAAGCAGACGATTTAGAGAGAAGTTCTTGCAGTAACGCCAGTAGGATCGGCAAGGAAGGAAGCGGCAGCTCCTTCCCCGTCGACGAAGTAGGTGCAGTTCGTGAAGGTGGTAGTCCCGTCCTGCCTGGCGATGTGGAAGAGGGTATTGCTCGTAGCAGCGGCAGCAGCCATATGGATGGTGGAATCGCAGTCTTCGAATGTTCCGCCGGTAGCAAGGGCCATCGGTCCCCAGTTATTGATAGAACCGGTAACCGTGACTTCCGACATCGACATTCTTCATCTTGCCATTGTTCTGGAAAGCAACGGTTCCGAATCCGGAAGTTGCCTGTCCGTCGCATTCGAAGCGGACATTCCTCAGTTCGGAAGTTGTTCCCATGATGTTGATCAAGGACTGACCGGACTGGGTGTAGTTGGAGACGGTATGTCCGCAGCCTTCGAAGATAGCATTGTATTCGCCGGCCATTCTCATAGCCAGGGCATCTCCGCCGAGATCGATATCGGCATCCAGATAGGCATTCTTGCTGGTATTGGCAGCTCCGCCATCGAAGTAGGCAAGGAAGGAAGCCTTGTCCGAGATCTTGGTCGCATTCTCCGGGATGTCGTAGGTCGGGGTGATAGCTCCGGCTGCTTCGACAGTGAACTTGACGTCCGCAGCAGCACTTTCTTCTCCGGCAGTGGCAGTGAAGGTAAGAGTGGTCTCACCCTCGGCTACAGGGGCGATCGTGAAGGTTCCGTCCTGGTTGTTGGTGGCAGTGACGATTCCGTCCAGGGAGGCAGAAGCAGAATAGGCAACGTCGCCTTTGAAATGCTTCGTGGAAAGGGTAACGGTGGCATTATCGCCGCCGACCTTCAGTTTCTTCGAGGTTGCTGTATAGGAAACAGCCGGAGCAAAAGCAGCAAAGGCATCCCCGTCATGTGTCAGAGCCGGCATCTTGCCGTCTTCCAGCTTCCAGTAGGATCCCGAAAGACCGTAATCGGAAGCAACCGAGGCAGCAAAGTCCATCTTGTCGTGGAGGTTTTTGACATTGGCGGTTCCGCACCATGCCTGGGAAGGATCCGGATTGAAGGGGAGGACATGCTGGCTGGCTTCCGTGGAATCACCAGCGGTATAGACGTTGTCGATAAGAACCGGTCCGTCCGAACTGATTCCGGCATACGCAGTCGTATCCAGGACCTGGGCATTGGTAGAGAGATTGCGGACGACGGAATTGCGGATCGTGCCTTTCAGCATTCCGGCAACTATGCCGGAACGGCACCACGTCCAGTCGAAGGAGCCGGAAGTATCGACCGTGGATTCGCCTTCGAAGATGCAGTCCTCGACGGTTCCCATCATTTCCCGGCAGAGAAGTCCGCCAAAGCCGGCCGTCTGATTCATAGTACCGATGAAATGGGTATTCCGGATAGCGGCATTGGCCATCACATTCAGAAAGAGACCGCCGTTCGTGCCGTTGTCGGCAGAATTGGCATTGAAGTTCTTGACCGTATATCCTCTTCCGTCGAGGACGCCGTTGAAGGAAACGTTGTTCTTGGCACCGTCCGTATCCATTCCGCCGAGGTCGATGTTGGCACCGAGGGTGAACTTGTCCGCACCGGAGGTGGACTTCATGACCTTGGAGACGAAGTCATCCGGAGTCTTGATTTCCGTATACTTGGAATAATCCGCTTCAACCGTAATCATCAGGTTGCAGGTAGTGATTTCCTGCTCTCCGAGAAGAACCTTCACGGAGATATCGTAGGAACCGGGATTGACGGGAGTGAAGAACTTTTTATAGCTCTGGATATCCGGTCCATAATCGCCGATTCCGTAGTTGGCATTCGATTGCGGCCAAGTGAAAGTTTAATCATAGATGCTCTTTCCGGATGGGATGTTATCCAGCGTCAGGAAGAGAGGTCTTGCTGCACTTTCTTCCTTGACGGAAGTGATCTTCGTAGTCGTTTCATCCGGTGACTCGTAGAGAGAAAGAGAAGCGGCAAGGGGAACAACAGCTTCTACCGTAACAGCACAAGGAACAATCGTTCCTGCAAAGCCATCGACGGTAACCGAGATAGAAGAAGTTCCAGCGGCCTTGGCAGTAACAACTCCCGACTGGTCGACTTCGGCAATAGCAGGGTCGGAAGAAGCCCAGGTAGCCGTACCGATTTCGGCATCTTCCGGAGTAACGGAAAGCTGGAGAGTGAAATGCTCACCGGCCTTGAGGGTGTGGCTGGTCTCGTTAAGAGCAATTGCCGTTGCCTTGACTGGATCCTTGCTCTTCCCTTATCGCTTATTCTTTGCTCCTGTGAGATTTCCTTCTCCTGGCCGAATAGGGAATCTTCTTCCTCGTCAAGCATAAGCAGTACCGGAAAGTCGGACAAGGAAGAGGATTCCTCCTCTTCCCTGTCCTCCGATAAGGGTTCTTCTTCCACCTCTTCAAAAGACCCGCTATCTTCCTCTACTTCCTCTTCCAAGACCGATTCCTCCTCTTCTATCGACGCACCGGATGGATACCATCTGACCTGGTCCGACGAGTTCAGCCAATCTACTCTTAATTCGGCAAACTGGACCTGCGAGAACGGGGACGGATCCCAGTACGGGATCTCCGGATGGGGAAACAACGAGAAGGAATACTACCGGAGCCAGAATGCCTCCGTCCAGAACGGAAACATCGTTCTTACCGCCAAGAGAGAGACATACGGAGGATATCCGTACACTTCCGCAAGGCTTAAGACCCAGAGCAAGGTAACGGCTACGAAAGGCCGAATCGAGGCCAGGATTTCTCTTCCCCAGGGGACGGGATTATGGCCTGCCTTCTGGATGCTCCCGCAGTCCAACTACGAGAACCAGGGGTGGCCCCATAGCGGAGAGATCGATATCATGGAGGCCAAGGGCAGACTCAACAACTGCACCAGTGCCGCCCTCCACTACAGCAATGATACGAACCAGCACGCCTACCAGACAGGAAGCAACGTCTATCAGGACGATACGACAATCGATGACTACCATACATACGGAGTCGAGTGGACGTATTCCAAGATGGTCTTCTTCTGCGACAGCAACCAGTTCTTCACCGTCAATAGATCCACCTGGCATTCCCTTGCCTACAGCAACGGATCTAGCGGCCCCTTCGATCAGCCTTTCTATGTCATCCTGAATCTGGCTGTCGGCGGACAGTTCGACAACAACCAGGAACCGGATTCCTCCTTCCAGAGTGCCGTGATGAAAGTCGATTACGTTAGGATCTACTCCCAGGACTAAAAGAACGCGGTCTCGTAAAAGAGACCGCTTTTCTTACTTTCTTGCAGGAGTGCTGTTCCTCCTCCTATAATAAAAGCCTAGGAAGAATAAACAGCATGGAAAAAGAAAAACTGGTCAACGGATTCAAACGCATATTCAAAGACGGAGGGGACATCTCTGGATACTTCGCGCCGGGAAGAGTGAACCTCATCGGGGAACATATCGATTACAACGGCGGACATGTCTTCCCCTGTGCGCTAAAGAACGGCAACTATGTCGTCGCCAGGAGAAGAGAAGACAAGAAGATCCGTTTCTTCTCGGAGAACTTCCGCAGGAAAACAATTCTTGCTTCTTCCTTGGAGGATCTCTCTTTCCGGAAAGAGGACCTGTGGACGAATTATCCTAAGGGCGTGTTCTATGAATTCCAGAAGAAGGGACTTAGTATTCCAAACGGATTCGATATCTACGTTTCCGGAGATATCCCGGGATCCGGCCTTTCTTCTTCGGCCGCCATGGAAATCGTCATCGGGACGATGCTGGAAGAAGAGTTTGGCTTCGGCCTAACTCCTATCGAGATTGCCCTTCTTGGCCAGAAGAGCGAGAACGAATACAACGGATGCAGCTGCGGAATCATGGATCAGTTTGCCAGTGCAATGGGCAAGGAAGGACAGGCAATCTTTTTGGACTGCAAAAACCTTTCCTACCAGTATGTCCCTCTCTCCCTGAAGGATTACGTGATCGTCGTTACCAATTCCAACAAGCCTCACAGCCTCACCCAGTCCCACTACAACGACAGACGGAAGGAATGCGAAGAAGCTCTTCAGGAACTGCAGAAGAGCATCCCTGTTTCCTCTCTCTGTGAACTGACTCCGGAGCAGTATTACCCCTTAGAGGAGACTCTCTCCTCTCCTATCCTAAAGGCGAGAGCAAGGTTTGCAGTGGAAGAAGAAGCTAGAACAAAAGAAGCTGTCAAAGCATTGCAGAATAACGACTTTATCAAGTTTGGCAACCTTCTGAATGAATCCGGAGACGGATTAAGATACCAGTACGATGCCACCTGCTTTGAGATTGATTCTTTGGTGGATGCGGCACGAAGCTTCAAAGACTGTCTGGGAAGCAGGGAGACGGGAGGAGGATGGGGTGGAAACACTATCAGCCTCGTCAAAAAAGACAAGGTCCTTGCTTTCTCTTCCCAGGTCGGAAAAGCCTACTACGAGAAGACCGGACTCCACGCCAAGTTCCACGCTCTGAAAAGCGGAGACGGCGGAAGGAGGATCTTCTAGATGACCACCGAGGAAGCAGTCGCAAGTCTTGTACGGTACAGCCTCGATCATGGTTTCTTCACTCCCTACGAAGCTACCTATTCTCGTAACCGTCTCCTTTCCATTCTTGGGATAAGGACAATGGGGGAGCCGAAAGAAGTTCCGGAAGACGTTTTTGCTGCTTTTGAAACTCTTGTTTCGTACGGAGAGAGGAAAGGCCTTCTTAAGAACTCTCTTTTTTCCAGGCAGAGGTTTCTTTCCCATGTCATGGACTGTTTCCTTCCCCGCCCGGATTCCGTTATCCAGATCTTCTATTCCCTCTACCAGGAACAGGGAGCAACAGCTGCCTTGGACTGGTATTTCCGTTTCTCCAGAGATGCGCTTCTGATTCCTTCTCCGGATGACAAAACAGTAGCTTCCTCTATCGGAAAAGAGAAGTTCGAATTCGTCCAGATTCCAGGAGAGGATATCTTTTCTCCGTATCAATACAGCAAACCGGTTTCCCCGTCTTTCTTTTCCAAGTATATAGAGGGTTTAGCGGGTCAGGAAGGGATTCCTTCCTTTGAAACAACCCGTCTTATTCCGCTGAACTTGCAGGGGCGTTCTTTTTATCTTTCTCCGGACTTGCAGAGGATGTACAAAGACCATTTCTATGTCCTTTCCGGCAAGGAGGAAGAAGAACGGATCGACGAGAACCAGATTGCTCTCCTCGTCGATTTCGCAAAGAAATTCCCGGATACCCATATTGCCTCCATGGCAGATATTCCGGGGTTCGGAAATCCGGATCTTGGTCAGAACCATCTGGAAGGACTCCGCATTGAGGTACCGCTAGATGCTGCTCCGGTTCTATATTCTGTTCTGTCTGCCGATAGCGATGTCCAAATAAGCGTCCTGGACTGGCCTCTTACTGTCCTCCGTCTTAAGGCAAAGACGGGAGAAGAAATCATCGCTGCCTCCCAGAAGATCCTGAACGGTTTCCGGATCTATTCTAACCCTGCTCTTTCTCTCTCCCCGTTTGGAAAGGATCTTACTCCCCGCCACAGCTTCTTCCCGGTTCTTCACTATCAGGACCGCGTTTTCGTTCTGGACATAGTATTCTTGGCAGAAGAGAAAGCTCAGAAAGCAAAGCTTCCTCTGTCTCTTCTTTCTGCCCTGGGAATCTTCCTTCTTCCGGCTAAGAAAGACGGAGGAAAGGTTCTTCCCGAAGAGGAGAAGGAATGCCTTCTCTCCTTAGCAGACAACGCCGTCTTTCCGAAGGGAGAAGAAGGAAAGCAGATTCTCCTTGGTTTTATAGACTCTCTTTCCCGATAAACAGGCAGTCTCTTCCCCGCTTGGTACGGAAATCAAGGGGAAGCAAATGGAATTGATATGCTATACTTATCTATGTCTAATATAGATATATAAGGCTTTTACAATAAAGGGCGAATCCATGAACAAAGAACATTCCAAGAAAAGTTTTTTCTCCTCTCCCCGTTTCCTTTCCCTGATCTGGGGAATAATCCTGATGACCTTAAGCGTCATCGCTGCAACGGGGAAGACCCCGGTCGGCGGTTTCCTGACATATATCCTGGCCTTCCTCTTCGGCCTCTTCTACCCCCTTCTTCTTGTCCTGCTTTTTCTTTTCGGTCTCCGTCTTGCTATCTCCGGCAAAGGTTTTTCCTTCTCCGGAAAGGGCGCAATCGGAACCGGCATCTTCCTGATTTTCGTTGTGGCCTTATGCCTGGGAAGCCTTCCGATCCTCTTCTCCAACAAAGACCTCAGGATTATGGATCTCACTTATGTATATAACAGCCGTTTCTCTGCTTTCTCCAACCATCTTTTCGAAGTGGACTCCTTTGCCGACCTAGGAAGCCTCGGCGGAGGCTTCCTAGGTCTTTTCTTTGTTCTTCTCCTCGGATCGATGTGGGGAGGAATCGGAGACGCTATCTTCTTTGCCCTCCTTCTTCTCTTTTCCCTGATATTGCTACTCTATCAGCCGATTCTGAGTTTTGTTGCCAAGTCCAAGGCCAAAGCCAAGGAAATCATCTCCTATTCTTCCCCCAACGAAAAGAAGAAGAAATCCCGCCGGGAAAGGCGGGAAGAGGAAAAGGCAAGACGGATTTCGGAAGCACTCGGGACTGCCGATTCGTATTCCCAGGGCGGTTTCCAGAGTGCCAACTCCATGGCTGACCGGTCCCAGAACGATTTTGCCAGCATCCGCCAGGCAGAAGACCGCGTCGGTATTACCAGGGAGCAGGAAAGACCGGCTGTTTCGGAATCCTATGCTCCTAAGCAGGAAGTTCCTGCAAAGCCGGAAGAAAACTATCTTCCCCACCCATCCTATATGCCAAAAACCGATACCGGCTGTTTCAGCAGAGCCGCAAGAAGCGCTGATGCAAGCACAACCGAGATGCCGGATGCCTATACGGAGGAAGGTCCTTATGCCGAGAGCGACAAAGCCGCTCTCCGCTCTTTTATTCCTTCTAGACCCCGTCCTATAGAGACGGCACCGGTTATAGATACAATCCCTGTTCCGGAGCCCCAGCAGGAAGCGCCGATCCCGGAAAGAGAAGAACAACCGATGGAAGAAGCAGAGACGAATAAGGATTCTTCTTTCCAGTCCTCCTTCTCCCCTGCCCACAGGTACGAAGAAGAAACCCATGATTTCGTTCTTCCGGATACTTCCACGGAAAGCCAGTCTGCTGCCTCTTCTGATCCTGCCCCGAAGGAAGAGCGGAAGAGTCCGAAGGCAATCCAGGCGGAAATCGATGCCGCCTACTTCCGGAAGAAGGCCGAAGAAAAGCTTCAGCAGGCAAGAGCAAAGAAAGCACTCCAGGAGCAGAAGAAGGCAAGCCTTATGCAGTTTGTCTCCATCCGTCCAAGGAAATACGATTATGCCCTTCCTAGGGAGGACCTCCTCACGGAAATCCATGACGACAAGTACAAGGTGAACCAGGAAGCCGGATTCGAGAAGGCCAAGATTATTTCCAAGGTCTTCGGGGAATTCAATTTCCCGGCCAAGGTGGTCTCGATCACTGTCGGAGCATCCGTAACCAGGCTCAACGTCAAGACGGAGCCTGGCGTCCGTGTCGACAAGCTCTCCTCCTTAGGAGAAGAAATCCAGATTGCCCTGCGCGGCGATAAGTCGGTCCGTATCGAAACGGTCGTCGAAGGGAAAGATACCAGCGGCATCGAACTGAAGAATGAAGCTCCGATGGCCGTCAGCTTCTATGGCGCCTACAAGGAAATCGAGAAGGATACAAAAGAGAAGCTCTTGCTTCCTATCGGCAAGGATATCTCCGGGAATATGATTACCTTCCCGCTAGATGATATGCCTCATCTCCTGATCGCCGGAACGACAGGATCCGGAAAATCCGTTCTTGTCCACTGCATGATCATGACTCTTATCATGCGGAACTATCCGAGCGAACTGAAGCTCATGCTCATCGACCCGAAACAGGTGGAGTTTGCCAAGTACAATATGGAGCCTCACCTCTACTGCCCGGTCATCAGCGACAGCCAAAGTGCCATCAACGGTCTGGAGAAGCTCTGCGGAGAAATGGATAGACGATATACCCTCTTCCGCCAGAACGGTGTCGTGAAGATGTCCGAATACAATGCCCGGAGAGCCGGAAACGAAAGCCGGATGGAGGCTCTTCCGAACGTCGTCTGCGTCATCGATGAGTTTGCCGATCTGATGCAGACTGGAGGAGACGCGGTTGCCTCCAGCGTCCAGCGTCTCTGCCAGAAGGCAAGAGCCTGCGGCATCTACCTCATCATCGCTACCCAGCGCCCGTCGAAGGATGTCATTCCGATGGTCATCAAGGCGAACATTGCCTGCCGTATCGCCCTAAGCTGCTCCTCCCAGGTGGATAGCCGTGTCATCCTGGACGAGAACGGTGCCGAAACCCTGGTCGGAAAAGGAGACCTCCTCTTCAAATGCCCGGGAAGAAAGTCTTTGATCCGCTGCCAGTCTCCGTTCATCTCGAACGAGGATATGGACAGGGTCCTAGGGTATATCAAGCAGAATGCCGGAACCCCGAGCTACGATCCGGATTTCCTGGATCTGGCTCCCAAGGACGACAAGGAAGAAGACAATTCCTCCCTGTCCCCGGAAGAGGTCTACGCCGAGATTGCCGACTACGTCGAGACGACCGGAACCTGCTCCAAGCAAAGCATCATGGAGAACTTCTACCTTTCCTCTTCCAAGGCAACCATGAACTTGCTGCAGCTGGAGCAGGACGGAATCATTACCCGTCTTCCGGATTCGACCTATTCCGTCATAAGACGGAAGTAAGGAGGACATGAACATGCCTACGGAACTGATTACCGGTAATTATGGGC
The DNA here is from genome assembly GCA_023459795.1 of Bacillota bacterium. GTDB lineage: Bacteria > Bacillota_I > Bacilli_A > RFN20 > CAG-288 > Enterosoma. The sequence goes on from JAEWSP010000003.1 coordinate 74,703, forward strand.
AGAGAGTTGTCATAAGAAGAGTTTATGTCGAAGAATCCAGCATCACTCCGGAGAGGTTCTTCCTCCTTCCGGAACTTCTTTCCCTTTCCCTCCAGGCAACGGAAAAGAAGCCGCTGGAGAGATATGCCGGAGCAAACCTTGCTTTCAAGGGATACCATTACGGCTCCGGATATGTTCTGGAAGCCCGGCTCACGCAAACGGATATAGATGGTTTCCATTTCTTCTTCGATCCATACACCAAAGCCAAAAAAATCCTCGAAGAAAGCTTTTCTTCCGGCTATACGGAAAGTCCGTATCTTCTGGAGACAGCCAAGAAGCGTCTTCTCTTTGCTCAGGAAGAGCAGAAGAAAGATGCCGTGAAATGCATAGAAGGAGAGCTTTCCGCCTTGGGATCGACCCCTTCCCTGAACCAGACCCTGATAAAGGCCATGACCCTGGAAGAAGCAAGACAGGCCATGAAAGCGATCCGGGAATCGACAACCGGCGCTTACTGCTACATCGGCAAGGAACAGAAGAAGAAGGAAGCCAGGATCGAAAAAGCCTTCTCTTCCGACTTCCGCAGCCTTCCTTTCCGTATGAACGTCTCGGCGCAGGATGTCTTCGATGACTTTGCCAAGGAAGCCAGAGGCTATGTCCTGGAGATTCCTGCCGTTACAAATCTCAAGGACGTCAGCACCGTTTCCGTTGCCGTCACTGCCCTTGGCAAGTCCATCCAGAACGACCTGAAGAAGAATTACAACCTGGCCCCGGAATTCCGTTTCCGCTTCCTCTCCCCGATCAAGGTTCTTTTCCTCCTGGAGTTTGCTCCGCATCAGCTCCTGATGGCAGACAGCTATCTTTCGGATGCCATGGTCAGCCCTCTTCCCTTCTCCTTCGATTCCTATCTGGAAGATGCCCTCGGAGAAGAGAAGATCAAGGAAGTCAGCCTTGCCAGCTCTTTGGATAAGGCCGTCGACCGGCTTCTTCTTGTCCAGAACTTCGGCCTTGGCTTCACTTCTTCCTCTTTCTTCCAGAGGGAAATCCCTACCCGGGAAGAAGTCCAGTCTGAATTAAGCAGTATCAAGGTGACGAAGAAGGTCTCTGCCTTCCGGGAGGAAAACCAGCGATGATCAAGAACGAAGACAGATCCCTCCATGCTCCTTATTACGAGCAGAGGCTCGACAGCGGCCTCTCCGTCCTCTTCCTGCCCCGGAAGTCCGTCCTGAAGAGTGCCGTAATCTATGTTCCTTTCGGATGCTATCCCCATGAAGAGTCCATCAACGGAACGAAGATTCCCTTCGGTACCGGGTATTTTCTCAGTGCCATGATTGCCTCTCCGGGATTCCTAAAGGAGATGCAGAACAAAGGCATACGCCTAACTGCTTTCCAGGACTACTCCTATACGACCTATACCCTGGAGACCCTCGGGGATATCTTCCAAGCCATCGATATGCTTCTGAAGCGTATCCTCCGCCTCAAGGTCGAGGAAGAAGACATCGTTTCCTTCCGGGAGGAAGGAAAGGAAAACTTCGAGAAAGACATGAAGGATCCTTTCTTCCTTGTCGAGAAAGAAGCCGTCCAGAACCTCTTTTCTGCTTCTCCGATAAGGAAAGGACGTCTTCCGGACGAAAAGGAATCCCTCCAGATCCATTCCTCTACCCTCAAGAAATACCTTTCCGCGATCTACCAGGGAGAGAGGCTGACCCTCCTGATCTCCGGAAACTACACGGCCAAGGAAGTGCAGAGCCATTTTGCTTTCCTCCCTTTACGAGGCCATACCACGATCGAATCCGTTCCGTCAGTCTTCGAGGAGGATTACACCAAGGCCAAGACTACCTACACCACCTTCCGAGCCAATGCCCCGTTCGATATCCTCTCCTTCGGACTCAAGTTCCCGAAGCGGGAAGAGCTCTATAACCTGTACGGAGACGAACTATTCTCCTTCTATGAATTCCTGGAAAGCGCAGCCTTCACCAGGAACGAGCCTTTCCTCTCCCTCGTCCGCTCCACCTCCTCCGACTTGCTGCGGGCAAAGCTCGAGCAGGCCGGAGAAGAAACCTACCTTCTCCTTACCTTCCGGACGGAGCAGGAGACAAAGCTTGCCAATGTCCTTACCAACTACATTTTGAAGATCGATACCCATGTCTCCCATTCCCTCTTTGCTTCCCTCAAGGACCACGCCTTTGCTAAGGCCCTAGCATCTCTTTCCCTTCCCAGCACTGCGCTTAAGGCCTTTACCAATGCCTACGCCAACAACGTCGCCTATCCTGCCCTTGCGAAGAGCGTTTCCAGGATGCACTATTCCGATATGAAGCAGTTCCTTTCCAAGATGTCCTCCTTCCCCCGTGCTGCCAGCTATCTGAAGGCTATCCGCTAGATGGAGATCCTCGGTGTCGGAATCGACACGGCGGATATCCGCCGTTTCGAGGACAAGGAAGATCTTGCTCTCCGTGTTCTTTCCCCTAAGGAATTCGAAGAGTATCAGGGAAGAGCAGACAAGGCCCAATTCCTGGCTAGCCGGTTTTCCGTCAAGGAAAGCTATGTGAAGGCAAGCGGGGACAGGAAGACCGACTTCCGGGAGATCGAAGTCCGGAAGGAGAAGGATGTCCCTGTCCTGTTCGTGAAAGGAAGAAGAGTCCCTTCCTTCCTTTCCATAAGCCATGACTCAGAGGCCGTCAGTATCCTGATCCTAACAAAGGAGGAAGAAAAATGAACCGTATCAATGCCATAGCGACAAAGGAGAACAGAATCATCGTCAAGGTCCGGAAGGACTTTGCCCTCAAGAAGCCGGAGCATTTCCATCTTCTGGAAGACGGAAAGGAAGTCTCCGTCCTTACGCTTTCCGGTGAGACCGACAGCAGTTCTTCCAAAATCTACAACTTCAAGCCGAAGTCCGGTCTTCTCTATGAACCCGGAAGAGACTACGAAGTCCAGACGGACGACAATTTCTTCGTCCCCCTCGATATCTCCTTCCTCGGAAGGACGGAGGCCTTCGAGAAGCAGTACCGCTATGACGGAGAACTGGGTGCCATCTATACGAAAGGAAGGACGACCTTCGTCCTCTTTGCCCCTTTTGCCACCAAGGTCGTGCTTCTGGTCACTCTCCCCGTCAAGGAGACAAGAGCCTATATCATGGTCCGGGACAGGAAGACGGGTGTCTTCTCCTTCCCCTGCAACGGCAACCTCGACAAGGCCAGCTACCAGTACATGGTCACTGTCTTCGGGGAAACCAGGACCATCACGGATCCTTATGCCTATGCCCTTGCTGCAAACGCACGCCTTTCCTATGTCATCGATCCGGAGAAGGTCAGGAGTATTCCTACCAACGAGGAATTCCTTCCGCCTTATGCCGGCAAGAGAGAAGCCATCATCTATGAAACCCACGTCCGGGATATGACCAGCCTTACTGCGCTTCCCGACAAGGGAACCTTCAATGCCCTCTCCCGGAAGGGAATCCAGACCAAGAACGGACTGCCGATCGGACTGGACTATCTGGCAAGCCTTGGCGTAAGCCATATCCAGATCATGCCTCTTTCCGATTTCCAGACGGTAGACGAATGCCATCCCGAGGAAAGCTACAACTGGGGATATGATCCTAGCTACTACTTCGCTCCGGAGGGAAGCTTTGCCTCCGATCCGGAAGATCCCTATTCCCGTGTCCTGGAACTGAAGAACATGGTCTCCGCTTTCCACAGGGAAGGACTCCGAGTCGTCATGGACGTCGTCTACAATCATCTCTTCAGCTCGGAAGCCAATCCGCTTGTCTTCCTCCTCCCCAACTATGCCTTAAGAGAGAACGAGGACGGAAGCCTCTCCAACGGAACAGGCTGCGGAAACGACATCGAGAGCCGGAACTACATGATCCGGAAGCTTATCATCGACAGCCTTTCCCACTTCCTGGATTTCTACGACGTAGACGGCTACCGTTTCGACCTCATGGGAATCATTGATATTGCAACCCTCAATCAGGCAAGCGAGTTGCTGAAGAAGAAAAAGCCTTCTATCATCCTGTACGGAGAAGGCTGGGATTTATGGACGGCACTGCCTTTCGATGAAAAGGGAAGCATTCCGAATGCCAACAAGCTTCCGGATTATTCCTTCTTCAACGACCGCTTCCGGGACGTCGTCAAGGGAAAGACCAATTCCTCCGAGCTGTCCGTAAGAGGATACCTTCTCGGAGATACGAACTACCGGGACGGATTCAAGCATGTGATGCTGGGTTCTTCCCTGGGTCTTGCCTTCCCGCCGCTTTTCGATACTCCGGACCAGTCCCTCAACTATGTGGAATGCCATGACAACAATACCCTCTATGACAAGATAAAGGTCAGCTGCCCCTGGGACAAGGAAGAGGAGATCCACGAACGTATCCGCATGATCAATGCGGCTACCGTCTTTGCCTGCGGCATACCTTTCTTCCACGCCGGACAGGAATTCGGCGATACGAAGTACGGAGAAGGGAATTCCTACAGGAGCGGAGACAGGATCAACGGAATGGACTATGCAAGAAGGGACTGCTTCAAGGAGGATGTCGCTTTCTTCAAGGAAGCCATCGCCATGCGGAAGAAGCTGATCTCCCTCTGCCCGGACGAATACCCTTGCCTCCAGAAGAAGGTCAGCTTCGATGACCTGGAGGAAGGCGCCGTGAAGATCAACTACACCCTCAAGGACTTCGAGATCTACCTCATCTTCAACCCGTCCAAGAAGACCTTCGTCTACACCTTCAAGGATTATGTCTCCTTATGGCTCAACAACACCGGGAACGTGGAGGATCAGAACATCTATTCCCAGATGGCGATTATCAACGGACTCAGCCTGAATCTCTTCTGCGCCAGGAAGAAGGAAGAGCAGATTCCGGAGGACAAGAAAACCTTATGATCAAGATCATCGGACAGTTCAACCATTTCGTATCCATCTGCATGCGGGATTACCCCAGGATCAACAAATACAACAAGAAGATCGGAAAGTATCCGGTCATGGACCGTCTTTCCATCGTCCGCCGCTTTGCCAGGAGCATCGCCAAGAGGATCATGAAGGCCTCCTACTCCGTCGAAGGACTGAACAACCTTCCGACCGGACAGGTCCTCTTTGTTCCCAACCACGTCTCCTTCTGCGATCCGGTCGTTCTTCTCGACCTCCTCGAAAGGCCGATTGCCTTCTTCTCCAAGAAGGAGAACAAGAAGGTTCCGGTCGTCGGCAAGGCAATGCAGATCCTAGGCTCCGTCTATCTCGACCGGAACGATCTCCGGGAAGAGGTAAGAGCTATCAGGAATGCGGAGAAGGAGATGGAGAACAATCCGTCCCTCAGCTTTGTCATCTATCCGGAAGGGACGAGAAGCCATGCCAACGGCTATCCGCTTGGCATTTTCCATCCGGGAAGCTTCAAGATTGCGACAGACCGCCAGGTTCCGATCGTACCGGTCTGTGTCTACGGCACCCAGAAGGTCCTTCACCCGAAGTACCATTACCGCCGTTATCCGATCCAGGTAGCATTCCTCGATCCTATCCTTCCTTCCGATTACGAAGCGCTGACTACGAAGGAGATTGCCGACTTAGTCAAAGAGCGGATTGCAAAGAAGGAAGAAGAGTTCAAGAAGAAGGAACCAAGCCTGATCCAGGCTGCCAACGGCTATTCCGAGAAGAAGACTGCCAAGGTCCTCTATAAGCCTGTCAAGGAAGGAAAGAAGTCCTGATATGGAGAGGGGGAAGAAGGATTCCAAGGCCATCGTCTTCCTTGCTTCTTTTGTGTTCTTCTTTCTTTTCCTTGCCCTTCTTGTCCCTTTCTTTCCGGCACTGATCCGGAACTTCCCCTATTCCGGGAAGAGCTTTGCCGTCGGAAACGGATTCCGTTTCCTTTTTGTCCTAGGTCTTCATTACGGAGAGGAGACTATTTCCAACGATTCCTTTCCGACTGTCTACTTCCTCTCCTACCTCTTTGCACTCCTTTCCTTTTTTCTTTTCCTTTCTTCCGCTCTTATCCATAGGAAGAAGAGAAAGGAAGCCTATATCCTGGAAGAGATCCTGATCCTGACGCTTCTTGTTTCCGCAGTCATCTCCCTTTCCTCAAGGCAGAACCTGGCTGCTGTCTTCTCCAGGGCATTGACCGGATACGACGAGAGTACAAACGTCTCCCTGCTCCTCGAGAACACAAGGCTTGGATTCGGAGTCTACGGAATCAGCATCTTCTGCTTCCTTTCCCTGATCTTCCTCTTCGTCCTCCTGTTCGAGAACGGGGAAAGGGACTACCGGAAAGCAAGGATAGGAATCTAGACAAGATTGGAACAAGAAAAGACAATCTGCTGTTTTTAAGAGAGAAATATAAGGTACACACGGAATATTTGGATTTTGCATAAAGTAGAAGAAATGCCGGAAAGAAATATTATTTGCAAAAACCATTTTTGTTAAAAGTGCACATATTAATTAATACTGTACACTTTTGTACAAAACAATAAAAATAGTTGACAAGTCAAAAACAAAACCTATAATTACCAACAAGAGGTAATTTTATGAATAAAAAAATGACTGTCGGCTTTCTACTTTCTTTAAGTTTCGTATCCGGCTCTCTTGTTCAGAAAAACATTTCAAACGAGTCAAACCCTTATTATTCCAAAGAAAATCAAAAGAAATTGGTACAAAATTCAAAAGCCGAGCTTTCTTCTTCCTACTATTCAACCATGTCAAACCAAAGTATGTCCGAGAATACCATGACTTCTTTTTGTTCAAATTATGTTTTTCTGAGAGCAAATGATTCTTCCACAACAAAGGTATCTGATGCTGACCTTAAAGAAAACAGTATAGAACCACAGCAATCATTTTCGGGGCTTTCTATAGGTCATACATATAATAGTGATGGTTGGAGAGGAACAAACAAAATCGGCCGTTATATGGCTATTACTATTAATACAATAAGTAAAGTTACTGGGGTTTATTCCCACTATCTAGATTATTTTGACCATGATTTGCTTGAATCCGGAGCGGCATCGGAAAAGCTGAATAATTCTGGCAAATGTGTTGATACCGTAGGCAAGACGGTTTCTTTCTCCTATTCAGTAGAATATCAGGTGGAATCGAAAATCGGTTTCTTAGTAGAAGCAGACGGAATATCAGGATCCGCATCTGTATCGGAAAAATTGGGGGCAAAATTTAGCTATGATTGCACCTATACCAGAAACAGTACTAAAGAATACAATTGGTCTCAAAGTTTTTGCCTTGATTCAACCGCTGCTACTTATTGTCCACAAGGGTATTCTATGTCGATTGGAAGAAAAGGAATTTTTCAAGTTATTACCGGGAGTTATCAGGAAATGTCTGTTTGGTTGTGGGGTCATTATCCAACCCAGGGTTCGAGCCGAAAACACTTTGTATCTGTACTAGTAGATTCGGATACTCTCAGTTCCTGCTTCGTTTACAAGAAAAACAATGACCTTTCAAAGGACTACTCTCGAAGATGACTCTTTCCCTCAATCATCTGTCGCTATATTATCAAGATAAGAAAAAAGAGAAAGAATACATCCTAGAAGATGCATCCATCTGTTTTTCTTCCGGAAATCTGAATATCCTGGAAGGAGCTTCCGGTACCGGCAAAACGTCTCTCCTCAACGCAATCGCTGGAACAAGCAGACAATACGAAGGAGATATTTCCTTCGACGGAAAAAAGCTTTCTTCCTATGGGAATCCGTATTCGGACGTTCTTTCCTATGTGACAGCGGATAAGCAGGGAATTCCGGAACTGACCGTTCATGATCTTCTCTCCCTGGTGAGCAAAGACGAAGCCAGAATCCAGAAGGTTCTTTCCCTCCTGAACCTGACCGAATTAGGAAATCAGAAGATTTCTCTTTGCTCCAGAGGGGAAGAGGCAAGAACAGCCATTGCTGCTGCGCTTCTCAAGGACACTCCCTTTCTTCTCCTTGATGAGCCGACTGCACATCTGGATCAAAAGAATAAAGCCATGGTTTTCTCGGTCTTGAAAGAGTATGCCAAGAACCACTTGGTTCTAATTGCAAGCCATAATTTCCGCTTCCTTTCCGAAAAGGATTATTCCCTGTATTCTATCCAAGACAAGACTATCCGGCTATCCTCGGCCGCGGCTGTCCTTCCAGGCAAAGATAAGGACTTTCCAAAGGAGAAGAATGTTCCTTCTGCAAAGGCCCAGAACAAGCTTGCCCTCTCCCTCTCCATTCGTCATAAGGTGAGTTTTGTCTTATCCGTATTGTTAATGGCTTTTTCTTTGATTGGTTCTTTTGTATCAGCCACCTTTTCCAATATAGATAAGGATGCTACATATAATTCCCTCATAGACTATATTCCTAATCAGTATGTTGAACTATCCCAGCATGACGGTATTCTTTTTCAGGATATAGAGGATGGCTTCTTGACCAGCACTATGCGTCTCAACGGAGTCGAAAACCAAAATACAGTTCCCTTCACCTGCGTGGAAGAACTGCAGGATCCTCTCAAGAAAAACGTCCAGGCTTTCTTCGACTCCTTTGATCTTCCGGATACCTACTCTCCTACGGACAATATGCGGTACTACCCTATTGTCGTTACGGACGGACTTACCGGATACCTTAAGGAGAATACCAAGAAGGAATACGAAGTCGGAGACCTTCTTCCGGTCGACCTCTGCGATTACTCCTCTCCTCTTCCCCCGACTGAAACACAGGACTCCTTCGTTATCGCGGGTATCCTTCCTTATACTCCGGATAGGGATTCTTCAAATCAGGAAGAAGAAGCAAGCATTACCCCCTCCTCTTTCTTTCCCTGCCTGATCCGGAAGAAGGACTATATTGCCTGCCTCCGGAATACCGGAATCCGTTCCAGCGTTATCTCCGATTCGCTCGAAGACCTTGTGAAGAAATACCTGGAATACTGTTCCCAGAACGGGCTTAAAACAAAGTTGGACGATGCTTCCTTCGATTATTCCCATCTTTTACGGTATTCGGATTACAAAGACCGCATGGTCCCTTATTCGAGCGGTTCTGACCCCTTTGCCTACAGAAGCAATCTTTCCGACGAAGAAACAATTACTTATACCGGAGATCTTCCGACGGAAAAGAACTGGATCATGCTACCGGAAGAGGATGACCGTTCCGCCTATCTTGGTTCCCTGCTGACCCCGATTTCCAATCCCGCCTCCAGAGAAGACGCCCGTTTCTTCCTTCCCTATGAGAAGGATAACAGTCTTGTCTATCCTTTATTCCAAGGCAGTTCCCCGCTCTCCTACCCCATCGATGGTTTCACCATTTCCGGGATGTATCTCCAAAAGGATAAGAACATAACCATGAGTGGCTGCCTCTTGGTTTCCGATGATCTGTATGATTCCCTTCTTTCCCAGGTCGAAAACGGAGCCAAGGACAGAGTCCTTTATGAGACCGGATACGGAAACAAGGCATTCCTCAAGAATCATTCTGCTTCTCTGAAGGACGGAACCCTCCTGATTGTCTCCCCCACTTTCGCAAGCGGTGTAAACGCCTATAAGAATTCCTTAGCTTCTGCCAGGTTCTATTCCTACGTTTCTTTGGCTGTTGCCCTTGTTTCCCTTCTCCTCTCCGGATTATACGTGATGAACCTGAACCGGGATTCCCTGCATGACATTGCCATCCTCAAGCTTCTCGGGAGAAGTCTTAAGAAGATAGTCCTTTTCAAGCTTTCCACTTTCCTGCCTCTTCTTCTCCTATCCCTTGTCCTAGGGCTTCCCTTCTCTTCTTTTGCCGCAGGCAGTCTTCTATCCCTCACGGCAGCAAACTCCCATTTCTCTGGAAGGCTTGTCCCGGCAAATGGATTTGTCCCCTATCTTATCGAGCTTTCTGTTCTTCTAGGCTTTGCTATCTTCCTCTATCTCATCTCCCTTATTCCGCCTAGGAAGAAGGAAACCGAACAGATCAAGGAAGACGACTGAGTATGGAAGAAGGAAAGCAGGTATATTCCCTTAGCGCAGAAAACCTTTCCAAACGCTTTTCGAAGCATTTGCTTTTTTCTTCTTTCTCCTACCGGTTTGCTCCCGGAAGGCTCTATGTCCTTCTAGGATCCTCCGGATGCGGAAAGTCCACTCTTCTCCACCTTCTTTCCGGTACCGAGAAGCCGACATCCGGAAAAGTGGTTTACGACGGAAGCAAAACACCGAGGAAAGATATATCCTATCTTTCCCAGGACGTACAGATATTCTATTTCCTGACGGCGGTAGAAAACCTGGAGCCTGTAGCCGGGAAGGACCAGGAGAGGATTTCCGGAGTTCTTGAGGAAGTCGGGCTTCTAGAAAAAAAGGATACCTTAGGGAAGAACCTTAGCAAGGGGGAGATTGCCCGCCTTGCCCTGGCCAGGATGATGCTTTCCGGAAAAAGAATCCTGGTCCTGGACGAACCGACCGGAAACCTGGATCCGGAAAATGCCAAAAAGGTTTTCCTCCTACTGAAAAAGATGAGCAGGGATCATATCCTTATCCTCTCCAGCCATGACCAGGCCGAAGCGGAAACCTTCGGGGATGTCCTTTTCACTTACCAGGAAGGAAAGATCCTCATCCAGGAGAAAGCAGGGGAAGCTGTCTCTTCCGAAATAACAGAGAAACCGAATAAGTCCCATGTTTCGGTCAAGATCTACCGGAAGATGCTTCTGGAAATCGGCAAAAGATCCCTTAAGCCTTCCCTTCTCTTTGCTCCGGTATTCCTTTTCCTCTGCCTTTTCCTGTTCTTTTCCTACTCCTTCAGGAAGAGTGACCTATCCTCCTCGGTTTCTTCCTTCCTCAGGGAAGCAAACATCCAAGGAGTCGTTTCCAGGGAATACGATCCGGACGGTACCTATTCCGCCAAAGGGACTACCTTAGCCTTTGCCGGGGAGGACGAATCCTGCCTTGCCCTTTCCAATTGCAGCAATGAGCTTCTCCTTCCTTCCCTCGACCTGAAATGCAGCCTTCCGGATAGCCTTGTCCTCCCAAGCAGCATCGCCAAGAAGGAAAGCCTCCTAGCCGGGGATCTAGTCTCCTTCTCCCTGAACGGAGTCGAGAAAAGCGGCGTAGTAGAAATGGTCTATGACTATGACCCAAATAGCATCCGGAAGGAAAAGCTGGGAAAGCTTTCCGAAGAGGAAACAAACAGTCTTCTTTCAGGAAACTGCCCGGTCTTCCTTTCCAAGGATATCTTCCCGGAGGATTCCTCCTTCGGTTACTGCTCCGCCCTTTACTTCACTTACGGGAAAAGCATGGACGCAGATCCGCTTCTGGTCGGTAGCCTGGATCAAAACACAAAGGTTTTCTGGAAAGACCACAAAGACTATTCCAGGATCTACCAATACGAAACCTACCTAGCCTTCTTCTTCCTTGCTATCGGTCTTCTCCTCGTCCTTGTCCACTGCTTTTCTTCCTTCTCGAATGAGACCCGCCTCTTCCAGTACATAGACGGAACCCCGCGAACCGGCCAGCTTCTTTTATCCCTGCATTTCCTTCTTTATATCCTAGCCCTGTTCCTTCTGTCTTTCTTCCTGTTCCTTTCTCTATATAATGTCTTCCAGAAATCCCTTGTCTCCTATTACATGATCCAGGATATCTTCCCTCCTCTCTCCTTCACAGCTTCTTCCTTTTTGATTCCCCTTGCCGTTCTCCTAGGGATGCTTCTTGTCCTTTTCTCCGCCAGTTTCCTAGCAAGCAATAAGGCAGCAAAGAAATAAAAAATGCCAGGCTCCGGCTTGGCATTTTTGATTTGTCTTTTCAGTTCTTCGTTTTTGGAAGCATCTTCCGGTCGATCTTCCCAAGGGAAGTCCTTGGCATCTTCTTCAGGAACACGATCTTCTCCGGCACGGAGTAGCGGAGAAGATACCGGGAAAGGTGGTTTCGGATCCTCTTCTCTGTTTCCGGTTCGTCTATTCCTTCCTTCCCTTCCACATAGAGAGTGAAGTAAGGATGCTTTGCTTCCTTGGTATAAAGGGCAGCCGAAGAAAGGACACCCTCCACTTCGTTTGCCTTCTCCTCGATATCGCTGGGGAAGACGTAATACCCGGCGATCTTGTAGACATCGTTCTTCCGGTTCTGGAAGAAGAGGTATCCGTCCTTGTCTAGATGCCCGATATCCCCGGTCAGAAGCCACTTTTCCTTCTTGCTGTCATAAAGGAAAGGCTGTTCCTCGTCCTTGTATCCGAGATATCCTAAGCAGACGCTAGGAGAAGAAATAAGGATCTGTCCGTCTACACCAAAAGGCAGTTCTTCTTCGGGATTATCCGGAGAAACAATTTTAATTCTTACACCTGGGACTGCTTTCCCGACACTAGGGATTCTTTCTTCCTTCGCCGTATTGACGAAGTTGTAGGCGACAGTCTCCGTCATTCCGTATCCTTCTAACAGGCGGTTGGAGCTATTAGCTTCCTCCATCCTTTTGTCGAAGGCAGAGAAAAGACGTTCCTCGGGCTTATCGGCACCGATGAAAGTAGCATACAGGTTTCTCAGCTTCCTTCCCCGGAAAGAGGGAGCAGCCAGAAGCTTGTCCGTCATATACGGAACCGTGATCAGGACATTCAGCTTGTTCTGCCTTATCTTCCGGCAGATCTCTTTCCCGTTATAGGAAACGATCAGGCAGCTGGCAGCATCGTTCATAAGGGGATCCACTACTCCGACAGCCAGTCCGAAGCCGTGGAAGAGAGGAAGAAGCCCGATCATGCTGATGCCCGGAATCGGTCTTCCCAGCGTCTCTTCAGCCATCGTCCCATCGAATTCGATCTCGCTATCGTTGAGGACTACCGTCTTCGGACTGCCGGTAGTTCCTCCGCTTCGCAGGTAGATGCTAGGCTTCCTGCTGTCCCTGTTGATAGCAAAGGAACAGGAAGAAGGCTTCTTCCGGAATAGATACAGGGATTTATCGCAGTCCTTGATATCCTTATGGTAAAGGATCCGGAATCCGGTTCTGATAAAAGGTCTCAGATCCGGAAGAGGGCTCAGGAAAAAGAAAGGAACCTTCTCTTCTAAAAGGACATCCTTGTAGTCCTTGTATCTGGCATCCAGAAGCAGGACGAAGGAAGACTTCGTTTCCCGGATGGACTGCCGGAAGACTTCGCTTGGGAGAAGAGGGTGGAGGATAGATACGATTGCTCCGATCTTGTTCAGGGCATAAAGGGCGATAACGGTCTCCGGGACATTCGGAGCCAGCAAGGAAACGACGGTATCCTTCCTTATGCCTAACTGGAAAAGAACGTCGGCCATCTGGTCGACTCTGTCCACAAGCTGCTTATGATTGATTGTGATGCTGCGGAAATAAAGGGCCGGGTTCTTGGACTTGGCAAAGGGCAGCAGGGTTTCGTACAAGGTCATAAGGATAGCTGGAATCCCATGCAGTGGCAGACCAAAGTAAGAACAGGGATGAAGACAACCTGATGTCCGAGGTAGAACCAGATGGTATGCCTTCCGATGAAGCAGAAAGGCTTCAGGAAAGAATGATAGAGCTTAGGAACGATGGACTTCTTCTCTTTTCCGTAGACTACTCTTCCCATGCCGATTCCAAGGAAGATTACGCCGCTGTAGGGAAGGATCGGCCACCAGTCGGGATCTGCAATCGTCTTGCCGATCGCAATGCTGAAAATAGAAGTGAACTTGTCTTTTACGTTACTGACAGGGCGGAAGAAATTAAGCGGCCAGTATCCTCCTCCCACCTGTACGATATACGTGAAAAGATAACCTAGATACAGGGTGACAAAGGCAAGGAGGAAGGGCACCAGGATAGAAGGCTCCTTGTGCAGAACCTTCCTTGCAAAGAGTTCGATCAAGGCATAGAAGGTAATCGTAAAGGCCATCAGCTGGAGAATTCCCCAGACAATCGTCTCTTCGTCTTTGGAAATGAGACTGTAGAGGTAGGTAGCAAGGGTGACAACCCCGGCTCCCAGCCATAGAAGGAGTCCGCGCCGGATATTGTTGTGGGAGAAGGAAGTGGAGACGCCGCAGAGGAAGAGAAAGATCCCGGCAAAGAACGGAACCCATATGTTGTACATGTCTTTTCCGTAGAAGAGGTTATTGCAGAACTTTATGAAAAGACCGAAGTTCTTATAGTTTGCGATGTTTGCATCATAGTTGCTGCACAGCGTCGGAATCAGGGAGAAATCATAGCAGAGATGGTAAAGCATGACTAGGAAGATAGGGATGCAGCGAAGAAAATCGATCTCCCACACACGGGAGGATACATCCTTTTTGGACAGCCCTTTTGTTAGGGCGTTTTTTTCTTTTTCCATCCGGAAGATTATAACATATGGTATTGTTCTTATTGTTTTTCTTTCCCCTTTGATTGGGGACTGGCATATATCATCAAAAGGATCATTCTTTAAAGAAAAAACAATAGACCGATTATATCCAGATCCTATTTAACTATTCTCCATTTGCCTGATTTTTTAGATCCTTCTCTTACAACAATACCTTTGTTTTGAAGAGTATTGAATAATCTAGCTATTGAACGCCTAGAAATTTTCATATCTGAAGAACAATTATTATTAGTGACTTTTGGATTCCTAATTAGGTAATTTACTAAACTATTTTTTTCTTCTGATAATTCGTTTTTTATAGTGCCATTTATAGTGCCAAAATGCTTTAGGACTTCCGAATTTAACGGAATCACTACATTGATATATCTATCAGTAATATCAAATACATCTTTTCCATAATCCTTTACGATAGTCGGGCCTCCATGCCCTGTTATATCAGAATTGTTTTCTTCTCCTGTTGCATCATATTCAATAATTTCATTTCCCGACTTTGCCACTTGCTAAACAAGAAAATCTCAGAAAGCGTTGAAGTAAAGGCGTTTCCTGAGATTCTCTTCAATAATTGCGTTCGGGGTCTGTAGGTACTTAACCTTTTGATCCTCCGTAAACA
>JAEWSP010000004.1 GCA_023459795.1 Bacillota bacterium
CAGCGGGTGTTTGGAAACCGCGGTCAACTCAAAGGACAGGAACTCACACTGTCTCATGAACCCCGTCAACAGATTCTGCTGCCAGGTCCAGAGGATCTTCGCCGTGCATCTGAGAATACACAGAAGCAATGTGCAGAAATACCCGGACACTCTTTGTGCAGACTATATGTCAGACAGAGAAAAATTCCCTGAGTTCCTCAGGGAAAACAGGGAAAAGATATTCTCGTCCGGGATTATGCCGAGAAGATCGGACGTTTACGGGTATTCAGCAACACTTTAGTTTATCCTTCTCAAAGAAAATGGCCGAAGCAGCTGCTTACGGCCTATTTTTTTACTTTCCTTCTTCTACTTTCTTACCCCGGATAGCATCTCTTATCTCCATCAGGAGAACGATGTTTTCAGGCTTCTTTGCAAGGCCTGCTTCCTTTGCGGCAGCAGCTTCTTCTTCGGCCTTCTTCTTTTCTTCGGCAATACGCTTGGCTGCTTCCGGATGAGCCTTTTCCCAGGCTTCTTCCTGCTGCTTGGCTAGCTTTTCCTGGAAGGCATTGTTGACGGACTGAATCTTGGTTGCCGTCTTGACGATGAGGAAGAGGGTGAAGGCGATGACGAGGAAGGAGATGATTGCATTCAGGAGCGTTCCCCAGTCGATGAGAGCGGAAGTGTTGGAGAAATAATAGGAACCATGAAGCGTGTACTTGGAGATGAGGGTGTTCTGCCAGCCGACAAAGGAGGGATCATCGGCAGTAAGAGAGCCGGCACCAGACATCTTGGCATACTCGATCGTCTTCTCTGTCAGATCGGCAGTAGCAAACTGCTGTCCGACGACACCTTTCTGAGCATCGTTCAAGGCCGGAAGGACAGTGACCAGTCCCTTGAGGCCACCCGGGACTCCCCAGGTGCAGACGCTCAAGAGGATATCCGTGAAAGCCTTGACGATAGCACCGAAGGCAGAACCCATGATGACACCGACGGCCATATCGATGATATTGCCGCGGCTGATGAACTTCTTGAATTCGGACCATACTCCCTGACCCTTCTTCTTGATTTCGACCTGAGCCTGGATCTTGGCTTCCTTCTTCTCTTCCTTCGTCATCTTTTTCATAAATTTCTCCTTCTTGTCTATTAAGGCAAGGCATTATCTAATTATCATACTTACGGAAAAAAGGAAAAGCAATGCTGTATTGGATTTCCATAAATAGAAAGAGGTTTATTCTTTTTTTCCGTCTTTTCCTCTTTTATACTACCTCCATGCAAAGCGAGGCAAGACTATGGAAGAACAGGTAATAGAGACAAAGAAGAAGCTTCCTTCTTTCTTCTCCTGGTTCCAGAGGAACCTGATGCAGACGACGAACGGGATGGCGATCGGGCTGTTCGGAACCCTGATCCTTGGTACTATCCTGGATCTCTTCACAAGGATTCCTCATTTCGAAGCCCTGAAGTCCTTTACAACTGTATTGAAAGGCCTTATGGGAGCAGGAATCGGACTGGGTGTCTTCCTCTCCAAGAAGAAAAGCGGAGTGGCGGCTGTTACCGGAATGGCAAGCGGAGCTATCGGAAACTACATGTTCCACTGGCTGAACACTGCCGGGGAAGGGAATCCTTCCGATCAGTTCCTGGTGCTTTCTATCGGGGATCCGCTCTCCTGCTACTGCGCATCCATCTTCGCCCTCCTTGCTATCCATTACCTATTAAGGAAAAAGACGGCCTTCGATATCCTTCTGGTCCCGCTTACCGGAATCCTTGCCGCCCTCTTCTATTCCTTCTTCTTTGCCAACTGGGTCCATTATGTGACCATCGGGCTCGGGCTCCTCATCGAGGTGTCCTTCTCTGCCGTTCCTGCCCTTATGTGCATCATCCTTTCGGCCCTTGTCGGAATGGCATTGACAGCTCCTATCTCTTCGGTTGCCCTCTGCGTTGCCGTCTCTGTCGGAAACGTTCCTCTTGCCGCTGCCTCGGCCCTTATCGGCTGCTCCACCCAGATGCTAGGATTTGCTCTCGAAACCAAATACGACAACAAATGGGGAGATGTGCTGGCCGTCGGTCTCGGAACTTCCATGCTGCAGTTCAAGAACATCCTCAGAAAACCTCTTATCTGGCTGCCGACGATTATTGCAAGCGCCCTTCTTGGGCCTCTGGCGATGCTTCTTCCGATTCCGGATATCCCGTCTTCCTCTGTTTCTTCCCTCTCCGTTGCTGCCGGTATGGGCACTAGCGGTCTGGTCGGTCCCCTGAACTACCTTTCCGCTACCGGATACGGAGCTAAGAACGTCCTGCTGGTCCTGCTCTTCACCATCGTCCTTCCCCTGCTTCTTGTCTTCCTGATCGATCTCCTCTTCCGGAAGAAGGGAATCCTTAAGAAAGGCGACTTCGCTTTGTCTAGGGACCTGTAAGGCTAAAGAAAAGAAGAGGGGCGGCCCTCTTCTTTTTTGCTTCGGCTTGTCTACTTCTTCAGGCTGACTTCGAAGGTCGTCCCGGCCCCGAAGAGGGAGGAGACCTTTATCGTATCCTGGTAGGATTCCAGGATATGCTTTACGATGCTGAGCCCCAGTCCGGAGCCGTCCGGCGTATCCTTTCCGCGGGAGTTGTCGACCCTGTAGAAACGTTCGAAGATCCTGGACAAGTCCTGCTCCCTGATTCCGATTCCGGAATCCTTTACCTTCACGGTCCCCGAAGAGGTGCAGTCCACCTCGATGGAGCCGTTCTCCCTGTTGTACTTCACGCCATTGTCGAGGAGGTTGGTGAACACTCTTCTTGCATCTTCTTCATCCATGGGAACGGTAAGTTCCTCCTTCTTTCCGGAAAGAGCGATGCCTTTCTCCTTCAGACGGGGAAGGAAGGAATTCTCGATATCCGTAAGGAGAAGATCGATCCGTATCGGCTTGATGTCCTTCTTCTCCTTGCCGCCTTCGATCCGGTTGAGGACGGACATGTCGTCCAGGATCAGCTTCATCCTCTTGGCTTCCCTTATCGTCTTCTCGTTGGCATCCTTTATATCCTTCTCGGAAGTCAGGATTCCGCTTTGGATCATCTCCTGGTAGCCGAGGATCGTCGTAAGCGGGGACTTGAGCTCATGGGAGGCATTGGTGAAGAAATCCTGCTTGATTCGGAGGACATCCTTCTTTGCCGTCACGTCTTCCAGAAGCAAGGCTGCACCGCGTTTCTTTCCTTCTCCGGAAAGGGGAGAAAGACTCATGACGGTGACGGAATAATACTTCCCGTCCAGGCTTATATCCAAAGGAGGGACATCCTTCTCGATGGATAGGCAATTCTTGATAGAAGAAAGCAAGTTGCTGTCTTGGGATATTGCTTGGTATGGTTTACCTAATACATCTTTCCTATCAAACGAGAAAAGTAGCTCTGCGGCACTATTGAAGAGGATGATTTCTCCTTTTCCGTTAAGGGCCAGGAAAGCTTGGCTGACGGAATCCAGGATGGAATGGATCCTCTCCTGTTCGCTGTATAGCTGATTCATCTGGTTCTGCATCTTCTCCGATACCCGCTTTATGGATTCCGAAAGAAGCAGGACGTCATCGTCCGGTATGGCAGAACCAGTCTCCCCGCTTAGTCCGCCCAGCTTCCCGATCTCCTGGCTGATAGGAAGAAGGTTCTTTCGGTAGAGGTGGGTCTGATAAGCGATATAGGCGACTAGAAGGAGAGCAAAGAGAGGCGTACCGATTAGGAGGAACCTGCGGCTTGTAGCAAGGGCCTCCGACTCCCGGATAGAAACACGGACGAAGAAGAGAGGATTCTCGTGGTCCTTCTCTGCTTCGTAGATCATCCTGTATCCGTAGCTGGATTTTCTAACGTAGGGAAGCCCGAGCTTGTCTTCCGAAAGCTCGGCCGGAGTCTCTTCGGCAAGGGTCATGCCTCTGGAGTCGTAGTCGATCCTGTAGCCGGTATCCGTTTTCTCGATGATGGAGACACGGACCTGGGAATCGGAATCGAAATGGAACTCTTCTTCCAGCTTCTTTCCGGATTCTTCGCTGTTTTTCCCGTCGAAGGCTCTTTCCGCCAAGGTCAGGTAGCTGGAAAGGGTCTGGTTGGTGGATTTCCGGGCCTGGGTATAGATGACGGCAAGGACGGAGGCATAAAGGGCAATCAAGGCAAAGGAGATGATGGAAGTCGATATGGTTATCTTTTTTCTGGTGTTCATTCCTTCTTCTCCTTCTCGATCCGGTATCCGACCCCGTATACGGAGACGATCCTGTCTCCTTCTTCTCCTAGCTTGCTTCTCAGGGAATTGATGTGGACGTCTACTGCCCTGGACTCATAGTCGGCATCTTTTCCCCACAGGGCTTCCATCAGCTTTTCCCGGTTCACGGCTTCCCCGGGCTTCTGGACAAGCAGGGAAAGAAGCTCGAACTCCGCGGGAGTGAGATGGATTTCCTTTCCGTCTTCCTCGACGGTATGGCCGCTTAGGGTGATATGGAGCTTTCCAGTGTCGATGACATCCCTCATGGCTTTCCGTCTCGCCTTGGCCCCGACCCGGGAGATAAGCTCCAGAAGGTCGAAAGGCTTCTCCAGGTAGTCGTCCGCCCCGAGGTCCAGTCCGTCGACCTTGTCGATGGTGGCGTTCTTGGCGGAGACGATCATGACCTGGATGGTGTCGTTTTCCGGATTCTCGCGGATCTTCTTCAGCAGTTCAAGCCCGGACCCGTCCGGAAGCATGAGGTCCAGGAGGATAAGATCCGGTTTTCTCTCCGGGAAGTCCTTCTCGAAGGAGGCGATGTCCGGAAAGGAGAGGACTTCATAGCCCTGCTTCTCCAGAGTCAGCTTGATGATCCTGGCAATATCCCTGTCGTCTTCGATGCTATCGATCCTGTAGCTCATCTGTTTTCCCTCCTGTTTCCATTCTATTGTACCAAATTTCAGATAATCTCCCGGTTCTTGTGGATGCCGGAAGCGATATAGATGACCCATTCCGCGATATTCGTGGCCTGGTCTCCTATTCTTTCCCCGTACTTGTAGATATGGGCTAGATAGATCCCGTTCTCTCCGCTTTCCTTCTTCCCGTCCAGAGCCTTGGCCAAATCCATCTCCAGGGACCAGTACCTCTTATCGGCCTGGCTGTCTCTGTCCAGAACGCTTTTCGCAAGGGAAAGATTCATCGTCAGGAATGCTTTGTAGCTGTCCTTCACCATGGATTCGGCAAGGGCGAAGAGCTCCTCCGAACCCGGAAGAAGCTTCCCGTTTGTTCTTTTCAGGTCGTCTGCCATTCCCTTGATGTCGTAGGCGTTGTCGCCGATCCTCTCCAGGGATTCCACCAGCTTCAGGATACCGGAGACCCTCCTAAAGTCCTGGCTGTAGACGGTCTCCTTGAGGAGAAGCTGGAGGGAGAGGGACTCCACGATCCGTTCGTATTCGTTGACCTTGTCGTCATCGATGGCAAAAGTCCTGTCCTCCTTGCAGCTGGAAAGGGTGTAGGAAAAAGCAGCATCCATGTTCTGGATCACCGTATCGAACATCGTATCCGTTACCGTATCGATCGCCTGCAGTTCTTCCTTGATCATGATTCCCTTCCTTTCCTTTACGAGAAGCGCCCCGTGATGTAGTCGTTCGACTCCTTCTCCTTGGGGTGGGAGAAGAATTCCTCGGTCCTGGAGAACTCGACGAGCTTTCCAAGGAGGAAGAAAGCCGTATAGTCGCTGACCCTTGTGGCCTGCTGCATATTGTGGGTGACGATGATGATCGTATAGTCCTTCTTCAGGCTCTGGATGAGCTCTTCGATCTTCTTGGTGGCGATAGGATCCAGGGCGCTTGTCGGTTCGTCCATGAGGAGGACTTCCGGACGCATGGCCAGGGCTCTGGCGATGCAGAGCCTCTGCTGCTGGCCTCCGGAGAGGGCAAGGGCGCTCTTGTTCATCCTGTCCTTTACCTCTTCGTAGAGGGCGGCTTCCTTCAGAGACTCCACGGCAAGAGGATAAAGGAGGTCCTTCTTCTTGATGCCCTGGCATCTAGGCCCGTAGACGACGTTGTCGAAGATAGACATCGGGAAAGGGTTGGGCTGCTGGAAGACCATGCCGACCTTGGTCCTGAGAAGGATTGGATCCAGAGAGGAGATCTCCTCTTTGTGGAGGGTGATGCTGCCATTTGTCTTGCAGGAGTCGACAAGGTCGTTCATCCGGTTCAGGCAGCGGAGGAAGGTAGACTTTCCGCATCCGCTCGGACCGATCAAAGCCGTAACCCTGTTCCTGTAGAGGGGGAGGGAGACATCTTTCAGTGCCTGCTTCTCTCCGTAGAAGAGGTTCAGGTTCCTTACGGCAAGCTCTGTTTCCTCGTCTTTTTCTTTTTCTTTCAGGTTTTCGGTTAATTCCATATCAGGCTGCTCCTTTTTTTTTCTTCTCCAGGAAATGATCCGTTATCTTCAAAGCGATGGAGAGGAGGAAGACGATAGCAAGGATCAGCAAGGATACGGCACAGCTGGCTTCGTAGTTCTGGGTGTCCCCGCTCATGAGATCCCAGATATAGACGGCAAGAGTGGCGCTTCCCTGGTTGGCGCTGACGCTGTCCATGACCGCCGTTCCGGAGGTATAGATAAGGGCTGCGCTTTCTCCTATTACCCTGCCGATTCCGAGAAGGACGGAAGTCAGGATTCCGCCAAGGGCGTTAGGCAGGACCACCTTGAAGACCGTCTGGTTCTCGCTTGCCCCAAGCGCCAGGGAGGAGTTCCTGAGGCTTCTCGGAACAGAGAGGATGGATTCCTCCGTGGATTTGATGATGACGGGAAGGATCATGGCCGCAAGAGTCAAGGAACCGGTAAGGAGCGTTCCTCTTCCGTTGTTGGAAAGCGGGAGGAAGACAAGAGCACCGACCAGTCCGAAGACGATGGACGGGATTCCGGAGATGGCATCGATTGCCGTCTTGATGGCTCTTGTGAAACGGCTGTTCCTGGCATATAAGGCAAGGTAGATGGCAGCTCCTATTCCCAGCGGCAGAGAGAAGAGCATCGTCAGTCCGATCATGAGGAGGGTAGAGAGGAAGACACCGAGGATTCCGCCTCCCCCTTCCTGGAGGTTCAGTACCTTCAGGTAGGTGGATTTATCGAAAGCGTCCCGGACTTTTTCGGCACCGTCTTTTCCGCTGACCAGATAGATCCTCGATCCGTCCTTGTCCTTCCAGAGCTGGGCGGAGACTACCTCCGTTCCGGTTCTGAGGTTGAACGGGTCCTGGCTTTCGCTGTCGATCCAGCTGTTGACGTTGGCTCTGCTGTCGATATAGCTGATAAGGACAGTCGCATTCCCTTCCTTGTCTTTCCCGTCCGAGAATCCCAGTCCCCAGGAAGAGGAGAAGTATTCTCCTTCCTTGGGGGTGTAGGAGAAGGTGTTCTTCGTCTCCTCGATAGAGGGGGATGTAGAGACATGGTAGACTTCCGTCTTGTTCTGGCCGAAGAGGAAGGAGAAACTGATGGTCTTGTATCCTTTCGAGAAGAGGAAGACAAGAAGTGCCAGAAGGGAGAGGAGAGAAAAGGAGCTGGTCAGGTAGGTAGAAGCCTGCAGGAAGAAATCATTTGCTTTTCGCTTTTTCCGTAAGGAAAGGGATGTCATGCCTTTGCTCCTTTCCTTTTTGCAAGTGCCGACTTTGTTCTATGGAATAAGGTTTTGAAGAAGATCACGACTCTTGCAATAAACAGTTTCTTCTCTCCGAGGGTCTCCAGATTCCGCTTCACGTCGTTCAGGATCAGATTGAAGAGAAGAATCAGTCCCATCAGGACGATGCCCAAGGAGAAACGGATGTCGTAGTTCATGCTTCCGGGGACGGCTTCCCCGAAGTCGGCCAGCATCTGGCTTGTCAGTACGCTTGCCGGAAGGAACGGATTCCGGGTGACACCCGGAATCAGTCCCATGACCATGGAGACAGCCGTTGCTTCTCCCAGGGCTCTTCCGACTCCTAGGGAGATGCCGGCAAGGATTCCGGATCTTGCACTCCGGAGCGCGATCTTGAAGTTCGTCTCGGTCTTGGTGGCACCAAGGGCAAGGGAACCCTTGATCTGGTTTTCGTCTACTGCCTTCAATGCGGTGACGGAGACGGAGATGATCGTCGGCATGACCATGAGGGAGAGAAGAAGGGCACCGGCAAGAAGGGAAACCCCGCTTGAGTCTTTCATTCCCAGGCCTCTGGCCATGGATTTCACGATCGGGAGGATTACGCCCATGCCGAAGACGCCATAGATGACGCTAGGGATGGAGGCCAGAAGGTCAACCGAGGTTTCGGCAACCTTGGCTAAGGGCTTCGGGGCAATACGGGTCATGAAGAGAGAGGTAAGAAGGCTCAGCGGTATCGAGAAGAGGAGGACGAAGAAGAGGAGGATCAGGGTATTGGCGGCAAGGTAGAGCCCTCCGAAGAGGAACTTCTTCGTTTCGGTATCGAATCCGCCCTTGAAGATGGAGCCTGTCAGGAAGTAGGAGAAGCTCTCCTTTCCCTCCTCGACTACTCCCGAAGAGAGCGTCTCCGTGTAGGTCCCGAAGAACGGCTTCAGCCCCTTGACGAGCACGAAGAGGAGGACGACGACGACAACGGATGCGGAAATCAGTGTCAGAACCAGAAACAGAAGCCGGACCAGGCGGTCCAGCTTCCTCTTCCGGGCTGACGAGGAAATAGCTCTCTTCTGAATAGAGGCCGCTACTTCCTCCAGGAACACCCGGCTGTCTTCCATAGCTAGTCGAGATCCTGCCAGGTGGTGTAGGAAGCACCGAGCTTGTAGATGTTCAGGAGCTTTTCTCCGGTGATTGTAGCAAGCGGATTCTTGCTGTTGACGCCGACCGCGATGCCGTCGATGCAGATCCGGCCGTAGCTTCCGGTGGCTAACGGCTCTCCGGAAGTGAGGTTGAACTCCCTGGAAGCAAAGGCGATGTCGTACTTGTGGGAAGTTCCGTCCTTCTGGGTGTAGGTATAGGCATCACCCGATCCATGATGGTCATGGACTTCCTTGAAGTTTCCGGCACGCTTGCTGAAGTCCTGGGAAAGCGCCTTGGAGACTTCCTCGACGGAAGTCGATCCGCCGAAGGACAGGGAGATAGACGAATGGTCGTCTTCGATTCCGGCATAGTTCTTCTTCACCTCGTTCCAGCTGGGGGTAGCTGCAGTGAGGCTGACGATTCCGCCGGCTCCCTTGATCGTCGTCATGCCTTCGCTTGTTCCCATGTAGGCGACAAAGGCATTCACGATCGTAGCCTTGACGGATTCTTCTGCCGAGAAGTCTACTCTCTGGCAGTAATTGAAGTTACGGCTGAGCTTGTAGGTTCCGTCCAGGATCGAATCCTCGGTTGCTTCGACTCCTTCGTACTGCACATCCTTGGCACCCTTCTTCTTGGCATCCGCAAGGGAGGAAAAGGAGAAGTAGCCGATTCCGTATTCGTCCTGGCTCAGCTTGGCGATCATATCTCCGTTTCCGGAGGTGGACTGGACCTTCGTGGAAAGCTTGCTGTCATCCGTCTTTGCTGCGGAGAGTCCGATCTTCGTCATGAAGCCGTCCCTTGTTCCAGAGGTGGTGTCTCTTGTATAGGGGTGGATGGGCTGAGTCTTGTCGAAGGCGACCACGGTCGTACTGGTGGTATCCTTTCCGGCAGTAGTAGAACTTGCATCGGCTGTCTTCTTGCATCCGGCAAGGAGTGCTCCCATAAGAATCACTCCCATCAGGATTCCTCTTCCGTTTCTGTTTTTCATTTTTCTGTCTGTCCTTTCTTGGTACAACACAAGTCTATAGGACAGGGGATTTTGAAT
The DNA here is from genome assembly GCA_023459795.1 of Bacillota bacterium. Classification (GTDB taxonomy): domain Bacteria; phylum Bacillota_I; class Bacilli_A; order RFN20; family CAG-288; genus Enterosoma. Next base: position 9,721 of record JAEWSP010000004.1, read on the forward strand.
CCTTACCGGAAAAGTAAAGAATTGTAAAGGAATTGTTAAGGAACGGAAATAATGAGAATCGGGGAATAAGAAAGTTTTCCTTACTAATAGGTAAATAGGCTGAAATTCGGGATTCCTAAGAAAAAGAAAGCTCTATCTTGCATTTTTCTATGTTTTTTTGGTTTGCCTGTGTTATAGTACTTCGTTCTTTGTCGACGGAAAAGAAAGATATCGCATGCATTTTACTGATTTAGGTTTGGACGATGACTTGATGGCTGGACTCTGCTCTCTTCACTATACGGAGCTTACCCCGATCCAGGAGAAGGCAATTCCTCTCCTTATGTCTGGTAAAGACGTAATCGGACTTGCTCCTACCGGAACCGGAAAGACCTTCGCCTATGCGATTCCTCTGATCGAGAAGATCGATCTCTCGTTGGACAAGGTACAGGGACTTGTACTCGTCCCGACCAGGGAACTGGCCATCCAGAGCACGGCGGCGATCCGCAGCCTTCTCCAACACAAGGACGGCATCGCTACGACTTCCGTATTCGGAGGCGAAAGCATCAACAGGGAGATCATGGAGCTCAAAAAGCATCCCAAGATCATCGTTGCCACTCCGGGACGTCTCCTCGACCATCTGTCGAGAAGGACAATCCGGTTAGACAATATGAAGATGCTAGTGCTCGACGAATGCGACGACATGCTGTCGATGGGTTTCCTTCCGGACGTCAAGAGAATCCTAGGGTATGCGAAGAATTCGTATCAGGGGCTCTTGTTCTCGGCGACGATGAACAAGGAAGTCTCTCTCTTCGCAAGAACCTATCTCCCGAAGGCGGAAAAGATCGAAGCCAAGAAGCCGGAAAGCGAGAAGACCCTCATCTCCCAGTTTGCTATCCGTACGACCGAGAAGGAAAAGCTTGATGTTCTTACCTCTCTCCTCGACAGTCAGGAGTTCGACAGCTGCTTCGTCTTTGTCCGGACGAAGTACGGTGCCTCCAAGCTCGAGAAGAAACTTCAGAAGCTCTCCTATCCGGCTGTTTCCCTGCACGGGAACCTCAGCCAGAACAAGCGGGAGAAGAACATGCAGGCCTTCCGAAGCGGGGAAGCGAAGATCCTGATTGCCACGGATATCGCGGCGAGAGGAATCGACGTCCAGAATGCCGATATGGTGGTCAACTACAACATCCCGGATGAGGATGAGTATTATGTCCACCGGATCGGAAGAACCGGGCGCGCCGGAAAGACGGGAAGAGCCTATACGTTCTTCAATCCGGACGAAGTCGGGATGATTAAGAAATACGAGAAGATGACGAAAGCAGTAATCGAACCTTATAAGGTCAACGTTATTGCAAAAGTTGCGGATGAAAAGCAGAAAGATGCACCATCTGCAAAGACCAAAGACGTATCAAAGAAGCCGGGCGCGGTTTCCTTGAAGAAAGAAAAGCGAGAAAAGCGTATTATGGAATTCGAAAAGATTGCAGCGGCCGTTAAGGGAATTGTCGACAAGGGTGATCCGGCCCTCAAGAAGGAAGACCTGGACAAGGTTATTGCCTTAGTGAATGACGGAAAGACCGAAGACCTGGCTACTTCTGAAACGGTAGCTTGGGCACTCATGAAGATCCTTGAAGACACAACGGATCCGGATGACAAGAAGGGCGGAGACGAGAACAAGGCGGATGACAATTCCACGACCCAGCGTCTGTTCATCAACGTCGGCGAACTCGATGGATTCGAAGACAACGACTCCCTCAAGAAGTTCATCATGGATGCAGTTCCGTCCCTCAAGGACGAGGACTTCTCCGACGTCTATATCCGGGACAAGTTTGCTTTCGTCGAAGTTCCCAAGACCTCGGTTGACGAGATCATGAAGAACGTCGTCGGAAAGATGGTTGGAGAGAGAGAAGTTCATGTCGAACTCTCCGAGAAGAAGGATGCTTCGAGAGGCGGCGGAAGAGGCGGACGCTCCTTCGGCGGCCATCGCGGCGGATTCGGCGGCGGGTACGGACATTCCGATCGCGGCGGATTCGGACACTCTGACCGTGGCGGCTATGGCCATTCCGACCGTGGCGGATTCGGCGGCGGATACGGACATTCTGACCGTGGCGGATACGGAAGCCGTGGATACGGACATTCCGACCGTGGCGGATTCGGTGGCGGATACGGACATTCTGATCGCGGTGGCTATGGCCATTCCGATCGCGGCGGATACGGACACTCCGACCGTGGCGGATACGGACACGACAACGGCGGTTACAAGGACTAAAACCTTGATCCCTGGCTCCGGCCAGGGATTTTTTGGTGCACGGAATAGAAAAACGGACCGTCTTTTCCCTATACTATAGGTATGGTAAAAAAGAGAATTTGCTTGACCGGTCTTGTCCTTCTATCGGAGCTTCTGCCTTTCTCCTCTTTTTCGAAGGACCAGAATTCTATTACGAAGGTTCCTCTTTCCTATGCCGTTCAAGGGGAAAACAGGGAAAAAGAAGACTACCTGAATTATTCCGATTCCTATTTCTCTTCCCCTTCTACGACCTACAATCCCTCTTTGGCTACTGCTTCCATGCTTCTCTCCCTTACCAACTACAATACGACCCCGGAAGAAAGCCGCTTCGAGTCCACCGAGAACTGTCTTTCCGGCTGCGGATTCTCTGCGATTACTCCCAATGAAGACTGCTTAGGCCCGAAGAGGGCTGATACGATCGGTGCCGTATACGGAAAGAAGGCACTGACTGACTGCACACTATTAGCTGTCTCTATCCGCGGTATTTCCTACGAGGTGGAATGGGCCTCCAATTTCACGGTCGGCAAGACAGGAAACGGGAACGACCACGAAGGATTCCGAAAGGCTGCCGATCATGTCCTAGAAGGTCTTTCCGATTACATCCAGACGGAAGGGATAACCGGGAACATCAAGCTCTGGGTTACCGGCTTCTCGAGAGGCGCAGCTACTGCCAATCTTCTTTCCGGATCCCTGGATTCCTCGCTCCTTGGAAAGGATGCTACTCTTCCTGGCACTGTCACGTATACGAAGGAAGACTTATATACCTATACGTTTGAAGCACCGCAAGGGGCTTACTATGACCGGTTTGCCTCGTCCGTCGATATCAAGAAGGAAGGGTATTCCAATATCTTCAATATCGTAAACCCGGACGATGTCGTTCCTAAGGCTCCGTTCTCTGCTTTCGGCTTTGCCCGGTACGGTGTCGATCGTTTCCTTCCCAACTCCCTGAATGACAGCAACTATGCATCCGATATCGAAGTCGTCCGGGAAACCTATAGGAAAGAAGGAGGCTATCTGGAAAGCGGGGAAGCAAAGCTTCCTACGTTCTCCTATCCGACGCTAAGGAATTTGCGGAGCGACAAAGAGCCGATCCTCTCCCTGTCCCAGCATCAGGACTGGACCCTTGGCCTTTATTTCGACTCCTTCTGGGACGTGTTTGCAACCGCCGGTCTGAAGAAGAGGGACTACTACGCTGAAAACCTGCAGGAAGGTTTGACATCCTTCCTTGTCCTTACGTATAAGGGAGGGGGCCCGGATTTCTCCTCTACCTATGCCGCTTTGGCACAGTTCTTCGGAGATAGCGGAGCAAAGAAGCTTCTTGCGGACAAGGATAATCCGATAACCCTGTATAAAGACTTTACGTCTCTCCTGGACAAAGCTATCCGGGATGCCGATTTGACAATCAGCTCCATGGATCTCTTCCGTTCGGCTGTATCCCTGGTGTTTACCGGACTCAGGACATTCCTGAGCGATCTTTCCCTGATCCTTCCGCTTATCGATTCAGACAACTTCCGGGGAATGGCAATCAACCATGATCCCTGCCTTGCCTTAAGCTACCTCAAGTCCATGGACTCCCTGTATACGGAAAGCCCGGTAAAGGCTAATATGGAGGGAAGATACTACCGCCTGGAATCTACCGATCAGGAAAAGGACTTCACCCTTCTTCAAAACGGAAAGGAAATCCTTAAGAGCAGCAAGGGGAAGCTTTCTTCTTCCTCTAGCCACTACCCCTGCGGATATGAATCCGGAAAGCTTCTCTTCTACTTCCCCGTCGGGGAAGGATATACCCTGAAGACGGAAAAGGATTCCTCCTTCGCTCTGTCCGTATATGAGCCTTCCCGGCTGCGCTTCATCGATTCTATTACTTCCGATGGGACTGCCGTCAAGGGAGAAGACCAGAACGTCCAAGTTGTAGCCGAATAAGAAAGACAAAGGACTGCTCCTTGGACAGGAATCAGTCCTTTTTTTGTGGTTGTCTTTTCTGCCTTTGGCAGGCACTTCCTTTTCCTTGCCCGGAAGAAGACGGAAAGAGCTACGGAGCAAAAGAACCAAGAAGGGAACCTCCTTTTTATTGGGTATGGAAAAAAATGGCTTTGGTACTTAAACGGAAACGGGTTTAAGTAAAAGGAGTAAATTTAGCTAAACAATTTAAGTAGAAACAAACACGAATTACAAAAATATACAAGTTTACAAGTAACAACCGCCAAACAGGCGGGAAACAGCCTTTTTAGAAAAAGACACTTGCAATAAATAGAGTAAATTTATAAGCGAAGAGTAAAACTAGAAAAATTAATTAAAACTCCAATTTAGTTAGCTTTTTATGCCTTAAAATAACTATAATCTGCAATTTGAAATTTGCTTTGAAAAATATTTTTGCTGGTTTTTTCGGGCTTATAATAAGCGATTTTAGAAAGCGATTACAAAATGGACTTGACATATTTTTTATACTCAATATAATGATTGCTAGTTAAAGGGGAAAGGAATTTGGAACGAAAAATTACTTAAAAACTAATTAGGAATTCCAAATTTAAAAAAACTCTAGAGTGCACGTGAGGGATGAATCTCTTTCCGAAGAGTTATAATAATCAGGCTGCCTTTGGCAGCTTTTCAAAGCCCTTTGGGGGAAGCGAGCCTTTTGGGGTTTGGCGATTCCGGG
>JAEWSP010000005.1 GCA_023459795.1 Bacillota bacterium
GAAGTTCATGCTTAGATTCTGCACATCTACCAGAACCAACTACAAGAGGCCGAGAAAGAAGAAAAAGAAGAGCATAAAGAGGAAGGAGAAAAAGAGGCCCTAGCACACCAGTGGTTGTATTTCCCCAACTCCATAAATTTGTTGCTGATCTTCCGTCATCGAAGAAGGGATGACTCTGTCCCGGCAAGAGAAAAGCGTTCCGCATGTCAAACCACACACCGCAAGGAAAGCCAAAGCTTGTTTCTTTTTCATATGTTAAGTCCCATTTTGCTATACTTGGCAATATTATAAGGGCTTTCATTTGCATTGTAAAGAATTGCTTTAAAATGTGTATTTCTGTACACAAACAATTGTTATTTTCTGCTTTTTGTTTGCTTCTTCGCTTAAAAATTTTAGTTTGCTGGTTTGCGAAGCGGTGGTAACCGCTTCCATTCTCAATTTTCTTTGACCTTTGTACGATTTTTCTAGAATTGAAGACTGTCTCGGAATTAAGCATCTATTGCACTTCAAAAGCAAAAAGCCTGAATGGTTTTTTCTGTTAGTTCAGAAGTATGGATGCCAGGCCTTGGACCTGGTTCTTTACATGGAAGATTTCGGCATATTGGGTAAGAAGGGGCAGGTTCTTATCCGGGGAATCGAAATAGTGCTTTATACCATCCATATACTGTTCCAGTTCCATCCTGGAGCGGGAGCGGATCAGATCAACGATAGTCCGATCCAGGTCATAACACCGGACATAGTTTCCGTACATGGTCTTTCTTTCCGTAAGCCCTACTTCGAAAAGGTCTTTCCGGACAGTAAATACCTGAACCCTTCTCTTATACAAAGGAGAAGGGTTGTATCCGTTTGGCATGGTTACAATTGGATAGAAAGGTTCATGGTCCGCTAAATGGAAAAGGAACAAAGCAGTGAGATGGGAGAAGATCAGTTTCGGAAATTTCAGGGAAAGGATAAGCATATCGTCTCTTATTGCGTCTCTCCCAGCATAAATCCCAGGCTCCACCTTTGCAAACTCGCTCCGGGGTTCCTTTACATAGCTGCAGAGAGCTCTCTTCCCTCGCTTTTCATCTTGGGCAGAGGACAATCGTATTATTTGGTTATTCATTTTCACTCTTTTGCTAACATTATATATCTTCTTAGCAATTTGGTGAAGCATGTCTTCTTTCCTGCCTAGAAGCTTGAAAAATGATTATTCTTCCTCTCTTTTCACCCGTTTTAGCTATGAAATCCCTACCTCTTTTTAATCGTCATGGATAAAAAACAAGCCTGTTTCAGGGAAAACTATCTTGAAAATTGCCGTTTTCCCGTTTTCATGTGCTAGGATATTAACGACTAAGGTTAAGGAGTTATGAAGGATGAAACCTTTTGTTCTCTGCCATATGGAAGTTTCCATGGACGGCAAGATCGATGGTCCTTATCAGGACTATCCTTACGCCCAGGATGCTGGCAACGACTACGACTTCCTTACGGACCTTCCAAGATCCGATGAAGCCATGGCCTGCGGAAAGAATACAGTTCGTATGTATTTTGCTTCCGACCCGATCGACCTGTCTCCTTACAGAGAAGATAAGACCGATTCAGGAAAAGACCAGTTCTTCCCCTTGAGGGAGGGTGAAAGGTACGTCTTCGTCTTCGACCGGTCAGGGAGTCTTTTCTACAAAGAGAATACCTATCCTTACGGTGCCCAGCAGAACCGAATCGTAGAAGTCGTCACCAGCAAGGCTAAGCCAGAATACCTGGCCTACCTGAAGAGCATGGAGATTCCTTATCTCATCGGAGGAAAGGATGACCTTGATCTTCCCCTTGTCCTGGAGAAGATGGCAAAGCTGTTCTCCATAAGGGAAGTCCTCTTGACGGGCGGGGCCGAAATCAACGGTTCCTTCCTGAAGGCAGGGCTTGTTGACGAGATTTCTCTCGTCATGGTGCCTTATATCGACGGAGATCCCGTCCACAAGGCGTTTGCGGAAGGAAAAGAAATCCTTACCCGTTATCAGTTCGAGAAAGCAGAGCCATACAAGCAAGGCGGCGTAAGGCTTCTCTTCCGGAAAGCCGAGCAGGGATAAAGTCTAAGGCTGAATAAGCAATCCGTGAAGCAATCAAAGAAAGGAGGCAAAGGCCAAATGAAACAGTGGAAGTACATTACGATTAAAATCGCATTCGATACGGGAAAAGAGCCTAACGAAGCATCCATCAACAAGGAACTTGTAGAAGCAGGAAGCTACGGCTGGGAACTGGTTTCGACAAGTTCTCTTACCATCAACAGTAAATGCTATCTCTTCCTCTTCATGAAGCATGAAGTGGAAGACAAGGAAGCCAGCAAGACCCGCTCCCTGTCCGGGGAAGACGGAAGCAAGGATGAAGACGCCTATAGAAAGGCTATGGAACGTTTCTATAATCTCTAAAGATCAAAGGGAAAGGGATAAAATTTATGGAATTAGGTGAAAGAATCCGCATGATGAGACTTGCCGGCGGTCTATCCGAGCAGGATCTTGCCAAATCACTCGCAGTCACTCCGGAAGACATCAAGGACTGGGAAGCCGGAAAGAAGGAACCGAACATCAGCCAGGGCAATGCGCTCTGCACCTTTTTCAGTATTTCCTTCGCTTTCCTTTCCTCGGGCAACGAATACAACTACAAAGACCAGGATATGACGAAGAAGATGGCGAAGTACCAGGCAGAAGAGAAGAAGATGAAGATTGCAGAGACCAACATCACCAAGGTGATCGCAGCCTGCAAGTCCCGCCTGGATGAACTGGGAATCAACGGAGACAACAAAGATGTCCTTCCGTTCCTGGATCTGGATTCCGGAGACGGAATCAACACGAACTGCTTTGCTGCCGATAGCAAGGGCAGAGTCCAGCTCGTATACGAAAGAGTCTATACGAAGCGGAGAAGCGACATCATCGTCAAGGTCTTCCCGGACAAGGCAGATGTCAACGATGCCACCAAGGTCAATGACTGGGATCTTTTCACCAAGGTCGTAAACAAGCTTGCTTCCGACAAGAAGAAGAATTCCTATGACTTAAGCAAGGCACTTGACCAGATCAACAGGGACTGCAGCTTCTTCTATGAAGCTGTCGTCTACCTCATCGAGCATGGCGCATATGTGACGACCGACTACGGATACGAAGAAGGAGAGTTCGGTCCGATGCGGTACGAGCAGTCCACCAGCATCTTCCTGACTTCCTTCGTCTACCGTATGGCGAAGGACAAGGTCGCCGAGAAGCAGGTCAAGTCCCCGAAGGAGAAGAAGGCAGAAGCCAAGAAGGCGGAGCTGGAGATGAAGAAGGCTTCCGAGACGGATGAAAAGAAGGAAGCCAAGAAAGCCGATAAGGCAGAAGAAGAGGCCGATGACGATCCGGAGGTCGTAGAACGCTAAAAAGAAAGGTTACCCCCAAGCGGAGTAACCTTTTTCAATGCCTGTTCTAGAAGATATCTTCTATCCCTTCAAGGATCCGGATGGTCTTTCCCTTGTCCCGTTCCGGTACCGGCAGCTCTTCTTTGTTGATAAGAAGAAGGGTGGCAAAGGGAAACCTTGCCGTCATCTCGAAGAAAGGATCCCGGATAACGGACGGGGAATCCAGGCCCACTCCCAGTTCCAGGAAGAGGATCTTCTTGTCCTGGTTCAGATACAGGAAGTGGTTGTATCTCCGGTTTGCTTCTTGGTATACCGGAGTGACAAGGAAGGAGGAATCCGTCTTCAGGTGGGGAAGAAGCGGACTCCGGCAGGAGGGACAGAGGGGAATCAGGGAAGTAGGAATCCTATGATCCGGAGTAATCTCTTTTACCATCTTCCGGATATAGCTTTCCCCGGGAAGGACCTTCCGGCACACAGGACACACCAGTTCCCCGTAATCCCCCTGGGTTGCAAAAAGGGATTCGTTAGAAAACCCGGATAAGAGGAACTGGGCATCGACATTGCTCGTCAGGACGAAGTAGTTCTTCCCGGCAAGCAAAGAAAGCAGTCTTCTGTAGAGAGGAAGAGGACCAGTCTCATACCGGTTATGATAGAGGAAAAGACTATAGAACCCCCAGTATTCCTCCAAAGTCGGAAACGGGGCAAAGCTTGCCGAGAACATGTCTTCGACCTGGTATCTGTCTTTCATATACTGAAAACGGGAGGTGAAGTCCTCTCCGGAATAATGCAATCCGGCAGCTTCAGAAAGTCCGGCTCCGGCGCCGATTACGATTGCTTCCGCTTTTTGTATGCTGTCATAGAATTGCTTGTTCATAGTATTCCTTGTCTTCTTCTCCGAACACGGAGAAGACAATCTGTTCTAGCCCCGTAGAAGGATTCTCTTCCAGGTATCTCCTTACAGAGGATACGGCAATGTCGCAGGCTTCCTTCTTCGGGAAACCGAAGACTCCGGTCGAGATCGCCGGGAAGGCAATCGAAGAGATCCTTTCTCTCTCTGCCAGGACCAGGCAGTTGCGGTAGCACCTTCCTAGGTCTTCTTTCTCCTCCTCTGTTGGAACCTTGCCTTGGATCTGGGGACCAAGGACATGGAAGATATAGGTGCAGGGAAGACAATACCCTTTGGTAGGAACGACATCCCCGGGGAGATAGCTTCCTCTCCTCTCTTTCTCGATGAGGAGATCCCTTCTCACCTCTAGCCCGGCCCTAGTATGGATCTGGTTATCCAGGCAGTTGTGGTTTGGAATAAAGCAGCCAAGCAGTTCCTTGTTCCCGGGGCAGACGATAGCATCGATTAAAAGAGTTGTGATGTCCCCTGAGAAAAGACGGATTCTTCCCTTGCGGAAAGGAAGGGAGGAAGGAAGGACTACTTCTCTCTTCCTCCTCTCCTCGATAAGTATCCTGTCCTGGAGAAGGTAGTAATCCTTGGACAAATCAAAAGGAAGTGTCAATGCCATCATTCCATAAAGCTGATTTTCCAAAGGGAGTGTCTTTGGAAGCACCGTCTTATCCTTGCTCTCGAGATACTCAATGAGGTCTTCAATGGTTTCCATTCTCCGCTTCCTTTTCCTCTATTCTAGCACCAAGTATTCTAGTTCTTGAGAAGAGAGAAGGAGCTAAGTTCCTTCTTCTCGACGACCTTGATGACGGGGATATAAAGGATATCGATAATGATCCAGCTGATCGGATAGCAGCTGTAAAGCCAGGTGACGGTATGGAAGAAGCCGCCGAAGGAGGCTTTCGGGAAGAAGACCAGAAGGAAAAGGATCCTGGATCCGGTAACTCCGAAAAGAGTAAGCAGGGCCGGAACTCCGGAATGCTTCATTCCTCTCAGGTACTGCCCGTTGATGCACATGATTCCGTCCAAGGCATAAGTCAGGATCATGATATAGAGACGTTCCTTTCCGGCAAGAAGGGCATGGCCTACATCAATCCCGTCGCCGGCAGTAAGGAAGATCCCAAGAAGCTGGAACGGAAAGAAAAAGGATAGCAAAGTATCAAGAAGCCAGAAGAAGAGCATCCAGAACTGGCAGTACCAATAGACTTTCCGGATATTGCCTTCCTTCTTCGCTCCGAAATTCTGCCCGACGAAGGATACGCAGGCTCCGGCAAAGGCATCCATGATGCTGAAGACATATCCCTCCAGCTGGGCGCTGGAACTGGACCCTGCCACAATCTCCGCAACGGAGATGTTCTCTCCCTCAAGGACATAGTCCGTGATGGTATAGAGGGAAGACTGGATGAGGACGTTGGGGATATCAAAGGCAAGATGCTCGATACCGGATGGTATTCCGATCCTCAGGACCTCCGCCATAGCCTTCCTGTCCGGTTTCAACTCCTTGAGGTCCAAGAAGACGAAACCGGACCTATGGAAGATAAACCAGAGAACCAGGAAAAGGGAGGAGATAATCTCCGAAACCACAGTCGCCAGGGCAACTCCCTCTACATCCATCTTCCCGACAATCACGAAGAGGGAATCCAGGATGATGTTGATGATCCCGGAGAGGATCAAAGCCAGAAGAGGAGTCCTGGAGTCGCCAAGGCCTCTCAGCATCTGGGCAGCATAGTTGTAGATCATCAAAAAGGGAAGCCCGAGGAAATAGATCTTCAGATAGGAGGCGGAAGCGGAAAGGATCACCTCCGGAGTCTGCATCATCTTCAGCAGATACGGAGAAAGGAAAAAACCGGAAATACCGACCAGAAGCCCGGTGATCAGTGCCAGAAGCAAGGAAGAGGAAAGGACCTTCTTCGCAAAAAGCCGGTCGTTCCTGCCTCTGGCATTTCCGATTGCAACGTTCGCTCCTAAGGACAGTCCGACAAAGGTGTTGATGATCAGGTTGATGAGAGGGGTATTGGATCCGATCGCGGACATGGAATTGCTTCCGCCGCCGAAATGGGAGACCGTATAAAGGTCGACGGTCGTATAGAGAAGCTGCAGGATCGTGGTAACAGCCATCGGAAGTGCAAGAAGCGGAATCTTCCAGAAGAGATTCCCGCTGGTCAGATCCATCTCTGCAAACAGCTGTTTCTTCTTTCTTGCTTCCATGTCTTTACCTACCTCGCCATACGTTGGTCTAGTTTAATGCTTCTAAATAGAAAAGCAATCCAAAACAAAAAGAAAGCTATTTCCATACCGGAAAAGTCCATTTTCCTTTAGGGAAAACATTTTCCCCTTTAAAGAAGAAAGCATCTGACCCTATAATAAGGCAAACAATCAGGAGGGGTTTATGGAGATTGAGAATGAATTCTTGAAGCTTTCGGTGACGTCCAAAGGCGGAAGCCTGACTTCGGTCTATGACAAGGAGAAGAACAAGGAGCTGCTTTACCAGCCGCTCAAGGAATCCTGGCAGGGCCAGGACGTGTTCTTGTTTCCGTTTGTCGGAAGGCTTCTGGAAGGAACGTATGTGATCGGCGGGAAGAGCTATGCCATGAAGAACCATGGACTTGTCCGTTACATGGAAGGAAACCTGAAGAAGGAGAATGACGGATCCATCAGCTGCTACTTCGAATCCGATAAAGAGACCCTGAAGCAGTATCCGTATCCGTTTGACTGCTACAGCAACTACTCTATCTGGGGAAAGCAGGTCACGGTACAGTACCATATCTTCAACAAAGGAAAAGAGGATATGCCCTTTGGCTGCGGATGCCACCCGGCTTTCCGTCTCCCCGGGGAGAAGAAGGAAGGAGAATTCGATATCTCCGGAAACAGGATCGTCTTCGACCACCGTCTTTCCCTTGTCCGGGAAGATATGGAGCCGGAATACCATTTCATGAACGGAAAGGAAGTAACGACGACTTCCGATCATATCGACCTGACGAAGGAACTTTTCCGGGAACATCCGACTGTTATCCTGCACCTTCCCAAGGTGAAGGAGTTCACCTTGGAGAAGAAGGACGGAAGCAGGATCCGTTTCTATAAGGGCCATGCTCCATACCTTGTGCTCTGGAGCGATCCGAAATGGGGCGACTATGTCGCTATCGAGGAATGGTATTCTCTTCCTGACTTCGTAGGAGGAAACAAAGACCTGAGGGAGAAGAAGAGCATCCTTACTCTTCCTGCCCATCAGGAGTATTCCTTCTCCTACAGCTTCGAAATCAAATAACGGATCAGGGGCTTACCAGAAACGAATGTTCTGACAAGCCCCTTTTTCTATTTCTGTTTTCCGCCGAAAGCGGCTGCCTTCCTGACCAGGATTCTAGGAAGAAGCCGGCTTAGGACACCCAGGATCTTTGCCTTTGCACCTACGGAAACAACAGCTCTTGGATGGAGATAGGAAGAGTATATGGCCTTTGCCACTTTCTCCGGGGGAATCATCTTCTTCCCGTCCAGCTGGTATCCGGAATGGGCGAAGAAGTCCGTCTTCGTAGCTCCCGGAAGGATAGCAATAGTCTTTACTCCTCTTTTCCGGTAGTCTTCATACAAAGACTGGGAGAAGGAAAGAACGAATGCCTTGGATGCCGAGTAGACAGGGCGGGGTGGAACGGGAGAGAAACCGGCTGTGGAGGCAACGTTAAGGATAGTCCCTTCCCCTCTTTCCAGCATGGAGGGGAGGAAAAGACGGCAGAGGGAAGCAAGAGCGATGCAGTCAAGACAGATGACTTCCTCCTGCTTCGGGAAGCAGGAGGTAGCAAAGTCTTCTCCGTTTCCGATTCCGGCACAGTTTATAAGAACACCGACCGGAAGAGGAAGCTGCAGTGTTTTCTCATAAACGGATTGAGGTCCTTTATCCTCCAGAAGATCAACGGAAAAGACTTCCACCGGCAAAGAAGGATAAGAAGAGCAGATTTCCTTCTTTGCTTGTAATAGCTTGTCCTGGTTCCTTGCAATAAGGAAAAGAGGAAAAGAATGAGAAGCAAAAATATCGGCTGTCTTTCTTCCTATTCCGCTTGAGGCACCTGTAATAAGAACAAAAGGTTTCATTTTGATTCCTTCCAATTTTATTCATTCTACAGGAAAGTGAGAAAAAACCGCTAATTTATAAAAAAACGGAAACCGCTTTCAATTTCGAAACTTTAAGGGGAGTAGGAAAACGAGCGAAAACCAAACATATAGCAGAATAAGACGAAAACGTTATCGAAACGCTTAAATTAAATTAATTTAAGTAAATTGTTTACTTAATTTTTGATGATGCAAACTAGTGAGGTTTAATTAGGTCGGTAATAAAATAACATAGTATTTCAAGAATATGTCTTTAGTGTCCAAGAATTTGCCTTTTTTTGGAAACAAATTGGAGTAAAGAGTTTATCCAATTATGTCCAATAAACAGAAAGTAATCGTTTCAACAGGAATTACTGCAACAGCCTTCATGTTGTGCTGTGCAGTTTCGTCTGCTTCCTGGTTTACTTCCGGGAATGATATTACCCCTCAGGTTAGTGCAGCCACCCGAAATGCTTATTTTGATGGTGGTGATGGAAGTGAAACAAATCCTTACGGAATCTCTTATCCGAATAATTTATATAACCTTTCCTGGCTTCAATATCTTGGTAATTTCAATAGATCCGTTACCTCTGGAACAAGCCTGAAAACTTATTATTTTACACTTAAGCAAGATATAGACATGAGCGGCTATACAGCTATTCCTCCGATTGGAACATCCCAGTATCCTTTTATCGGGCATTTCGAAGGAAACGGGAATTCCATAAAGAACGTCACAACCACAAATGAATTCTCTCAGTTCAAGTATCACCCCTATATCGCAAGCGCTTCTGATTTGCTTGCCAATGCAAAAATTATCGGTTTCTTCGGCGTCATCGGAACAACAGGCTCCGAAACAGATTCTTCGGAAGGTTCTACCGGAACCCTAGGTGACTATACTTACAGCTCCGCGGCAAACTCCGTCTCCAATGTCGTTCTGGAGAACGCTACAATTGATTCCGTCACTTCCCAGACCTTGGTGGGTGTTGCGGCCGGATATGTGAACGGCACTCTTTTCAATGTCAAGGTCATGAAGGCAAGCGGAGATACGACCGGGCCCAACGCTACTATCAAGACCGCCGAAGGTGCTGTTGCCCTTGGCCATGATGCCGGAAGCGCCTTTACAAGCAATCTTTCGGATTATGCCGTTGTTGGTCAGGCTACAACCAACTATGTCAGCGGAGTCGAGGAAGACATCGAAAAGGTCTTTACTCCGGAAACCTCCACCGATAATTACAATCCGAACGGCGGAGGCGGAGAGGATACGACGATTACCGGAGATTACATCAGCATCAAGGATATCTATAACTCCTTGAGTGCAAAGCAAGCCGAAAGTTCTGCTGATGAGGCCAATACGCTTAGGTACATAACCTGGACGAGCGGAACAGGGCTCTATACTTATAATGTCATCACATATAGCGCAGAAGGTTATTCAGACTGCCATTTTTCGACTACGCAGGTCACGACCAGTGTAAGTGACGTAGATCGGACAACAGCGGAATACAACTTCATCATCGGAGGACCGGAAGACACGGTATGCCTTACCGGAGCCCAAACATTCAAGGAAAACGCAGTTGTTTCTGCTATCGGTTCACTTTTCCAGAGAAGCAGCGGAAGTGGAAACATGGTCGTTTCTAATGGGTTAATCGTCAACTCCTACAACGACGCAAATACCTATTGGTGCGATGTAGGCGATAACATCTACACCGTAGATACAAACGGGAAGAACATCTATATCAATATCAACCCGAGCAAATACAACAACCTATCTGTTGATTCGAAAATCCGTCATACAGGATGGACTAAAACTGATACGGACACCACTGGTGTTTACCATTACAGCGCCACCTATACAAATGGAAGCACAACCACGACTTATTACCTCATCCATTGGGACCTCGGCACTCCTAACTGGGGAGCGGTTCAAAGCCTCGATTCCTTCACGATAGGAGGAAGCTGGACTAAAGGCCATGTCTGCAACGAACCGGAAGATTCCAATACCATAATCAAACGTTCTTCTAGTACCAATGTTCCTGGCTCAAGCAATGGTCCTATTTCCAAAGGCTGCGTTTTCCATGCGGATTCCGATAACTACGTCTATTTGGAAGGCCACCCGGAAAAATATCTCTATACAGAAGACGGAAGCACCCTGACAATGGCCGAAAGAGGAACCCAGACTGCCGGCTTTTTCCAAAGGTCCTTATCCGGAACAAACGCTGCTTATAACACCACTCTTTCTTCCGGTTCGAATTATCATATCGACATTGATGCGACATCTCTATTAGCTGCCGGAGTAGGTGCCACAGACGGAGGCCTTGCCTCCGTAACCATGAGTTCGGATATCAAACTCGTTGCCGCAAGCGGAAGCCCGGTATGGGGTGCCGTCAACCTTACTATGAATCCAACCTACTTCCCGATCGTAGATGCTGATTCCAGTGTGCCGGGCATCCCGGCCGATGACAATACCGGTTATATAACAGCAGGCGGAAACTATAAATCAAGCACTGGTGCGGATGGTTCAATTACCACCTACGAGGGCTTAGGCGATCTCCGTATTGCCAAGAGGAGCAATGCCAGCTCCGCTCTTACTTCCGGAATCAGTTCAGCAGGAAAAGTCACTTCGGCAAGAACAATAGGAGTAGACGGAACGGATTCCGAAATTGGAACCTCTAACAGCTTCTACAGATACGACGATTCCAAAACCAATTTCGAGACTCTCCTTGCTAAAGGAGGATACGACGGAAATCTTTACGGGCTTCATTTCATGCCGGGAAAGATATTGTCTTCCAAGGTAGCGGATGTCGATTACTTCAAGGTCAAGAACCAAAGCATCCTAACGGATGCAGAAGTTCCTCAGGACTCCGTGGATCTTTACCGCAAGGACGGAAAGAGCATCCTCAGCGTCTTTGCCGGAACCTACTACAGCAGTACCTATTCCGGGGACAACAATGCCTTCCTTTCCGTAAACCAGATCCTTAGGGACGGATCGGAAACGAACCCGAACGCCGTAACGAAGATCCTTCATATTAAGGAAGTCTGGAGCGACGGAGATTTATCCCACTCCTATCAGTACAAATACGAAGACGAGCAGGAAAACATCAGCTACTCCATCCCGTATATCTACAGCTATACCTTGGAAGACGGGCAGAGCGTTCTCCATAAGACGGATAAAGGAACAACGACAGCCCATGTCGCCGGAAGCAGCCAGACCGATAAGGATTCCAGCTACAACGACAAGATCTTCGACGCTTCCCAGATGGGAGCCCATTCTAGCCTTACCTCCAATGCCGTCTACTACTTCGAGATTCCGCTGGATGACGGAGAGTTTGCGTTGGGAAGCGTCGAAGACGGAGTCGGCGCCTATTTGTTATATCTGGATATCGGTGGAGAACTTACCACCACGCTGAACAACGTTAAGAGAACTTCCGTAAACGAAAAGATAACACGGGCTAGCAACTCTTATCAGTACCCGAAGGGTGTTGCTATTACAAACGGTACAGGAAAAGCCGATCCTAACGATTCCGTGGATGTTTCCGTGAAGGAAGGATTCCATGGTTCCTTGTCCCTCAACCGCTCCTCTTCTGATGTTACCCTTACCCCAAGCGAAACCAGCATTACCTCCTCTTCGTTCGAGGCCCGCTATGCTCCCTCCTCCCTGCCGGCAAAGGTAAGGGAAGACACGCTGACTCCGGTCGCCTTAGCCGGCGGAAAGGTAACCACTATCTCCCGTCTCACGTATCTGGAATACCTTCCTTCCAACGGTACTTACAGGAAACTAATCAAGACAGAGGTTTCTGACGGAACGACGACTTCCGCATCCATAAGCTATTACCTCTACAGCGACAGCAGATGGGTGGCGACAACGGACAAATGGACTATCTATGCCAGGAATTCCTCCGGAAGCCTTGTCTCTCTGACGGAAGAACAGTTCCTAGCCTTGGATATGCCTGCCTTCTCCGGGACGACGACGATCCTGGAGCTGTACTACGATGTCACTTCCGGAACTGTCGGAGCAGACTATCTCCTGGAAGCCACTGCCGACAGCCAGCACGTCTTTACTATCGGGGGATATACGATTACCTATTCGCCTTTTTCTTCGGCAACGGTAGTCCATGTAACGAAGAATGAGGACGGATATACCTTCACCATCAACGGAACCGTGATCGACAGCACGCATCTGGATATTTCTGCCCCTGTTGTTACCCCATAGAATTCTCTACAATAAAGATATGGAAAATAACAGAAGGATTTATGGTGCGGTAATCGGGGATATCGTCGGTTCTTGCTATGAATTCCAGGACGAGAAGCCGGAATACGAATTTCCTTTGTTCACCCCTAGATGCCATTTCACAGACGACAGCGTGATGACTGTAGCAGTCCTGGATGCCTTGGAGAACAAGAAAGACATTTCCGCTACCTTGAGGGAATGGGGAAGGAAGTATCCGGATGCCGGATACGGTTTCCGTTTCCGGGAATGGTTGACTAACCCCCTTGCAAAGCCATACCGTTCCTACGGGAACGGAGCAGCCATGCGGATATCCCCTGTCGGCTATCTTTCTTCTTCGATAGAAGAAACAGTCGCTCTTTCGGATAAGGTGACAGAGATAACCCACAACCATCCAGAAGGGATGAAGGGAGCCAGAGTCATAAGTTCCCTGATCTACTATGCCTTGCACGGGAAAGGCAAGGACTTCCTGAGGAAAGTCGCCTTGAAGGACTATCCTCTCTCTTTTTCCCTGGATTACCTCAAAGAGGAATACGGATTCGATGAATCCGCGCAGGGGACGGTTCCGGTCGCTATCTATATCTTCCTGATCTCGAAGTCCTTCGAGGACTGCCTGAGGCTAACCCAGGTAGTAGGAGGAGACAGCGATACGTTAGGAGCAATCAGCTGCTCCATTGCTTCCGCCTTCTATCCGGAAATCCCGAAAGACATCCTTTCCCTCTCCCGGCTTTACCTTCCTACAAAGATGACAGAAGTACTGGATTCCCTGCAATAAGAAATTACCCCTTCTCTTTTCTTTTCTTTTTCTTTATCCTAACATTATTCCTCATAAGGAGGCTACCATGGACCAAGCTAGATTCTGTCCGAAATGCGGACATGCCTTAAATCAGGACGAGAGATTCTGTCCTAACTGCGGCTATGACTGCGGGGGGAAAGAAGCGAAGGAGGCACAGAGAGAAGAAGACCGTTACCGGAAAGAAAGAAAAAGGAACGACCGGGACCGGTCGTTCCATTCCAATACAGCGCTCCTGGCTTTGATTCTGGGGGTTCTTTCCTTGCTCCAGGATCCGATCATCGGGGTCGTTGCCATCATCCTCGGAAACAAAGAACGGAAAGTCGATTCCTATGCCAGGATCGGTTTCATCCTCGGCATCGTCTCCCTCGTGATATCCCTGGTTCTCTATCCTTTGGAGGCTTATATCCTCCTCCGGTACTACAGCAGCCTGATCCCGAAGGATTCCAGCTCCTCCGGAGAGCTTCTGTCCCTTCTTGCTACAGGAGCATCCCTGTTGTAGTGATGCCAGGCCCCTGACGGGGGAAGACGTTGGAGAAGACAAGATCCACGCAGAACAGAACCGCAAGCACGATCGCTGCGGTTCTTTTTATTCTGATCGGGATCGGCTTCAGGACCCTTTCGAAGAGAGGGGCTATGAAGTAGACCATGCCGACGCAGGCAGCACCGAATACAAGCCCTCCGGCAAGGCAGATCCTTCCGTCAAGGTTCGTCGGATAGTCCGAATAATCCCAGTACCGGATTCCTCTCCATTTCTCAAGGACATAGGAAGTCAGGTACTCGACGCTGAGGCATAAGACGATGCCGACAATAAAGGTCAGCCACGGATAACGCCTCAGCTTCTTCAGAGAGAGGAGCACCAGGACTCCTCCTGTCCCGTAGATCGGAAGCCAGGGTCCGTACATAGTACCCCTGTTCACGAATTCGTGGTCCGTGCAAAGATGCAGGGAGACTTCCCAGACCCAGCCGATCATGGAGATCAGGAAGAACATCAGTACGATATCGAGAAGCGGGTAGTCCTGATCGAAGGGGATGCTGGACTGGACCAGAAGCTCCTTCTTGGCTTTCTCGTTGATCCTTGCATAGGAAGAGGCAAGTGCAGGATCCTTCTTCGTCTCTTCTCCCTTCAGCCGGAGATAGAGCTTCATGAAGAAGATATCCCTGTACGGGGAAACGTAAAGGACACCGACAAGTCTGAACGTGATAAGGGAGAGAAGATCCCAGCCCAGGAAGGAGCAGTCGACGATAAACAGAGACCATTTCCTGCCTTTGGTAAGCTTCCAGCTGGTCTTCAGCACATCCCTGGCCTTCATCGTCGGGTTGTCGGCAAGAATCGTCTCCGTAAAGTAGAAGCCGTAGGATAGGATGAGGCCTCCGACAACCGTAAGGGAGGCAAGGGAGAGAAGGAATTCCTTCAGGATCATCGTCCTTACGATGTTGATGTAGTAGGAAGAGGAGAAGGAATAAAGGACGGCATTGCCTTTTCCTTTCTGGTCCTTTTCCCGGTCCAGGTAATACTTCTTGGTTCCGACACGGAGAGGATAGACGAAGAAAGCGAGGAAGAGGAGGAAGAGGAGGACGCCGAAGCAGATGAAGACGACTTCGTTCCGGGAATTGATCGTACTGTAGGCACGGGATGCGAGGTAAAGGGGAAGAGCCAAGGACCCGGCAACAAGGTTGATCATCGCCTTGAAGAAGGAAAGAAGGATCTCCGTATTAGGGTCTGTTCCGGCAAGGAACTGAGGAACATAGAACCGGATGATGGAAAGGAGGAAGGTGGAGGAAGAAAAGCCGGTCTTATCGGAAAGAAGGTCCGTAAGGCTTCCGAAAGTGCTGGAAAGCGTCAGGACTCCGACAAGGGAGACGAGAACGCCAAGCCAGTACGAATACTTCATGGAAATACGACTTTGTTTCTTTATTTCCTTCCGTTCCATAGGAATCTCCTTTGCTCACATCAGCGAAACAGACCTTTACAGTTCTTCTTCGAGGGTATCCTTGTCGGTGATATGTTCGGCCTTCGTATTCCGGATGCAGTCCCTCACCATCGTCTTGTAGTCCCACTTGCCTTCGATCTCTTCCACCTTCTCGATATCCGGATGCGTAACCGGATCCTTGAGAGCGAAGATCGTGCAGCAGTCCTCGTAAGGACGGATGGAGATATCGAAAGTACCGATCCTCTTGGCCATATCGATGATATCGGCTTTGTCGATGCAGGCAAGAGGACGGATTTCCTGCATGGTAGCTACTCTTCCGATGGTCTTGATGGAGGGAAGGGTCTGGCTTGCCACCTGTCCGATGCTCTCTCCCGAGGAGAGGACAAGATCGTTGTGGGGGTAAGCAATCCCTTCGGCAACTCTCAGCATCATCCTTCTCATGACGGTAACGCAGTAGCTTGGGCCGGCGATCTCGTAGATCTTCTTCTCGAGGTCCGTGAACGGAACTACGTAAAGCTTGATGTCCGGCTGGTACTGGTTGAGGACATGGAGGAGGTCATGGATCTTGTCGATGACACGGTCGGAAGTATAAGGCGGGGCAGCGAAGTGGATCATCTCGCACTTCACGCCTCTCTTCATCATCATAAAGGCTGCGACCGGGCTGTCGATTCCGCCGCTGATCATATGGAGAGCCTTGCCGGCGATACCAAGAGGATAACCGCCAAGTCCCTTGTCCTTGACTCCGTAGACATATACGGCTTCCAGCCTGACCATAGCCTGGATAAGAAGCTCCGGCTCATGGACATCGACTTTGGATTCCGGGACAGAGCGGAGAATATAGCTTCCGACGGACCTATTGATTTCATCGCTGGTCATCGGGAAAGTCTTGTCCGGGCGTCTGGCCTGGATCTTGAAAGTCTTTACTCCGCTCTCCTTGTAGAGGGCAAGAGCCTGCTCCTGGATCTCTTCGATTGTTCTTCCCACGGCATGGGCGTGGGAGAAAGAACCGATTCCCGGAACCTTCCTAAGCTCCTTCTTCACCTCCTCATAGGAAGTGCCGTTAAGAAGAATATAGAGATGGTCTTTCCGGATTTCGTATTTCAAAGCAGTGAACTTTCTTAAGGCATGCATGGTGTTGTGGGCGAGAAGACGGATAAAGTCCATGATGTTCTTCCCCTTCGTCGAAAGCTCGCCGAAGAAGACGATGATCATATCGCTGGAATTCATGGTTCAGCTCCTTTCCTTGATCGTGCAGAGAAGGGATTTCAGGATCTCGAGGAACTGTTCTCCCTGCTTTATGTCTTCCCTTCCGGAGAAGGAAAGGCGGATTGAATTGCTGCTGACGACGTCGTCGTATCCGGCCGCGGAAAGAACATAGCTCTTCCCCGGCTGGTGAGCGGAGCAGGCAGACTTGGTGGAGACATATACCCCCTTCGATGAGAGGGCTTCGGCAATAACGGAGCCTTTATGCTTGAGCAATGCGAAGTTCAGCAGGAAAGGAGATCCGTTCTTCGGCGTAGTAATAACAACCTCTTCGATCTTGCTAAGCTCGGTTCTAAGATAATCATTCAGCTTCTTGGCGTTTTCAGAACGTTCAGGCATGCTCTTCATCGTAAGCCGGAGTGCAGTAGCAAGAGCGCAGTCCTCCGGAACGGTTTCGGTTCCGGAACGGAGACCGAATTCCTGTCCCCCGCCATCGATAAGAGGGTCGATCTGGACCTTCTTCTTCTTGACGAGGACGCCGGATCCCTTCACGCTTCCGATCTTATGTCCGGAGAAAGTCATGAGGTCGTAATACTCCGGATCAAGAGGAAGCTTTCCGATGGCCTGGGTGCCGTCGACATGAAGGACAGCCCGGGAGAGCTTATGGACCATTGCGTAGACCTTCTTCGTATCGAAGCAGTATCCGACTTCGTTGTTCACAGCCATCACGGAGACCAAGGACGTCTTGCTGTCCAGCTCCTTCTCCAAGGCATCGAAGTCCAGATTCCCGTCTTTGTCGTAACCGATATAGACGACACGGAATCCTTCTTTTTCCAGGGCGTGGAAGACTTCCAAAACCGAGGGGTGTTCCCCTTTGGTAGTGATGATTTTGTCTGCCCAGCTATGGTTGTGGTAGGCAACTCCCTTGATTGCGAAGTTGTTCCCTTCCGAGGCACCGGAATCGAAGATGACCTCCTCCGGGTCGACCGAAAGATAGCGGGCGACCTGGTTCCTGGCCTTGGTCAGGTAGCTGTCGGCATCGTTTCCGAGGGTATGGTTGGCGGAAGCATTGGCAAAATGGTCACGGCTGACCGAAACGAAAGTATCCAAGGCCTCATCATAAGGCTTAGTTGTACTGGCGCAATCAAAATAGATCATATTTCATTCTCGATTCTAGCTGACAGTTGACTGGGAAGCAGTATTGCTCTGGCGGGACGAGAAGGTCCTGACGACCTGGACCGCAGCAGACTGTGCCCTGTCGAAGTCGCCTTCCAGGAATGCCTTCTCGGCGACATCCAGCATCGGGTGGGAGTCGACATAGTCGACCCTATAGGCATTCGCATATAGGATTGCGGCTTCTGCCTTCTCGCACTCCTCTTCCTTGCGGTCGATCTCCTGTATCAGGGCATCGGCTTTTTCCTGGAAGGGAACAAAGAGGGTCTTTGCCTGGACGGTATCTACCGGCTGAGTCAGGACGATGTGATCAAGCGACACAATTGTGTCGTAGACTTCCTGGAAGCGGGCATCCAGAACCTTCGTATATGCCTGGACGGCGATCTGGACGGTGACCTTGTACTGTGCCTTCTTCAGCTTCAGGTAGTAATCCCGTAAGGCGAGGAAGAGATCCTGGCTGTCTTTCTTGAGTCCGCTAAGATAGTCGGAATACTCCTTCATCGTCTCCGTCACCTTCTTGATCTCATGCTTCATGGAGGTGATCTTGGTCATGATCAGGGAATATGGCTGCTTGTTGCCGGCATCGACATAGGAATCCAGTTCCCGTTTCAGGTAACCGATAGCTTCGATGTCGTTCTTGAGGGCAATCATCTGGTTCACGTACTTGATGTCGAGGACGAATGTCTTCTGGTAATCCGGAAGCTCGTTCATATAAGTGGCATAGGACTTTTCCAGTGCGAAGGAGGAGTAGGAGATCGTCTCCTGGTTTTCCAGGAAAGCCAGCTTCGCCTTCTTCTCTTCTTCGAACTTCAGGGTCATATCCGTAATCCCGGACTGGATTTCTCCCAGCTCTGCAGAGACTCCGCTGATATCCAGGACATAAAGCTTCTGCTTGACCTTATAAAGACGGTCATTCATCTCTTCGATGGTCTGCGGAACCTTCAGGAAATCCAGGGTATAGCCTTCCTTGGTAAGCTGCTCGAAATAGGTATTCAGATCGCTGATCTTCTGGGGGATGACTGCATTGGCAAGGGTTTCGAGAGCCGGAAGGTCGTTCATGACGGAAAGGACGGCAGTCAGGATCTTGTCGAGTTCCGGAAGCAGTGCTTTGGCTTCCTTGAACTTGGCTTCATCCGTAAGCTTGTCATACTTGCTGAAGGTCTTGTCGGCTTCCAGGAAGATGACATCGAAGGGCTTTGCAAGAGGACGGAGTTCGTTGATATTGGTGTTGTAGAACTCCTTGATCTTCCTGTATTTCTCCTTGTCGGAAAGAGGTGCTTCCCTGGTATCCGTATCATCCCTTAGAAGGGAAGTAAGATCTTCGGAGAACCCGGAGACCGCCTTGATGAACTCCTTGATGTCGATATCATCCTGCCGGATGACTTCCTTGGCATCCTTGTACTGCTTGTGGTTCAGAAGCTGGGACAGGGAAAGCAGGGATAGAGACATATTCTTGTCTCTCTTCCCGATCAGTTCCTGGTACTGCTTGCTTCTCTCGTCATAGAGGATGCTGTAGTTGTTGTTGAACTTCCCCAGCGATTTCAGCCGGTCGACCATGACCTTGCAGTCGCTTGTAAGCTGGGTATGGAAATAATCATACTGGTTCTTCAGATCGACGTATCTTCTCTTGGCATGCTTATGGGAAATAAGGATAAAGGAAAAGAAAGCCAGGACAAGCCCGACTGGAATGACCGTGCAGAGGACGATGATGATTGTCGTTGAAACAGAACTCAGAAAAGGAATTTTTACTATTGGCATGTTCTTCCCTCCCACTTAAAAGTATAGGCCAGTGGAAACCTCATAGGAATAGGAAAGCGGTGGTCTAGCCACCGCTTTTCCTACCTAAAGAGTCGTCTTTCTCTTATTGTAAGTGGCACGGATGCGCATCGTCTTGTTCGTAAGGGAATTCGGATCCTCCATAAGCTTCGTCAGCATACGGACGGCAATGGAGCCGACCTTGAACATATCGATGCTGAAGGAAGAGATTTCCGGACGGATGATGTAGGAATACTTGGTTCCGATTTCGGCCAGTACCTGGACATCTTCCGGAATCCGGAGATTGGCTTCGTGGGCGGCGTTGACGACAGCGGCTGCAAGAGAGTCACGCGGGGCAACGAAGTATCCCTTCTTGTGTGTCTTGAAGTATTCCTTCATGGCACCATAGACGATGGCATAGGAATCGTTCGTGTCGAAGAGTTTGATGTTCTTGCCGTTCGCCTTGCCGAATTCGAGAAGTCCGTCGCGGATATCATCGCTGATCTTTCCGTCGTTGACGACATTGAGGATCGTGACATCGTCATTGCCGGCAAGGAGATGTTCCTTGACGACATCCATGACCGGGTCCTTGTATTCGAGCTGGATGGAACCAAGGGCTTCGCCGGTGATGTCCTTGCCGATAGCGATAAGCGGGATGTGGTACTTGGCAATGGAATTGATTTCATCGGTTCCGAGTTCGTCGTCGAAGATGACAGCGCCATCGACATGGCTCATGATCAGGTTCTCGATGACCTTGGCAGCATCTTCCTTCGTTCTCTTCGTGATGAAGATGGAAGAGATGTAGCCGTAGATCTTGGCGACATCGATCATACCGTCAAGCATGTTGGCGATATAGACATAGCCGGTCGACGGGATCATGATACCGATATTGGTGGATTTGCTCGAGGCAAGACCCTGGGCAAGAGCCGAAGGCTTGTAGCCAAGCTTGTTGATGGCATCCTTGACCTTCTTCTCCGTCTCCGGGCGGACATGGATGGCCTTGTGGGTATCATCCTTATCCATATTGATGACACGGCTTACGGTAGCGAGGGAAACGCCAGCAACCTTGGCAACTTCGTAAATCGTGACACGGTCCTTGTAGAGATTCTTGTTCTTATCATCATCCATCATACGGTAGCCTCCTTCCAGGCTTATGCCTAAACTATGAAAAGTATAGTGAAAATCGTTTTCATAGTCAATTGAAAACCCTTACGCTAGTTTCGTGAAACTTCGCTTACATTTGTAAAAAATTATATGTTTATTTATGTTTTTTCATAATTATAGGCATTTTCTTTGTTTCACGTTGTTACAAATGAAAAGAAAAAATATTTTTTCATTGCTTCCTTTGCTCCTATTCAAAAACGCCAATAGAACAAAAAAGCCTGCGGATTGCTCCGCAGGCAAAGGTTTGCTTTCTTCTAGTAGTTCATCGCTTCCGGAACGAAGGAGTTCTTGTGTCCGCAGATAGGGCAGACAGAAGGGGCCTTAGGTCCGACATGGACGTGTCCGCAGAAGACACACTTCCAGACGACAAGGACACCTTCCTTGAGAACGACCTGGTTCTGCTTCAGGGATTCCAGCATCTGCTTATAACGCTTCTCGTGGCGTGCTTCGACAGCAGATACAAGTTCGAACTTGGCAGCGATCTCCGGGAAGCCTTCTTCCCTGGCGACCTTGGCGAATTCCGGATACATCTCTGTATTCTCGTAATGTTCTCCGGTAGCAGCATCCGTGATATTGGTTGCGGTATCCGGGACGCTTCCGCCGTGCAGGTACTTGAACCAGAGTTCGGCATGTTCGTCTTCGTTCTTGCTGGTCTCCAGGAAGAGATCGGCAAAGGACGTCCATCCTTCCTTCTTGGCGACAGAAGCATAGTAGGCATACTTCGTATGGGCCTGGCTCTCCCCGGCAAAGGCAGCCTGAAGATTCTTCTCCGTCTGTGTTCCTTCTAGTTTTTTCATAGATCCCTCCTGAACCTTTAGTTCTCTATCATTATATGAAATATCAGAGGGAAAGTGCAAAGGACGCTCAGGATTTGACCGGATACCCCTTTTACCGCCTTCTCCTATTGCTTTGTGCTAACCTTATTATGTACTTATGGAAAATATCAAAACAAACAGCGAGAGGAACCAGGAACAAAAGAACTTCCACCTCCTCTCTTATACAAAGCCTTACCGGCTTTGTTTTATCCTTGCCGTATGCTTCATCCTTCTGGAATGCGGGTTGGAAATAAGCGTTCCTTATCTCTCCAACCTTCTCCTCAAGAACGGGCTGGAACAGACCCTGAACGAAGAAGGGACTGCCGTCATCGGCTATACGATGGACAAGGGATATGTCTTCTCTATCGCCCTTGTCATGATCGGATTCGCTCTTGTCGCCATGGCCCTCGGTTTCTTCACCGCCAAGTTCACTGCCAAGGTCGGAAGAGGCCTAGGATATGAACTGAGGCAGGAGGAATACAGGAAGATCCTGGATTTCTCCTTCACGAACCTGGACGACTTCCGTCTCAACTCCCTCGTCACCCGGATGACGAACGATGTCCAGATCATCAGCGATACCTTCTGCCAGGTCCTAAGGCCGCTGTTAAGGGCTCCTTTCCAGCTTACCTTCTGTGTCGTCTTCGCACTCCTGATGTCGAGGCAGCTCAGCATCGTCTTTGCCGTTACGGTTCCGCTTCTTGCCATCCTTCTTGGAACCGTCCTCCTCCTAAGCCGTCCGCTCTTCGCCAAGCTCCAGACATCCCTGGACCATGTCAACAGGACGACACAGGAATCCCTGGTTGCCATGAAGCTGATCCGTTCCAATGCCAAGAAGGACTATGAGATCGAGAAATTCGCTTCCGTCGACAAGGAGGCGAAGGATATCGGAAACAGGGCACTAGGGATCAATGCCACCAATATGGCTGCCATCCAGCTCATGACCTACCTCTCCGTACTGGGAATCCTCTTCTTCGGAGGAAGGTTCGCTATCACGAACAAGGATGCCGTCATGATCATCAATATGTCCTCGTTCCTAGATTATGTCATGCAGATGATGGCCTCTTTGACGATGCTTTCCGGTGTCTTCATGTCCTTTACAAGAGCACAGGCCAGCTCCCTGCGTCTAAGAGAAGTCTTTACGGCCAGAAGCGAGATCCTGGATAAGAAAGACAGTTCCCTGAAGGTAAGGAACGGATCCGTAAAGTTCGAGAACGTCTCCTTCAAGTACAAGAAGGAAGCCAAGGAGAATGTTCTTTCCGACATCTCCTTCTTTGCAAAGGACGGAGAATTCCTGGGGATTGTCGGAGAGACAGGCTCCTCGAAATCGACTCTTGTTTCCTTGATCGATAGGTTCTACGACCCAAACGAAGGAAAAATCCTTATCGGCGGAAACGACATCAAGAATTACTCCCTCTATTCCTTAAGGGACAAGATTGCCATCTCCTTCCAGTCCGCCCGCCTCTTCTCCGGAACTGTTAGAGACAACCTGAAGTGGGGTAATCCGGATGCCAGTGAAGAAGATATCGAAGAAGCCTGTAATATTGCCTGCTGCAGCGACTTTATCAAAAATCAGCTTCCTAATGGTTTAGATACGATGTTAGGACAGACCGGATCGAATGTCTCCGGCGGGCAGAGACAGCGTCTCTGCATCGCCAGAGCTGTTCTGAAGAAGCCGGAGATCCTGATCCTGGACGACTCCTTCTCCGCTCTTGACCGCCTTACGGAAGCCGCCCTTAAGGAAAACCTCAGGACCAGGCTTCCCCGTATGACACTGATCGTCATCTCCCAGAAGGTCAGCACGATTGAGAAAGCAGACCATATCCTGGTTCTGAAGGACGGGAAGATACACGGCTACGGAACAAGCGACGAACTGAGAGAGAGCGACTCCATCTACCATGAAATCTATGAAATCCAGAAGGAGGGAAGCAGATAGTATGGAAAAAAGAAAGAACGGTTTTTCCTCTTTTGCTACCTTGAAGAGACTGCTCTCCTATTTTAGGGGAGTCCGTCTTTTCCTTCTGATCCTGGTCGTCTTCCTCGTCGTCTGGACATCGCTTGCCAATATCCTCTCCACCTTCTTCTCCAAGAACGTTTTAGGATACCTGGAGAACGGGATGGCGGATCTTCCCACTACCGAAGAAAGGCTTCTAGGCCTGGGGAAGGAAATCCTTCCTCTCCTGATCATTACGATGACCGGTGTAGCCTGCAATCTCCTCTATACCCAGATCATGGTCCATCTGACCCAGGACATCCTTTACCGGATAAGAAGAGATCTCTTCCGGAAGATGCAGGTCCTTCCGATCTCCTATTTCGATACCCATACCCACGGGAAGATCATGACCTATTTTACGAATGATGTCGATACGATCGTAACCGCCATGAACGACAGCTTCGCCAATATCCTTCTCTCCCTCTCCAACATCATCGGGACTCTGACCTGCATGGGGCTTCTCTGCACCCCGCTTTTCCTTTCCGTCCTTCCTCTTATCCTGTTCCTCTTCTTCTTCCTCTTCTTCAATACCAGGAGCACCAGGAAGTACTTCAAGAGACAGCAGGATGCCTTGGCGGAAGTCAATTCCAAGGTCGAAGAGGATATCTCCGGAGTCAAGGTGGAGAAAGCCTTCAACCATGAGGAAGCCTCCCTTGCCAATTTCGAGAAGAGCAACCGGAAGTGGAGGGAGAACAGCGAGAAAGCCTTCTTCCATACCCAGCTTGCCACCCCGGTCAATGTCTCGGTCAGCTATTTCAACTTTGCCCTGGCCGCCGTCCTTGGCTCCTATTTCCTGGTACAGGGAAAGATCAGCTTCGGATCCTTAGCCGTCTTCCTCGTCTTTACGAGAAGCGTCTGCCAGCCGTTCAACTTCTTCACGATCCACGCCAATGCGATCCTGACCTGCCTTGCCGGATCCGAGCGTATCTTCTCCTTCCTCGACGAGAAGGAGGAAGAGGACAAAGGAGAAGTGACCCTGGTCAGGACGGAAGAGACGAACAAGGATCTTTCTTCCTTCACCTCCCGCTATGAGTGGGAGAAGAAGAAAGAGGACGGAAGCATAGAACGGATTCCTCTTATCGGAAAGATCGAATTCAAGGATGTCTCCTTCTCCTACCGGAAAGGCCATGAGATCCTGCACCATGTCTCCTTCACGGCTACCCCCGGAAAGAAGGTTGCCTTTGTCGGTTCTACCGGTGCCGGAAAGACGACGATCATCTCTCTTCTTGCCAGGTTCTACAGGATCGACTCCGGAGAGATCCTCTACGACGGGATCCCGGTCGAGGAGATAAAGCTCGACTCTCTCCGCCGCGCCCTTTCCATGATCACCCAGGAATCCCATCTCTTCACCGGATCCATCGAAGACAACCTCCGCTATGTGCGGAGGCATTCCACTTCCAAGGAAGTGGAGGAAGCCGCTATGATGACCCATGCCGATTCCTTCATCCGGAGAACGCCCAGCGGTTACAGCACCATGCTTTACGATGACGGCGGAAACCTCAGCGAAGGCCAGAGACAGCTGCTCTCCATCACCAGGGCAAGCCTCAACCAGCCTCCGGTCATGATCCTCGATGAAGCAACCAGCAATATCGATACCCATTCCGAAGAGCTGATCCAGACAGGCCTAAGGAATCTGATGAAGAACAAGACCGTCATCGAGATTGCCCACCGCCTAAGCACGATCCGGGACGCGGACGAGATCATCGTCCTCGACCATGGAACCGTGATCGAGCGGGGAAGGCAGGAAGAACTCCTCGCCAGAAAAGGCGCCTACTACGACCTCTATACCGGAAAGAAGGAACTCGCCTAGTATTCCCAGTCCTAAAGAGTTAGTTTCCCTGTCTTGAATAAGAGCAGCAGTCTTTCCAATGGAGATTTCCTTATCCGGCTTTGTCCGAGTAATTTCAAGCGGCGGGATTGGGGAACATTATGGGAGGATTCTATCCTTTTTGTTCCCCAAATAAAAGACGAAAAATAGCTTCGCTCTTTTCCTAACACCTGTAATAACTTCCCATTCTCTCCGTTTTCAAATAGAAGCATTACAGCTATAATAGACAAGTCTTGGAACTGAGGATTGCTTATGGATAAAGACAAATCGAAGACTCCGATGATTGTCCTGACCTGTTTTCTTTATGCTTCTTCCATAATGCTAGGTATTTTATTTATTCTTATCCGTTTTGGCATCAGCCACGACACGGCTATCTTTGCCTTCATGGGACTCGGGGTAGCTTTCGGGATAGTTGCCCTGATCGTCGCTTTGATCAATGCCATCCTGGCCCTCATCCATGTCTTTAGGTGCGGTGTCCCGCCGACTAAGACATCTATGGTAATCAAAATCGTATTGATTCCCTTCTACCTCATGAACTTCTTCTACTGGGCACTTCTGGCAGCCGGGTTCTGCAATCCCTGGCTGATGCTAGGGGTTCCTCTGATCATTACTCTGGGAGCAATCATTACCTTCTGCTATATGATCTCCACCAGTGCTCCCAACCTTTTCTATCTTTTCCGTCTGGGAAAGGAGAAGAAGCTGAAGGCAAACGGCTATTATGTCACTGCCATTGTCTTCCACTTCTTCTTTATCCTGGATGTCGTCGGCGCTATCATGCTTGACCATCTTCTGAAGAAAGAAGAAAAAGCCAATACAATAGAGATCAAATAAGAAGACACCAATAGAAATAAACCGATAATTGCCGTCTTTTTCTGATGACAAAGGAAGTTTCCAGGGTGCTAAAACGAAGAGGGGCAACGACCCCAAGAGAGTGCTCATCCAAATAATCCTAAAGTGCGCGGTTTTCCGAGTGTTTTGAAATTCTATTCCGAGCGTTTCGGGGTTTTCGTTCCGAGTGTTTCGGCATTTCCATTCCGAGTGTTTTGAAATTCCAATCCGAATTGTGGCTTGAAAAAAAATATCCCGCTCCGGAATTTCTCTTTTTTTGTCTATACTCATATTGGTATTGTGCTACATATATAGAATAAAAAGGTTCCACCAGTCTGCAGCGATTCAGAAACATATTCTTTGGATGATAAAGAAGCAGCAGTCCTTACGTGTTAAGATAATAAGAACAGGAGAAAAGGTATGAATCTATTCAAGAAAGACAAGGAAAATTAGAACCAGGTCAAATGGGTCAACGGCCACCGTGTCTATAAAAGACAGCTCGAGCTCCTGAAGAAATACTTTACCGTCAATGACAAGGACCACACGGTCCTTGTCGATTTATACTACGACTCCGCGGAGGACATCATCGACCCGAGGAAAGGCAACGGAACCAACGACCTCGTCAAGGACGAGGTCCTAAGCGATATCAAGAACATCATGGGGATGATTCCGACCGCCTATAAGATCCGTCTCCAAATAGTGATCGATGATTACAAAGGCTACTCTCCGGAGCAGCTCATGATCTCCCTAAAAGACAACATCGGCTTCCACTTCTACGAAGGAAAGAAAGAAATCA
This sequence comes from Bacillota bacterium, assembly GCA_023459795.1. Taxonomy (GTDB): domain Bacteria; phylum Bacillota_I; class Bacilli_A; order RFN20; family CAG-288; genus Enterosoma. The sequence goes on from JAEWSP010000005.1 coordinate 26,835, forward strand.
TGAAGAACAGACGGATTTCGATCCTGCTTCTGGGTCTTGGCATCATGATCCTGACTTTCGTAGGCTTCGTAGCCATGAAGCATCCTTTCGGAACAACGGAAGCCGAAAGCATCGTCACGGAAGTTATGGACGATGCCGCCCCCGTCTTCATCTGGGAAGCAGTGACGATTGCATTCCTTGAGACAAGCACGATTGCCAGCCAGCAGATGGTTGCCGCCAACCGCTTTGCTTCTCTCTCCCTCTCCTCTTCCAACCAGAAGGAAAAGTCCATTACGGTCGACAGCCACAATATCTTCACGGAGACCGGAGGGAATGTTGCCGACAGCATCATCTCCAAAACCGAAGAAGGGTTGGAGGAACTCGTGGACAAGGCCAGGAAAGAAAAAGAAGAAAGAGCAGGGTCTTTGTTCCATAAAGAAAAAGAAAAGGAAGAAGATGGAATCGAAAAGCAAGAGAAGAAATAAGTTAGCAATCCCAGCAGAAGGAGAAAAGACGTCTTTTTCAAAGACGACTGTTTTTATGAAGAAAATAGGTCTTTTCTCTTTTCTTGTATCCTTGATTTTTTCTTCCGCTTCTGCTTTCCTTCTCCCCTTTTTGTCCAAAGCCAAAGGAGAAGACCAGAGGCTCTACTGGGCTGGTCTTGTCTACTGCCTTGTCTTCTTTTTCTTTTCCATGAATGGAGCCCTCTTCTACCGATTCGGGCCTTCGCTTGCATCCCAAAGAAGGAAAGATAGGAAAGAACCGGTCTACACCGCCAAGCAGAAGTAGGACAAAGCCGAATAAACCAAAAGCACCAGCCAGTGGCTTCAGACCTGTGGCTGGTGTTCTTTTCCTTATAACGATTGCAGCATCTTTTCAATGCATTTCTTCTTTTGCTGATTATCGGGATGGGCATAAAGATTTAGCGTTGTAGTTATGTTAGCATGACCAAGAATAGCGCTGACTGCTTTATAGTCATTAGTTACTTCGATACATCTTGTCGCAAAGGTATGCCTTAGCCCATGGAATCTCAGCTTTTTGATCGTAAGCGTAAAATATAGGCCACGGATATGTAAAAAGCCTCCGGGGTGGGACAATGGTATTGTCTCCTCCGGAGGTCTTTCTGTTGCTTCAGTCTTTCTTCTCTTCTGTTTCGGAATGGCCTGCCC
>JAEWSP010000006.1 GCA_023459795.1 Bacillota bacterium
CTCTGATCCATCGTGTATTTCATCGAAAAAGCCCCTCCTGTGGCTTCGGGGCGGCCGATGAACGAAGGGCATGCCCTTCGTTCATCACTGGCCTACTCCTCGGTCCAACATTTGGGGTTCACTACAGGAAGATGGTATTCCCTGTTTTCTCCTTTTTTCACGTCGCCATTGTTTTTCTTCTCAAAGGTTCGCAATCAGTTTTCTACTTCCACAATCTTCCCTTCCTCGATAGAGAGGAGGTAGGAAGAAACCTTCTTCCCCGGGAAGAGGACTTTTATGTTCTCCCTGTAGAAAGCTAGCTGCTTCCGGTAGGCAGGATCCTCCAGGTTCTTTGTCTTGTAGTCGACAATGACGGCACGGTCCTTAAAGACGAGAAGCAGGTCGATAGAACCTTTGGAGTCGTGAAGAGTGTCGTAATACACAAACTCATGGTATTCCTTGACCCCCTCCATATCGGCAAAGAGCGGCAAGGCAAAGAGAGATTCGATCTTCTTCCGGATCCTGGAATCTGGAACCATGCTGGCATCCTTTCTAGCAAAGGAGCAGACTTCCAGGCATTCATGGAGCAGGGTACCATAGGAAAAGGAGGCGATCTTGGAATCCGGATCGACGGTGACCTTGCTAGCTCTCTCCTTCTTCGTCTTCTCGGGGAAGGAGACGGAAAGAGGTTCTGTTTCCTGGATCCTATTGGGATCCAGATATAACGTCTCCTTCTTTTTCTTCTCCGGATCCTCTATATCGAAGCTGACCTTTAGGAAGGAGGAAGGATCCTTCTGATCCGTATAGAAGCGGGTATAGGAGAAAGGTTCTTTCGTATCCTGGGATACGGCAAAGAGGGCATCGAAGTAGGTAGAGGCAAAATACAGGGGAAGGTTCTCTTCCTTGGCCATGTCCTTGCTCGGGGCAAGTCCTAGTCCTTCGTAGTCCATCTTCTTTACCATGCCAAGGAAATCCCGGGATGCCTGAAGAAGGTCTCCTTCGTTACGGATCCTGTTTCTTCTCAGTTCCTTTGCCTCTTCCAGGGATAGGAAGGCATCGGAAGGAGCAGAGGACACAGGGTCGGAATAGACACTGGCAAGATAGAAGGAGAAAACCTTCTTCTGATCCCCTTCTATTTTCTCAAGGAGCAGCGGGAACAGCTTGGCCCTGAGGAAAGCAATAGCTTCGTCAATAACTTCCTTCCTAGGAGCAAGGATCTCTTCTTCATAGATCGAAGAAAGGGTTCTTCCTCTTTCGGAGATCTTCTTCCCTTCTTTGCTGTTATCCCCTTCGATGATCCTAGGCTTATGGAAATACCCTTCTTCTAGGTTCTTCCTAGCATCGTCTAGTCCTTTTCCGTCTTCCGTAAGTCCGAATTCCTGGGCTGTCTTTTCTCCCATAGGGGAAAGGACTTCCTCCTTGGGAAGAACGGAAAGCATATCGAAGAGGTCTTCTTTTCCTCTTGTCTCGTCCCCGACGATATAGACGCTCTCCTTGGCTCTTGTCAGAGCCACGTAGTTGATTCTTGCTTCTTCGCTGATATCTTCCTTCTTGTCTCCTTCTCCTACCTTATAGAGCTTCGTCAGGAAGTTCTCCTTATGTTCCGGATCCACAAGGGCATCCGGGAAGAGGACTCCTTCTTCCTTGGAGAGGATAAAGCCGTCCGAGGTTCTGTCTTTCGTCATACTGTTGCCGCTTGACGGAAGATAAACGATAGGAAACTCCAGTCCCTTCGACTTATGGATGCTCATCAGAGTGACGGCATCCTTGGTCTCGACGAGGCTTGCCGAATCGATTCCGATCTTCTGCTTCGTCAGGTTCCGGAAGAGGAGGAGGAAGTCGGATAATCCAGATCCCAAAGTCTCTTCCTGGAGGATCTCCTGATAGAAGCCGTCCAGCTCATCGATAGAATCCCTTACCTCGTCTGTCCTCTTCAGCTTGGAGAAGATGCCGAAGAAGGACAGAAGATCCAGGTAGATCTCGGAGAAAGGGGAATAGCGGTGGGAAGGAAGGTTCTTCTCCTTGTCGCCGTCGACAAAGGCCTGGATATCTTTGTAGATTCTGTCTTCCTTCACCCGGCTAAGAGGGCAGAGGACATTGACGGACGGCCATTTCCCGTTGCTGTCGGGATGGTTCCTGCTAGCATCAAGAGCTAAAAGATCATATATCTTCTGGTCGGAATAGAGATCCTTGTCCTGGGGATCGAAATAGATGTAGCTTCTGGCAACGGAGGCATACAGATGCCTCCAGTTCGTCTTCTCGAAACTCTTCTCCATGTAGGCTTCTATCAGAGAGAGGAGAGCTCTGGAAAGAAGGACAGGATCTGTCTCGATAAGGGAGCTGTCCAGCTCGTTGTTCAGAGGGATGGAATAGGAAGAGAAGAGGGAGACGAAATGGCTGAAGCTTTTCTTGGTCCGGATAAGAATCGCAAAATCGGAATAGCGGCATTTCCTTGTCGCGTTATGCTTCTTTCCAGGATCGTAATAGACGACTTCGTATCCGGAGTCTATCTTCTTCCTTATGTCATGGAGGATAGCATATATCTCCCTATCTACAGCATCCACCTGGCGGTAGGAAAGAGGGCTTAGGACAATCCGCCGGATTCCGTATTCCCCATTGGGATTCACGTATTCCTTCCGGAAGTAGTCATGGTCCATGGAGGCATCATAGGAAAGCTGTTCTGCTCCAAGAGGATCCTTTGCAGGATCCTCAGGATCCAGGCCGTAGTTGATTCCGCCGTGGTCCATCGTCATGTAGTTCTTGAAGAGGGCGTTGATATCGGAAAGAAGCTTCGGAACGGAGCGGTAGTTGTTGTGCATGCTGACGGAGGAGGAAGAAAAGTCCTTGCATCCCTCGTACTGTTTCTTCCTAGCAAGGAAGAGCTCGACCTTCGTGTTCCTAAAGCGGTAGATGGACTGCTTGGCATCCCCGACCACGAAAAGATGGGCTTTCTCGGACAGCGCATTGAGGAAGGCATCCTGGGTATCGTTGGTATCCTGGTATTCGTCCACCAGGACAAAGCGGAAAGAGGAAATGATTTCCTCTTTCTCCTTGCTGTAGATAGGATCGGTCAGAAGGCTTACAGCCATATCGGACATGTCCTTGAAGGAGTAGGTATTGGTAACTGCCTTGTACTCCTTCATCCTCTTATCTGCTTCCTCGGCAAGACCGAGGAAGAGGAGCAGGTCCTTCCTAAAGGAGAGGATCTGCTCCTCTTGTCTGGAAAGGTCCTGGTTTACAAAGGCCGAATCATTGCCGGATTTCTGTGCAACCAAAGGGAAGAGAGGATTATCCGTGGCATTCGACTTCAGCTGGAGCAGAGAGGATAGAGCAACATAAGCTTTTTCTGCCATCGGGTCATCCGTCTTTCCGATATGGCGCTTCTTGTAGATACGGCTTGCCATCTCCTTGTCCGAAGCCAAGGCAAAGTAGTTCTCCAGGAAGTCGTCGTCTTTAAGGGAAAGGAGGGAATAGATCTTCTGGTAATACTGATCCAGTTCCTCCGTCTGGAACATAGCCGTCGACAGATCGACATCGAGAGAGGAGAGAGAAGAGCAGGATTCTGCCATTCCTTCGGCGGATGGATTCGTAAGCCGGCTAATCATTACAGCCTTCTTAAGGCCTTCCTTAAGGGTCTCCTTCAATAAGGAGATATACCGTTTCTTCTCCTTGGAAAGGAACTCTTCGGAAAGCTTCTCCGTTTTGAGGGAACAGATCAGTTCTTCCCTGTCCTTGGGAGTATATAAAGAGAGGCACCCTATCAGTTCGCTGAGAAGTTGCTTGGAGTTGCTATCGCCTTTCGTATCAAATTTTCCGAAGGAGGAGATCATCTCCTCTCTTCTATCCGAATTTTTGTATCCTTCCTCGACGATATCGGAGATGATTTCCAGTGTCTTGGAGTGGAAGACGGCCTGATCTCCGACCTGGACGTTGGAACCGATCTTCAGGACGGAGGCATACTGCTTCACCAGATAGAAGGAGAAGGAATCGAAGGTCTGGATATGAGCGGATGAAAGCTCGTCTTTGTATTCCCTGTCCGTATCCGGGAACTTGCCGATGATCTTCTGCTTCATCTCCCGGGCAGCGGCATCCGTAAAGGTAAGGACAAGGAGCTGGCTTGGCTTTGCCCGCTTTTCTTCGATCAGCCGATAGACGATTTCGGATAAGGTTGCGGTCTTTCCGCTTCCGGCACCGGCAGAAAGGATTACGTTCCCTTTAAGGGAGGCATCGATTGCTTTCTGCTGCTCGGAGTTAGGATTGAATTTCATTTCTTCTCTCCTTTCTTAGCCGGCTTCTTCTCTTTCTTCTCGCTAGGAGCCTTCACGAAATGCTGGGCAATGTCCTTCCCGACATAACGGATATCCTCCAGAGAAAAGTGGCAGACATCCTGGAGGGTGCAGAAGTGGCATCTGACAGGGGCGTTCTCTCCGAGTTCGCTTATCTTCTTTTTCGCCTTCGACAAAGGAGCGATCGGATACTGTTCCTTCTCCATGCCGGAAAGGATATTATCCAAAGCCTTATAGCAGTCGGAATAAAGATCCTTCCGGGAATAGAGGATCTTCTTATTGATCCTGGAGTCGTCATCCGTAAAGGAGAGATTTCCCTGAAGATAATCTCCGTCTCCGATCTCGTTCTTCTCGTTGATGGCGCTAGGATCAAAGGAGTTCACATAATCCAGAGAGCCATAGGAAAGGCCACGAAGACCTAGATCACGGATGTTGTCTTCCTGGAGGAGACGGGGATCGTTCTGGAAAACTCTCTGGATACCGAATCCCCCGAAGACCATACCCCTGTTCAGGGCTAATCCTTCCTCCGTTGTCGAGAAAACACCATAATCCGAGGCATTCTCCATCGTGGATAAGGCATAGATTGGAAGCTGGAGACTCTTTCCGAGGAAGACTTCCTGGAAATCGAAAGTGCAGGAACCGGTCTTGTAGTCGATGATCGTGTAGTAGTTCGAGGCAGTGCCTTTGGTATAGACGATCTTGTCGACTCTTCCCGAAAGCCGGTATTTCCTTCCGGAGGAGGAAGCAACATCCAAGGAGGTCTTCTCTTCGCTCGCATAATCCGTGATGCTGCCGGAAGAAAGCTGATCATGGAGCTTGTCTACGACCCGCTTGATCCAAGGCTTGGCAATCTCCAGTCCGGCATAGTCGCTTTCCGTAGGAGTATATTCCTCTTCCTCGCAGGCTGCTTTATAGGCAGGGAGTCCTTTCTCCTGATAGGCTTTCTCAAAGTCGAAGTCTTTCCTGTAGACATCTTCCAGGATGGCATGTTCGAAGGTTCCAAACCTTGCCGACGTGAAGTCATCGTCGGGATCATCCTTCTCCAGCTGCAGGACATCCTGGAGATAGTAGAAGAACGGGCAGTCGGCATAATCCGTAAGCCTGGTTACACCAAGGCTCTTCGGAAGCGGAATCCCGGTTATTCCGCTGCAGCTATGATCGTAAGGAGAAGAAAGAAGGGTGCTGTCAATCCTTTCGGACTGTGCCAGATACCGTAAAAGGACTTCCCTGGCTTTCCTAGGGTACAGTCCCTCTTCCAGGAAGGATTCTCCTTTGGCATCTCCGAAGTCGATCGGAACGACCTTCTTCTCCCAGGAAACCTTCTCTTCCTTTCCGTCAACCAGGGAAAGGAAGGCTTCCTCTTTGAGAAGAGGCGAATCGAAGAGCTTATCCCCGAGATGCCTCTTTGCCCGGCTTACAAAGACCGTCGGAGTATAGAGGAGGAAGTTCCGCTTCAGATCCTGATCCATCTGGGTTCTCCGATAGCTTGGATTTGCTCCAAGCCTTACGAGATCTTCGTCTCTCCTTACGTTGTCGTCCTTGCTTACGGAATAGAAATTATCGCTATCGAAATCGGTGACATAGTAGATCCTATCCGGATGATCCGGATCGGAAAGGAATTCGACCTTTGTCGTTGCCTGGATTCCGTTTTCTCCGATTGTCCTGTCGATAGTCGTCGAGGAAGAGATCTCGGACAAGGACCCGTAGGCCTTGTCAAAATCATCAAGCTTCTCCAGAGCGAAGAATTCCGAAAGGGTCTTCAGCATCCCTAAGGGGCTTTTCTCGTCCAGTCCCTCCGGAAAGGATATCTTCCTTTCCTGGTGGATCCTAGAAAGAGCATCCTTCACCTCCACCGCAGAAAGAAGCGGCCGGGAGAAGGAATAGGAAAGGGGAAGAGAGAACAGATCCTGGCACATGCCGAAATAGAAGCAGTCCCCGGAATCCTTCCCTAGGATCCTAAAGGATGCCGGGTCTTCTCCGTTCTTAAGCCTTCTAGTCAGATCTCCGAAGAGATAGAAGTACTGCTCGAACTTGTTCGGAAAGATCCGGAAATTCAGGTTTTCCTGCTTTACCGGCTTGTAGCCAAGATCGGCCAAGATTATCTCCTCCGGCTTCTTTCCCGGGAGGACCCGGGAAAGGACATGGTGGAGTTCGTCGTTGTGTTTCTCTTCTAGAAGCAGGATCCGGTCATACTGCTTGAGACGGATAAGATCAACCGGATTCTTCTCGATATAGCCTTCTTTCCTAAGCCCTTCTTCCAAAGAAGACAGTTCTTCGTCCTTGGTTAGGTCGATAACCCTAAGAAGCCGCATGACTTTCTTGGAAGAAGCATAATCGTAGCGGGAAGAAGCGATCAGGAAGGGGAGCGGGTTCTTAGGATAGGAGAAGACAGCCTGATCGAGGAATTCCTCTTCGTTGAGGAAATGGAAATCCAGCTCCGGAAATCTCTTCCGGAGTCCGTAAAGAACAGGAGAATAGCTACTTTCGGCAAGGATCAAGGTTTTGCTGTCCTTCAGGGATTCAATCAGGTTCATAGTGTTCCTCCGCATGTCTCTATTTTAGTCTACTTAGAGGCACTTCCAAGCAGTTCCTTGCACTTTATTTGCTTTTCCTATTCTTACTCTTAATTATTTCATAGAATAAACGGCTTTCAGTTACTCTTCTATCCCTTCTTTGCTAAAATGAATTAGCTATGGAAAAGAAAACAATATTGGCCTTCGATTTTGACGGCACTCTCACCTCGTCCTTTGGCGTTGAAGACTATTCAATGGCCGAAGCCTGCAGACAGTGCGGGAAGCCCGAAACGACGGAAAAAGATATCCATGATTTCTATGGACCTACGGAGAGCGGAATCATCAGGAAGATTGTCGGAGAAGAGAACTTCGGCAAGGCTTGGTCCGTGTTCCTAGATGTTTACAGCAAGAAATCCAAGGAACTGAAACCTTTCCCGGGGCTATTGAAGCTCCTCGAGAAGCTTTCCAAAAAGCCTAAGGTTCTTCTGATCCTATTGACCGGAAGAAGCCGGGAAAGCCTGGAGATCTCCTTGAAGGATCTGAAGCTTTCCGGATATTTCGTAAAGTTCTACTGGGGAAGCGAAAAAGGCGCCAACAAGGGAGCCAGTATGCAGAAGATTCTTTCCGACTATGGCGTAGAGAGAAAAGATATCCTTTATATCGGAGATGCCCTGGAAGACGTCTCCATGATGAGAGAAGAAAAAATCGATATCGTCTCAGCTGGCTACAGCCACAGTGCGGAATACCAGAAGAAGCTGGAAGAAGTCAATCCGGGGCTTGTCGCAAAAGATATCCAGAGCCTCTCCAGACTCTTAGATAAAGCCTTGCAGGATTAGGGAAATATTCCGTGACGTGCCGCCCTTGCCTCTGACGAAGGAAAGGATCTGAAACATGGACAAGACCACTTTCAGTGAAGAAATCCAAAACGAGAAACATAATGGCGAGGTTATCCGCGTCAATGACCCTATTTTGCCTGGGCTTCTCCATCAGGCTCTTATCACCGGCGATGTCGGTGCTGTCCGGAAGATGGCCAAAGAGAACTCCCCGGTTCAGCTTGCCGATAGCCTGAACCTGCTTTCCGACAACGAATGCGTCGAGTTCTATTCCCTTTCCAACGACTTGCCAAACCTAGGTGAAGTCTTCTCCTACCTGTCCGTCGAAGAAAGAGTTGCTATCTGTAATAACGTCCCTAGGAAACAGCTAATTCAAGTCCTTTCCTATGTCCGTGACGATGATCTTGCCGACTTCCTGGAAGACGTCAAGAAGGAAGTCCGTCAGAAGGTCATGGCCCTGCTTCCGAGCAAGAGGAAGAAGGTCATCGACTCCTTAGCCTCCTACGGAGACGGAACTGTTGGTTCCATCATGACGACCGAGTTCCTCTCGGTCCTGTCCGGTTCCACCATCCAGGATGTATTTGACTTAATCAAAGCCCACGGCAAAGAAAAAGAAACCGTCCGGACTGTCTTTGTCGTCGACGGAACTACGACTCTTCTCGGTATCAAGCGGCTGGAGGAACTGATGTTCCTCGATCCTAAGGCCGTCATCGAAACCGTCATGGATAAAGACTTCGCCTATATCTCCCCGGTCGCCGACCAGGAAGCCGTGATTCCCCTCTGCCAGAAATACAACCTGGCTGTTCTTCCGGTCGTTATCAAGACCGGGGAAATCGTCGGCATCCTTACTTTCGACGATGTCCTCGATGTCGTCGAAGAAGAGAACACGGAAGATGTCCTCAAACAGGCCGGTGTTACTCCTACGAATACCCCGTACCTGGAAACGAAGCCGTACAAGATGGCTCTTTCGTATGTCATCTGGCTCATCGTCATTGCCTTGATCAACACTTTCTCTTCCTTGGTCCTTTCCGGATTCGAACCTATTTTGGAACGCCTCTCCGTCCTCGTCGTCTTCCTCCCTGCTTTGAATGATACCGGAGGAAACTCCGGAGACCAGACGACCTCCACCATTACAAGATCGCTGGCAACCGGAGATGTCACCCTGAAGGATTACCTGAAAGTGCTCGGAAAGGAGTCTGTTGTCGGCATCCTCTCCGCTTTGCTTGTGGCCACCTTCAACTTCGGCTGGGTACAGGTGGAGTTCCACGCCCACCTGATCTCCTTAGGGGATGCCGCCAAGACCCAGATGATCACCGACTTCGGATCCCTGAACAAGGCTTACCTCATCGTCGGGCTTGTCGTCTCTTTGTCTTTGGCCTTTGCTATCTTCTTCTCCAAGATCATGGGAGCTTCCCTTCCGATGCTGGCAAAGCTTCTCCATATCGACCCGGCCGTTGTTTCCGGTCCTCTTATCTCCTGCCTCATGGATATCCTTACCATGATCATCTATTTCCTTGTCGCCAAGAGTATCATCACCGGTATCGATCCCCATGCCTTTGACCCTGTCTCTATAGCAATAGCCGATCTGGCTGTAATCGGATAGGAGGAATAGTTCATGAAAAAAGATAATTCCAAGAACAAATCCCTTCCGCCGGAAGAAACCGTAGCGGAGATCCGTCCGGACAGCTCCTTGAAAGGCCGAGTCAACCATCCGATTGCTCCGGAGACCCTGGAAGCCATCATCGCTAATAGGGATACCAGGCTGTTGAACCTTACGGTTCAGAGCTATGACCCTATCAATATCGCTAACGCCCTCGAGAAGCTGGAACCCCAGGATATCCTGTTCTTCTTCAAGTCCGTCGACTCCGACGATTCCGCCGAAGTCTTCACCGCCCTTACCAAGGAGAACAAGGAGAAGGTCGTAAAAGCCTTCTCCGACAAGGAACTCCATGACATCATCGATCCGATGCAGATGGATAACCTCGTCGATTTCGTCGACGAGCTTCCTGCCAACCTTACGAACAAGGTCCTGCAGGCGGCCGAGCCGGATGACCGGAAACGGCTTTATGCCTATCTGAAGTTCAAGGAAGACAGTGCCGGAACCATCATGACTCCGGAATTCCTGTACGTAAAAGACACAAACAGCGTCGAAGAGTGCCTAGCCGAGATCCGTGCCCACGGACAGGACAAGGAAACCGTCTGGATGATCTTCGTCGTCGACAGCACCAGAACCCTGGTCGGAACCGTAACCCTGGCTACCTTACTCGAATCCGATCCTACCGACATCGTGAAGTCCGTAATGAACGACGACTACGTCTATGTCTCGGCCGACACGGATGAGGAAGCCGTACTCCGGGCTTTTAGAAAATACGATATCTCCGTCATGCCGGTCACGAACAAGGAGAGAAGAATCCTTGGCATCATCACCTTCGATGATGTCATGGACGTCGCCGCAACCGAGAACACGGAGGATATCCAGCTTTCCGCAGCCGTCATCCCGAGTGAGACTCCGTATCTCAAGAGAAGCATTCCTAACCTTGTGAAATCCTATTCCGTCTGGCTGGTCTTCCTTCTGTTCCTGGATACCTTCACCTCCATGATCCTCTCCTATATGGATGCCCCTCTTGCCATTTTCCCGATCCTGATTGCTTTCCTCACCCCGACGATGAGTGCCAACTCCAACTCCGCGGATCAGACGACCACTGTCATCATCCGGGAAATCGCTCTTGGCAACATCTCCTCGAAGAACTACTGGAAGGTCGTCTGGAAAGAGACGAAGACGGCACTTCTTACCGGCTTGATGCTAGCTCTCTTCCTCTTCACCTGGACGGAAGTAGAACTGAACTCCGGAATCATCCAGCTTTCCCCGACGGACAACTCCGCTCTTGCCTCCCTCTACGAGAACAACCGGAGTCTCTTCTTCCTTTCCGTATCCTTGGTCAGCTCCCTGACGGCTCTGGTCTCCACGGTCGTCGCCAAGTTCCTGGGCGTTTCTGTCCCGGTCCTGGCAAAGAAGATCCATATCGATCCGGCCGTCATCAGTCAGCCGATGATCTCTACCGTACTCGATATCGTATCGATCGCCATCTACTTCTGTTTCTCCGCCCTCATCATGAAGGGGATAGGCTTCTAGCCTATGTGCAGGCATTATCAGTTCGACAACAGGGACCGGGAGAGACTGGAAGTCTTTCCCGGTCTTTTCCTGAAGATGACGAAGAGCAGGGAGATCCTTCCCGGAGAGAAGGCTCCTGCTATCCTCCTTTCGGATGGGAGAGAGAAGCTTGCCCTTCTGTCCTTTGGCATCTTCCTAACCAGTGACCCTGTCGTCAACGCCAGAGTAGAGACAGTAAAAGAAAAGAAGCTGTTTTCCGACTCCTTCCAGAAGAGAAGAGCAGTCCTTGTCGCTACCTCCCTTTTTGAAAGGGACCGGAAAGGAACAGAGAGCCAGTTCTATTCCCCGAAGGAAGAGTTCCTTTATCTTTCCGGATTCTATGACGAGCAGGAGAACTTTGTCCTGCTGACTAGAAAGACGGAAAAGAAGGAAGGAGACCTTCCGCCAAGGCTTCCCCTGCTTCTATGGAAGGAGGAAGTCTCCTCCTACCTCAAAGAAGGAGAGATCGAGAAGATCCTCCTAATAGATAGACCGCCGCTTATTCCCGCTCTTTCTCCTCTCCCGCTGTTCTAGAAAAGCAAACAAAATGGTCAGCCTAGGCTGACCATTTTCCTTAATCGATCTTAAGATTGTTCTTCGTCAGGAAGTTTTCTACAGGCTGATAGGTGGTACGACCGAAGCCGGTGAAATCGATCATCTGGTCTTCGATTTTAGTAGTGGACTCGACTCCGGTTGCACCGTCCACCTTCAGGTGGAAGCCGACCTTGCAGGTAGAGTCCCTGTCTCCTTCCGTAAAGGTTACGGTAAGGAGGGAAGACTCGACGGATACAGTGTTGGAAACAGCGGCGCCATAGATGTTGAAGTTTTTGATGAAATCCTGGATCAGCTTCTGGTTCGTGATCTCGTATTTTCCTTCGGACTTCTTCTTCAGGAACTGGAGTTCCTTCAGAAGCAAAAGATTGGAAGGATAGTTCATGACGGAGACGACATCCTCCTGGACACTCGTGAAGCCGCCCTGGGCATATCCGATACGGTTCGGATTCTCTCTCGTAATCAGGCTTACGGCTCCTTCTTTGCTTATATGGAACAAATAGATGTCATCGTAGATCAGGGCTTTGGAGGTATAGAGAGATAGTCCTTCTCCCTTGGAATCCAGCTTCACATATCCCTTCATGTAGCTGGCAAGCAGAGGCTGCGCCTGCAAAGCAAGGTCGGAGTAGTACATGTAGTAGTACTGGGGATTGAAATATTCCGTGCTGAGAAGCTGGTCTTCATTGTAGATAGAATGGGAGAACTCGTTCCGAGCGAAGAGGGCAAAAATCCTGCTCTCATCCGCATCCGGAACAAATGCTTCTCCGTTCTCCTTCAGATAGAGATCGGCACTATCGATGGAAGCTGTCTCGAGATGGTCGACAGTCAAGGTATAGGAGACATCCTGGATCAGGAAAGATATCAGAAGGGATTTGATTCCTCCTACAGACTTATAGGAGACATCCGCCTTGTAGCCGCTAAGCTTCAGGTAGTCCCCGCCTCCGAATCCCGCCATGGAAAGAAGGAAGAGGACTTCCTTCTTGTCCGTAAAGGAAGCAGTAGCTCCCTTTACGGAAGAAGAAAATCCGTAGAAGGAGGACAAAGAAGCAGCATAGATAGAGGAATAGGCTTTGCCTTTTTCATCTTTCAGAAGGAAACCGGAGACAAACTCCCTGTCTCCTTCGTCATTCTTCTCCAGGGAGAAGGATGCGACTCCTTCCTTGGATAGGAAGTAACCATTTGTCTCCTTGTCTTCGCTCCAGCCGAAATAATCCGGTCTGTAGACGGACTTTGCAAGAGACTTAGTTCCTTCCTTGACCTCCGTCTGATAGACGCTGCCTTCCTTGGAAAGATATCCGAGGAAGGTAGCAATATCATTGACGTCTTCGGAAGACGGGAGGGAAGAGGTGCTAGTCGTAGAAGAAGAAGAAGAAGAGGAAACACCCGAAGCCGAGGAGGAAGAAGAGACTGGGGCTGTGTTCTTGCATCCGCTAAGGGAAGAAAGAAGCATCAAAGAGGATACAAATAGGATCTTTTTTCTCATTGCTTAGTTCGCTTTCACAAAGACGGTGTAGGAGTATTCGCCATAGTCATCATCTTCGTCGTAATCCCCAAGAAGGTACGTAACGGAGTTGTCATCCTGTCCGAACCAAGCGGATTCGGAGAGGAAGATTCCAAGGCCGTCTGCCTTGGTATAATCCATCTTCAGTTCAAACGGATTCGGATTGAAATCCATGTCGGCTCCGTCTCTTGTGGCACTGACAACAGTGGCAGTCGGGAACTCGCCGGTTGCCGGAACGAAGTCGAAGGCAATACGGAGAATGGTGGTGACGTTGGCACCGGTCGTGGAATCCTTGGTAAGAACACTCAGATTGCTTCCGTAGTGCTCTACTCCCTTCACTGTCTCCTTGTCCGTAGCAGAAAGAGTAAGGGAAGCAAAAGGATCATACGTCCAGGTTCCCTCGATATCGGCGAAGGAAGAAGCTTCTCCCGGAAGGAAAGTAAAGGTAAGGATAGTCGAAGAGGCCTTAGCATCGTAGAAAGCCGTATTCAGCTTAACCTTGACAGTCGTCAGGGAAGAAGTAGCGACATTGGAGGCATTGACACGGATGGTGTTCTTGCTCGGATCGACAGCAATGACAAGTCCGAGGCCACTAAGGACATCCGTACCGTTCTTGTCCGTGGCAGAGAAGATATCGGCAGTCGTATCCAGAGGCATAGCAATGGATACGTAGTTGGACTTTCCCTTCTCATGTCCCTTGGCTTTGATCGTGTAGGTGACATCGTCTCCGCTGTGGAGATTATCCCCCGAGGAAGAATCCGGACTCTTGTGGCTGTAATCTAACCCCTGGATGAAGAAGGAGTTGACTTCGAAGCTGTAGTTGACCGTTACCTCGACATCCTTCTTCACGGCTTCGTCGGAGAGGTTCGAAACGGTTGCGGTTGCACTTCCCGGCTTTCCGCCGATCCATCTCCTATAGGTAGAGTCATAGGAAACAACATCCCTGTCGGAAGAGCCGATAACCTGATACTGCCAGGAATCCAAAGCAGTGCTGGGAGTAAAAGCCATCTGCAGGTTGTCGTTCAGGATATCTCCGGAGTTGATCGTATTGGCAGTTCCGCCGTCCTTGGTGATGGAGGCAGAATCGATGGAAGTGATGAAGTAGGGAGCGGCATCGAAGGTGAATCCGGAAGGAGTCTCGGAGTAGGTATAGGTTGCAGAAAGGGAATCCTTGATCGTTCCGTCCGCAGCAAAGTGGGCGTTGCCGTCCCGTCCGTCCAGGAAGGAGTCGGAACCGAAGTCATAGAGATCGGATCCGTAAGTCTTGGAGGTGTATTCAATCTCCTTGATAGCGCCCTCTTTGGTGAAGGAGAGGGAAGCCCTGTATTCGTAATGGGCAGAAGCAGAAGCCGTTCCAGAGGTATCGGAGGAATCGGCACCCGTAGTCTTGCCGGAAACGATCTTGGTCGTGAAACCGCCATCGGTATCCACAGCGGAAGTGATGATGCGGGTAACGGACTTCACGGTTCCCTCGACGGTCATTCCGACACGGTAGGCTTCCATGAAGCTTCTTTCGATCGTATACATATCGTAATCCGTATTTGCCGTAGCCATGAGCTTGGCAACGGAAGGATTGACGAACTGGGTATTCGTTCCATCGAATTCCAGTTCATCGGTCGGATCCGTAGTCATCTGGTTGTCCTTGGACTTCGAGAAATGGGAGGCAAGGTACTTGCCTGCCTTTCCGGTCTTCGTATCCACGGTCTTCAGAAGCTTGTTCGTTTCATCATAGGAACGGTAGGAATAGGAAGCATTCTTCCCGTCAAAGGACGTGGAAGTGGCAAGGGAAGAAGACTTGTCGGTTCCAAGAGCCCAGGTGTATTTCAGGTTCTGGGTCGAGCTTTGGATGCTGACACCGATCATGTTGGTCGGAAAAACGGAATCGCAGGACTGGACCTTGCCGTTGAAAAGGCCGTAGAGGGAATTGACGCTGTCCGGAAGGGAATCGACCGAGACTCTCTTTATATAGAGAGGACGGTTCTTGTTCTCGCTGTTAGGATCATAGAAGAAATCATAGGAGGAACCGGTAGAGAGGCATCCCAGGAAAGACTTGGAAGAAGCACCATAGGAAAGATTGAATCCTGCAAAGCACTTCGTTCTGTCGATGTTCATCGGAGTGAGGTTGGTCTTGGTTCCGTCCTCTCCCTTGAGGGTGACATTGAAGTTTCCTCTTCCGCTGCTGAAGGCGACATTGCGGGCAACAAAGAGGTTGCCTTCCTTGGCGAACACGCCAACGGCATCTCCGTTGACGGTGATGTCACCGTCGACGGATACATCCGTCGTGATGATGACGGATTCCGCGGGCATCGCAAAGGTGAAATGAGTATCGTCGACCTTGGTTGCAGCCTTCGTATAGTTGTAGTAGACCATCGTAACGGAATATCCGGAAGTAAGGGTCAGGGTAAGAGTTACCGTCTCCCCTTCCTTGTACCGTTCCTTGTCGGAAGTGATGGAAACTCCGGTAGTCGTCTCATAACGGACGACATAAGTCTCCTCTTCCGGCTTCGGCTTGGAAGAGGAAGAAGAGGAAGAAGAGGGGGAAGAAGAGGAGCTAGAAGAACTGATCGGAGCCTTCGTAGTGGAAGTAGAATTCTTGGAAGAGGTGGAAGAGCTCGTAGCCGTAGAAGAAGTAGAGGAAGGAAGAGTGTTCTTGTTGCATCCGCTCATCGTAAGGAGAAGAGAAAGAGAGAGAATCGTCAGTGTGCTTTTTTTCATTTTTATATACTCCGCTTTCTATAAGCTGCTCGGACCGAAGAAATCGATGATTCCTTCTTTTTCGTAGAGATATGCAAAGTCTCCGGTGACATTGATGCAGAAGTCGGTGGGTTTCAGAGTGTTGGACTGATCCTTGGAAGTGGAGACGATGCTGTATTCGTACTGATCCCGGTCGACGCCGTCGTCTAACTCCCCAACATAAGTCAGGGCTAAGGAGATATCTCCATAAGTCGTATCGCCTTCCTTTGCCGACATCGTAGCTGTCAGCAGATCCGTGAAGACGATATTGTATTTGTCTCCGTTGGAAGCAAAGGCCAGGTTCTTCCAGACATTTACATGGTTGTACATGTAGTCTTCGGCCTGTTCGTGGGTGAGCTTGTTCCGGACATTGATGGCATCCCTATAGAAGGTGGTCTCATTCTCATCCTTGATAGTAACAACAGTCCCGCCAGCAGAGAGGGCGTGGATCTTATAGCTGCCAGAGGAAATCTTCTCAAAAGAAAGGATTCCATCCTCGCTCATGGAGAAGGAGAGTTCTCCCTGGATCTTAAAGCCCGAGGATGCCTGGACCGAGAGCGTGTAGTCTCTTTTTGCGACCAGGTGGGAACCGATGTTGAGATCAATAAGGATTCCGGTGCAGGAGATATGCATAACCTTCCTGGATTCCGCAATCGTAACATCTTCCGGGAAAGCAAACGGATCCTCAGGAGCAGAAGAAGAGGAGGAAGACGTGGAAGCAGCAGTAGTAGAAGAAGAAGCCGGTGCAGGAAGAGCCGTGGACGTAGAAGACTCGGCAGAGGAAGAAGAGGAAACAGGAGCCGTCTTCCCGCAGGAGGAGAGAAGCCCGAGGCTAGCAAGAAGCGCAACTAATATCGTTTTTTTCATGAATATTTGACCTTTCATAGACATTTATGCAAACCGGATAAGACGCAAGAATCCGTACCCTTCCGGGCACGGATTCCTTCTGCCTAGCAGAAAAGAATTGCTTTAATCGCCGTAATAATCTCCGCCATCACCAGGATCGGATCCCTGGGTAGCAATCTTCTTGATGGAGATCGTGGTATCCTTCTCGACCTTGTCGATACTGGCACTGAAACAGTAGCTCCAGGTATAGTCGCAGTCTCCGGATTTGACCGTGGTCGTTGCTCCGTCCACCGTGGCATCGATCTGTACGCCGATGAAGTCGGAGGAATTGACCGTGATGGAAAGCTTCTTGCCGGCCTCCATCTTGAAGGAGGTAGCCGTAGTAGAAGACTTCCAGGTGATCTTGTCTAATCCTTCCGGCCGGAATTCGATGGAAGAGAAGTAGGACTTGGAACTGGAATCGATTGCATACGTAATCTGAGCCGCCTTGAAGTCCGGATCGACGACGAAGGTTGCCGAGACCGTGACGTTTCCGTCCGGCATCGTGAAGGTAGCAGACTTCTTGTCATCGGCAAGGGTCATAGCAACATCCGTGCCGCTGTCCGTCTTAGCAGTCAGTGTGTCAAGCTTGTATCCTAAGTCCGGTTTGATCGAGACCGAACCCTCTTCTCCGACATCCAGCTTCTCATCATTGGTAGTGACTTTGCCGTTCGTGATTCCAGAAGCGATGGTAAGGGTATAGCTCTTCGCAACTTCGAAGGAGATATTCAGGGCAGTAGCAGTATCGGCAATCGGGAAGGAGGCATAGTAGTCGTAGAGCTTTCCGTTTCCGTATAATCCCGTTGCTTCCTTGGAGACGCCGTTGACGATGATGCTCTTGGCGGAATAGCCGTCGTTCGGAGTGAAGGCGACATAGACCGTATCTCCAGGCTTTGCCTTGGTAATAGGAGTATTCCCGTACTGGGCATCCGAATAAGAGGAATAGAGTGCGGAACCCTTGACCCCCGCGTTAGTGGCAAAGGTAGGAGCAAGGTAGTCATGGAAGGTGAAGTCGACAGTGACATCTCCGTCCGGCATCGTGAAGGAAGCATAATCGGTAGACCAGGTAGCAGAGACACCGGTGATGACAGCCGTCAGGTACTTGGAATCAAGGATGCCTTCCACAGACAGGCGAACGAAGTCGTCTGCATAGCAGGAAGTAGGAAGCTGGGACTTGGAGGCATCGTAGAAAGCAGCATTCAGTCCGGTATAGGTGATGGTATGAAGGTTCTTATTGGCGCCCGTGATCCGTAACGTGATATCGGCGGTAAGACCAGTCGTAGTTCCAGCCATGTCTTCCGTTTCCGGTTCGACCCGGACAGTATAGATGTTGTCGCCCTGATAGGAGAAGCGGACATTGTTGGAGGTTCCGGAAATCCAGGACGAGGAGCCCTTGTTCTGGTATTCGACCTTCGAAATCCGGTATCCTTCCTTGACGACGATATAGGAATCCAAAGTAACGTACTTCGTTCCGGGCATGACACCGACAAGCTGGGCATTCGTATTGTTCTTATCGGCGGTGATGGTGTAGCCGTTCTTGCTGTCTTCGACCTGGTCGTCCGAATAGGAGACGATGACGTCGATGTCGGCCTTCGGCATCGTGAAGGTAATCGTGACGGAGGGGTCATTGTCTTTTCCGGAAGCCTGATAGGTCACGCCGTTGATATCGGCATAGACGCGGGTTGCATGGCTGATCTTCTTTCCGAAAGAATCGGTTCCGGAGACGGTGATGACAACAGTCTCCCCTTCTTCGATCTGATCCTTTTCGGCAATGCCGGAAACAGCAATCTGCCTCGAGCAGACATTCTTGACGGACTTTACGGAATGCTTGGCAATCGGAGTGACAGCAGCAGAGACATCGAGAGTAATGTCATCCTGTTCAAGAGCAAGAAGGAAGACCTTCTTTGCGGCGTTGTAGACAGCCTTGGAGGAACCGAAAGCAACTTCGGCCTGGTCGGCAATCGTATAGTGGGTAGAGGGAGTAACCGTGATAGCAATGCTCTCTTCCTGAACCAAGGAAGTGATATCCAAAGCATCCGTTCCGAGTTCCGGAGCAGTCGTATCGGTGTTGGTCCAGGCATAGGCTGCACCAAGGACGGCATTATCTCCGACCGTAACAGTTGCCTTGATCTTGCTTAGAAGAACAGTGGCAGAAACATCCAAAGTTGCATCTGCAGTGCCAAGAGTCAGAAGGAAGACCTTCTTCTCTGCATTGTAGCAAGCCTTGGCAGAGCCGAAGACGACTTCGGCCTGGTCGGCAATCCCGTAATGTTCAGAGGCAGTAACGCTGACAGCAATAGAAGACTTCTCCTTGATTGCAGAAGCTGTCAGTTCTTCCGTTCCGATTTCCGGAGCAGTCGTGCTGTCATTCGTCCAGGCGACAATCTTGCCAAGCGTGGCATGCTCTCCGACAGTGACAGTAAGAGAAACAGTCGGGATAACGGAAGAAGAGCTGGAAGAGAGTGCGCTAGAAGAGGTAGAGTCAGCAGTAGAGGAAGAAGAGGAATTGGCAGCAGAAGAAGAGGAAGAAGAAACAGCCGAAGTAACATTTTTGCATCCACCAAGGAGTGCAAGAGAGAGCAGCGCTAACAGACAGGAAGATTTACGTTTCATCAGGTTTTCCTTTCAAGAATTTCTGTCCTTCTCATTTTTTAGGCGTTCATAAAAAGAGAAGGAAAGCAAACATTAGAATATTATATTGAAAAGGCATATTAAAGTAAACACGCAAAATTACTTTCGGTTGTTTTTCGAAAAGTATGCGCTTCCTACATATTCCAGTTTTTTCCCATTAAAAATTGAGTAAATATATAGGGCGTGTAACTAAAATAAAGTAAAATGGGCTTTCGCCCATTATTTCGCTTGTTCTGACAGTTCGTACAGCCCGACAGCAATAGATGTGGTCAAGTTTAGACTGTCTACTTCATCGCTCTGCTCGATCCGGACATCGTTTTTGTTATAGATCTCTTTCGGAAGACCGGTTGCTTCGTTCCCGAATACGAGGGAACAAGGGGCAATAAACCGAACCTTTCCAAGAGGCGTAGAATCGGCAAGAACAAAAGGATACACTTCCCGCTTGTATTTTTCTTTATAGGCATCAAAGGAGGGGTAGGATTCAATCCGGATATGGAATATGGCACCCATGCTGGCCCTTACCGTCTTCGGGTTGAAGCAGTCGGCAGCCGGTTCGATAATGGCAAGGTCATGGTAGCCGAAAGCTAAAAGCGACCGCATCGCATTCCCGAGGTTTCCCATATCGCTCGGGTTAACAAGGACCAGATGGTTCTGCAGGGGATCCAGAGGAGAAGAGAATTTCCGGAAGACGCCAATCACGTGGGCGTTCTCCTTCGTCTTCAGGATCTGGAACGGCTTGTCGCTATAAATGACGTTCTTCTCCCCGACAAGGGAGATAAGCTTCTTCGTTCCTTCCGCTTCTATGGCATCGTGGTAGACGTAGACGGAAAGGAAATCGGAAGGATGGTTCTGTACCATCTCGAAGGTCGGAAAGAAACCTTCCGTATAAGAGAGAGGACTCTCTTTCTGATATGCTTTGATCATGACTTTATTGTACTCTTTTCTTCTTCTCTGCCACAGGAGAAGAAAAAAACCTCAGCCTTCCGGCTGAGGTCCTCTTTTTTAATGGTGGCGGGGACTGGATTTGAACCAATGACCTCCAGGTTATGGGCCTGACGAGCTACCACTGCTCTACCCCGCGATGTAGACAGATTTCGAAACAGCTTGATTAGTATAGACATCGTTCCGCTTTTTTGCAAGGGATAAAGAATAAGGAAGGGGAAGAATGGCGAATAACAGGCGTTTATAGTGAGAAAAGCGCTCTCTACTAGCGAAAAAAGAAATGCTTCTTCCGGCCGCAAAGCCGGAAGAAGCAACCCTTTTCCTTAATCCTTCTTATCCGTAATAGCAGCTTCCGGGGGAATCGGAGAGACCGCGACCCCTTCCGTGAGGTCCTTGGTCAGGCTCCGGCTCTTCCTGGCACGCTCGACACGTTCCAGATGGCGGCTCTTACGGAGGGCCTTCTTCCGCTGGCTGTTGATGCCGCAGAAGATTCCGATTCCGATCAGGATGAGGACGATAGCAAGAACCGTGTAGTAGACCCAGGCCGGAAGCATCTTTGCCTTGACCCTGGTCCACATCTTGACAACCTTGTCGTTCTGATCTCCGTAGTCATCCATGATGACAAGTTCCGGGAGAAGAGACTCATCCGGATAGGCCGTATCGAACTGCTTGTAGCGGCAGTCTTCCGGAAGATAGAAGGTAGTAGCCTTGTCGATATCCGCTTCGTTTTCATCGCTAAGCGTCCCTTGGAAGAAGTACTTGAGGGATTTCGCGTATGTTCCGTCAAGATCGGCTTCCTCGTTCCAGGTGATGTTTCCGTCATCGTCTTCTTCGGCTCTTACGTCTCCGTAGCTTTCCCTTACATATTCCAGGATCGGATCTCCGGCGATGACCGGGGTATAACCGATGAAGGCCATGTTCTGGGCAGCAATCTCCGGATCGGAGAGGAAGTCGATGAATTCGGTAGCGATCTCCTGGTTTCCGGAATCCTTCACGGAATTCGGCATGACCCAGGCATCGAACCAGACGTTGGCTCCGGTCTTCGGAATCGCGTACTTCAGTTCCGTCGGCTTGAAGTTCTTCTCCCCTTCATGCTTGGCGTTGTACTCATCCGCCATATCCATGGCCCAGGTAGCATCTCCGGACCAGGCCAGGTTGATAGCATAGTAGAGGCCTCTGGCCATATCGACCTTGCCGCCGTCGACTTCGAATCCGTACGCGTTGTCCCTAAGCTCTTCCAGGACCTTCTCGACCTTCTGGATGGACTCGTCGTCACAGCGGTTGAAGATCCCATGGACCTTGCTGTTGTATTCCGCTTCCGTAAGTTCCTTGTCTTCGAACTGTTTTTCCAGGGCTTCGAACTCGTCGCTGAAAGCCTTCATGACGCCGACGGCATACGTATCCCGCATGGAGTCCTTGATCGTGAAGAGGTTCTTGTACTTGCCGTCCCAGAGGGAGAGCCAGTCGGTCATATCGGAATCGATCTCATCGGAAGAGATGCCACGTTCGGAAAGCTTGACGAAGTCGGAGTTGTAGAGGATACCTAACGTACCCCACATATAGCCTCTGGCATACTGGTTGACATCAATGGTCTTTCCGTCCTTCATGACGGAAATACCTTTGATCTTGTTCTTGATGAAAGGAGAGCAGTAATCATTGTAGTTAGGAGTGGAGGAGAAGTTCTCTTCTTCCCAGCTGCTGTCGCTTTCAAACGGAACGACCATATCCTGCCGGATCATCTTCTGGACGACATAGTCGGAAGTGCAGACGAGATCGTACTGGGATCCCATCTTGAGCTGGCTCAGCATATCCTCGTTCGTATCGAAGCAGGAGTAGGAGACGCGGACATTCTTGCCCTGATCCTTCTCGTATTCCTCGAACTCGGAGAGGATGCCTTTCGAAGTGATGTTGCCGTTGTCGTCCTTCTCGTCTTCGGCGATATAGTCTTCGGAATTGTAGACCTTCAAAGTAATGACGGAAGAACTGTCTGCCTTTCTTCTGTTGGCAAGGCGGATTGCTTCCTTCTCGGAAGAAGCAAGAATCCCGGAGGATTCTCCGATCAGCATCCCGGAAAGAAGGAAAAGAGCAGAAAAGCGTTTAACGAGACGGGATTTCATTGAGCTGTGCCCTCCTCTTGGCATGGTTCTTCCCTAAGGTAGAGCCATATACACGGGCCTTATGGTTGGCCCGGATAGTAGTAAAGATGACAAAGGCAAAGACTAAGAAAACAAGCAAAGTGCAGTAGGCACGCATAGAAGGCGGAACATCGCCCTTCTTGATCTTCTCTTCGACAAGGGTAGAGATGGTTTCGATCGTATCCGGGCCGTTCAAAAGTCCCGAACCTCTTGTAAAGAAGGTGACGATGAAGTCATCCAAAGACAGGGAGAAGGAAAGGGTGAAACCGGACCAGATGCCTGGCCAGATCTGCGGATAGATGACCTTGTGGAGTGCCTTGGTCGGAGTATAGCCAAGATCCAGGGCCGCCTCATAGAGAGCTGGATCCATCTGGATAAGCTTCGGTTTGACGGAGAGGTAGACAAACGGAAGGGAAAGAGTGCAGTGGCCGATAAGAAGCGTCCAGAAACCCCTGAGATCCTTTCCGCCGAAGAACCGGTCTCCCAAGAAGACGAAGGTGACCGTCAGGGAGATAGCCATGACGATTTCGGCATTGACGACCGGAATCTGGTTGACATGCTCCCAGAATTTCCTCCAGTGCCGCTTGGAGTAGAAGAGTCCGATGGCGCCAAGCGTTCCGATCACGGTCGAGACCAAAGAGGCAAGAACGGCCAGGATCAGAGTGTTTCCGATAGCGGTCAGGCATTCCTGGTCATGGAAAAGCTTGTTGTAGAGAGCAAAGGAGAAGCCGTTCCACTGGCCGATCATATCGCTGTCCGTGAAAGAAGAAGCGATGATGTAGAAGATCGGAAGATACATCAGGAAAAGAACGAGGAAGACATAGGTGTAGGATAAGATTTTCTTTACCATTGTCCGCTGCCCTCCTTTTCGCTCTGCTTCGTATACTTGCCAGTTGCCATCATACCAATGAAGATAAGGGCAAGCATGATGAGTGCCATGAAAGAGCCGTCCGCCCAGTCAGACTGGCCGAAAGCAACTTCGATGGCATTGCCGACAACGGTAACCTGGTGTTCACTCATGACATCCGTGACGACATAGCTCGACATGGAAGGCATGAAGACCATCATAGAGGCACTGACAAGACCCGGCATAGCCTGTGGGATGATGTTCCTGGTGAAGGTATGGAACTTGTTGCAGCCAAGATCCTCCGCGACTTCGATCTGGGAATGGTCCAGCTTAAGGAGAGTGGTGTTGAGAGGGATGATCGTGAAAGGAAGATAGTCCGCGACAAGACCGATGATGGCAGAAAGATAAGGAAGTTCGCCCGTGCTCTTTCCAACCCACCCGAGCATAGTATTGAGAAGGTCACGTAAGGCTCCGGTACGGAGGACGAAGTTGATCCACATAGGAACAACGAACAGCATGATGAGGACATTGGAATGGTTGAGCTTGGAATCCGCAAGGATCCAGGCAATCGGGAATCCGATGAGAAGGCAGAGGATAGTGGTTATAGTAGCGAAGAGAAGGGAGACGAAGAGGACGTTCAGCTTCGTCGGGTTGGTAAAGAAGGAGACACAGGCCTGAGCGGTGAAGACACCGCTCTCGTCCGTGAAGGCATAGTAGCAGATAAAAAGCATCGGAAGGATGATGAAGAGGACAAGGAACATGCTGAAGGGGATTGCCAGCCCCTTGCGGAATGTTTTATAGGACATAGTCGTCGACATCTCCCTGGATCTTCAGCTTGATAGCCTTGGGGTCGATGCGGATACCGCAGACATCCCCCGGGTTGAAGGTATACGGAGTCGAGACGAAGAAATCTTCCTGCGTTTCGGTACGGAGAAGGATGACGTAATGGTCGCCCTTCCAGACGGAGTTGATGACCGTTCCGTGGTCTTCGCTGTCGGAGACGTTGTCGGAGATATAGATATCCTTGAGCGGAACATCGGCGATGACTTCGG
This sequence comes from Bacillota bacterium, assembly GCA_023459795.1. Lineage (GTDB taxonomy): Bacteria > Bacillota_I > Bacilli_A > RFN20 > CAG-288 > Enterosoma. The sequence goes on from JAEWSP010000006.1 coordinate 24,041, forward strand.
CATCCTTGAAGTCGTAGATCTTGTCGACAAGCTTCACGGTGCCGTCTTCCTGGGCAACAGAGCCGGGAACAAGCTGGGTCAGATCGCATTCGAAAGGATTCTCGTCGATATAGACGTTGTGATCCTTGCCGATATAGGCATCCGGATAGGTGTTGGTGTCGTTGACGTGCTTCATAAGGTGAAGCCCTTCCGGACGGAGCTGGATATAGATCGGCTGTTTCTCGTCGAGGTCCTTGATGGACTGGGCGGTGACTTCGTTGTGGCCGATCATGATCGTGTACTGATAATGGATACCCTTGAAGACCTTCTGGGTGATCTTGCCCTGGAGATAGCCGTCCTTGGGTTCCGTGCTGTAGTGGACGTCTTCCGGACGGAAGACGACATCGACAGGCTCGTTCAGTCCGAAATCATCCAGGCATTCCCAGACCATACCGAGGAACTTGACCTTCTTCGGGCCGACCATAGTGCCGTTGAAGATGTTGGAGGAGCCGATGAAATCCGCAACGAACGGATTCGCCGGTTCGTTGTAGATGGATTCCGGAATCCCCTGCTGCTGGATGATGCCGTCGTTCATAACGATGATGGTATCGGACATCGTCAGTGCCTCTTCCTGGTCATGGGTGACATAGATGAAGGTGATGCCAAGGCGCTTATGCATTTCCTTGAGCTCCAGCTGCATATCCTTCCTCATCTTGAGGTCGAGAGCGCCGAGAGGTTCATCCAGAAGAAGAATCTCCGGTTCGCAGATAATAGCTCTGGCGATTGCGACACGCTGCTGCTGGCCGCCGGAAAGAGTAGAGATATCCCGGTCCTCGAGTTCATCGAGGTCGACAACGGAAAGAGCCTTGACGACCTTGTCGTCAATGGTCTTGTCGCTGAGGTGCTTGTACTTATAGAAAGGAACCGGATTCGTCTTGGCTTCTTCAAGCTTCTGATTAAGGAAATCCAGACGATCTTCCTTAGCCTTCTCGTCCATGATCTTATCCTTGCGGATACGGGCGATCTGGCTCTTATAGTAATGGATATCAGCCTTGTTGATCTTCAGAACCGGATTTCCGCTGGCATCGAGAACCGGAATCGCAATCTTCTTGTTCCTGAGTCCGAAGGCAACGTTGTCATAGACATCCAGATTCGGAAACAGAGCATAGTGCTGGAACACCGTATTGATAGGTCTCTTGTAAGGAGGAACAGGAACGATATCTCTTCCATTGAGAAGGATATCTCCAGACGAAGGCGTCTCGAACCCTGCGATCATACGGAGCGTAGTAGACTTACCGCAACCGGACGGACCAAGGATGGTAACAAACTCCCCTTTCCGGATCTTCAGGTTCATATCGTCGATGACTGTGGTGTTGCCATCAAAGACCTTCGTCACATGACGGAGTTCGATGATGTACGGAGACTCAATCTCAGTTTCAGCTTCAGGTTTCATTTCCTAAACCCACCTTTCCCGATTTACAAGAGAAAAATATATTTTATTTGAATCGAAAAAGCAATCTTTTTTTGATTTATTTTGTGCGTCAAAAATCGCGCAAGATTTCTTTTTGGGACCCCCAAAATTAACATTTTGTTTTTGGGGGTCAAAAAAAACTAGTTTAGTAAGGAACTTAATTTACATTTTTATAGGTTTTAAATCTTTCTTTAATTATAAAGGTTGTTTCTAATTACGCTTCCATTTTTTGTTTCCATTTTTCTTTCAAAAACTGCATCGAAAACAACTTCTTTTTTCGCTTCCGTTTTTAGGGGGCATTTTTTGACCGTTTTTTTTGCAATATGCTATAGTCTTTTCAAATGAAAAATAATGAACTACCTTATCAGGCCTTTGTCTTCGACATGGACGGGACCATCGTCGATACCATCCTCGATATGAAGGATGCCGTGAACTATGCCTTAGCCAAATTCCATTATCCTTTAAGAACCCGGGAACAGTACATCTCCTATGTCGGAAACGGCTCCGTAAAACTGGTGCAGAGAGCACTGGGAGAAGGAAACCAGGAACATTTCCAGGAAGTCTTCGACTGCTATTATCAGTATTACCATGAACATTACCTCGACAAGACAAAGCCTTACCCCTATCTGAAGGAGACGCTTCAGAAGGTAAAGGATATGGGCATCAAGCTTTTCGTCTATACGAACAAGCCGGAGAAGATCGCCGAGGAGGTTGCCTCTGCCTGCTTCGGAGAAGGGTTCTTCGACTGCCTTATCGGGATTCCGCTTGGCGGAGTCATCAAACCGGATCCCAAGGCTTTTATCGAGAAGACGAAGCCTTTTGGTTTTTCCTATGACCGGGAAGCCTACTTCGGGGATTCCGGAACAGATCTGGAGACTGCCTTCAATATCGGGATTCCGAACCGTTATTCCGTCACCTGGGGCTACAAGACAAGAGAGTTCCTCTCCTCTTATAAGATCCAGCCGACAGCACTTCTAGGCGATCCTAGAGAGATTCTTCTTGTTGCAGAAGGGAAGAGATAGTATTCCTTTGGAAGCCTTTCTACCCTTTTCCTGAAAAACAGGGCAGAAAAGAAGCAGATTCCGAAAAAGAATAGTTACTTCTAATAGTTCTAATTGAAAACTATTTCCCAACTGGTTAGAATTGTAACTATCTCTATCAAAAACGTCAGATTGTAACCAGGGGAAAAGCACCAAATGATTATTCTTACGGGACCGTCGGCAAGCGGAAAAACAGCCACCTGCCTTTATCTGCAGAAGCATTACGGAATCAAGAAGGTTATTACCCATACGACCCGTCCGATGCGGGAAGGGGAGAAGAACGATGTGGACTACCACTTCGTCTCCGTCCCGGAATTCGAGCGTCTCAAGAAGGAGAACTACTTCATCGAGACCGTAACCTTCAACGGCAACTTCTACGGAACCAGCCGTCCGGAAGTAAGGATCGATAAGTGCATGGCCGTTGAATTCAACGGCGCCAAGACGTATTCCGCCCTTCATGACCCGAGAACCGTCATCTTCTATATGAAGCTGAGCGAGCAGCTGAGACTTGCCCGTATGACGAAGCGCGGAGATGATCCGGAGAAGATCAAGTCGAGACTGCAAAACGACCGGGATGCCTTCGAAGTCGACGATACCATTACCCGTATTGTGGATTGCACCGTCGATACCGAGCAGTACGATCTTCCGAAAGCCGCCAAGTATGTCTATGACACCTACATCGCAATTCTGAAGAAGCGGGGTATCGAATTCCCGCCGGTAGAAGAAGCCAAGTAAAACCAAGGGGACAGCGGGCTGACCGCTGTCCCCTTTTCTTTGCTTCTTTTTGGGAAAACAACTTCTCGGAAGGAAGAGGATAGGCGGATTCCAGTCCTTTCCGCTGTCTATTGTTTTGAGGTAGTTTTATCCGTTTTTGTATAAATTCCTGCCTTTTTTCCTTGTAAAGAGAAAAGCCCTGAAAGAAAGAAAACAAAGTCCGTTCTTCCCTCCTTCCTCTTTTCTCTTCTTTTCCGCCCTTTCCCGGTTATGCAAACTCAGAAGAAAAGGTAAGTTGCTTACTCGTTCCGGAATTTTCTTTTTTCCGTTATAAATTAAGGCCATGGAAACCAAAAGCGGAAAACGGCAAGACCGGATCATCCTTTCTATCGACCTGAAGTCCTTCTACGCTTCCGTGGAGTGCATCCTCCAGGGAAGAGATCCTTTCCAGACTCCGCTGGTCGTTGCCGATGAGTCCCGCGGAGACGGAACGATCGTCCTAGCCGCCTCCCCCTTCATCAAGAAGAAGTACGGAGTAAAGTCCAGATGCCGGCTCTACGAAGTCCCGAAGGATATCCCAGGCCTTATCATCGCCTGCCCGTCGATGGCTATCTATCTCAAGGTCAGTGCCGAAATAAACGGCATCTACCTCGACTACGTAGACAAGAAAGACTTATATGTCTATTCCATCGATGAGTCCTTCCTGGATGTAACCCACTATCTTGGCCGGAACAAGGATACTCCCCGTTCCTATGCCGAGAAGATCATCCAGGATATCAAGGACAGAACCGGCCTTACGGTTACCGCCGGTATCGGAAAGAACCTCTTCATGGCCAAGGCGGCAATGGATATCGAGGCCAAGCATAGAGCAGACTGCCTGGCCGAATGGGACTACTCCAGCATCGAAGAGCATCTCTGGCCGGTAACGCCGCTAAGCAAGATGTGGGGAATCGGTGCAAGGCTGGAGAAGAAGCTGAACGATCTAGGGCTTTATGCGGTAGGGGATATAGCCGTAAGCGATCCTTCCTTCCTGAAGTACCATCTCGGAGTCATCGGAGAAGAGATCTACAACCATGCCTGGGGATATGACGACGCCCTTCTTTCAGAGCCTTATACCAGCAAGGAGCGTTCTATCTCCGTCGGCCAGGTCCTGTTAAGGGATTACTGGTACTGCGAGATGCCGATCGTCATTGCGGATATGGCTATCGAGATGTCTACCCGCCTATATAAGGAGAAGTGCCGGGCCATGTCCTTTGCTCTCTATATCGGCTACAAGGACCACACCGGATTCGGACATAAGTTCTCCTTCACGCTTCCGACGGATGAGGCGGAGAAGATAAGGGAGAAGGCTCTGGAAGCCTTCCAGGAGTGCTGCAAATCGAAAGACAAGCTTTTCCGGGAAGTCTCCCTTGTCGCCTTCGAGGTGACGAAGAAGGATGCCCCCTATCAAGGCTCCCTCTTCGAAGACACGGAGAAGGAAGAAAAGGAGGAGAAGCTGAGGAAGCTGGAAGAGACGTGCCTGAAGATAAGGAAGTCGTTTGGCAATGCGAAGGCGATGCCGGCATCCGCCCTTACCCTCTCCTCTACTTTCTTCCTAAGGGCCAATGAAATAGGAGGACACCATCGATGAGAGGAATGAAGAAGTGGCTGCCGTTCAAGTCCTTGAACGGACAGGAAGAGGTTCTAAACCAGATGGAGGAGGAACGGCGTGCTGTTTCCCGTCCGATCCTGGGAGAGGACGAGATCGAGGAACTGAACCGTTCCCTTCTCTCTTTGGCGCAGGGGGACCGGGTAAGAGTCACCTACTACCGGGACCACAGCATCGAAAAAAGAGAAGGATACTTCGTCCGGGCCTCTAGGTCCGAAGGAAGGCTTTACATGATCGGTTTCAATCTGCCTTTCGGTTGGCTTTTAGGAATCCAGACGATTTAAAAAAAGATACCCCGTAAAAAAGCAGTCTTCCGGTTAGAGATATAGTGTGAGCAGCAGAACAAGGAAGGAGAAACTTCAAAGACGGGAGGAGATAAGTGGTGCTTCTTATGGTATTTCTATATATATAGATAGCTTTAAGGGACTTTCTCTTTACAAAAAGCCCCCAAACCTCTATACTAAACTTCGGCTTTTTCTATAGAAAAGCCATATACTTTCTTGCCGTTCCCTGATGTAGGACCGGCCGAAAGACCATAGGAGGGTATAACAACCATGAAGAATTACGAGATTATGTACATTCTTATGCCGAGTCTCGATGCCGAAGGCATCAAGGCTGAGAATGCCGCGCTTCAGAAGCTTATCACCGACAACGGCGGTAAGATCACTGGCGTCAACGAGTGGGGTCTCAAGGATCTTGCTTACGAAATCAAGAAGCAGACCAAGGGCTACTATGTCGTCCTTGAGCTGACTGCTGAGCCGAAGGCTATCGAAGTCTTCGACAAGACAGTTCTTCTCGATCAGAAGGTTGTCCGTTTCCTTGTCACTGTTGCTCACAAGTAAAAACAGTAAAAGGAGCAAAAAAGAATGGCTGCGTTGAATCGAGTTGTATTAGTAGGAAGAATCGTCAGGGATCCGGAACTCAAGAGAACAAACTCTGGGACTTCCGTTACTTCCTTTACGGTTGCGGTCGACAACATGACAAAGAACGGAGGCGAGAAATCTGCTTCCTTCATTCCTTGCACCTGCTGGAACAAAACGGCGGAGAACGTCGCGAAGTACTGCAGCAAGGGAAGCCTTGTCGGGGTCGACGGCCGTCTGAACCAGAGAAGCTATCAGGATCGGAACAATCAGAAGCGATCGGTCGTTGAGGTCGTCGCGGAGAATGTCGAGTTCCTGGAGCGTAAGGGTTCAACCCCTGATAGTGCCGCTTCGGGCAATCCAGCTACTCCGTCGAGCAGTAACAATAATAATGACAGCGCCAATGCTTCTGCCACCCAGCAGGGAATCGACAGTGCAGATGACGATCTGCCGTTCTAGAAAGGACATATTACAATGTTTCGTAGAATGAGACCTCGGAAGAAGGTTTGCTACTTCAAGAAGAACCACATCAAGTACATCGATTATAAGGATGTCGAATTACTCCGTAAGTACATCTCGCCGAGTGGCAAGATCACTCCGCGCAGAATCACTGGCACCTCTGCCAAGTATCAGAGAATGCTGGCCATCGCGATCGAGAGAGCCCGTTTCATGGCTCTTCTTCCGTTCGTTGCTGACTAATCCGCAAGATTGCATCATAAAAGCCCTTGGCAATACATCAGCCGAGGGCTTTTCTTATGTCTTGCTGTCTACTTCAGGACCTCTTCCGGGTGAAGAGCAAGCGACTGGATCTTCTGGAACACGGAAGCAAGCGGGAACCCGTCTACAAGCGCGTGGCTAAGCGTTATATTGAGAGTCACATGCATCTTCCCGGCCTGGTCTGTCCGGATCCTGTCCCAGAGGATCCTAGGAACGGAGATGGAATCCTTGTCCCCGGAGGGGATCGGATGCTTTATCCCGAGGATAGAAAGAGTAGGGAGGCAGGAAGCAAATACGACGTTAGGAAGAGCATTGATCGGATACCGGTCAAGGTCGTCCGAGGCAGGAAGCAGGCTTGCTTCCTTCGTCGTCGCCCTCTCCCTCTTATAGAACTCCTTGTAGGAGAAGCTCATCGGAAAGGAAGCATTCCGGTAGACGCTGTCTTTTCCCATAACGGTGTAGGTCGGATGGATCACGTCATAGAGGTAGACATGGCCTTTTAAGGACCGCATCCTCGTCTCCTTGACGGAGTTGATGCCAAGCATCACCAGAAAGAAGAATCCGGAAAAGAAGGATTCCTTCCGCTTCTTAAGAAGCAGGACCAGGTTCGTTACATCGATATCGACATCAAACCCGTAGCTCGGGTCTTCGAACTTGGAGAAGTAGAAATACTGGCTTCTCTTCGGATAGGTGGATAGATCGATCTCTTCTCCGCAAGAAAGGTTATTTCCTGTTTCCATAGATATTCCTGGAATGGGAGGTCTCCAGAATGTTCTTCTGGATGAAAATCAGAACGACATTGATTTCCAGACGTCCTAGGAACATTGCTCCGATAAGCGCCCATAAGGCACCCCATTGATGGAGAAGGCTGGTCGATGCATAAAGCCCGCAGGTCTCGCCGAGGCCGGCGAAAGCGGACGTGCAGTCGAAGATGGACTGCTGGAGCGGATAGCCGAAGGCACAGAGGATAATCACCAGGATCACGTGGCAGAGCAGATAGAGGGAAAGATAGGTAAGGCTGTCCTTGAGATCCCCTTCCGATACCGGCGTCTTCTCTCCGTATTTCCGGACGTAATGGGTAGTGATGACTTCTTCCCTGTGGATCTTCTTCTCCAGATCCCAGCGCAGATTCAGAACGATGTCTCCGACCCGGTAGAGCTTGAGACCGCCGGAGGTGGAACCACCGAATCCGCCAAGGAACGGCAGGATGCACATAGCAGCATAGACAACAGGCTTTCCGAGCGGAAGGGTAGTATTGAAGATTGCGTAGGCACTGCTTCCGGCATTGTCGAGGAAGTTGTAGTCCGGGATGGAAGAGAAGCCGGTCGTAGAGATATAGGTCATGAATTCGAAGGTTCCGTACCGGAAGCCTTTGCTGATGCTGTGGTATTCCTGGGCAAGGCCGGTGACGAAGATCGGATAGAAGATAAGCACAACTCCTAAGAACACAAAGACTTCGTAGGTGAAGAGAGCCTTCCGGAATTTACGCTTGTAGAAGAAATAGTGGATCAGGAAGGAGACCATGCCGAGGTACATCAGTATCTCCGTAATGATCTCGATGAAGATGCCTCTCGTCTCTCCTAGGACCGTCGAGAAGTAGAAGATAGAACCGGCATGGGTACCAAACCCGCCAGTGCTTACCGCTGCCATCGCATAGCAGAGAGCATCGAAGAAGCTCATTCCGCAGCAGAGATAGAGGGCGATGCCGGAAACGATGAAGATGCAGTACATGCTGAACATGTGACGGGCAGATTCCAGAAGATTAGGCATCAGCTTGTCGTTATGCCCTTCGAGGAGATAGAGCTGGAATCCGGAGCGGGAAGAGATAGCCGAAGAAAGGATCAGGACAAGACCGACGCCGCCGACAAAGGACATCAAGGCACGGTGGAAAAGGAAGATCTGCGTATTAGGCAAAAACTCCATCATCGGAGAAGAGATGGTAAAGGTGAATTGTCCCGCATTATAGGTATAAGTACCAGCCGGCATACTGAACGCCGGGAAGGTAGTTAATCCTGCACTCGCAAAGCCGGAAGCAGACTCGCTGATCGCCTGGGTGAAGTAATAGTACATGTGGCTAGGACCGCCGGCAAGCTCCGAAATAATGGCTTGTCCGTTCTCGTCGAACGTGATCTGGTTCTTCCCGCCCATATGTCCCCAGATGAGGTAAGGGAAGGAGGAGACGAGGATGGCGATGACCCAGACCATGATGAGAAGAGTCACATCTTCGGCACCCCTAAGGCGTCCCTGCGGTTTCTTGGCAATAAAGAGATACTGCAGGACTCCGAAAAAGATGGAAAGGGATCCCGGAAGGAAGAAGTACCACCAGGCATAGGAATTGTCCTGGTAGAACGGAAGCACAAGCAGAGGAAGCAAAGTCATCGCACCGATCAGGATCAGGAAGATTCCGAGGTAACCTAAAATAAGCTTCAGTCCCTGGACTGGTTTCTTCTGGACATTCCTTTTCTCGAGGCAAGCCTCGATGACCGGAGAGTCGTCCATGGTTACTTGCCCTCTTTCAGGAAACTGACCAAGGATTCCTGGTCATCCGGAGAGGATGCCATAACGACCGTATCGCCGACCTGGATCTTCGTGTCGCCGCGAGGGATCAAAACCTGCGGATCCCGGAAGATGCAGGTCAAAGATCCCGTCTGCGGAAGCTGCAAGGTGCGAAGGTCTTTGTCGGCGCAGTAGAAACCCTTCTTGACCTTGAGTTCCGTAATGACGATCTTCTGGTTTTCCAAAGACATCGTCTTCGTCAGGGATTCGATATCGCTCTCCCCCTTGATCCGTTCCGTCAGGAGATAAGGAGCACTGATTGGGGAATCGATTCCCATCTTTTCGAAAAGGGAGACGGAATTCGGGTTGTTGACCGTGCAGATAGCCTTCCGGATATGGAATACCTTCTTGGCCAGCTGGCACACGACAAAATTATCGCAGTCCCTCTCCATCAAGGAGATGACCAGATCGAAGTTGCTGACGTCGGCAATCTCGAAAGAATAGATCTTGGTCGGATTCACAAGAAGAACGTCGGTTCCGTTCAGTTCGCTGAGCTTCTTCGCCGTCTTCTCGTCGTCGTTCATGATAACCAGATGGTTTCCAGCTTCCTTGAAGGAACGGACGACATAGTCGGCTTCCCTCTTTCCGCCGCAGATCAGGATTTTCATATATTCTTCCCTCCTTCCTTCTTCCCGGCATCTTCTTCCGGGATAGGAAGCGAAGCATCCTGGATCTCGTGATAAGTCCTGTAAGACAGAACGGAAGGAGTGATGATCCGGATCCTAGCGTCGTCTAGAAGAACAGACTTCTTCTCATCCATAAGACGGACGATGATAAGAGGAGCCTTGAAGAAGGTAAGGCAGAGGTTGGCAAGGTAGATGTTCTCGTTGTCGTCTTCCGTCATGATATCGATCTCCGTGGCTTCCCGGATATTGGCTTCCTCGAGGACATCGATGTCCTCTCCGTCCCCTTCGATCTTGTATCCGGAGTAATCCGGATCAAGCTTACGGAAAGCCTTCGGCTCTTTTTCGATGATTGCCGTATAGACTCCCATCTGAGAATTGGAGGAGGCAATCGAAGCTCCTAGTCTTGATGATCCGATAACGACAACCATCCTGTAGTTACGGTTCTTCATGCTTTGCCTCCCAAAAAACCTACCATAGGATTTTATCGTTTCACCGGCCTATTTTCAACAAAGGAAGGAAAAGAGCTATAAAAGGATTCAATCTATAATATGGAAAACTACAGAGAGATTTCCTTCTTCAGCAGCTTGTGGAAAGCCTTCTTTGTAAGAGTACGGAAGAGGAAGTAGAGGCCTAGATAGATAAGACCGCCTAATACAATTCCAAGAGGAATATAGGAAGGAGCCAGGAAAGCAAACGAAAGGACCGTAAGGACTCCAAGAGCCGGATAGAAGATTCCGATAATGGCGAGAAGGAAAGGACCCATTCCCCTAGAGAAGAGTTCGTTGAAGTTGGAATAGTTGAAGTTGACATAACGGATACCGAGCAGGAAGGCAATGGAATTGTAGGAAAGGGTATAGGCAAATCCGGAAAGAAGAAGAGCAAACACTCCCAGGACTCCCATATGGGAAAGGATTCCGAAGACAATCGAAGGAAGCAGGGAATAGACAAGCCCGCAGAGAATGCCGGGAAGCCTCTTTGCCTTCAGATAGGAATCCGGGGCAAAAGGAACTGTCTTGAGATAGACGAAGTTCTGCTGTTCCAAGGAAAGGGAGGCATAGGAAAGGTAGGGGCAGAAAAGAGACTCATACAGGAAGACGGTAGCTAGGATCGGAGGGACCATGGAAGGGAAGGAATCCTGAGAGGGGAACGCGAATAAGAAGATACCGGCAATACAGACGGAGACTCCCTGAGTGAAGTTGACAAACCAGGCATTTCCCGGAATGGACCGGAAGGAAAGAAGGGTTTCAAAGAAGACCGGCTTACGGGCTTTCTGGAAAGCCTTGGACAAAGAGAGGGAGACATCCTTCTTCTGCTTTGCTTTATCTTCCCTTGCTTCTTTGGGAAGACGGGTCTTCTTTTTCTTCAGATAGAGAAGACTGGCAAGAAGAAGGCTTAAGAGAATAAGGCCGAAAAGGACTCCAACATAGGCAAAGAAATAAAGCCCCTGGTCAGGAGATTCCGTAGCAAAGCGGGAAAGGAGGAAGCAAGGCCAGGTAAGGAAATACTGATAGTTCCCCATCCGGCCAATAAATGCTCCATTGTTCCCGATAAGGAGGTTTCCAAAGGAGAAAAAGCCGGCCGCCAGGATTCCGGCAAAAATATCGAAAACCATTCCCGGGATATTCTTTTCCAGAGGGATGATCCTGGAGAGAAGGACGAGGAGGATGAAATCCAGCAAACTAAGACCGATTCCGACCGTCAGAGAGAACAGAACACTGAAGACAATGGCAAGTGTTCCGGCCTTGATGAAGATAGCAAAGATAATAGGAGATAAGATTACTGCAAAGCCCTCAAAGAACAATGTTTCCTTAAGGCATATCGTATATTGGGCAAGAAACAACTTCCGGTTAGAGATAGGGAGCGGGAACAAGGCTTCCAGTTTAGACTGGAAATAGATGGCTCTGTTATATACCAAAAGGATAAACAGCTGGGCTCCGAAGAATCCCGCATACATCGTATAGAAAAGAGAGGACATCTCTTCCGTTGTCGCACCTGCATCTCTAGCGGATATGCAGGCAGTAATCAAAGAAAAGATGCAGAAGAACGAAACCAGAAGTCCGATGAGCATCTGGCCCAGGAAATTGTTCCGATCGTTCCAGTTGGAAAGCATTCCCTTCCGGTTCCTAGATCCGACCCTGTAGGAGTTAGCGTAGATAGCTTTTGAAAGAATTTGGAAATCCGACATACCCTATTCCTTCGTAAGTTCCAGGAAGAGGTCTTCCAGATCTCCGCCTTGGTTCTCTTTACCTCTAAGCTCTGCCATCGTTCCGGCAAAGAGAAGTTTCCCGTTCTGGATGATGCCGACTCTGTCGCAGACCTTCTCGGCTACTTCCAGGACATGGGTAGAGAAGAGGATGCAGTGTCCCTTCTTGGCTTCTTCCTTCATCATGGACTTGACCTCGAAAGAGGCTTCTGGATCAAGACCGGTCATCGGTTCGTCTAGGATCCAGTTATCCGGATGGTGAAGCAGAGCGCCAATAATTAGGATCTTTTGTCTCATACCATGGCTATAGGAGAAGATCGGTTCATCCAGAACCGAATCGATATGGAATTCCTTAGCCAAATCGAAAGCAGTCTTCTTCTTCTCTTCCAGGTCTCCCGGATAGAGGCCTGCCATGAAGGCAAGGTAATCCTTTCCCGGAAGCCCGAGGAACAGATCCGGAGAATCCGGAACGAATCCGAAAGTGGATTTGGCCAGTACCGGTTCCTTCGTAATGGAGCGGCCGGAGAGGAAGATATCCCCTGTATCGCAGGCAAGGATTCCTGTCATCATCTTTAGAAGGGTGCTTTTTCCGGCGCCGTTCGGTCCAAGAAGACCAAATACTTCGCCGTCCTTAAGACTCAAAGACAGATGGTCTACTGCCAGTTTCTTCTTGAATGTCTTGCTAACGTTCTCGATTTCAATCATAGTTTCCCCTTCTTTATCTCGATTCATTCTACAAAACAGGTTATCCGAAAGGAAGAAAAAACGGTTTCGTATCTTTTCTTTGGGACGGAAGTATTTATAATAAATCCGGCCGGAAAATATTATGAACTTGAACAAAACGTTCGATACTCCCGATGCCCCAAGGAAGACCCAGGTTCTTTTTGAGACCACGTCTCTTTTCCGCGACGCCTTCTACGAGTTCAATTCTTTCTTCCTGCTGCTCTATGTGCAACTAGCAAGTCCGATCGTATCGGACTCGAATTATACGCTTCTCTTCTTCGTTCTTTCCATGGCTCTTATCGGCGTGAAGATCCTATCGGGATTCGGCTGGATGTTTGCAGCCCGTTATTTTGAGAGGCATCCGTTCAGGACCAGCGTCTATAGGGATATGACTTTCCAGGGAAGCCTTGTCTCCACTGCCCTTTTCCTCCTTCTCTTCTTTGTTACCCCGCTCTTCTCCGGATGGAGATATGTAGTTGCCTTCCTGGCATTTGATTTCCTCCAGGAGTTCTTCTATGCCTTCAACGATACCGCCTACTGGGCATTCCTGAACGTATCCTCCTATAACGAGAAGGTACGGAACAGGATCTCCAGCCTAGCGAATTTCTTTTGCCTGTTCGGTTCCATCACAGTCGCCAGCCTTGCCCCGGCCCTTGCCGTCGGAAAGAACACGACAAGGAATCTTACGATCCTTGGCGTCATCCTTGTCACCTTCTACTTCCTCTCCCAGATGACGTACTGCCTATTCCTGAAGACAAGGCCCTCCAAGGGCATCAAAAGGGTTCCCCGCTCGGTCCTGGAACCTTTCCGGATCCTTTTCTCCGACAAGGAGATTGCAGCCTGCATGATGACAGCTCTTTTCCTCTTCCTGGGAGAAGATATCCTGATGGGGAATTCCTCTGCTTTCTTTACCTACAACTACGGATACGGAAGCTTCGGAACTACGGGCCGTTCCTCCTTCTTCAGCGGGGGAGTCTTCTCCTTCCTCTTCCAGATCCTTCTAGGAGCAGGACTAGTGTCGGGTATGCTTCTTTATCCCAATTTCAGCAACCGCTTCGGCAAGAAGAAGGTTTCTTCTGTCGCTTTTTCCTGTGATGCTGTCTTCTTCCTCCTTCTTTTCTTCTTCGGTTTCACTCCAGGGCAGGAACCGCTTGGCTTCATCCTGACCTTCCTTTCCGGTCTCTTCTTGGGTTTCCTCTATCAGACAGTCGCTTTGAACTGTGCCAATGCTGCCGAATACTACGAAGCCAAGACCGGAGAAGAGAAGAGCGCCTCCCTTGTCGCTCTCCGTTCTTTCTTCGTCCGCTTCGGAAATGCAATCCAGACTGGTCTTTTCTATATCTCCCTGCAGACCTCCGGCTTCATCGGACTGAACCAGACCATCGCCAAAGGAGAAGTTAACGGCATGTCCAACAGCGAGATCAATGCCCTGATCCAGGATTCCTTTACGGCAGAAGAACTCACTAAAGGTTTGACTACCTATAAAGCAAACCTTACCTTGGTTCCTATCTTCTGTCTCCTTATTGTGGTACTCCTCGGCAACTTCTGCCTCAGCTTTGCAAACGAAAAAAACTACTCTTCTATGGTCGAAAAAGTTCGTAATGACAGAAGAAAGAAAGCCGAAGAACTAAAGTAATTTTCCCTTTTTTGAAAGACCCGAAAACCCTTCCGGTTCCACTTTTCGGGTTTTTTTATCATCTTTCTTGACTTTTTGTGGTAAACTTAAATTTGTGTCCAAAGGCAAAACTAGGGAGGTTTTTATGATTCCATTAAGACCGGAAGCCGTAAAGATGATTGCCGACATTTGCGACAAGTATAAGGATGAGCCGTCGCCGCTGATGCTGATTCTTTCCGACGTCCAGAGGGAATACGGATATATTCCGCTGGAAGTCCAGGAGATAATCTCTGCCAAGACCGGATTACCGGTCAGCGAGATTTATGGTGTTGTTACGTTCTACAATTTCTTCTCTCTCGATCCGAAGGGCAAGTATGTCATCGGTTGCTGCATCGGAACAGCCTGCTACGTCAAGGGCGGACAGAATGTTCTGGATAAGTTCTCCCAGCTTCTGAAGATCAAGCCGGGACAGACAACGGAAGACGGACTCTTCTCTCTGGATGGCCTTAGATGCCTTGGTGCCTGCGGTATTGCTCCGGCAATCTCCGTGAACGGCAAGGTCTATCCGAAGGTCACGCTTGCAGAAGTTCCTCAGATCATCGAAGAATACAGGAAGCTGGAGGCTATCTAGAATGGCAATTGAAAAGAAAACCGTCAAGGCCGACAAGATCGTAACGATCAGCGACCTCGAGAAGCGGATCAAGAAGGATACCCTGACTCTTGGCGACAAGTTCTCGGGCAAGGACGGGAAGAGACACATCGTCGTCTGCGGCGGTACTTCCTGCCTTTCCAGCAACTCCCAGAAGATTTATGAGAATATCGAGAAGTACATCAAGGATCACAAGCTCTCCGACAAGGTCACGGTCAACCAGACCGGATGCTTCGGATTCTGCTCGCAGGGTCCTTTCGTCAAGATCTATCCGGAAGATACCTTCTATCATGCCGTCAAGCCGGAAGATGCCGAAGAGATCATGGAGCAGGATATCGGCAAGCATGAAATTGTCGAGCGTCTTCTTTATGTCGATCCGAAGACCCATGAAAAGGTCCAGAAGCAGAAGGATATCAACTTCTACAAAAAGCAGATCCGTATTGCTCTCCACGGCTGCTCCATCATCGATCCGAGCGATTTCGACGAAGCCTTAGGCTTTGACGGAATGGGCGCCTTTGCTAAGGCCCTCACGATGAAGCCTCAGGAAATCATCGATGTCATGTCTGCTTCCGGTCTCCGCGGAAGAGGCGGAGCTGGATTCCCGACGGGAAGAAAGTGGCAGTTTGCCTATAACCAGCAGTCCGACGTGAAGTACGTCATCTGCAACGGCGATGAAGGCGATCCGGGAGCTTTCATGGATCGTTCCATCCTCGAAGGCAACCCTGTCAACGTCATCGAAGGTATGATGATCGCCGGTTATGCTATCGGCGCCCATCAGGGTTACTTCTATATCCGTGCCGAATATCCTATCGCCTGCAAGAGAGTCGAAAAGGCCCTTCAGGAGATGGAAGCTTTAGGACTTCTTGGTGACAACATCCTCGGATCGGGTTTCTCGTTCCGTATCGGATTACGTTATGGTGCTGGTGCCTTCGTCTGCGGCGAAGAGACTGCCTTGATGAATTCCATCGAAGGCAAGAGAGGTATGCCTCGTCCGAAGCCGCCGTTCCCGGCAGTCAAGGGTCTTTGGGGCAAGCCGACGATTATCAACAACGTCGAGACTCTTGCCAATGTCCCGTACATTCTCCGTGTCGGCGCTGCGGAATACGCCAAGATCGGTACCGAGAAGTCGAAGGGTACGAAGGTCTTCGCCCTCGGCGGAAAGATCAACAATGTCGGTCTTGTCGAAGTTCCGATGGGAACGACCTTAAGAACCCTTATCTTCGATATCGGCGGAGGAATTCCGAACGGCAAGAAGTTCCAGGCCATTCAGACCGGAGGCCCGAGCGGCGGATGCCTGACTACTTCCGAACTCGATGTCCCGATCGATTACGATTCCTTGATTGCTGCTGGTTCCATGATGGGATCCGGCGGTGCCATCGTCATGGATGAGGACAACTGCATGGTCGATGTCGCCAAGTTCTATATGCAGTTCATCTGCGATGAATCCTGTGGCAAGTGCTCGCAGTGCCGTATCGGCACGAAGAGACTTCTCGAGTATATGGATAAGATTACGGAAGGCAGAGCAACCCTCGAAGATCTGGATAAGATCAAGGAGCTTGCCGAGTCGATCAAGGTCGGAGCCCTCTGCGGACTCGGACAGACCGCTGCAAACCCGATTCTTTCCACTCTCAATAAGTTCCACGATGTCTATATCCGTCATGTCGTCGATAAGAAGTGCGATGCCGGCGTCTGCAAGACGCTGACGACTTTCTCTATCGATCCGAACCTCTGCCACAAGTGCTCTCTTTGCGCTAGGAACTGCCCGGTCGGCGCCATTACCGGCGTTGTCGGGAAGGAAGTTTTCCACATCGATCCTACCAAGTGCATCAAGTGCGGCACCTGCATCACGGTCTGCCATTTCAAGGCCGTGAAGAAGGATTAATAACATGTCCAATAAAAAAGTAACGATCTTCATCGAGAACAAACCGTATCTGGTCGATGACGGCCAGACGATTCTCGAAGCCGCAAAAGGCTGCGGATACAGCATTCCTAACCTCTGCAACTGGAGAGACCATGACTGCTCTCTGGCTTCCTGCCGTGTCTGCCTCGTCCATGTCGACGGGGAAAGACGTCTTATTCCGAGCTGCGCCTATCCGGTCCGCGACGGACTCCATGTCTCCATCAATGATCCGGCTGCCGTTGCCGCCAGAAGAACCTCTGTCGAGCTTCTTCTTTCCAACCACTATTACAACTGCCAGAGCTGCCGTAAGAACGGACACTGCGAACTTTTGGAAGCAGCCCGTGAAGTCGGCGCCCGTCCGGAGCAGTATGCCGGCACCAGGACTCAGACTACCTTAGATGAAATCGCTCCTGGCATTGTCCGGGATTCGAGCAAGTGCATCCTCTGCGGACGCTGCATCGAAGCCTGCAAGAAGGCTCAGGGCATCGGAATCCTCGGATTCGAGAAGAGAGGATTCAAGACTATCGTCGGCCCGAGTGCCAACCGTTCCTTCGCCAATGTTCCTTGCATCCAGTGCGGCCAGTGCACGCTGGTCTGCCCGACCGGTGCTTTGATGGAACGTAACTCCCTTCCGGAGCTGGATGAAGCTTTCGCTGCCGGAAAGACAGTCATTGCCATCGTTGCTCCGGCTGTCCGCACCTCTATCGGCGAGGAATTCGGAGACAAGATCGGAACCAATTCGACGGGCAAGCTTGCCGCCTGCCTCCACCGCCTTGGATTTGCCAAGGTCTTCGATAACAACTTCGGCGCCGACCTTACCATCATGGAAGAGGCGAATGAATTCGTCCGCCGCTTCTCTTCCAACTCCGCCAACCCGATGCTGACCTCCTGCTGCCCGGGATGGATCAACTACATCGAACTGAATTATCCGGAACTTGTTCCGCACCTTTCCAGCTGCAAGTCTCCGCAGCAGATGATGGGCGCCATCCTCAAGAGCTATTATGCCGAAAAAACCGGCATCGACCGCTCCAAGATTGCCGTTGTCAGCATCGTTCCGTGCACTGCGAAGAAGTTTGAGCGCAAGCGTCCGGAAATGAAGACCGACGAACTCGAGGATATCGATGTCGTCCTTACCACCAGAGAGCTGGGCCAGCTTGTCCGCAGAAGCGGCATCATCTGGAACCGTCTCCCGAAGGAAGACTTCGATCATGATCTCATCGGCGAGAATTCCGGTGCAGGCGTCATCTTCGGTGTCACCGGCGGTGTCATGGAAGCAGCTGTCCGTACGGCCTACCACATCCTGACCGGAGCCGAGATGGAGCCGATCACTTTCACTCCGTGCCGTGGACTCGACAAGGTCAAGGAAGCCACTCTTTCCATCAACGGAACCACGATCAAGATTGCTATGGTCAGCGGAATGGTCAATGCCAAGCCGCTACTCGAAGATATGAAGAACGGAACTTCCCCCTACAACTTCGTCGAAGTCATGGCCTGCCCGGGCGGATGCATCAACGGCGGCGGACAGCCTTATGTCTTCCCTGTCTTCCTTCCGAACGAGGAACCGGATATCTGGTACACCTATTCCGAGAAGAGAGCCAAGGTCCTCTACGACGAGGATGCCGGCAAGCCGATCCGCAGAAGCCATCTGAATCCGGATGTCCAGAAGCTCTACAAGGACTTCTTAGGTACTCCGGGAAGTGCCAAAGCCGAACATCTCCTTCATACCACCTACAACACGAAGAGAATCGGTTATCCGGATCCTACTCCGGAAACGACTCCTGTCGTCAAAGGCAAGTAGAACTGACCTCCCGCTCCGGCGGGAGGTTTTTGTATGCATATTATCTCTTTTTTGATGGAGGTTGTGTTTAAATAGTAGAGATGAAAGGAAAGGAACCCTATGGACAAGAGTGCTTTTTATAAACTAACCTACGGGATGTACGTCGTCAGTGCCCTAGACAAAGACGGAAAGAAAGTCGGCTGCATCGCCAATACCGCCATCCAGGTGACCTCTACCCCCAGCCAGATCCTTGTTTCCCTCAACCATCAGAACGATACGAACCGTGCCATCCAGGAGACAGGAAAGCTAGCCATCGGAATCCTAGGAGAGGAGATCGACCCTTTGTTTATCCAGACCTTCGGCTTCAAGTCCAGCCGGGATACGGACAAGTTTGCTTCCTTCCCCTATATGATGAAGGATTCCATCCCTGTCCCGGCAGGCGTTCTATCCTATTTCCTGCTGACGATCAAGAAGACCATAGAGTTAGAAACTCATACCCTCTTCATCGGAGAAGTGACCGAAGCCGAGAACCTGATTCCGGGAAACCCGATGACGTATAGCTACTACCACCAGGTCCTGAAAGGCATGGCTCCGAAGAATGCTCCTACCTACCAAGGAAAGCCGGAAGAGAAGAAAGAAAACAAGAAGCTTCATCATTTCCGTTGCCTTGTCTGCGGATACGTACAGGAGACAGAAGAGGAAGAACTCCCTCCCAATTACACCTGCCCGATGTGCGGTGCTACAAGAGACCAGTTTGAAAAGATAGACTGACAACCTGGCCGTAAAACAAAAAGACGGTCTTTCCGGATTGGTTCCGGAAAGACCGCTTTTCTATTTCCGGTCCGGAAGAAGGAACGTATCTTCTTTTTGATCCATATCGGAAGCGTCTTCGACATATTCCAGGATATCTCCGGGCTGGCAGTGCAAGGCACTGCAGATTCCGTTCAGGGTACTGAAGCGGATAGCCAGGATCTTTCCGGTCTTGATCTTGGAGAGATTGACGTTGCTGATTCCGACTTTCTCGGAAAGTTCATTCAAGGAAATCTTCCTGTCTGCCATTACCCTATCAAGGCGAAGGATTATCATTAGAGCCTCCTAGAGAGTTGCATCTGCTTCATGCTGCAGGACGACACCGTACTTGAAGACCAGGGAAAGAGCAAAGATGAAGAGAGCAAAGACAACGGGGGTTCCGAGGAAAGAAGGGTTCATGATCTTGGTATTGGTAAGGTTGGTAAGGATAGCGAAGAAGCCAGGAACGACAATAGCCTGGATCAAAGAGAAGATGCCGATCATATTGAGAGACTTAACTGCAGACTCGGTAAACGGAGTTCCCTCCTTGTGGATAGAGTGGAAGAGCTTCTTCACGAAGAAGGAAGACACGCCTGCAATCCCTCCGTAGACTACTCCGAAGGTGCATCCGACCTCCGCATAGGAGATATTGATCTTATCCAGCACAGAAGCGGCAACATTCAGTTCCGGATGGGAAGATATGTAACTGATGATGTCTCCATACGGAAGGAAGGCAGAAGCAATCATTCCGACGAAACCAAATCCGGCAGCCATAAAGCAAAGAATCATAATGATGTAGGCAAAGACATAAGCAACCTTGGAAATGGTAACAAGCGTCTTCTTGGTCTTATTTATTTCAGATGTCTCCATATTCGTGCCCCCTCTTTGAGCGCGAATAGTATAAACACCAAAAAATAAAAAAGTAAAAACTCTAGAGTGCACGTGAGGGATGAATCTCTTTCCGAAGAGTTATAATAATCAGGCTGCCTTTGGCAGCTTTTCAAAGCCCTTTGGGGGAAGCGAGCCTTTTGGGGTTTGGCGATTCCGGGCT
>JAEWSP010000007.1 GCA_023459795.1 Bacillota bacterium
AGGAATCCGCCATGAAGGGAATTGTTACATTGTCATCATGGCAGACTCTTGAACAGTCACAATGTAACGGGATGATTATACTACTTTGAAGTCATGCAGCAACACTTTGGTTTATCCTTCTCAAAAAAATTGAAGGAATTGAGTTGTTCCTTATCTTATTTCCTTTGTAGCCCATAACATCTACCAAACGATAATGCCTTTCTCGAATCAGCTTTCCTTTTCCTTAACGAACCATTATTTTTTATCACGCTTATCAAGCCATTTGGTTTCCTTGCTAACCAATCCATCAAGAAACCAGCTGACTGTAGTGCTTGCCATGTCATGGTTTTTTCGGATATCAGAAGGGAGTTTTCGAATGTTGTTACGCATTCGCTCATAGGAATAGCGTTCCGTGTCCAAAAAAAGCGTTTTTGATAAGAACCAGTTGGTAGTCTCTTGCATCATAGCTTTTCTTGCTTGCACAACCGGGAAATACGATGTTTAGTTGCTCAGAATAGCTTCTTTTTCCACCGGTTCCCAAGTATTGTCCCGCAATATTTGGATTTTCAGATTCAGCCAAAAAGAGCTGTGCTGTATTTGGTGTCGTACAAAGAGAGTGCAAATTCACCATCCTTTTGCTGCCAAAAATCAGCATGAGGTCTTCCTGGATTTTTTGATATCCCCATTTTTGGGGAAATTGTCTGTATCATACATTGCCAACACATAATCATAATTGCCACTTTGATACGCATCATTAAAGAGAGACCCAACCTTACCATACCCTTCTGCGTTGTCATAGGTTAATTCAAATAAAACGTTATTTACGCCATATGAAAAGACAACATCCAAAAGTTTTTCTCTTCGTTGCCTTCCGCTATAACATGAATTTTCTTTTTCACTTTTGCTCTTCCTCTTTCCTAATCCTTAAGAAGTTTGATTACAGTATTGATAAACTTCGGATCCGGAACGGATCCGAAGTTCCCTCTGTTATAGGCCTGAATCAAATCGGAAGCTTCCCGGACACCGTCCTTAGCAGTGAAGGAACTCAGGGATTTCATGGTCACCCCCTCTTTATCCTTCTGAGCAAACCAAATCTGTTCTTTCCGCATCAGTTCCTTTGTATCCAAGAGCGCAACGTCATGTGTGGTAAAGATTAGCTGGCCTTTCTGATTGGCAAGATTATTGAATAAAGAAACAATTGACCTCGTGAGTTTGAAATGAAAACCGTTATCCAGTTCATCTACGAAAAGAGTTTTTCCGCTCTGAAAAGCCTCCATGATGTAGGAAGAAATTGCTTCTATCTTTTTGGTTCCGGAAGAATCAAAAAGCAAAGAAGGGACTTTCTTTCCACCATAGGCAGTTGTAAGCCTAGCCATATCCATTAGCTCAGCCTGAACAGCAAGCGCCTGTTCGTTAATCTCGGCATCCTCTTTTTCGAAGTGAATGTTGGCAGAATCTGGGGAATAGCAAAAATCGTCAACGGAAAGATCGGCATTCTTGACAAAATCCAGGATAAGTTCTTTTTTCTTTTCATCATTTCCTTTAAGGATGTTGATGGTTTTCGTAATAGGGATGTTGTACATAAGAAGGATTTCGATAGAATTCCCGGCATCTACCAATGCCTTCTTCCATTTCTCCATTTCCGGGTTTTCAAGGACCATTCCAAAGAGAAGGGAAGTGATAGGGGAAATCAGCTTGAAATTGGCTTCGACGCCAGGAAGGCAGCAAGAAAAGATATTTTTCCGAATATCTCGCAAGAATAGGACCTTTTCTCTTTCTCCGGTCTTATAAGAAACAAGGGAAGTCAGTTTTTCCGAGACGAATTCTTTCTTTTCGGTATCGAATGAAAAATCATACCTTAACCATCCGTTCCCGTCGCAGTTGTCGAATTCAATGGAAAAGGAAGAAATCCTATCCGAGGAAAAGAGATTCGAAGAGCAATGGTCAATCTTCCCTTTAGTCAATGCTTCTTTAATGACTCCGACACCGAAGATAAAGGATGTTTTCCCAGTATTATTCGAACCGAAAATTCCGGAAGTCTTCAAGACATGCTTATTATCCAGAAAAACAGAATTCGAAAGCAAGTACTTAGTTCGAAGGTCGGCAACTAAAGAAAGAGACACCTTTTTGTTGAAAGCATGGAAGTTTTCCATAGTAATGCTTTTTATCATGTCTAAAAACCCTCCACCGTATTACTATTATAGTTTGTGCATAGTATTTTCACAATATATATTTTATTGTTTCCTGGACTATCGCTCGAAAAAACTACCATTTTCCCAATTCCCGCACCAAAAAAAGGAAGGGCAGCGCCCTTCCTAGTTTTCTTACTTCGACTGGTAGTTCGGTGCTTCTTTGGTGATTTCGATATCGTGCGGATGGGATTCCCGTAAGGAGGCAGAGGTAATCTTCACGAACTGACCCTTTTCCTGGAGTGCCTTGATAGTCGGGACTCCGACATATCCCATGCCGGAACGGACACCGCCGAGAAGCTCGAAGATGACATCGGAGGCGGATCCGGAGAACGGAACACGGCCCTCGACTCCTTCCGGAACAAGTTTCTGATGTCCGGTCTGGAAGTAGCGGTCGCTGGAACCATGGGCCTGCTGCATAGCGGCCATCGATCCCATTCCGCGGTAGACCTTATACTTTCTTCCCATATAGAGCTCCGTCTCTCCCGGTGCTTCTTCGCATCCGGCGAAGATTGCTCCCATCATGATCGTATCGGCGCCGGCAGCAAGAGCCTTGGTGATATCGCCGGAATATTTGATTCCGCCGTCTCCGATGATCGGGACGTTGTACTCTTCGCTGGCGCGCTTGGCTTCCATGATAGCCGTGATCTGCGGAACTCCCATTCCGGAGATGATACGGGTCGTGCAGATGCTTCCAGGGCCCATGCCGACTTTGACGGCATCGGCTCCTGCCTTCATCAGGTCTCTGGCACCTTCATAGGTAGCAACGTTTCCGGCAATGATGTCGACCTTCGGGAATTCCTTCTTCAGGGTCTTCAGGGCAACGATGACATTCTTGCTGTCTCCATGGGCGGAGTCGAGGACCAGGACATCGGCACCGGCATCGACAACTGCCCTGGCCCTGAGGAGCATATCCTTCGTAATGCCGATTCCGGCACCGCAGAGGAGACGTCCCAGCTTATCCTTGGCAGAATTTGGATACTTCTTGATCTTCTCGATATCCTTGATCGTGATAAGACCGACAAGCTTGTTGTTCTTATCGATGATAGGAAGCTTTTCCTTCCTGGCGTCGGCAAGGATCTCCATCGCTTCTTCCAAAGTGGTCCCGGCCTTGGCCGTGACCAGGTCCTTGGTCGTCATGACTTCGGAGATAAGCTTGGCATCGTCTGTTTCGAAGCGCAGATCCCGGTTCGTCAGGATGCCTTCCAGATGCCTCTCCTTGTCCACGATCGGGACACCGCTGATCCGGTACTTGGCCATCAGTCCCTTGGCTTCGCCGAGGGTTTTGTCCTTCGCCAGAGTGATCGGATCCTGGATGACGCCGTTGAGGGATCTCTTGACCTTGTCGACTTCCTCGGCCTGCTCTTCGATAGACATGTTCTTGTGGATGATGCCGATTCCGCCTTCCCTTGCCAGAGCGATAGCCATATCGGCTTTCGTGACCGTATCCATAGCCGCGCTGATAAGCGGGATATTGAGGGTGATGTGCTTGGTAAGCTTGGCATGGAGATCGATGAGGTCAGGGGTGACTTCGGAATAGCGAGGTAAAAGAAGGACGTCGTCAAAGGTAATCCCGTCCATCACAATCTTCGGATTCTTCAAAACTTTAGAAGCTGCCATACTTCCTCCTTTGTTATCCGGAAATCCATATATGGGTAGCATTGTAGAACAATTCGATAAAATAAAAAAGTGCTTTCTTGCTGAAAGCACTTGCGTAAAAACCGGAAAACCTATCTTCACGAAAGAAGAGAAAGGAAAGGAAGGAGGGATCCGTAACGTTCGATAAGGGAGCTCAGATACCCGGAATAGAAGAGAATCAGGAAAAGAGCAACGGCAAGAAGAAGCGGAAAACCAACCCAGGTCAGGACCTGGCCCATATACGTGACAACGGGAATCTTATAAGCGGAAAGAGGCTTCATAGGGGAACGGTGTCTATAGCTATCCGTATCCTTGAATCCATAATATACATCCCGGACTTTACCGGAATTGGTCAGTTTCAGTATCAGAACCGGAGGGTGATCCGGAATATAGCTTTTCCTCATCACAATCTTGGTGAGAACATCTCTTTGGGTGGAATAGAAAACACTCGGGTCTTCCACGGACTGGAAGACCAGCTTCAAAGTAAGTTTATTCAGATTAGCATCGATGCAGGTAACTGCTTCTTCGTGATACCGGGATTTTTTCAGCATACTTGTATAGTATATCGATTTTCCTTCCGGAATACACCAAGGCTTGTGGTAGAATCAGGAAAAGAGAAACTCATGGAAAAGAACAAAGACGATATGCCTCTCTCCGCCCCCATACTTTCGGAAAGGGAAAAGAGAAGAGTAAAGCGTCCTTCCAAAGCCCTGCTGGAAGAAAAGGAAGACAAAAAGCATAAGGCAAGTGTGAAGAATATGCTAAAGTAAGCCGCTTCCAGGAATCGGTCTCCTAGAATGGTCCGTTTTGTTGTAGAATAGTAGTACGTTCGAGGGTTTCCATCCGGGAACTCGAGGGAGGGATTCCATGACACTTATTTTCATCCGTCACGGCGAACCGGATTATGTTCATGATTCTTTGACTGCCAAAGGTTTCGAGGAAGCAGAGCTTTTAAGCGATGCCCTCGTGAAATTGCCTATCGATGCCATCTATGTTTCTCCTCTGGGAAGAGCAAAGGCGACTGCCCGGGCAACTCTCGAAAGAAAGAACGCAATGGCTATCCTTACTCCGTGGCTCACGGAGTTCACATACGGCATTCCGAGAAAAGATATGGCTCCGTCCCTGGGCCTTTGCTGGGACTGGTGCCCGAAAGACTGGGAAGCTGAACCGAAATACTTCGACAAGGATCAGTGGTGCCATACCCCGGTCATGATCCAAGGCGGTATTCCTCAGATGGCCGAGAAGGTATACGAAGGATTCGATGCAGAACTCGCCAAGTACGGCTATGTCCGGGAAGGTCTGACCTACAAGGTCGTAGAAGAAAGCCGACAGACGCTTTGCTTCTTCGGCCATTTCGGAACGAACAACCTGCTGATTGCCCATCTTCTCAATATCTCCCCGATGGTTCTCTGGCATGACTTCATCATGGCCCCTAGCTCCATCACTGTCCTCCACACCGAGGAAAGGGAGAAGGGAATCGCCTCCTTCCGTCTCGAAGTATACGGCGGTATCGGGCATCTGACGAACAAAAACATCGAGCCTTCCTTTGCAGGACGGTTCTGTGAATGCTTCACGGATAAGACTAGACACGACAACTTTGGAAACTGAAACACGAGTTGGCAAATAAAACAGTGCCCTTGATGGACACTGTTTTTTATTCAGGATTCTTTTTGCTATCCTTCTTCTGTTTTATAAAGAGGTTTCCGGAAACAGACAACAGAGGAATAGAGATGCTGGCGGTCACTAAAGCCGTCAGGATACCGGCAATCAAACGGATAGTCGCTTCCACAAGGACAAAGGAGAAAGGATAGCCGAAGATCAGGGCATCCACATACCCGGCAACGGTATTCATAACGGTCGTCAGGATGGCTGCAACGACAACCGTCAGGTAGAAGAAGAACTTATGCCGCACCAGTTCGTCTCCTTTTCTTCTAAAGAGGTAAGAGACAAAAGCTATCACCAATGCACGGATGACCGGCCCAAGGCACCAGATCACGGTCGTTGCAGAAACGCCGTAATTCAGGACCTGGATGACGAACTCCCCTAGGAAAGCAACCAGAACCGCATCATAAAGAGGAAGGCAGAGGGCACCAAAAACTACCGGAAGGCTTGCCAAAGTGATATGGATATTACCGATATTGATCCGAAGATAGGACAGAACGACCAGAAGTGCTGTAAGAACAGCAACAAGGCTAAGCCTATATACAACTTTTGATCTCCGCATACGAAAACCTTTCCGGAGATCAAACTGTTTTCTAAAAGAAAACCGACATTCCTGCCATAGGGCACTTGTTGCCCTAGATCTACGCGGAAGCGAAGAAAGCTTTGAATCCAGAGGATTCGGGTATCCGTGCAACCTCCCGTCGCGGATACTTCAGGGCTTTCCACTACTCGTAGAGGAATCTCGCTAGGCTTTTCCCGGGAACTCCGGCAAAAGCAGGATTATTATAGGAGCATTCTTTTCCTATTGCTATAGGGAGGAGAAAAAATCAAAAGAAAAAAAGACAACAAATCATTGGTTTCTTACAGAAAATATTGGAAATAGTCAATTTAATGAAACGGCAAAATCCAACATTCTTTCGGCTTTTCTTGGGTTTCAGAAGAAAGTTGGCACTCACTACTTGAAACTGCTAATTTTTGAAATATAATAACTCTTAGTTATTCCCAGGAGGCCGAATATGAAAGAAACGAAGGAGTTCCAGACGGAGTCGAAGCAGCTGCTGAATCTGATGATCAATTCAATCTACTCGAATCAGGAGATCTTCTTGCGCGAGCTTTTAAGCAACGCAAGCGATGCCATCGACAAATATAAGTTCCTGTCGATCCAAGATCCAAGCAAGTATCCCCTCAAGGATCACTCGATCCGGATTGCAGTAAATAAGAAGGAAGGATCCATCTCCATCACCGATACCGGTATCGGTATGGACAAGGACGATATGGAGAAGGATCTCGGCACTATCGCCAAGTCCGGAAGCAAGGACTTCGTTTCGAAGTTCTCGGAGATGAAAAAGAACAAGGATCTCGGCATCATCGGACAGTTCGGTGTCGGATTCTATTCCGCATTCATGGTCGGAAACAAGGTTACGGTAAAATCCAAGAAACTGGATTCCACTCCGCTTCTCTTTACCAGCGACGGAGTCGACTCTTATACGATTGAAGACTGCGATGCCGATGGTCTTTCTGCTTCCGGTTCCATCGTCACTGTCTACCTGAAGAAAGATGTGGAAGGCCAGAACTATTCCGGATACCTCGAAGACTACAAGATCGAAGAACTCGTCAGGAAGTACAGCGATTATATCAAGTACCCTATCAAGTTCCTGGAGACGAAGAAGGAACCGGATCTGGACAAGGACAAGAAGCCGATCAAGGACAAGTACCACGATGTCACGGAAGACAAGACCCTCAACTCCATGGTTCCGCTCTGGAAGAAGAACAAGAGCGAAGTCACGGACAAGGCACTTGCCGATTTCTACAAGACCAAATTCGATGATTACGAAGATCCGCTTATCTCCGTCTATGTCAAGGCAGAAGGCTTAGCCAACTATTCCGCCCTGCTCTTTATCCCTTCCCATGCCCCATACAATCTTTACAGCGAGAACTATGAGAAAGGCCTCGCCCTTTATAGCCAGGGGATCTTCATCCAGGACAAGTGCAAGGCCCTGATTCCGGATTACCTGAAGTTCGTCAAGGGACTAGTCGACAGCGAGGACTTCCCACTGAACATCTCCAGGGAGATGCTCCAGAAGTCTCCTGCCATGGACCGGATCTCTTCGGCTATCGAGACCAAGCTTCTCGAGAAGCTCAAGGATCTGTTGAAGAACGACCCGAAGAAATACAGCGATTTCTTCAAGGAATACGGAAATTACCTGAAGTTCGGTATCTATTCCACCTACGGAATGAAGAAGGATTCCCTGCAGGATCTATTGATCTATTCCGACCTCAGGAACGAGAAGGACAATACGAAAAAGATCTCCCTCAATGACTACGTCACTGCCATGGGCAAGGACCAGAAATTCATCTACTATGCTTCCGGAAAGACGGAAGACGAGATCAAGATGCTTCCGCAGATGGAAGCCTTCCGCAAGAACGGGAAGGATGTCCTCTTCCTGGATCAGGATATCGATGAATTCACTCTCCTCTCCATGCGGGACTACAAGCAGCACGAGTTCAAGAACATCGCCGAAGAGAATACGGAGATCAGCAAGGACGACAAGGCCAAGATCGATGACCTTGTATCCAAGAACAAGAGAATCCTCGATGACCTAACGGCATCCCTTGCCGGAAAGGTCGACGGAGTTAGCTTCTCCCTGGATCTTGCCGAAAGCCCGGTTGCCATCGCAACCAAGGCCGGTGTCAGTATGAACATGGAGCATGTGATGAGCAAGCAACCGGGTGCCACTCCGGAAGAGGCTCCCAAGGCGAAGAAGGTGCTCGAGATCAATCCGGATTCCCCGATCTTCAAGTCGATGCTTGGAGAAGGCGGGAACGACGAAAGAATCAAGAATTACGGACCTCTTCTCTATGAAGAGGCACGGCTACTGGAAGGTTATGAGATCGAAGACAAGAAATCCTTCGTCTCTTCCCTTAACAGCCTCTTAGGGACAGGCGTTGTGGAAGCAAAGCCTGTTGAATCTAAGCCTGTCGAAGCAAAGCCTGCTGATTCAAATAAGTAGTAGAAAAGAAAGAGGATTCCTTTTTAGGAATCCTCTCTTTTTTGTATAGCAACTTCTGTTAATCGAAACGGGTTTAGTTTATTTCATTCCATCCAAGAGGTCTTTCACGACTTCGTATCCGATCAGGATCCCGGCGGTTGCGGGGACGAATACCATAGAGCCTGGAACGCTCTTCTTTCCCGGGGGAAGAGGCTCCGTCGAGGAAGAGAGAACAGGAGCAGGCGGTTCTTCGGAATAGCATACCTTAAGGGAAGCGATCCCTTCTTTTCTCAGTTCGTGGCGCAGGACTTTTGCGAGAGGGTCGCCGGAAGTAGCAAAGACATCTCCTATCTTCAGTTTGGTAGGATCCAGCCTTCTTCCGCAGCCCAAGCAGGATATAAGAGGAATATGGAACTCCTTGGCCTTCTTGGCAAGAAGGATCTTTGCCGAGACCGTATCGATGGCATCGACTATGTAGTCGAAGGAGGAGAAAGGTATCCCTTCCTCCTTCCCGGGAAGGAGGAACAGGTCGTAGAGATTCACAGCAGTATTAGGATCTATCTCCCAGACTCTCTCCTTGGCTACCTCCGTCTTCTTCCTGCCGACAGTCTTTTCCGTTGCCAGTATCTGGCGGTTGAGGTTAGAGAAAGAAAAAGTATCCCCGTCGAAGAGATCCAAGGTTCCTATCCCGGCTCTTGCCAGGGACTCCACGGCATATCCTCCTACACCGCCGAGTCCGAATACGGCGACCCGCTTATGCCGTAAGGCATCCTGCTTTTCTTTTCCGATCAGCATCTCGCTCCTCGTATACCGGTCCTGTTCCATGGTCTGTTTTCTCCCTTCTAGAGAAGCTTGTTCTTTTCCCGCAAGGCTTCCTTCACGATCTTATGGTCCATTTCCTGGAAGGTCAGGGTAGTGCAGGTAGGAAGAAGCTTCTTCATCTCTTCTTCGTTCTTTACGGTCCAGTAGGAGACGAAGTGGTTCCGGCTGTAACGGATTGTCTTCTTGTCCGAGGAAAAGCTCTTTCCCAGATCCAATCCGTCGAAGAGGAAACGGAAGAAGAAGAAGGAAGGATGTTCTTTTCCGACAAGGAGAAGGGTTCTGTACTTCTTTTGGAAAGGAAGGAGAGCAAGGGGAGAGAAGGAGATGATCAGGACCTTCTTTTTGTCATATCCGGAGATTTCTTCCAGGACCGCTTTGGAAAGATAGGCTGCGTTATGCTTTGGCTTAAGCTCCAATACGATTCCGTTCTGGTTGTTCCAAAGAGATAGGGCTTCTCCTAACGTAGGAAGGCTCTCTCCGTCCGAAAGAGAGTAGTCCTTCCGGATTCCTTCCAGCGTCAGTTTTTCGATGGATCCCTTCTTCCCCGTTGTCCTGAAAAGGTCGCTGTCATGGGAAACGACAGTCTTTCCGTCTTTTGTCAGATGGACATCCAGTTCAAAAGCCAAACAGTTGTCGATTGCATGCTGGAAGGCTTTCCTGGAATTCTCCGGGATGCCTTTCCCAAACAGTCCGCGGTGGGCAATCCCTAAAAGGAAAGAAGGATCAATCAAGGACTTCATCTTCTCTTTTTCCATGATTTCTCTCCTCCTGGGTCAGCCTTAATTATACGGCAAAAAGAAACCTTTTATCTTCTCTGCTTTGCAGTCACAGAAAAGGACAATGAAGACTACCTATAATCCGTTACTCTATAGGAAACCTTGTACACTGGAAAAGATAATCTCCAAGGCTTACTGTTTTGTAGTAATCGTACCCAGCCCTTAGGACAGTCCAGTGCATTTCTTCGGAATCGAGAATGTTTTTGGAGGAATCCAGAAGATCATAGCTTGCAGAAACATAATCGTAATCATCATTTGCGTGCAGATCGAACTTGATTTCCGTCCCAAGTTCCTGGTTCGTAACCGATAATGTTGGCTTTTTCTTTACTACCAGTCCTGCATTGCCTTGATTGTTTCCGTTGTTAAAGGCTTCGTTCTGGTTATTGCGGTACACAAAAAAGATAACAGTTCCAAAAATGGCAACAAAAAGGAAAATAATAAAAGGGCGAACAAACCTGGATGCTTTACGGAATATTTGCCATCCACGCTGCGGAACCGGAAGAGGAAGAAGAAGGATAGGAGGGAGAAGAAGAAACAGAAATATCTTTCCTATCGGAGACCCTTGCCCCGCAGGAAGGGCAGAAAGTATCTTCGTCTTCCATTTAATGTCCGCATTTCGTGCAGTATTTCATAAAGCCCCCTTTGCAACAAGCCCATGTATTCTATTCCTTTCCAATCCACTTTATCGACCTTATCTAGAACTCCCGGAGAATAGTCCATTCCGTTTACCAGGCATCCGTCATTCCCTGATCTCCATCAGCAAAAACCGCCTTTCCCCATCGGCCTTCCAAATCGCTTTTAATTACGATTCGTTTTCCTTTAGTTATCGGCTTTTGCTATAATATCATTTAACAGAGGAGTGAAGGCTTATGGAAGAAAAACAAGACGAATACATGACCCAGACGAATCTCATGACCTGTGAGAACATTGTGGACTACTGCTGGAGCAAATATGCCAAGGTCCATCCCGTGTTCAAGCCGGAAGGAAGCAAGTCCGTCCAGGTGAAGATCCTGACGAAGGATCTCCTGACCGGAGATTCCCTTCTTTCCCGTTACCAGGTTTCGGACAAGGCACATCTAGGACTCCGCCGCGGACAGGAATATTCCGTCGACTGCGTGGACTTCACGGCAGCGGATGAAAAAGGGGAGATGCTCAGCAAGGGCAGCCTCGTCGTCTGCTACGATGCCAAGACGAAGTGGTTCCTCCTCTTCCTTTTTGCTGGAGAGAACAAGATCGTTCCGATCATCAAGATCACCCAGAAGAAGAAGCTGTTCCACAGCTTCCCGACCGAGATGGTCGAAGATTTCTAAGGACCTTAGGACATGGACGAACAAGACCTCGGAAAGACGATGTACGAGACGAGGACGAATCTTTTGTGCTGTGCAAACATCATCGACTACCTCTGGAGGAGATGCGACAAGAACAGCAACCCCTTCAAGCCTGAGACAGCCGCGGATATCATCACGAAGACCCTGGAGCAAGACGTAAAGACCGGAAAAGACATCCTCTCTGTCTTCAATATCGATCCCAAGGACATCAAGGCCTCCGGTATCAAGAAGGGAACGGAATACCATTTCGATATCTGCTCCTTCTATACCCGTTCCTTCAGCAAGGCGAAGGTTTCGGAAGGAATGCTTGCCTTGGTCTATAAGCCGGACAGGAACCTGTCTTCCCTTTTCCTAATCGGCGAACATGCCGAAGGGGAGAAGAGGAAGCTGAAGCTTCTGATCCGTTCCAAGCAGAAGGTAGGGCTTTTCGGTTCCTACCAGACGGAGATGGTCACTTTCTATTAGGTTGACGGAGCTGCTCTTCGGCAGCTTTTCTTTCTTATTCTTTTTTGAAAAATAAAAAGAGGTAACACATTATGGAAACAACGCTCGTCATTATGGCTGCTGGTATGGGAAGCCGTTTCGGAGGACTCAAGCAGGCAACTCCGATCACGGAGGACGGACTGGGTATTCTAGACTTCAGCGTCTATGATGCCAAGAAGGCCGGCTTCTCCGATGTCGTCATCATCCTCCGCAAGGAAATCCAGGACGAATTCAAGAAGAAGATCGGCTTCCGTCTCGAGAAGCGCATGAAGACGACTTATGTCCTCCAGGATACGGACCATATGCCGGAAGGAAGAACCAAGCCTTTCGGAACCGGACATGCCATCCTTGCCATCAGGGGAGTCGTCCATAACCCGTTCTGCATCATCAATGCCGACGATTACTACGGACCCCATGCTTTCAAGGAAATCCAGGAGCACCTCTCCCATGCTGAGCCGGGCAAGTATGCCATGGTTGCCTATGAGCTTGGCAAGACCTTAAGCCCGAACGGCACCGTCACCAGAGGCGTCTGCACTTTGGACAAAAACGGAATGCTTAAGGATATCGAGGAAGTCCACGCAATCGACAGCAAGGGATTCTGCAACTACCGCGGAAAGGATCAGATTCTTTCCGGAAAGACCCCGGTTTCGATGAACCTCTGGGGACTGACCCCGGAATTCATCGATATCCTGGACGATGGCTTCAAGGATTTCGAGAAGTCCGCTAACCTCCTCAAGGATGAGTACCTCCTTCCGGACGTCGTCGGAAAGTGCATGGAGAAGAAGACAGCCACCGTGAAGGCTTACCAGAACGAAGACCAGTGGTTCGGTATGACCTACAAGGAAGACCTTCCTTCCATGAAGGCGTTCATCAAGAACGTCCTGGCAGAAGGATACTATCCTGGCATCTAAAAGGAAGTTGCTACCTAAGAAGAATACTTTCAATATATAAAAAAAGGAGGCTTCTTGCCTCCTGTTTTTTGTTCTAGTCAGCAAGCGTTCCGAACGGATCCCACGGCGGAAGAAGGACAGGTTCTTTCTTGAGAGCCTGGAGTTCTTCCTCGTTCAGGTACTTCCTGTCGATAGCCGCCTGGTAGACGAAATCCCGGAAGAAGTCTTCCGTGAAGACGAAGTATCCGCTCTTGCCGATGGCTCCTCCCCAGGAATTCTCGATTTTCCATCTCGTCGGTTTCCCTTCTGGGAGATCAACGCCTGTGATGACCATGGCATGGTTCATAGCGGCGTGGTGGAAATCCAGCATATCCTTCTTGTCGAACCTGAGGTCTGCGTCAAAGGGAGTCCTGTAGTCGAAAGCGCCTTCGTCCCAGAGGCCTTCCGTCTGGTTCCGGAAGTAGGAAACATCGCTTCCGAACCATGTAATCTGCTTGTCCTTCAGCTGCTGGATGATCAGTTCCTCAAGCCGGTCCATGGAGACATTCAGATGGGTGATCTTCTTCCCGCCGACGACGTTCCCAACAAGCTCGATCGTGTAGGTCTTGTTGTAAGGCTTGTCCGCAGTCGGCGCCTGGATTACGGAAACGAACCGGTCCAGTTCCTCTCCGACATATTCCTTGTGGAAGGAAAGAGGAGTCATATCCTTCTCCCGGTGCAGGACCTTCTTCTTGTCTTTGTAGACGAAGTCGAACTTCTGGGGCGGAAGTCCGAAGGAGTCGGTAAGGAGGACGTAGATCTTCTCCATCGCCTTCTTCTTCAGGCCCCGGAGTTCTTCTTCCCCTTTCTTCTCTTCCATGGCCTTGTAGCAGTCGGCGGCAAAGGAACGGAGGATTGCATTCCCTAACATCGTCGATTCCCTGGTGTTCTCGGACTGTGCCGTCTCCGGGAAGGCGCTCTTAGGGACGATGCCATACTTCTTCACGATGTCGGCATACATATCCCACTGCCCGCCGTCTCCCACCCCTGCAAGCAGGAAAGCCATCTTCCTGGAATCCTTCTTCTCCCCGGTAAGGAGGAGGGTGATCACTCCTTCCATCTGGTAGTTGAACTTCTCCAGCTTGTCGTAATAGGAAATATAGTTCTGGCTGATCTCAAACTGGCCTTCGATGTTGGCTTTCTTGGCGATGATCTCCCTTAGGAGGTTGGAAGCGGAGAAGATCCAGCACCGTCCGGACTTCTTCTGGTCCGTAGCCGGAAGTGTCTCTATCTCTTCGCTGAAGGCAAACTGGCTTTCCCGGGAACGGTCCTGGGATAGGACAGACTGTCCTAGTCCGCTGTGGGACAGGACATGCCGCATCAGAGTATTCTTCTCTTCTCCTTCGTATTCTTCTCTTTCCTTCTGCAGTTCTTCTATTCCGATTTCTTTCATGTTTTACCTCTTTCCTTATAGGATACCAGCAAAGAAGTGAAAAAGAAAACGGGAAGGAGGGAATTTCCCTTCTTCCCGCTGTCAAGTGCTTCCTTCTTATTTCCGGAGGGGTTCGAACATCCCGCCCTGTACCTGGCTGGCCTCATAGACGGAGATCATTGCCTGGGGGTCGATCCCCTTCATGGCAAGAAGGAGGCTCCTCATGTCCTTGTAGCTGAGGATGATGTTCGTCTTCGTCTTATTTGTCCGCGAGTAGCCGCCTTCGACGGTATCGAAGGTGCAGGTGGTATGGAGGGTATCGGAGACATAGGACCGGATCTTCTCCTTGGCGTCCGAGATGATGTTGATGACATAGATGGTCTCCACTCTTCCGTAGAGAAGCTTGAGGGCTTCGGCCGAGATAGCTGCCGTAAGCACACCGACGAGAAGCTTGCCCCAGTCCTGGTAAGCGGCAAAGCCGATCAGGATGATTACGGAATCGATGGCAAGGGAGGCAAGGCCCTGCCGGATATTGGTGAACTTCACAAGCAATACGCTAAGCACATCGCTTCCTCCCGTGCTTCCCTCTCCCGTAAAGCAGAGGGCAAGGCCGATACCGTTAAGGACTCCTCCGGCAAGGCCCAGAAGAATCAGTTTCGCTGTCTCATCCCCGGTTTCGAAGAAGGAATAGAGACCGATCCTGTTTACCATACCGATTCTGGTGAACAGCATAACGAAGAGCGGATAGAGGATTGTTCCGAGAAGGCTCTTGAAGGCAAAATCCTTCCCGACAAAGAAGAAGGCAACAATCCAGCAGAGGACATTGAGACCGGCCAGGAAGAAGTCGGTGGTCTCCATATTGAAAAGAGGGAGGCAGACCTTGGAGAGGATCATGGCAATGGAGGTCATGCCGCCTTTGACGATGTCGAAAGGAATCAGGAAACAGCTATTGCTGAATCCAGTAATCAAAGAGCCGAAGAATATTAGAAGAAGGCTTTTATAAGGTATTTTTCTTATTTTCCGTTTTCCTGTGTTTTCCACTGGTTGTTTCTCCTTTCCGGGAAAGGAAGGAGTACTTTGCTCTCTTCCTCCGCTCTTCCTGTATTTCTCTTATAGTATAACAGGAAAACCCGTTTTTCCTAAGGCCTGAAAAAAAAAGGCATAAGCCCTCTTCCTATTCTCCTAGAAGACCGGCTACATATGCCTGGCCCAGACGCCGTTTCTCTTCGCCGGGAACAAAAGCCGATAAACCGGAAGAGGAAATCTCCTTCCGGATGGAA
>JAEWSP010000008.1 GCA_023459795.1 Bacillota bacterium
TCCTCTGGTGGAACACAAAGAGGATCCAGCGGAAATTAAATTGGATAGCACCTCATGAGGTGCTATCCAATTGGTATGCCAGTGCAGTATGATGTTTCTAAAGTCCAAGTTTAGGGGTTCACTACATCTATGGAGAAGGCTTATTGTTCTTCTACTTGTCTTCCTTCATCAGATCGACGCCATGGGAAGTCCCGATACGGGTTGCGCCGGCCTTGATCATAGCCAGCATCTCTTCCCTGGTACGGACTCCGCCGCTGGCCTTGACGCCCATCTCCGGTCCGACGGTCTTCCGCATGAGTTCGACATCATGGACGGTAGCCCCGCCCTTGGAGAAACCGGTGCTGGTCTTCACGAAGTCGGCCCCTGCCTTCTTGGCAAGCTGACAGGCTCTCACCTTCTCCTCATCGGTAAGAAGGCAGGTCTCGATGATGACCTTGAGGGTCTTCTTTCCGCAGACGTTCTTCAGCTCCCGGATCTCTCTTTCGACATAGTTGTCGTCATGATCCTTGAGACGGCCGACATTGATCACCATATCCAGTTCGTCGGCGCCTTCGAAGATTGCTTCCTTGGCTTCGCTGATCTTGGAAGCCATCAAAGTGGCGCCAAGCGGGAATCCGATGACCGTAGTGACATCCACACCGGTTCCCTTCAGTTCCTTGCTGCAGAGCGGAATCCAGGAAGGATTGATGCAGACACTCTTGAAATGGTTGTCCTTGGCTTCCTGGACGATCTTCTCGATCTGGGCCTTCGTGGCATCCGGAGCTAAGAGAGTATGATCGATATAAGAATTGTATTCCATATATATATACCTCGTTTCATTAGCTATTATGGACTAAAAGGGAGGACTTATCAAGACAGGGGCCGTAGGCCAGTTCCCTCCTTTTGTCCTCATCGATTAACCCTCTTTGAAGGGCCTGGGAAAGAAGAAAAGA
The DNA here is from genome assembly GCA_023459795.1 of Bacillota bacterium. Taxonomy (GTDB): domain Bacteria; phylum Bacillota_I; class Bacilli_A; order RFN20; family CAG-288; genus Enterosoma. The sequence continues at coordinate 933 of JAEWSP010000008.1, forward strand.
GAAAAGAAGAGGCTGTTCCAGCCTGGGATAGGATTCTGCTTCTCCGTTTTCCCCTCCGGAAAGGGGAAGAAGAAGAGAGGAAGCTGTTTTCCTCAGGGTTTCTTCTTCGATCTGGTACTGGGAAAGGAAAGAAAGAAGGGAGGAGTCCATATTTCTTCCCCGAAGCCCGAGAGCATTCCGGCAATCCGCATGCGGAAGAAGGAAGGAATCCCCGCCTTCCGTATTCCCGAAAAACAGAAGGGAAAGCCGGAGAGCGGTTGTTCTCCTAAGAAGCAGGGGATTCCACTCTTTAGGAAAGGCAAGATAGGAATACTTACCCGCCTTTCCTAGGTATATTTCCTCTTTCCCGTCCCTTGCAAGGTAAGGAACCAAAATCATTCCCATCTCTTCCAAACGGGGAAGGAGGCAAAGGGCAGGGCCGTTCTTCGGATAGGAAAGCTTCTTCCTTATCTCTTCCCCTTCCTTCTCCCTGGATGGGGAAGAGATGGCGAGGGGAAAGACAGGGATTGTCTTTCCGACCAGCCGTGCGGTCTGGAGGAAGCGGGCAATGTAATCCTCGAGTGCAACCCTGCGGAATTCCTTTTCCGTCTTTGGAACGGAGGAAGAAACAAGATCCCCATGCTCGAAAGAAAGGGAAGTAGGATCGTAAGTTGTCAGGAAATCCGACATCCCGACTCCCAAAGCCGCAGCCAGTTTCCGGGTAATGGAAATACCCGGCCTCCTAAGTCCTTCCTCGTAATAGGAAATAGCCATCGGAGAAAGGGAGCACTTCTTTGCAAGTTCCCTCCTGGACATCCCCTTCTGCATCCTCAAGTAAGCAAGATTAGAACTGAACATGTTTACATTCTATTCGTTTTTATAATATAAGTAAACGTTTTTTGATTTCTTCTGTTGTATCCATTTTTCCTCTTTGCTATACTACTTCTTGCTGCAATAAGCAGGAAAATAACAAGGAGAATAGAAATATGGCAAACATCAAGTCGCAGAAGAAGAGAATCGAGATCGGAGAGAGAAACCGCAAGGCTCACGCTGCCTTCAAGTCCATGATGAGACATTCCGTCAAGGATGTCGAAGTCGCTGTCGCCGCCGGAGACGAGAAGAAGGCTAACGAGCTTGTCAAGATCGCCGAAGCTAACCTCGACAAGGCCGTCAAGATGGGAATCGAGCACAAGAATACTGTCGCCCGTCAGAAGTCCCACCTTATGGCTAAGGTCGCCGCTATGGACAAGAAGCCGGAAGCCAAGTAGTTCTTCCATCGGAAAAGAAAGACCGCAGGCAAACGCCTGCGGTTTTTTAGCGGAGATATCTTTCCTGGAAGGTAAGGAGGAACAGCTCCATCTGCTGGTCCCCGTTGTCCTGCTTCTTCTTCATGCCGACTTCGATTTCCCCGAGGTCTGCGAGGATCTCCAGGAACGTCTTGTAGGACACATACCGGATTTCCTTCTTCGTATAGTAGATCCGGCCCTTGGTCGTATTCCCGATTTCCCTGGCAATCGACTCCTCGTTCTGGTTTCCGTTCTCCATCTGGTATTTCACAAGCGCCATGAAGCGGAACTGGCTAGCCATGGCCGGAAGGATCTGAAGGGGAAGGGAACCGGCTTTCCGCAGGTCCTGGTAGACCCGTAAAGCGGGGCCCGTCTTTTTCAGGAGAAGGTCGGAGACAATCTCGAAGAGGTTGTCTTCCAAAGGCTTCTGCACCAGAAGCCGGACATCCTCCAGGCTTACCTTCTCCGAATAGGTAAGCAGCTTGTCCAGTTCGTTTAAGAAGAGGAGGTAGTTTCCGTGTGCTTTCCCGTAGACCTTGGTAGACGTCCGGTCGAAGAGAAGGCTTGCAGCCTCCCGCTCGATTCCCTTTCCTTCGCTTTTTGCTTTCTGGAAAGCAAGGGAAACAAAATCATCTTCGCTCATCTCCGTGCAGTTTACAAAGGATGCTGCTTCCTCTTTCATAGCAAGAACGGCTTCGTTCTTGCTATCCAGGTTTCCTTCCGTTATGAAATAAAGATCGGAAGAAGGCTCCGGATTATGGAGATAGGAAATAAGCCCTTTGTAGTCCTGATCGGATTCCTTGATAGTACCTTTGGTCTTCTTCTCGGAAGTAGAGAGGAAGTAGGCATTGGTGAAGAGGATGGTCTTCCTGTCCCCGAAAAGGGAAAGGGAGCTTGCCTCCGCTACCGCATCCTGCACCAGGCAGTTATAGCCGTCATAAGAAAGAACATCCGGAGAATCCCCTTTCTGGGATGCCCGGATGTCGTTTTTTGCTTTGGCTTCAGAGACTCCGATATCGGGGCCGAAGTAGCAATAGACCATTAGTCCTTGATGACGAGCGGATCTTCGACCGGTTCGTCGCTGGAGACACTCATCTTCTCGATCACGACATCGACGAGAGGTCTGTCTTCGCCGTTCTTTTCGACGGAGGCAATCTTGTCGACGACTTCCATGCCGGAAGCGACTTTTCCGAAGGCGGCATACTGTCCGTCGAGGAATCCGTCATCATGGTCGCAGATGAAGAACTGGCTTCCGGCAGAATCCGGATCCATGGAACGAGCCATGGAGAGGACGCCTCGCTTATGGGAAAGCTTGTTGTTGACGCCGTTCTGGGAGAATTCGCCCTTGATGGAATAGCCAGGTCCGCCCATACCAGTGCCGGTAGGATCTCCGCCCTGGATCATGAAGTTCTTGATGACACGGTGGAAAATCAGTCCGTCATAGAAGCCTTTGCGGGCAAGAGCAACAAAATTGCGGCAGGAATTCGGAGCATCCTTATAGTCCATCTCGACAACGATGTCGCCTAATCCCTTCATGGTAATGGTAACCATTGTTTAATCTCCTTTTATACCTATTCCATTATAGCGGAAAAGATACTTTTTTCAGCCCCTTTTTATGCGCCGAGCTGGATTCTTTCCCCGCCTGCGAATTTTTCCTTGAGGTCTTCTTCCTTCCCGCAGTAGAGGAAACGTTCCAGACGGTCCTTCAAGCCCGCCTTACAGGTCGTGGAAAGCCTGGAATCATCGATTACGAGGATATCCGCTTCATATCCTTTGGCAAAACTTCCGGCCTTTCCGAAGAACGCTCCGCCATAGAGCGTTCCCATACGGAAGACATCCTCGCTGGAAAGGAACCTTGCTTTAGGATCCAGATATCTCTGTACCATCTTGCTAACCTGCATCGCCTGTTCCATCGCCTTGAAGAGGTTCAGGCTGCTTCCACCGCTCACATCGCTTCCCAGTCCTACCTTGATACCGTTATCCAGGTATTTCCGGATTGGTGCCATGCCGCTTTCCACGTTCAGGTTGCTTTCCGGGCAATGGGCGACATATACATTTCTCTTCTTCAGAAGCTCCAGTTCCTCTTCGTTCTGGTAGATGCAGTGTGCCATCACGCACTTCACCTTTTCGCCGAAAAGGTGATGGGTGTTGTAGACTTCGCTGTAGTTCTCCTCTTCCGGGAAAAGATCATGGACGAAGGAGATTTCGGAAGGGTTCTCGTCCAGATGGGACTGGACGGGAACATTTTCTTCTTCGCTGATCCTCCCTAGCCCTTCCAAAAGCTCGCTGTCGCAGGAAGGAGCAAACCGAGGGGTTAGGATCGGCTTTTCCAGTCTGAAAGAGGAAGCACGGGAAAGGAAAAGCTTCGTATCGGATAAAGCCGAGGCTGCATTCTTCTGCCGCAGGATGTCGGGAGAGTTCTGATCCATCTCGACAAGCCCTACATAGCAGGGAAGCTTGGCCTTCTCCAGCTGTTCCATAAGTTCCAAGGTAGCATCCACATGGAGAGTAGCAAACAGACAGGCTCTTGTCGTGAAGCTGTTCCTAAGATCCCTTACGAAAAGAGAATATGCTTTCCGGGCATAGGAAAGATCGGAAAATTTAGCCTCTTCCGGGAAGGCGTGGATCTTCAGCCATTCCAATAGCTCGCAGTCTCCGCCAAGTCCGTGATAGGCGTACTGGCTACTATGGGCGTGGAGATCGATAAGGCCGGGAAGGACAAGTCTTCCTTCTCCGCCGTAAAGAGGAAGCTCCTTCTCTTCTCGGGAAAGAGAAGAAACGACTTCCTGGCACTTCCCGCCTTTTACCAATAAAAAGGAATCCGGGCAGTACTGCATCTTCCCGTCTACATCCGCATAGGCGATGTCCCCGCGGACGGCAAAGGATTTTTCCATTTCTTCTCCCCCTATCTGGAAAACAAAAGGCCCCAGCAGGTATGTGCCGGGGCCAAGCTAGCCAAAGCCTACTTCTTGACGGAATCCTGATTCTTGACGGCGTTGATCTTGGCAGCAATCTTGGCCTGATCGCCAAGATAGTAGTGCTTGATCGGCTTCAGGGTCTTATCGTCGAGTTCATAGACAAGCGGGACACCGGTCGGGATGTTGACTCCGGCAATAGCGTCATCGCTGATGTTGTCGAGATACTTCACTAAGGCACGGAGGGAGTTGCCATGGGCAGCAATCAGGACCTTCTTTCCGCTCTTGATAAGCGGAACGATGGTAGAGTTGTAGAAAGGAACGACACGATCGATCGTGATCTTGAGGGATTCGGTAAGCGGAAGCTCCTTCTTGTCGACGTTCTTGTAGGCATCCTGGTTGGCCGGGTTGCGCTTGTCGTCTTCCTCGAGGGCAGGCGGGGCAATGTCGAAAGATCTTCTCCACTGATGGACCTGTTCTTCGCCGTACTTAGCAGCAGTCTCAGCCTTGTTGAGTCCCTGGAGAGCGCCATAGTGACGTTCATTCAGATGCCAGTCCTTGATGAGCGGGATGTAGTTGCAGTCAACACCATCGAGAACATGCTCGGCGGTATGGATGGCTCTCTTCAGATAGGAAGTGTAGCAGATATCGAACTTGAAGCCGGCCTCGGCAAGAAGCTTGCCGCCGTTGATGGCTTCTTCGACACCCTTTTCGGAAAGCTCGACATCCGTCCAGCCGGTGAAAAGATTGAGTTTGTTCCACTCACTTTCGCCATGGCGGATCAGAACTAATTTAATCATGGTTTGTCCTCCGTTAATTAACCTTCACCATTATAATACAAAAACTTCCCGGGTAAAGGTGGAGGATTGAAGTTACATATTTTCCGAAAATGTTTAATATTCCTATTTTCCAAGGATATAATTAACCGGTCAAGGGGAAAATAAATGAATTCAAAAAGATGTCGAAACCTCATTCTCGCCTCGCTTCTTCTTCTCTCCTCCTGCAAGGGGACTCCTCCCGATGCTTCTTCCCGGATCTCCTCTAGCTCGCCCGTTTCTTCTTCCGGCATTTCCTCTTCCGGGCCGGTGTCTCCCTCCTCTTCCACGAAACCCGCCTCACTCTTCGATGAGGAGACGGACAGCAATCTCTTTCTGGCAGTCGGGCAGTACCGTTCCCTGATTCCGGTCTTTCCGGCCGATAGTTATTCCAGCCGGGTCACGGAAGAAGACGGAATCTCCACCTGCGAAGTCTGCTGCAGCAAATACCAGATGAAGAATCCGTTGGAAAGCTACTCCCTCATCCTCATGCATAAAGGCTACACCGTAAGAACGGGAGATGCTTCCTCCCAGGCAATGACAAGAGCGGATGTCGATTCCATCCTTGCCCTGACCTATCTATTGAAGGACGATGACTTCTACTTCAGCTGCTATCTTTACTTCGACAAGCAAAGCACTTGGCCGGAAAAGGAAGTCCAGTCCGTTCTCGGCGGAAAGGATATTCCGCATCCGAATGCCGATTACTATAGCTATGCGACAGGAAAAATCTCTGAGAACGTAGAAGCCATCCAGGTCTCCTGCTTCTCCGATAATCCAGACTACACCCTCTCCTACAAGGCACTGCTGGAAACGAATCAATATACCGTTACAAAGCAGCAGAACGACGACGGGGAATACTACCAGGCCATATCCAAAGACCAGACGGTTGCTATCGCCTTTGCCTATAACGAAGATCCTTCCTGCTTCTTGATCCAGGCGTGTCTCTATAACTGATAAAGGAAATTAATAATCAAAACCAGAAAACCGTTGCTCGTTCTTTCTGCCGCTGTCCTCGTCTCCCTTCTTGCCGTAGGCTGCAAGAAGGATACCATCCCTTCTTCTTCCGCCTCCTCCTCCGATTCTTCTTCCTCTTCCAGTGCCAAGACTTCCTCCACTTCCAAGGATAAGACTTCTATCTCCTCTTCCAAGACTTCTTCCGATTCCTCCTCCTCTTCTTCCTCTTTAGAACCGGCAAAGACTCCGGAAGAAAGATACACGGAAGCCCTAGGCAAGGATTATTCCAATATGACGGCCGCCTATGATATGGTCTATAAGAACGATATGGGCGAAAAGGGAGCCATGGAAGAGTACGGAAGCGAGTACTACTACAACGGCTATACCATCGTCAGCGACGGCAATGCCGCGGATAGCGGAGACAAGGATTACCTCTTCTACCATGAATATGACGGCAAGAGCTACCTGCATTTCAATCCGGATGATTCCAATCCGCATCCGGTCGAAGCCTGGCTCCACTTGGGCGAACATGATTCGGATCTTTTCCTTGGCTGCACCTATTTCGATATGTCCCTTTTCCTCAGTGCCGGAATCAAGGCCGGCGGCCTGGATTACATCGACGGCGCCTACATGCTTTCGGACGAGACCATTATGGCCAGCCTCAACAAGACCCTTTTCCAGTTTGCCTGGAACAACCAGCTGGAGTTTGCAATCATCACCCTCAACGACGAAGGGTATTTCTCCAGCATCACCGGTTTCGAGTCCCTCAGCGATGACAAGGACTTCGTGAAGGTCGCTTTCAGCCAGTTCGGAACTACCGATCCCAACATCGATCTTCCGACTGCTCCCAATGCCGACAACACTATTCCGTACTGGCAGTACAAGGGACTTTCGGCTCCTGTTTAGGACGTCTATCCTACTGCCGTAACGATTGCCCCTCTTGATCCTAGCATCCTTGCAAACAACACCATCACTCTCGATATCGAGAAGACGGACGAATTGCTTCCTTCCTCCATTCTCCCCGATAATGCCAACAAGAAGCATCTGACCTGGCATTCCTCCGATGATTCTGTTGCCTCTATTTAGTCCAGCTTCACCTACGGAAAAAAGATCGTTACCGGGAACAAGGCCGGGGCCTGCAAGATCTACGCCGTTGCCGATGGTGCCAACGGGGAAGATACCGGCGTGAAGTCCAATGAGATCGATATCGTCGTCAATCCTCTCAAGGCCCAGGACAAGACGGGTGTTGTCTATGACCTTCCCGTCACCGGGCTTAGCGGCGAGAATGTCGGCGTCGCCAACAGCATCCAGAACACCCTTCCTCTTTCCGTAACGGCAAAGGGTGCCGATTTCCGTGCTGCCGGACTGAAGATCTCGGATCTGTTCTCGGGCAATACCCTGATCCTGGATCCGTTACGCCAGGATTCCCATGACTCTTCCATCCTCTCCTTCGATTTCTCCGACCAGCAGGTCAGTTCCCTCTCCTTCTACTACGGACTCTACTACGAAGCCCATAAGACCAACGAGAACCATATCTCCTCTATCCTTCTCAGGACCTCCAACGACGGAGAGAACTGGACGGAGCTTGATATCACTGCCGAAGTCAAGGCTTCTATCTCTTCCAAGAACCTTAAGCTCATGGAGAAGTCCTTTGCTCCTTCTAGCAAGGTACAGATTGCCCTGACAGGCGATATCGTCGGAAAGAACTATTCCTTCTCCTTAGGCGGAATTGCTTTCATGGCCGGCAAGAACTGCCATGCCCATGAAGAGGTGCCTTCCACGATCGACGTCACTGCCGTTTCCATCTCTTCCCCCTCTGCTACTGTCCGGATGGGAAAGACCCTTGCAATCTCCGACGTCGTCACTCCTAGCAATGCTACAAACAAGGCTCTGACCTACAAGTCCAGCAATGAGGAAGTCGCTACCTTAGACAACAACGGAATCCTTACCCCGAAGAAGGCAGGGACCTGCTTTGTTACGGCAACCTCCAGCAACAGCATCGTCTCCAATTCCCTGGATATCACGGTCCTGGATGCCGTATCTCTAGATAGCAGCTATCTTGGCACCTACAAGAGGCTAGATGATAACAGCAACCCTGTCACCCTTCTAGTCGAATCCGGAAAGGCTACCTTATCCTTCGAGAAGTCCGGAAAGACGGATTCCTTTGTCCTGACCCTGGACGACTACAGGGACAGCGCTTATTCCTTTGCCGGGGATGATGGATCGAAGATGACTATCCAGCTCGGCTTCGGAGAAAAGAACCACCTTTCCCTTACTGCCGATGCCGGAAGCTATACCATCCACAGCCATGGCCCCCATGAGGGACTTGTCCGTTACATCCAGGCTACTGCTATCACCCTTACCCCGACGGATTCCTCCCTTACTGTCGGAGAGGGAACCGGAATCAAGGCTTCCTATACCCCTAGCGATGCTACCGGAACGACCGTTACGGATCTTTCCTATTCTACAAGCGACAAGAATGTCGCTGCTGTCGATGAGGAGAACGGTTATGCGACCGCTGTCGGTGCCGGTACTGCTACGATCACTGCCACAAACAGCGACGGGATCAAGGGAACCTGCACGATCACGGTCAAGGCCAAGGTTGCTGTCTCCTCTGTCACCCTCACCGGAAAAGACGGAAAGACGACTCTGGAGGCCTTATCCTCTCTTGTCTTGACGGCTGCGGTTCTTCCTACGGATGCCTATAACAAGACTCTTGCCTGGTCCTCTTCCGATACCAAGGTTGCGACTGTCGACAGGAACGGTGTCGTCATGGGAGTCAAGGAAGGAAATGTCACCATCACGGTTAAGGCTACGGACGGAAGTGGAATCGAAGGAACGATCGATTTGACCGTTACTGCAAGCACGGCTGCTATCGATCCGAAGTTCGTCGGAACCTGGACCGGAACGGATATTATCGGAAATGAAGCTACGTTAACGATTTCTTCCAATGGAAATGCCGAGTTTGTTATTGATGGCCTTGTCGATCAGTCTTTCCCCTCGTTCACGGTGAACGGAAACAAGGTTACCTACACGGACGGGGACGAAGAAATGAAAGTGTACTGCAACAGCGGAATCATCAATGTCACCTACCATGCTGATTATGCAGATGGCTGGGGCTTTGACAAAACGGAAGAGTTCACTAAGTAGTATTCTTTTCTTCTTTCTGTCTTTGGCTGCACGGCTAATGCTGCTGCAGCCTTTTTAATATCCAAAAAACCGCTGCACTTCTCAGCACAGCGGTTCAAGTCTTTCCGTTCTTCTACAGCGGAAGGTCCTTGTGGCAGAATCTTACGCTTCCGGCAGTATACGTAATCCCGGTAATGACAAGCAGGAAGAGAAGCTTGAAGAAGTAGAGCTTGTAGTCCCCATCCATGACGGCCATCGGATCGAAGAGGGAGAAGATAGTCACATAGTTGAAGGTGTTCATTCCGTCTATGCGGAGATAGACCGGCATGCTCTTCGATCCGAAGAGGCCGAGGACGGAGCAGATGAAGAAGAAGATGCAGATTCCGCCTCCGACGCCTATCGACATATCGGATTTGTCGAAGAGGCAGGAGAAGAGGAAGCAGACACCGCTCAGCCCCAAGGTAACCATGAAGTTGCCTAAGGAGTAGAAGAAGACATTGGAGACTGTCAGGGATGTGATAAGGTCGGTCGCTCCAAGGCCGATGGCGATCTGCCTCGAAACCAGGGTTGCCAAGAAGAGAGAAAGAGCCATCACGAACTCGGTGAAGAAGAGATAGGCTCCTTCCGTGAAGATGTAGGAATTCCTGGTCGTCGGAGTAGAGAGGGTGAAGGCAAGGCTTCCCGTCTCCACCTTCCCGGAGACGAGGTTTGTTGCCAGAAGTATCGTATAGACCATCGGGATGAGGACGCAGACGATGGAGAAGGAGACGACGCCGACGGCAAATCCGTAAAGGTTATGGGTAGCCATGTCCGTAAGTGTCTGGCCGACCTTGTTGGGAAGCTGGGACATGACCGTGGTCTCCCCCTTTTCGAGAGATACCATCACCTTGTCCATCTCGGAATAGTTCTCCTTGCCCTCCGCTTCCTTCAGGGCATCGTTGTAGGTGGCAATGCCGCCGGTAGCATATCCGCGGACGGTAGAAAGCATGCTTTCCCCTGTCATCTTCGTATCATTGTTCTTGGCCGTGATCTCCAGATAGGAGTCGATCTTCTCTTCGTGATCCTTGTTGAAGGTATCGACAAGTGTCACTTTGGCATTCTCGACGACGGTATCGACGGCCCTGTCTATGACTGCGGACGGAATCAGGGAAGTCCCGTCGAAGTAGGCGTTCTTGTTGTCGCTGTCCCGGGCAAGGAAGTCGTCCATGAACTTGGAAATTTCTTCCTTGGCCTTGTCCAGGCTGTCTTGGCTGTCTTCTTTTGCCTTGCTGATTTCCTCATCCGTATAAGGGACTCCGGTAATCGCCTCCTTATGCATCTTCTGGAGCATGTTGGCATTCACGCCCATGTCCGTGATGACGCCGACGAACTGATCCGGAGCATAGGTATCGAGCTCCTTCTCCTCATAGATGATTTTTCCGTAGCTGTTGGTCTTCCCGCTGTCCACATACGTGATCGGATATCCTCTTTCGGAAGTGATGTAGTCCACTTCGAAATCCGGAAGGTAGGGGTAGTAGGCATAATCGGAAAGCTCCTTGACGACATAAGATTGAGTGTTCCTGGAAAGGATATTTTCCTTCACCGTCTTATCCGAGACATAGGAGGAGGGATCCTTAGCATATGCTTTCTTCAGTTCCGAACCGGTGGATTCCACAAAGGAAGAAAGATCGCCGGAAGAAAGAACACTCATCCAGTCGATGGCACTGGGAATGGTGACCGAAGTGATATCCATGCTCTTGTTGATGACGCTGTCGAAGGCCGTAGAAAGGAGAAGGACAGACTTCTCCTTCTGTTCTGAAGTCAGGGTTTCCTTCTTGCTGACCGCGGCAGTCAGGGTATAAGGCATAGAAGAGACCAGAACCTGTTCCACGGTCTTTGTCTTGTCCTTTTCGTATTCGTCGAAGAAATCGCTGATTGCCTGAAGCAGGACTTCCTTCTCTTCTTCAGTCTTCGTGCTATCCCCGTCCAGGGTGCTCTTGGCCTGGCTCATGATCAGAGCCTTGGACTTCTTTGCCTTCTCTTCGTCTGTTCCGCCCTGGAGAGAGTAGACAGTGTCGTAAGCCTTCTTCAGGGACGTCATCTGGGAGACGGTAGAAAGATCCTGAACCTGGCTGATGCCTTCCTTCTCCGCAGAAGTAAGGGAAGTCAGAGTATCATCGAAGGTAAGGAAGCCGTCGGCCGTATTCTCATACCCGGCATAAAGACCGATAGCGGAAGTCCTCACGGTCGTCTCCGTATCGGCATTCGAGAACATATTCTGCAGGGAAACCTTTGTGGAGTTGATCTTGATCGTGGAGAGGATGCAGATAATCAGGATGATGATGAGGGAATTTCCGAAGGTGGAGATAAGAAGCCAGATCTTATTGGATTTCAGGCTCTCCAGAAAGATGGGCCAGGAAAAGAGATGCCTTTTCTTCTTCTTTTCGTCTACGGAGTCCTTCCCCTTCGGAGGAAGTGCCATTTCAGGGACCTTGGTTTCTATAATCTCCGACATTTCTTTGTTTTCCATTCTTACTGTTCCTCCTTAAGTTTTTCGTGGAAGTAATCGGCAAGGTTGTATTTTTCTTCGCTGATATACTTCAACGGTTTTCCCTTGAGCGCATCGAAGAGCTTACCCGTATCTTCCTTCCGGATTCTTAGGATATCCTGGTGGAGTTCTTCTTTTCTCCGGAGGATCTCAAACCCCATCGCCCGGAATTCCTCTTCCGCCTCCCCGGTTTCGAATTCGACCTTGAAGTCCCGGAAAGGCCGCTCCCTCACCAGCTTCACATCGACAACATCCAGGATCTTGCCGCCGGAAAGATAGCAGACCCTGTCGCTGACTCTTTCTAGTTCCTCGATGGTATTGGAAGTCATGATGATCGAGGCGCCGTCCTTCTTCTGCTCCTCTACGATCTTCAGGAACTCTTCCCGCATCAAAGGATCCAGTCCGGTAGTCGGTTCATCCATAAGGAGGATAGGGGCTTTCAGCATGATGGCAGAGACGATGGCCGTCTTCTGCTTCATTCCTTTGCTCATCCGCTTCGGATAGGCGTGGATATCTAGCTGCATCCTCTGGATCAGTTCGTCGGCATAGGAGAAATCCTCTTTCTTCATCCCGAGCTTGGATCCGTAGTCATGGAGGAAGAAATCACCGGAAGCTACCTCGGGGAAATTGATTTCCCCGGGGATATACCCGATATAGCTCTTGGTTCTTGCAGCATCCTTATAGGCATCGAAGGAGTAGATGTGGATAGATCCGCTGTCCGGTCTTATGAAACCCATGATCTGGCGAAGCAGAGTGGTCTTTCCGGCACCGTTCTCTCCGACAATCCCCAATGTCTCTCCTTCCTTCAGGGACAGGGAGACATGGAAATCCCCTCTCTCTTTCCCGTAATCCTTGGTGACGTCATCTACCCGGATTACGTCCTTCTTTTCTTTTTCTTCCATCACCGGATTCCTCCAAAAGATTTGTCTTCCTTATAGAAGGTCATGAAATAATCCTCCAGTGTCTCCTTCTTTTCGGAGAAATCGGTAAACCCTCTTGGTATATCCGTAAGCAGCTTGTTGATATCCCGGTCTTCCGAGAAGACGGAGAAGCGGAGCGGAGTAAGGGAAGAATTCTCGACCCGGTATCCTTTGTCTTTCAAGGCCTTCTCGGCTTCTTCCTTCTTCTCCCTGTCCGGATAGAGGATATGGTACTGCTTCAGGCTCTTGTGCCTCAGGTCATCGGCATGGAAGCGGGAGACGATCCTCCCGTCCTTGATGATGGCAATCCGGTCGCAGCAGCTATCGACTTCGGAGAAGATATGGGAGGACAGGAGGATCGTCTTTCCCCGGTTCTTCTCTTCCAGGATGAAAGAGATGAATCTATCCTGCATGGTAGGATCAAGCCCGGAGGAAGGCTCATCCAGGATGATGATGTCCGGGTCGTTGCAGAAGGCAACGACGATGGCAATCTTTCTCTTGGTGCCAAGGGACATCTCCCGGCAGAAGAGAGAGTCGTCCACCTGGAATTCCTTCATCAGGTAATTCAGCATGGTTGGGTCCTTTACCCCTTTCAATGCCATATTCTCCTGGATGACGTCGGAACCTTTCAGCATATCCGGGAGAGCGACTTCTCCCGGGACATATCCTATTCCCTGCATGATGATGCTCCGGTTCTTCAAAGAGGACTGGCCCCGAAGAAGCGTAGTACCGGAATCCGGGATGGAGAACCCCATCAAGTGACGGATAGTAGTAGACTTTCCGGCGCCGTTAGGTCCAAGGAACCCGAAGCATTCCCCCTTTCCGATATCAAAGCTAACATCAAAGATTCCTCTCCCCTGCTTGTAGTCCTTGGTGAGGTGGGATACGGAAATCACCGGTGAGACTATACGGTCACGATCTTCCGGCAGTACAGCCGTTGCTTGCTTTTCCATTTCTCCCCCCCTTTTCCATTAGGATAAGTGAAATCGAGTCAAAAGTCTTTTGTTTTGGAAGAAAATCACAGTTGTTGGTCTTAAGTCCATTTTCTAACCTTGGGTAATATATATCTAAAGGAATGATTTTTCAAGACTGTTGTTTATTATCTTTCCGACTAGTGCTATAATTTTTCTAAATCAGGAGATCTCAAGATGGAAACCGGTATTGAAAAGAAGGAAGACATCCGCACCCTGAGGACAAAAAGGGATCTTGCTTTAGCCCTTGGAGAACTCCTCCAGGAAAAGAACTACGATGATCTTGCCGTGAAGGACATAACCGACAAAGCACTTGTCGCCAAAAACACCTTCTACAACAATTTCTCGGACAAGGGAGAACTGCTTTCCTATTTCTTCCAGATCAAGGCCGAAGAGCTCCTTAAGGAACTGGAACCTGTTCTTTCGGAATGCTCCCATGGGTCCAGAGGCCTGTTTTTAGGAAAGGTAGCAAACTCCGCTATCGATTTCTTCTATGATTCTTCTCTTCCCCTGCAGAAGATGATTCAAGCCGACAAAAGCCGGTCCCTCTTCTATGTCCTGACGGATTTCGTATCCAAGTTCATGAAGAAAGTAGCTGCCAAATATAAAAAGTTCTTCTCCCGCTTCGAGCGTCCCGATATCAGCAACTATTTCTATTCCGGAGGCCTTGTCTCCATCCTCTATTTCTGCTTTGCGGAAAAGAAGGAAGAGACAAAAGAGCAAGCAAAGATTGATATCAGCCGTTTAGTACGCCCGGCTATATCCCTGCTCTTCTAGTTCCTAATCTAAAGTATGTTTAGCCGGATTCCCTCCCGGCTTTTTCTTGATAGCAAGAGGTGGAAAAATTCAGGAATCCAGCTTTCTTTTTTTCTTCGTTTTGTTCGAAAACCCTAGTGGAAACTCAAATACAAAAACGCATCTGAAGAAAACACCAAAAAAAGCGCAAAAAATTCTTGCATGTAGAGGCAAAGAAGAATATATTTTAAATCGTGATTTTCAGAAATGCTCTGTTCCATATCACAAACTAATTCTGTGTCGTCAATGTGAGAAGCATTGCGTGACCATCCGGAACCGATCAAAACGGAAAAACAGCCATACGGACAGCTGGGTCAGAAGCCGAATTAGAGAAAGTGATGTCTCGTTTGTCTTTTATGGGTGCCGAAGGGGAGACTCTTCTCCCGTACTTATGAAACTTCAGATGAGAGTAGTAAAAGTAAACCATTTACTATATAGACTCGCATTCCATCGTTTTTAGAGGGAAACCGATTATCTTCCTTAGTTTTTTGTTTGCCTTCATGAGTGCCATCTCTATTTAAAGGATTAAAAAATGAAAAAGACCATTTTGGCTAGTGTTTTAGTTTTTTTTCTTATCACAGGGTGCAAGAATAATCTTCCTGAATCTTCTTCCACTACGGGAAAAGAAAAGACTCTTTCCGAGCAGGTTACAAAGGTCGAGAAAACAGCCTCCGATACTTTCAAGGACACCTATACCGTCTCTTTCGAAAACAAGAAGACAACGACTTTCGATGTTGCCAATACGAAGAGCAACTTCACCAAGGAGATGAGCTTCAACTCTTCCCTGGACATGGATCCGGATGGCGGAGCAGACGCCTATGAGAACTCGGGAGACCACGAAGACAATTACTTCTATTCCTATGATTTCTACAACGCCGTTTCGACCTCCACTTTGACGATTCTTCAGAACTACAAGACCTACCAGCAGACGAATGAATCCAGCTGCGGAGTATGTTCTCTTCTCTCGGCTTTGAACTATTTCGGGATTCAAGGAAACTCTACGGAGGAAAGCCTTTGGAATGAGCGCCCCAAAGGAACAAACCACGGTTCTTCCCTGAAGCAGCTTCTAGCGGTTGCCAAAAACTATGCGGATTCGGAAAACTACACCATCGAATCCACCTACGACCATTATGACAGCGAGAAGAACCTGGACGGATATTTCGAGACGGAAGAAGGGATGCATGCTATCGAAAACTACATCAAGAAGGGTGCACCGGTCATTATCGGCTGGAACGACTGGGGCGGACACTACGAGACCGTCATCGGCTACGACAACATGGGGACCGAGTCTATCGGGGACGACGTTATGATCGTTGCCGACAGCTACGACACCTCCGACCACTGCCAGGATGGATACGGAGTCTACGGGTACGAGCGCTTCTTCTACAACTGGACCATGTACGACTTCTTCTCCGGCTCTGACGTCAGCTACGAAAGAGACAACCTCTTCCTGGCAATCGTTCCCAAGAGTGCCCCTAAGGTTTCTTCCTTGTCTAACCCTGCTCTCCTGAAGAACGGAACCATGGTGAAGTCCGTCACCAAGAAGGAAAAGGATAGCGAAGACGTCTATTCCCTTACTTTCGAAGACGATTCCCTCTATAACTATTCCGTCCCCTCTTCCCACCCGGACAGCAGGAAAGACAATTCCCTGAATACAACCCTGGACCGGGATCCGGATGGCGGAGCAGACGCTTACGGGAACTCGGGGGACCATAGCGACAGCTATTTCTACACCGAGGATTTCTACAACGCCGGGAACACGGCAACCAGAACGATCCTTCCCCACTTCAAGACTTACCAGCAGACGGACGAATCCACCTGCGGTGCCTGTGCCACCCTTATGGCTCTTGACTATCTCGGAAAGCTAGGGAGCCTTACCGAGACGGATATCTGGGACAAGCGCGTCAGCGGAACAAACCACGGCTCTTCCCTGAAGCAGATCCTCTCCGTCCTTTCTACGATAAACGGAATCAGCGTCGATTCCACCTATGACCACTACACCGGCGACCATTCCACCGACAACAGCTACTTCCAGTCCGAAGCCTTCTCCCACATGATCGAAGACAGCATCAAGAAGGGTGCACCGGTCATCATCGGCTGGAACGACTGGGGCGGACATTACGAGACCGTCATCGGCTACGACAACATGGGGACCGAGTCTATCGGGGACGACGTTATGATCGTTGCCGACAGCTACGACACCTCCGACCACTGCCAGGACGGATACGGAGTCTACGGGTACGAGCGCTTCTTCTACAACTGGACCATGTACGACTTCTTCTCCGGCTTTGACGTCAGCTACGAAAGAGACTATCTCTTCGCTTCCGTCTCCCTTTCCAAGTAGAACAAAACAGGCAGGAGCATTTGCTCCTGCCATTTCTTTCCCGGCTATTCCTAACCGTTTCCTTCCAGCCAAGTTAATCAATCCGGAATCAAAGCTTTTTCGGCAAGGCGTTTTTCCTCTTCCCGGCAGTCTCCATGGTTAGAACGCAGGCAAAGACAATAAGATCGCTCAAGGAAACGGAAAGGAAAATGCAGTCGAACCGAATCAAAGGAAGGGTGAAGATGAAGATGCAGGGGAAAAGAAGCCCTCTGGAGAAGGAAACCAGGAATGACTTCAAGGCGAGCTTCATGGATTGGTAATAGTAGGCGTAGAAGACATTTACGGAAAGCAGGGGCACAGCAAAGAAGAAAAGACGGATGAGTTTCTGCCCGACACCGATTGCTTCCGGATTGGTTTCCGTATTGATGAAAAGCCGGACCAGAAGGGTGGGGTCTGCCATAAACAGGACAAAGAAGAAAATCCCGACCGCAAGGCTCGAAACAAGTCCGTATTTCTTGATTTTCTTTATCCGTCCTGTATTCTCCTTTCCGAAGGCTTCCGAAAGAAGCGGTTGGCTGGCCTGTCCCACGGCATAGGAGAAGCTTTGCACAAGCGTCATCATGTTGCAGATGATTCCGAACACGCCAAGGATTGTGGCATCCTTGTTCGTAAGGACATTGATCTGATTGTTGAAAAGGAAAATCAGTATTCCCATGCTGATGTCCAGCAGAAAGGAGGATAATCCAATCCCGAGCAATTCTTTGGCCTGTTTCAAGAAACCAACTGTCTTTCTTATCCTTAGGTTGCTGCTTTTCTTGAAGAAGTGGATGCAAAGGATGAGAACCGTAATGCACTGTCCGATTGCCGTAGCAAGTCCGGCACCTTCCGCCCCCATTCCTAACCCGAAGTCGAAGACAAAGAAGACGTCCCCGAAGATGTTGAATACGCCACTCAGCACGGTAGCAACGGCTGGCAGAACAGGATCCTGGTCGTTGCGGACAAATGCCATGAGGAAATTGACAAACACAAACAAGGGCAAAGCCATAGCTATGTAATGGGAATAGCCCATTGCTGCTTCCAATACAGCACTGTTCTTGGCCCCGAAAAAGCCTAGTATCTCCTTACGGAAAACAAGGAAAGAGGCACCTACTATTATTGCTGTAACCGTAGCAAGGATCAAAGAGACGGTGAAAAAGGAATTCGCTTCCTTTTCTTCCTTCCTTGCTCTTGCCACGGTCATCAGGGATGCCCCGCCGATGCCGAAAAGGGACCCGAGCGAATAAACGATGGTCCAGATAGGCATGCACACTGCAATAGCGGCTGACCCTACGCTTCCTGCATATTGACCGACACAGACAGCATCCACGATGCTATAGATTGAGGAAATAGTCGCCGAAGCGAGCGAAGGAAAAAGGAACTTAAAAAAAGGCGTTTGTCGGACATACCCGGACCCCCATGAATGAAAAGCGAGCCTACAGCTATCGATTCGGCCTCTCCACCCAAGATGCCCCGATAGCTGCCTCTACTTCACCTTCATCTATTGTCGGTCCGGTTTTGACAAACAACCTCTAGTGGTGAAGAAATGGTAGCAAAAAAGTATAGAAAAAGCAAGTATATATCAAAGGAACCGCCTTTGGTTTCCGGTGTCCGGGGAAAAGGGGAATCCGGAACGGATGGAACTGCCGGATTCCTTTGGAAGATTTCACGGTCAATTCTTCTCCCGATACCGTTAAGGCCTTTCCTTCCTAAACGTAGAACTGCACCGCATCGGTTTTCTTATGGCAGAAACCAATAGAAAAAAGCTGTTGCTTTTGGGTCGCTTCCTTTCTTTTGTTCCGTTCGCTGCTTCCTTCCTGAGGGGCGTTTAGAATTTTTTGTTTTTGGGGAAAGCCAACTAAATATAGAAGAAAACACAATTTTCACGGGATTAAGCGGCAAAGAAAAAACTCCCTTCCGGAGAAGAGAGCTTGTTTTCAACAACTGGTGACCTGGATGGGGTTCGGACCCATGAATGTATCCTTGAAAGGGATATGAGTTAACCACTTCTCCACCAGGCCAAGAAGGCTTGTTGGAAAGCCTTTTTTAAAAACAAATGGCGCCCACTGTAGGGTTCGAACCTACGACCTTTCGGTTAACGGCCGAGCGCTCTACCAACTGAGCTAAGTGGGCAGCGGTTAATAATATACTAAATCAAGAACGCGTTTGCAACAGGAATTTTACTTTTGCTGCTGCTTTTCCTGCACGAGGTTGACAACATCTTTAACCGTCTTGAGATTAACCATTTCTTCCTGGCTGACTTCCGGAAGGGAGAAAGCCTCTTCGACGTCGAGAACCACTTCGGCGAGATCCAGGGAATCCAGTCCCAGGGAATCCAGCTTCGTATCCAAAGTGATGGAATCCGGATTGAACTTCTTGGCATTGATCTGTGCGGCTAGAAGCGACTTGATCTTGTTGAATACTTCATCCATAAGATTATTACCCTCCTTGAGGAACCAAAACGAAACATCCCGGCGTAATCTAATATATAATATTTCCGGTTCAATTGCTATCAAACTAGAACAAACTTATAATAAATAAGTTATGGTAATAACAGCAGACTTTCTCCGGACTGAGGTTGTAGAAGACCGCATACCGAATATCATCGAATCTGTCGGGCTAGGAATCCTCGGGGGCCTGCTTTTGCTGACTCTGATTGTTGGCGCCGTCTCTGCCTTCCGGAATCCTCCCAAGAAAGCCAACGATTTCAACATCCGTGTCTATACCTACACCTACGACGGAAAGAAGGAATATTCCTTCTTCGACCGCAGCGACATGAAGAACCGGAAGACCTACACGGAAGAACAGTTCTATGAGCAGTTTGCCCCAAGCGAACGCTACAGGGTCAAGGACTGGCTAGCCGCCGTTGCCCAGAACCAGGATTATCCGACATTCATCGAAGCCGAGATCCGGATGCGGAAGAACAACCAGACGATGGCAACGATGCTCGAGCTTACCGGAGTCGACCGGAAAAAGGATATCATCCATTTCGAAAGCCACCTGATTCCGTATATGGGGAAGATTCCGATGGCCAAAGGAAAGAAGAAGAAAACCATCAAGTTTCCGAAGAACTATATCCTGGAAAGTCCGGAAGAAATGCAGCGTTTCGTGGACGATGCCCAGAACAACCTGATTGTCGGCTTCATCTACCTGAAGCTCTACCGGCTAGGAAGCGGAGGGGAAGAAGAAGATGCTTCCCTGATTGAAGAAAGCCAGCAGATACGGAACATCGTATACCGGTTCCTGGGGAAAAATATGCGCCTTTACGTAGATTCCCCGACTTCGGAAGTAGTCATCGATTGCAGTGCTTCCAGCCGTCCTATCGTCATGAACATAGCAACCGCCATCAACACCGCCCTCCAGCAGCATCTCAACTTCGATGTTCCGGATGACAACCTGAGAGTCGCTATCGGCGTCTCCTTAGGCGTCCTCTGCGAAAGAAAAGCGGATGTGGGACTAAGCCAGGGAAAACAGATGGCGGATGCCATCATCACTTCCTACCCGAACGAAAACGTCCTTCTCTTTGATCCGGATCTTACGAAGAAGATAAACGTGGAAGAGGAGAACCTCAAGGATGTCGTATCCGTTCTCCGCAACGGAACCTACAGGCTCTACTTCCAGCCGACTCTGAATATCAAGACGGGAAGCCAATCCTTCTACTTCCTCCATGTCCTTCCGTACGGAACCAAGATGACCAATTTCCGGGATCTGCTGGATCTGGCAAACAAGATTCCATGGGGGCTCCCCTCTGCCTATGGCGAACTCAAGGAAAGAGTCAGCAAGGGCATATCCAAGGTCCACAACTCCGGAGTCCTAATCGAAATCCCCTACAGCCAGATAAAAACCTTCCTGACATCCATGGGGACGAGGAAGGAAAGCGATCTCGACTGGATTGTCGGATTGCGGGAAAGCGAACTGCTTACGTACCTAGACGATATCTCTTCCCTGAGAAGGAATATAGAGAAGATCATGGAAGCCGGCTACAAGATTGCCCTCTTCCTCAGCAACGCGGAAACCCTCCTTCCGAACTCCATCCTCCGCTTCTGCTCCTACTTCATCGTGGAAGTTGACAGGCTCGACCCAAGCGACCTCCGCATCACCGCCGACCTAAGAATCATCGCTACCAACTATTCCCTCTATCCCGGGGAGCTTGTCTATGCCGGATTGCCGGACCTCGACAAGCTGGAACTCTGTGTCCACTACAACGGCACCATCTTCGAGTGCAAGGCCCTACGAGGACCTAGCTCCCATCCGGAGATCCTCGACCCGGAACAGGTCTCTACGATTCTTTCCGAAGCCAGGGCTATTCTTCCAAAGGGAGTCAAAGGCCAGAAAGACCTCTACGATTCCATGAAGAGGAAGGAAAGCGCCATCCGAGGCCTTACTTCCGATAAAAAGCAGGGATGATACAAAACACCAAACAAGGAAAACAAATACTTATGGAAAACCAGAAGAAAGTTACGGCAATTGCAAGCAAGAGCCAGGATATCACTACCTGGTATACGGATGTCTGCACGAAGGCGGAGCTTATGGATTATGCCTCTGCCAAGGGCTTCATCGTCTACCGTCCGGATGGCTACGCCCTCTGGGAGGGAATGCAGGCCTATCTGGATCAGAGCTTCAAGGCCTTAGGCGTAAGGAACGTCTATCTTCCGACCCTCATCCCTATGTCTCTTCTCCAGAAGGAGAAGGATCATGTCGAAGGCTTTGCCCCGGAATGCGCTGTCGTCACCCGAGGCGGAGACAAGGAACTGAGCGAACAGTTCGTCGTCCGTCCGACTTCGGAGACTCTTTTCTGCGACTACTATAAGGATATCGTCCATTCCTACAACGACCTTCCGGTCCTGAACAACCAGTGGTGCTCCGTCGTCCGCTGGGAGAAGACTACCCGTCCTTTCCTCCGCGGTGCGGAATTCCTCTGGCAGGAAGGACATACCCTTCACGCCAGTGAAGATGAGGCCAGGGAATTTGCTCTCTCCATCCTCAGGATCTACAACTCCTTAGGCAAGGATGTCATGGCGATTCCGTTTGTCACCGGAAGAAAGCCGGCCAGCGAGAAGTTCGCCGGAGCCGTCGATACCTTCACGATCGAAGCCTTGATGCCGGATGGACAGGCCCTGCAGTGCGGTACCAGCCATTACCTCGGCACCGGATTCACGAATGCCTTCGGCATCAAATATACGGACAAGACGAACAAGGTCCAGAACCCGTTCTATGATTCCTGGGGTGTTTCCACCCGTCTCATCGGTGCCCTCATCATGGTCCACGGAGACGACAACGGACTTGTCCTCCCTCCGAAGATAGCTCCGACCCAGATCGTCATCGTTCCTATCCGTGCCAAGGACAACCCGGAAGTCGAGAAGAAGGCTAAGGAAATCTTTGAAGCCCTCAAGGCCAAGAATCTCCGGGTGAAGCTCGATGATTCCGACAAGACTCCGGGATGGAAGTTCGCCCAGTACGAGATGAAGGGTGTCCCGCTCCGTGTCGAAATCGGGCCGAAGGACCTGGAGAAGAACCAGGTCGTACTTACCCGCCGGGTCGACGGCGTGAAGGAATTCGTGCCCCTCGACGGATTCGAAGACAACGTCGTCAAGCAGTTGGACGATATCCAGGCTACCATGTACAAGAAGGCCTATGATTTCCTGAAGGCCCATATCTTCGAGTGCAAGACCAAGGAAGAGGTAGATGCCGTTCTGAAGAACCACAAGGGATTCTGCAAGATGATGTCTTCCGATACGAAGGAAGAGGAGGAATGGTTCAAGAAGACTTATTCGGCTACTCCGCGTGTTCTCCCGTTCGATGAGGAAGCTTTCGGGGATACGGATCCGATTACCGGCGAGAAGGCAAACCAGGTCCTTTACTGGGCTAGAGCCTATTAGTCTGCAGGCGGACGGGAAGAGGAATCAAAGAGAAAGGAGATGTTCTATGAACCTGTATGATGCAAGAGTAGGAAAGCTTCAGAGCCGGATGGTGAAGGACGGCATCAAAGCCTATATCATCCCGGCGACTGATCCGCATTTGAGCGAAGCGTACTGCTCCCATTACGGAGCCGTCCGTTTCTACTTCTGTGCCTTCCAGGGGGAAGACGGAACACTCCTTGTAACGCAAGACCAGTGCTACCTCTACACGGACGGACGGTACTGGACGGAAGCAGAGCAGGAACTTCAGAATACGTCCTGCCATCTGATTCCGGCTGGAAAGCCTGGAATTCCCAGTATGGAAGACTATATCAAGGATAACAACCTATATCCTCTCGGATTGGATGCTTCCCTGTTTACACGCCGCCAGATTTCCGCTTTCCGGAAAGACAAGGACTCCAAGATCTTCTCTCTTTCGTATGCTTCCGAAGTCGAGAATCTCCCCTCGCTCCCGAAAGACAAGATCCGGAAGGTGGACGAGAAGCTTTTCGACGATAACCAGGAATCCAGGGTCAAGAAGATCCTGGCGATGGCAAAGAAGGACGGCGCAGAAGATGTCTTCTTAACCGCTCTCGACGATATTGCCTATGTGCTCGGATACCGCGGAAGTGATATTCCGGATACTCCGGTCTTCTATTCCTATCTTTATCTCTGCGAAGACCAGACGATGGATTTCTTCATCGATTTCGACAAGCTCCCGGATGGATTCAAGAAGACCGGAACTATTCTCCGTGCCCATCCTTATGAATCCGTCTTTGATTTCCTGAAGTCCCGGATCGGGAGGAAAGTCCTGGTCGATCCGGAGAAGACGAATGCCAAGATACTCCAGTCCATTTCCGCTCCGGTATACGGAAGATCCCCTGCCTATCTCCTCAAGGCCGTGAAAGGACCTGTGGAGATCGAGAATACCATCCGCGTCCAGGCTCTCGACGGACTGAAGGTCCTGAAGCTTATGAAGTACCTCGATGACAACATCGATTCCGGAACCTTGACGGAAAGAAACATCGCCTTATACCTGGACGGATTGCGAAAGGGCGATCTGGAATGCTTCTCCCCTTCTTTCGAGACGATCGCCGCCGTCGACAGCAATGCCGCCATGATGCATTATGCACCGACGGATACGAAGTCCAGCAAGGTAACAAGGGACAACGAACTGCTCCTCGTTGATTCCGGCGGGCACTATTTCGGCGGAACGACGGATATCACCCGTACTTTCGTCCTGAACAAGGAACCAAGCCACCAGGTGAAGCATGACTACACCCTGACTCTGAAATCCCATATCGACCTTGCCAACACCGTCTTCGAAGACGGATGCACCGGCCATTCCCTGGATCTGGCTGCCCGGGAAGTCATGTGGAAGGAAGGCCTGGACTACAAGTGCGGAACCGGCCACGGAGTCGGTTACATGCTCTGCGTCCATGAGGGACCGATCGGTTTTAGGTATTATGTAAGACCGGGAGTCGACGATTCCGACAAGCTCGTACCGGGACATATCATCACGGATGAGCCCGGAGTCTACAAGGACGGGCAGTACGGAATCCGTCTGGAGAACGAACTGCTGGTCGTAAAGAAGACGGTCAGCGAGGATGACCAGGGAATATTCCTGGGCTTTGAACCGATCTCCTATGTTCCTTTCGACCTCCGTGCCATCGATACGGAAATGCTTACGGACGAAGAACTGGACTGGCTGAATTCCTATAACCGCCTGGTCTTCCGCAAGCTTGCGCCGTTAGCCAAGAAGGATCCGGATCCCGATCTCTTCGACTACCTTTCGGAATATACGAGAGGCCTGAGGAAGGAGATCCGGAATAAGGGAAGGGAAGAAGAAGCCAGCGAAGAAAACGACTTCGAGGAAGAGATGGAGGAACTGAATCCCGCCAAAGAGGAGCCTGCCCCAAAGGAAGACCCCAACGTTGTTTCCCCTAGCCTGGATGAACCCGGTTATTCCCTCTCCTCTACGGCATCGCCCAATATTGCCGGTTCCCCTATCAACAATCTGTCCGGGGAGGAAGAAAACAAGAAATGATCCGTGTCGCCCTCTTCGAGCCGGAGAAGCCGGCCAATACCGGCAATATCATCCGGACGTGCATGGCTTTCGACTGCGCCTTAACCATCATCGGTCCGACGACGTTCGAAATATCGGATAAAGCCTTCCTAAGGGCGAAGATGGACTACGGGGTCGGTTTCCCGATCGAACGCATTGCGACAATCGACTCCTTCCTTGCCAAATACAAAGCCGAAAACGGCTACTTCATCACCCGCTATGCAGACAAGACCTATACGAAGATGGAGGCAGATGATCCGGCCAAGGATGTCTTCTTCCTCTTCGGAAGGGAATCGACAGGCATCCCCAAGAATGTCCTGAAGAGATATCCCGGCAGGGATCTCCGCATCCCGATGGCTATCAACGCCAGGAGCCTGAACCTCTCCAACTCCGTTGCCATCATTGTCAGCGAAGCCCTTAGGCAGCAGTCCTTCCACGGACTGGCCCTGCGGGAAGAGATCAAGGGAGAGGATTTCCTATCCCGCTATCCTGAGGGCAAGGAATAAGGTCTTTCCTTTCTCTTGCAATTAGCCAAGCCATGCCGTATTATAAAGTTACCTAGCGAAAGCGCGTTTCCGACATATCTGTTCAGGGAACCTATATCGCCCGGGTGGTGTTGAAAGCCGGCCTTGAGTCGGTATCCTAAACCCTCGCTGCGGCGCCCACTTAATCTTTAGGGAATATCCCATTCTGCCAGGTAGGCGGGACTTCGGTCCCGTCTTTTTCTTTATCCGTAACCCCTTTCATACAATCGGCAAGTGAATCGTTATCAGCCCCCGCTCTTGGGTATGGTAGAATAACTTAGTTATTCTGGAGGAACCTATGAAATACGACCGTATTGCAGTCAGTTCTCTTCGTGGACTATCGCTGGACATGATTACGAAGGCCAATTCGGGCCATCCTGGAATCTGCCTTAGCGCTGCCCCGCTCCTTTATACCCTGTACACCCGTCACCTGGTATCGGATCCGAACCATCCCGACTGGATCAACCGGGACCGTTTTATCCTTTCGGCCGGACATGGCTCTGCCCTTCTTTATGCCAACCTTTACCTGGCCGGTTTCCATGTTCCGATGGATCAGCTCAAGCTTTTCCGGCAGCTGGATTCCCTTTGCCCGGGACATCCGGAAGTCGGGCACACCCCGGGAGTCGACGCAACCAGCGGCCCTCTTGGCCAGGGTCTTGCCCAGGCCGTCGGATTCGCTCTTGCCGAAACCCATCTCCAGACCCTCTATCCGGAAGGCGAGAAGCTTATCAACCATTACACTTATGCCCTCTGCGGGGACGGATGCCTGGAAGAAGGGGTTTCCCAGGAAGCCATCTCCTTGGCCGGGCTTTACAAGCTGAACAAGCTCATCCTTCTCTATGACCGCAACGACTGCACTCTGGACGGACCGCTCGTCCAGTCCTCCGTCGAAGATGTCGCGCTTCGTTTTGAAGCGGCCGGATGGAATGTCCTGAAGGTTGCGGACGGAAACGACGTCGAGGAAATCGACAAGGCTTTGTCCTTGGCCAAGACCAGCAAGGCCAAGCCGACCATCATCATCTGCCACACCATTATCGGGTACGGATCTCCCCTAGCCGGAACGGCTGCCAGCCACGGCAAGCCGCTCTCCCTTTCCGATGTCATCGTAACCAAGGAGAACTTAGGTGTTTCCTTTGCTTCCTTCGATGTTCCGGAAGAAGCCGTCCTTGCCTACCGCGAGTCTTTCACCAAGCGAGGAGCCTTGGCCTACCTTTCCTATCAGAAGGAATCGGAAGCTTACAGCCTAAGCCATCCGGAGGAATACCAGAAGTTCAGGGATTCCCTGACCAACGATATCTCCCCTCTTCTCTTCCGGAATGCTCCGGTCTATCCGAAGGACTACAGCAATGCCACAAGGAATACTTCCAATGCCCTGCTCGACCTCCTTTCCACGGAAGTCCCGCAGCTTATCGGAGGAAGCGCGGATGTCGCTTCCAGCGTCAAGACGAAGGTTAAGGAATTCCAGAACTACACGGCCCAGAACCGGAGCGGAAAGAACCTCTGCTTCGGAATCCGGGAATTCGGCGAAGCCTCCCTGCAGAACGGTATGCTTCTCCACGGAGGTCTAAGGACCTTTGTGGGAAGCTTCCTCGTCTTTGTCGACTATATGAAGCCGGCTATCCGTATGGCAGCCATGGAGAAGATCCCAGCCGTCTATCTCTTCAGCCATGACTCCGTCGATGTCGGAGAGGACGGACCGACCCACCAGCCGATCGAACAGCTGACCATGCTCCGTTCCATCCCGAATCTTTCCGTTTTCCGTCCGGGAGATGCCGTCGAGACTTCTGCCGCCTATAAAGCTGCCTTCTCTTCCACGGACCATCCGACGGCACTGATCCTTACCAGGCAGAATGTCGTAAACAACCCCGGCACCAGCTTTGAAGGCGCCCTGAAAGGCGGATATGTCGTCAGCTACGAGAAAGGCGACAAGCCTTCCTACACCCTCCTTGCCACCGGATCGGAAGTCAACAAGGCCGTAAGCCTTCAGAAGATCCTCCTCGAGAAGGGAATCAATACGAGAGTCGTCTCCCTTCCGTCCCTGGATGTCTTCGACAAGCAGACCGAGGAATACAGGAACGAAGTATACGGAGCAGAATACTCCAAGCGTTTCTTCCTGGAGATGGGAAAGACGGATCTCCTCTACAAGTATGCCGGAAATCCTATCGGCATCGATACCTTCGGAACTTCCGCACCGGACAAGGATGCGGAGAAGAAGATGGGATTCGATCTTGCTGCCCTTACGATCAGGATCCTGGACCGTATCCGGGTTCTGGAAGGCAAATAACAACGGGCGGGATCTTCCCGCCCTTTTATAAAGGAGACAAACATGGACGAAACCTTTGTAACGCACGAAAGCCTGCCGCCTTTCTACTCCCCTTCTTCCAGAGTCCTTATCCTCGGATCTTTTCCAAGCATCGCTTCCAGGGCGAAAGGCTTCTACTATGCCCATCCCCAGAACCGGTTCTTCCGGACGCTCTCTCTTGTCTTCGAAAAGCCCTATCCGGTTTCCACCAAGGAGCGGAAGGAGTTCCTTCTCTCTAACCATATCGCTCTTTACGACGTGCTTTATTCCTGCACCATAAAAGGGAGCAGCGACAGCTCCATAAAGGACGCAGTCCCTGCCGACCTTTCCCGGATCCTATCCTCCTGCCCGATAAGGAGGATCTTCACCACCGGAAAGACGGCAACCGACCTTTTCCGGAAATTCCACAAGGAGGAGTGCTTCTATCTCCCTTCCCCGAGCGGGGCAAACGCCTTTACCTCAATGGAGAAGCTTGTCCTTGCCTACAAGGCAGTAAGGGAAGCCGTAGGAAAATAGAAGCAAACCAATCGAGATATGAAAAGTTGCCAGCCTAGGAAGGCTGGCAATTTCATTTCAATTCTTCTTTCCCTAGGACTTTTGCAAGTCCCCCGAGTCCGGTCTCCTTGAGATCGCTCGGAATCTCGCTCCCGGTCTGCTTCATCGCTTCGACGACGTCATCGAAGGAGACGCGGTTGCGGCGGAAGGAAGCTATATTCTTGCTGAAAAGGTAGGAGGCATAGGAGTGAATTGCGGCCATCCCGTTCCTCTCGATGCAGGGGATCTGGACATAGCCGTCTACCGGATCGCAGGTAAGGCCTAGGAAGTGCTCCATTGCGACCTCGGCACCGTATTCGATCTGGTGCAGGGAAAGGCTGTTCAGGACGCAGAGGGAGGCGGAAGCAAAGCTGGAAGCCGAACCGATTTCGGCCTGGCATCCAAGCAGGGCGCCGCTGATGCTGGCATTCCCCTTGATGAAGTTGCAGACAAGGGCTCCGGAGAGGTAGGCTTTCACAAGCTCAGGGACGGTCTTGTTCCTGTACCTGTATTCGTAGTAGAGGACAGCCGGGACAACGCCGGCTGCTCCGCAGGTAGGAGAAGTGACGATCATCTCACCCCTGGCGTTGGATTCGGCGATCGCATAGGCAAAGGCGGTAAGAAGCATATCCCTGTTGTCGGCAGGATCGTAGATGCCTTTTGCCTTGGCAAGGATCTCCCCGCTTACGGCCTTGAGGTGCAGAGGACCAGGCAGAATGCCGTTTGTCTTCAGGCCTTTCTCGAGGGTAGCAAAAGAGGTCAGGAGCATCTTCTCCCCGTAGGCATATATGTCCTCCCCTTCCAGGGAGAGGATAGCGTCATATATGGAGGCAAGATGATTGGCAGCAAGGGATTTCTTCATTTCCCCGAAGGTATTGAAAGGATATACCTCCAAAGGAGAATAGGAACCGCCTTCCAGCTGGTAGGCGCCTCCTCCGATGCTTAAGAACCGTTCCTTGAAGACAGTTCCGTCTTTCCCGTAGGCGACAAGCTCCATCGTATTGGGATGGGTCAGCCCCTTGAGCCTCGGGTCGAAGAAGACCTTTACGTCCTTGCCCTCGAACGCCTGGCGGATGATCCTGTCCGTTCCGTGGCCTTTCCCGGTAAGTCCCAGGGAACCTAAAAGCGTCACCTCATACCTAACCGGCATGAGGGAAGCCGAATCGGCAAGGAAACGGTGGCTGATACGGAAAGGACCGATGGTATGGCTGGAGGACGGACCTGGTCCCAGGATCAGAAGATTCTTGAGCGATTTCATCCTGTCTATTCTACCTTTTCTATAGGGGAAAGAAACTATTTTCGGGAGGAAGGAAACAAAAAAAGGAAGAGCCGAAGCTCTTCCCCTGATGTCGCGACAATTAGTGGCGGCGTCTTGCGTTCTCGGACTTAACCTTGCGGCGTAATCCCTTCTTTAGGAAGAAATCGTGCTTGCGGTAGTCCGCGATGGTTCCGGCCTTGTTGACCATACGCTTGAATCTCTTCATCGCGTCGTCTAAGGTCTCGCCATCTCTAACGATGGTCTTCGGCAATGTGCATCACCACCTTTCTATAGCCGAGGGATATTCTACAAGATGAAGATGAGAAAGGCAAGAATCTTTTTTGGCAAAAAAGCCTTCCGCTGTCTTATAATCCAACCATATGGAACAGCAGAAAGAGTACGGCTTCGCCCTCGGCGGAGGAGGAGCTAAGGCTTTCGCCCAGCTCGGTGCCATCAAAGCATTGTCGGAAGAAGGGATTCTCCCCTCCTATTTTTCCGGTTCCAGCATGGGGGCCGTCAATGCCATCCTCCTAGCTTCCGGGTATACTCTTGAAAAAGTCGAGGACTTCTACCTCCAGAACAGGATCCGGGATTTCTTCGGCCTTGGATTATTCTGCTTCCGGAACGACCGGATCGGCAAGGCCGTCCTTTCAATGACCGAGAAGAAAGGATATACGAAGCTCGAAGATCTTCCCAGGAAAGTCTATATCCCGGCAACGGTACCGGATATCAACCTCCGGATAGTCCTCAGGAAAGGCTGCATCGACCAGGTCGTTATGGCCTCCACCTCTTCCTTCCTTGTCCACCCCTATCTCGTGAAGGATATTTCCATAAGGCGACAGATCATCCAGCAGAGCCACGGCATATACGGAAAGAACCGTTTCCTCTACCTGAAGGACAGCTGCTATTCCTCCAACGTCCCCTTCGAACTCCTTGACCTGATCCGGAGCGAGGACAAAGGCCACCAGGATATCCCCCACAGGGATATAGCCTTCGACATCATCCCGGAATTCAAGAAGACCCATTTCCTTCCTCTCGACCGTTTCAACAAGAAAGTCCTGGCCAACGATCTGAACCGGAAGCTCTTCTTCGAAGAGAACGAAAAAGGCCTTTACCTTTCTTTGGATTTCAACATCGCCCAGACCGATTTCTCCGTCAAAGCCTGCCAGAAAGGCTTCAAGAAGAGCTATGAATACGTGAAGCGGATTTTATCGGCAAAGAAAAATACCCTTTAGGTTCCTTCTTTTGTCTTATAATGTCCCTGTTGCGGAATAAAGGAGACTTTCCATGAAAACAGTCTTAGTCACCGGCGGTTCCGGATTCATCGGAACCCATACGGATGTCGAGCTTCTGAGCCGCGGATTCCAGGTCATCGTCGTGGACAACCTTTCCAATTCCTCCGAGGAAGCACTCCGGAGAGTCGAAAGGATCACGGGCAAGAAGGTGAAATTCTATAAGACAGACCTTCTCGACGAGAAGAAGACGGAAGAGATCTTCCAGGAGAACAAGATCGACTTCGTCATCCACTTCGCTGCCTACAAGGCTGTCGGAGAGAGCGTCGCCGATCCGATCAAGTATTACGAGAACAACCTCGGTTCCACCCTCGTCCTCCTGAAGCTTATGAAGAAGTACGGCGTGAAGAACCTGATCTTCTCCTCCTCCGCTACGGTCTACGGAAACCCGGAGAGGCTTCCCCTTACGGAAGACTGCCGTGCAGACGATTCCACCAACCCTTACGGAGAGACCAAGGTCATGATCGAGCGGATGCTGATGGATGTCGCCCACTCCGATCCTAGCTGGAACATCATCCTTCTCCGCTACTTCAATCCGATCGGCGCCCACGAATCGGGTCTTATCGGAGAGAATCCGAAAGGAATCCCGGCAAACCTCATGCCCTATATCTCCAAGGTCGCTCTCGGAAAGCTTGACCATCTCACCATCTACGGAAACGACTACGACACCAAGGACGGCACCGGAGTAAGGGACTACATCCATGTCATGGATCTGGCTTCCGGACACGTCGCTGCCATCGAGCACTGCGAGAAGCCGGGCATCCATATCTACAACCTCGGAACCGGACACGGAGTCTCCGTCCTGGAGATGGTGAATGCCTTCATGAAGGCAACCGGAGTGAATGTGAAGTATGCCTTCGGTCCCCGCCGTCCCGGAGACATCGCTTCCTGCTATGCATCGAGCGAGAAGGCCGAGAAGGAACTCGGCTGGAAAGCCAAGTACAGCCTCGAGGATATGATGCGCGACCAGTGGAACTGGCAGAGCAAGAATCCGAACGGCTACGGCAAGTAGAAACGAATAACAGCCGGCCCGAAGGCCGGCTGTCTTTTTGTTTCGGAAGAAGAATCTAGTACGGAATCCTGTCTCCGTTCTCGTCATACGTCTCTTCGATGATTCCGGAGCCTAGAAGCCTGTCCCCCATGTAAAGGACAGCAATCTGGCCTTTGGCGACATAAGGGATATCCTTGTAGGTAAGGATGGCTTTGTCCGAACCCGGAACGACTTCCACCGTAACCGGAAGATCTTCTCCCCGGTAACGGAACTTTGCCTTGCAGTCAAGCGGACCTTCCGGCTTGTCATTTCCGATCCAGTTGAAGGAGTCGAGGTCGCAGCGGGAAGAGAAGCGAAGCCTGTTTCCGGCTTCCTGGGAGACATAAAGGGTGTTCGTCTTGACGTTTTTGCCGAGGACGAAATAAGGATCCTGGCTTCTTCCCGGGATTCCGCCGATCCCAAGCCCCCTATGCTGTCCGACCGTATAGTAGAGGACTCCGTCATGGCGGCCGATCTTCTCATGGGCGCCGAGGTCGACAACGTCTCCTTCCTTGGCTGGAAGGTAGTTGTCGAGGAAAGCTTTGAAGTTCCTCTCCCCGATAAAGCAGACCCCGGTAGAATCCTTCTTGCTCATGACGCTCTTCAGGCCCTGCTCGTTGGCAATCTGGCGGACCTGGATCTTGGTGAAGTTGGCAAGAGGGAACAAAGCATGGCTAAGCTGCTCCTCGGAGATCTGTCCGAGGAAGTAGGACTGGTCCTTCGTCCTGTCGAAAGCCTTGTAGAGGTGGGACTCATGGTTCTCGTCTAGCCGCATGGCATAATGGCCCATAGCGATGGTAGAGAAGCCCATGGACTTGGCGAAGTCGTAGAAATGGCCGAACTTGATGTACTTGTTGCAGAAGACATCCGGGTCCGGGGTATACCCCTTCTTGTAGGTATCGAGGAACTGGGAGAAGACTTCCTTCCAGTATTCATCGATGAAATCCTTGCGGATGATCGGAAGGTCCAGCTCCAAAGCGGCTTCGACGGCATCGTCGTAGTCCAGCTCCTGGCTGCATTTGCTTCCGGAAAGCGTCGGATTTCCTAGTATGTCGTTGTTGGCGATGCTGTCCCAGTTCCGCATAAAGCAGCAGGTGACATCGTATCCCTGTTTCTTGAGGAGATAGGCAGATACGGCACTGTCGACGCCTCCGCTCATCCCGAGAAGTACCTTCCTGTTTTTGTTTTCCGGCATTCTAGAATAGCTCCTTGGAGTCGAGAAGGACGGTGAAGGGACCGTCATTCACAAGATTCACTTCCATATCGGCACCGAATATTCCAAACCCCGCATCAGGGACGGCAGCAAGCAGGTTCTTCCGGAAAAGTTCGTAGAGAGGCTGGCTCTTTTCCCTTCCGAGGGCTTTCTCGAAGCTCGGCCTGTTGCCTTTCCTCATGTCGGCGTAGAGGGTGAACTGGGAGACGGCAAGGATATTTCCGCCCACATCGGAAAGGGAAAGGTTCGTTTTTCCTTGCGGGTCCGAGAAGACCCGCATCTTCAGCATCTTCCCGATCATCTTCTTCCCTGTTTCCTCGTCATCCCCGGAAGTGAAGCCGACAAAAGCAAGAAAGCCCCGGCCTATGCCGGAAACCTTCTTTCCCCCTACCTCGACTTCGGCTTTCTCCACGACCTGGACAAGGATTCTCATACGTTCCGCTTTCCTTCGCTTTATATTATAATAAAAACACATCAGGAGAGAAACATGCGATTTACCAAAGAAGACTATATCCGTATGAAGAACTACGTCCTAGGCAGGACTGGCATCCGTCCCCGGATCGGTGCCGTTCTGGGAACGGGACTGGATTCCTTCCTTTCGGAAGTGAAGATCGAGACCAGGATTCCTTTCAATGAAGTCCCCGGCCTTCCGGCCTCCACGAACAAAGCCCACAAGGGCCAGTTCGTCCTCGGAACCTACCATGACATCCCCGTCATTCTGATGCAGGGAAGACTCCATTACTACGAAGGGTATTCCAGCGAAGAGATCACCGCCCCTATCAGGATGATGGCGCTTCTTGGAATCAAGGGCCTGCTTCTTACCAATGCGGCCGGAGGAATCGAGTATCCTGCCGGAACGCTGATGCTGATCAGGGACCATATCTCGGTCCTTGTCCCTTCTCCCCTTATCGGAACGAACATCGATTCCTTCGGCCCAAGGTTCCCGGCCATGGGCGATGCCTGGGATAAGGAAGACCGGGAGAAGCTTCTTGCTTACGGGAAAGAAGAAAACCTTTCCGTAAAGGAAGGCGTCTATATGGTCTTCACGGGTCCGCAGTTCGAAAGCCCGGCGGAGATCCATATGGCAAGCGTCCTGGGAGCGGATGCCGTCGGCATGTCGACCGTTCCGGAAGCCTTGGTGGCAAACCACATGGGGCTAAAGACCCTAGGCATTTCCCTTATCACCAACTGCCACAAGGAAAGCATCGCCAGGAACCACAAGCTTACGGATGAGGAAGTGGTCCTCTTTGCCAGGAAGGCAGAAGCCCCTTTCTCCAACCTTGCCGGAAAAGCCATCGAGCTATTAGCCAAGAATGACTGATAAACCTCTTGCCTACAGAATGAGGCCGAAGGACCTGAAGGATGTCCTCGGCCAGGAGAAGATCAAATCCTTCCTGCAGAGCCTGATCGACCAGGATTCCTTGATCAGCATGGTTTTCTACGGTCCTCCGGGAACCGGAAAGACCACCCTTGCGGAAGCCTTCAGCCATACCTTTAATGCGTACTGCGTAAAGCTGAATGCCGTCATCGACAACAAGGCGAGGATGGAGGGAGCCTTCGGGGAAGCAATCCGCTTCCACCCGGCTATCGTCATCATCGATGAAATCCATCGGCTGGACAAAGGAAAGCAGGATCTTCTCCTGCCTCATCTCGAGAACGGGGATTTCTTCCTGATCGGCTGTACGACAGCCAATCCCCTGATATCCTTGAATCCGGCTATCCGCTCTAGGACTAGGCTATTGGAGACGATGCCGCTCACCAAAGAAGAGATCAGGACCGGCCTTAACCGTGCCGTTAATAGCCCTGACGGTCTGTCCGGGAAAAGGACGTTTGCTCCGGAAGCTTTAGACTACATCTCTTCGATTTCGGCCGGTGACCTCCGCTTTGCCTACAACCAGCTGGAAGCTGTCGCCTTAAGCTATACTTCATCCCACACTATAACTAAGGAAGATGCCAAGTCGGTTTCCCCAATGCCTAACTATCTTTCCGACCTTGACGGAGACGAGCATTACGATACCGTCTCCGCTTTGCAGAAATCCATCCGCGGAAGCGAAGTGGATGCTGCCTTGTTCTACCTGGCAAAGCTATTGAAGTCCGGAGATCTGGAAGGACTATGCAGAAGGCTGGTGATCACCGCCTACGAGGATGTCGGGCTTGCCAATCCTGCCGCTGTCGACAGGACCGTGAACGCCTGCAATACCGCCTTGTCCGTCGGGCTTCCCCAGGCCGAGATTCCGCTTGGCTTCTCCGTTGTCGACCTGGCCCTGAGCCCGAAGTCGAAGTCGAGCTGCCTTGCCATCGAGGAAGCGATGAGAGACGTCGAGGACGGACCGGTCCATGTAAGAAGCTATCTCCGCCTGAAGCAGGCAGGAGAAAAGCCCGGGGAAAGCTACGACTACGATGACAGCGGGAGCTGGCCTTTCCTGGAGTATCTCCCGGAAGGAAAGGAGGATCTCTCCTTCTTCCATCCGATGCCGACCTCCAAATACGAACGGGCTCTAGAACAGAACTACGAGCTTCTGAAGAAGAATAGAAGAGCAGCTTCCGTCTCGGAAGCCAAGAAGAGAAGCAGAGAAAAGAAGCAATAGGCAAAAGCTTCCCGGAGCAGATCCGGGAAGCTTTTTGTCTTACCACTTGTAATCGAGATGCCGTTTGGCGTTGATGACCTTATAGAAGCTGGACCGGTTCTTCGTCTTCGTAAGGGAGTAGAAGAAAATAAGGCCAAGACCCGTCACGCAGACGACTTCCCCTAAGGCAACGGTGCCGAAGTTGTAGAAGAAGAGAGGGAGGGTAGGAACGCTTCCGGCAGTAAGGAAGGTAAATTCTATGCTAAGGAACAGTCCGTTGAAGAAGGCGGGAAGAAGGCTTCCTAGCGCCATGTGCTTGCAGAGAGGGATAAGAAGGCAGCTAAAAAGAGTAGCCAGGGTTCCGAAAAGAAGATCGAACGGAGTACAGAAAGCACTCATGCCTACAGAGTAGATATCGCTTAGGATGCAGCCGATAGTAAGACCGTAGACGTAGTTCGGGTTGAAGAAGACGATCAGAACCATGAATTCCGAGATCCGGAATTGGATAGGACCGTAGCTTAGAAAGAAGAAGGAATATGTCAAGGCAGTGTAGAGAGCAGCAATGATGGCATTAGCAGCAATCGACCTCGTATCGAGATGGAAATAGGAGGAATACCTTTTCTTCCTGACCGGCGCCGGAGTCGAAGTAGTCGTCTCTTCTTGACTTTCTCGATTCATAAAAAAAGCCCCCTGTTAATTTTTACGTGGGGTATCATGGGAAGACCCACGCGATTAGGCAATAGAAGCATAATATGCACTAGCAGAAAAAGCAAGGAAAAGAAATATAAAAATTAGACAGTATCAATAGTCCAATCAAACGTTTTCGATATATACGTATACGTTTTTGTAATTAGAAAAAATTGCTTTTTATTTACCTATATACTTAAAATCGCTTTACTTATAGTAAATTTTAATATAAACTACTTTCGTATTGGAATTTTTATACAAGGTAAAGAAATAGGTAATGTCTTCTTTAAAGAGAAAGGCGAAAGAAGGGATTGGATTCCTCTCCCTGGCCTTCGGAATCGCAGTCATCACAACCCCACTGGCATGGTTTGCTAACGGTACGGATCTGAATCCGCAGGTTTCGGCATCCAGCAAGAATGCCTATTTTGCAGCCGGAGACGGAACTGCGGCCCATCCTTTCGAACTGACAAGTGCAATCCACTATTACAACCTTTGCTGGCTGCAATACCTAGGCAGGTTCAATCAGATCTCGGGGGCAACAGTCAAGCAGGTTTATTTCCAACTGGACAACGACATCGATCTCACCCACATATCTGCATCAGATACAAGAGCGCTTCTCCTTCCTCCGATCGGAACTTCCCGGTATCCGTTTATCGGTAACTTCAACGGGCAAGGACATACGTTGACAAATCTATCCGTTACGAATTCCGCTACCCTTTCGGATTATCCTATCCATCCTTATCTTTCCGATGGGGTAAAGAACCTGGAATGCCTGGGTGTTTTCGGTGTGGCAGGTACAACGGAATCCACATCTACCGTAAACGGACTTACGACTTCCGGAACTGACGAGTCCCATACGTATGATCCTGCCGTCAATATCATCAAGGATCTGAACCTAACGAATATTTCCGTCAAGGCAACAACAAATCAGACGCTGATCGGTATCGGAGTAGGCTACAACAATGCCACCTTGGAACATATCGGAGTAGGGACCGGCTGCAAGCTGAATGTTTCTTCCTCGACATCTGCAACAAGCTATACTTCGAATCTTTCCGACTCGGCACTTGTCGGTTACACTGCCAAGAAGGAAGACACCTCTTTAAGGGAGGACGAAGCTTATGTTCCTTATGTAGACAACCCGAACAATGCCCAAGGCGGTTCCGGTTTTGGTTCGTCTATCGATATGCAAACAATGTACAACTTCCTTTACCACCTCCGTAACGGAACACAGCTGGGAAGCAATGGCACAACATATAGTTCTCCTGTTTTTTCAAATTATCCACAGACAAGGACCATTGATAAAGATTCTGACGGAAACGTGATTTCTGATGTTTATTCAGATTATGTAGATTGTGCTATGAAAGCAAATGGAAATGGTAGCTATGACAAGCACTCCAGTATTGCCATCTATGATGATAAAACGGATGTAAAAAAAGAGAGCAACAAAAAGTATTCTTCTATAACCTATGCCAGAGAATACGATGAATACGGTGACCAAGACGAGGAAACCTCTGAAGGTCGCTCCTATGTTCTTTTATATGGGGATGCCTCCTCGAAAGAAACATGCAATGTCAAGGAGACTTCTTCAAATATTGGTCAGACCACTACTGGTCTTTATTTAAAGACTTCTTCTGGGGCTTTCCTGAAATTCAGCCTCTCAGGATCATCCGAAACCTATACTCTCAGTTATTCCGAAGTAAGCTCTTTTGAAAAAGC
This sequence comes from Bacillota bacterium, assembly GCA_023459795.1. GTDB lineage: Bacteria > Bacillota_I > Bacilli_A > RFN20 > CAG-288 > Enterosoma. The sequence goes on from JAEWSP010000008.1 coordinate 38,668, forward strand.
TTCTACTTTTTCTTATTCGAATGGTGCCCTTTCCTTATCCGGAACTTATTCATATCGATCAGGATGGTCAACCAAAACAAAGAAAGTAACCCTCTACATCTATTGCGATAGTAATGGTTCTCTTGCAACAACCGATAATTCTGTACCTTCCAGCTATCCATGGACAAACGTAAATGGTTATTTATCTCGAACAATTAATTCAAATTCCTACTATTGTTCTTTTTCAGGCAGTACTTTTTCCACCGCAACAAATACGACAAATGCAATAACAGTTAAAACCGGATCAACTTATACGGAAAATCACACGGTTAACACTCCAGCTACATATTACCCGCTTTCAATGGCAGGACATTTTTCCACGGATTCCAAAGGAAATACAAACATAGATGCCGACAACTACGGGGACGGAACTCCGTATGAGAAAAACACCGGGTATATAGTTGGCGGTACAAAAACTGCCGAAGCCGGCGATATCCGTGTTTCAAAATTCCTGATGGAAGACCTAACAAACTCATTAGGACATAGTCAGACCTCATATGATGATTCCTACGTTAATATCATCACCCGAAATATGGTTCAAAGCGATTCCGGTACCATTTCGGACAGTGATTGGTCGGTCATTGACGATACCCACAACAAGGGAACCTCCGCAATCTCAGACGACCTGAATGGGCTAAGCGGAGGAAGGAAGAACTACAAGACAGGTTTGCACCTGAAGCGGTATTCTTCTTCAAGAGATGCTATCCAACAGGTCTTTACGGAAGACAGCACCGGTGTTTACGGTCTCCATTTCGTCACCGCCAGTAGCGAACTCGCCTTGGATAAATATACGACCGAGATCGAACATGCCGAAATCCTGGACGGAAAGACTACACGCCCCTTAGATAAAAATGACCCGGATTCCAAAACCATGGCCGTTACCAGCACTTATTACAATATGAAAGTTCCTAAGGACAGCATCGATTGCAACTTGATGCAGTCCGGATACATTTCTTTTTATTCCGGTTCCTATTATGTAAACAATTCCGAAACATACACCAACGACTCTTTCTTCTCCCTAAATGAAATCAAAAGACCGGTTACTACTCCGGGTTCTTCTTCCTACCCCCTTACAAGTGTTACTAGAATCCAAAAAATCTACACCGATCCGGATTCGACTGACGAAACAAAGCCATATATCTATTCTTATGACGGAAACGACCCCACTAGCGGAAGAGGCCAGCTAATCTTTGATTGCTCCTGGATTGAAGCAGGAATGAAGACGGAAGGCAAGTGGATCAACAATGCTCTCTACTACTTCGAAATTCCAGTAAATAAAGGCGAATATGCCTTAAGCGCTGTTTCCGGGCATAATGGTGCTTACTTAATCTATCTGGATATCGGAGCCGGAACAAACTACCGCAAAGTTACCGTAAAAGAGAAGGTCTATACCCAGTTGAAGAAGACTTCCTTCGTCACCGGCATCGACTTCCTGGTCGATCCGACAAAGCTGTCTTCCGTAACCGGCGGGCAGACTGCCAATGTTGCTATCACTTCCGTATCTTCCGCAATCTATTCCTTCACCCCGACGGCAGACGGGCTCACGATCGACCAGCCTTCTACTAGCTTATCTTTGGAATACGAGAAGAGCGGTTATCCGGTCACCGCCTCCGACACTGCCTTAAGCTATTCCTCTTCGAAGAACACCTACAACATGACGGAAGAGAAGACTACGACTATCCAGTACAACGGGTCGGGAACGGAAACCAGGACTACGGAAGTAACCTTCACTCTGAAGAATGCCACTTCCGGAACAAAGATCCTCCTTCCAACTCCCATCAAGACCAGGGACAACGCCAAGGATTCCATCACCTATACCCTGAACAACGATGCCGTCTATGCCGTAGACAGCTCCTCCGCTTCCTATGCCACCATCGATTCCACTGCCAGGACGATCACCCTTTCTGCGGATGCCCCTTCTACCGGTGTCATCTTCACCCTGAAGTATTCGGAAGTCTCTACGGAGTGGCAGGACAAGTGGTACGGGCCCCATAACGACGAACTCAACAAAGACGGCTTTGCTACTTCCATGGTGAAGTACCACTTCACGGATACGTCGACAGACAGCAAGAGCAATGCTACCGTCAATTACCAGTATTCCTATGTCCGTACGGATGACAGCGACGAAGGCGGAACCTTCACCTATTACCTAACCGTGAACAGTCCTCTTGCCACAACCCTGGTCATCGATTCCTTGCCGCCTACAAGCTCTACGTTCACCTATCAGGTCATCATCTATGATGGCACTACAGCAACTACGGTTTCTACTGTCGGGCAGACGATATCTATTGCAGCTGCCGCTTGATCCTATACATGCAACTTTTTCTAGCCACAATAAAAGGTCTCCTTCCGGAGGCCTTTTTTTCTAACGGTTAATGTGATCCGCCTTGGAGCAGATCTCCCGCAGTTCATCCAGAAGCTTCTTCTTGTCGGAAGGGTTATCGTTGATGCTGGTTTTGTCGACATCGATCGTAATGACCGGAGAGGCCGAATAGGACTTGTAGACCCAGTCATCGTAGCCGTCCCAGAGGAACTTGTAGTAATCGACCAGGGACTGATCCAGCTCGAAGTTCCGTCCCCTAAGACGGATCCTCTTGAGGACTGTCACGAAGCTGCCTTTCAGGTAGACCATGACATCGGGTGCCTTCTTCGGCATTCCCTTGATCTCCTCCATCATCTCCTTGAGGAGATCGGAGTAGAGGTCCATCTCGACATCGCTGATACGTCCCAGGTCATGGTTCTTCTTGGCGAAGTAATGGTCTTCATAGATGCTTCTATCCATCACGGCATTGTTGCTTTTCAGGGCTTCCTTGATGGCGTGGTACCTGGTGCAGAGGAAATTGAGCTGCAGGAGGAAGGGATAACGGTACTTCTCCTGGTCTTCCTTGCTTGCCGTATAGAAAAGAGGAAGGATCCTGTTGTCCTTGACGGATTCATAGAAAACAGGAATCCCGAGTTCCTTCGAAATCATCTTCGCGGCCGTCGTTTTGCCGATGCCGATCATTCCACCGATTACTATCACCACAGTGAGGTCCTTTCCATGTTCCGACAGAAAAAGGGCCCGGCTAGAAAGCCGGACCCCTTTAGGCTAGTCCAACTTCGAAAACTGATCGGCAGTAGCGCCGCATTCCGGGCAAATGAAATCTGCCGGAAGCGTCTCTTCCGTAGTCTCGTAGACATATCCGCAGACGTTGCATTGGAAATGATGGATCTTCTTTTCCTCTTCCATAGTGATTCCTCCTTGGAACTTCTATTATTATAACCTATCCGGAAAAAGGAACAAGAAAAATGCGGGGAACATCTCCCCGCATATCAGTTTATTTTTAGGCTTCTTCAGCGTAGAGGACAAGCCAACGGATTTCTTCGCTGTTCTCGGCAGTGAAGCAGCGGACATAGAGCTTGTACTTCTTCCTTACGTTTCCGACGAATTTCAGCTTGCTGTCCGGACCGATATAGGCGAATTCCCTGTTCTCCTGTCCGTTGTTGTTGACTAGCGCCCCTTCCACTTCGAAGAGGTCCCTGGCGATTCCTTCCAAAGTATAGCCGTAGTCCCAGTCTCCCGGAGCAGGGATGGATTTACTCATATCCTTTCCGGAACGGAAGCAAATCTTGCCCTTATGGATTCTTCCCACATACTCGTAGTCCTTGTCTCCGTACAGGGAAACACCTTCCTTGAGCTTATGGGGTGCACCGAACGCTTCTTCCACCATATAGACGCCGTCACGGACATTTCGGAAATCGACCGGGATATCGTTTCTCATGGAAAACCTCCGCTGCTAACGATTGCAATGTCTTTATTCTAGCACGACAGGCAAGGAAAAAGAGAGGAGAATAGGAAACTTCTCCTGTTTCCTCTTCTTCAAGTGACGGGGAGGAAGAAAAGCAATACAATAAGGGAAGAAAGAAAGAAGGAAAACAAATGAGCATACTCGGAGGAATCATTTCCTGCCATGCACCGATCCTGATCCCCGAAATCGGGAAAGGAGAGTGCGGGAAAGCAGAAAAGACGATAGAAGGCCTGAAGAAGGCTTTCCATTTGGCCGGGAAGCTGGAACCGGAGACTGTCATCCTTGTTTCTCCCCATATGGAAGGGTACCTGGATGCCTTCAAGATCGAAGGCGGAGAAAAAGGAAGAGGAGACTTCTCCCGTTTTTCCTTCCCTGACGTAAAGGTCGGGCCTTATTCCTACGACCTGGAACTAGCCAAGAAGATCCAGGAAGAAGCCGGGAAAGAAGGAATTGCAGCAAACCTGGAAGAAGACGAGGAAGGGGATTTCGGTCAGGATCACGGATCCATGGTCCCTCTCTATTTCCTCGACCATTCCTTCTACCGGTCCTATAAGCTTGTCCGGATATCCGTATCCGGTCTTTCCTATCCGTCGCACTACCGGATGGGAATCGCTATCCGGAAAGCAGTCGATGCCCTTGACCGGAAAGTCCTGATTCTTTCTTCCGGGGATCTTTCCCACTGCCAGAAGGAAGACGGACCATACGGATATAAATCCTGCGGTCCGCTTTATGACAGCAGGATCATGAAAACACTCGCTGGCTGCGACTTCAAGGAGCTTCTCTCCTATGACAAGGAAGCCGTCCGCAAAGCGGAAGTCTGCGGGCATCCTTCCTTCTGTGTTTTGGCCGGATGCTTCGACGGCTACGGAGTCAAGGCTACTGCCTACTCCCATGAAGCACCATTCGGAATAGGATACGGAGTCCTCTCCTTCCTCCGAGAAGACAAGAAGGACGAGAGATGCTTCCTAGGAACGGAAAAGAAGGAAGAGACAAAAGACCCTTACGTGTCTCTTGCCAGAAGAACCATCGAAAGCTATATCGGAGAGAACAAGATCCTTTCTTCTTCCGGACTGATAGACGAAATGGTGAACCGGAAAGCAGGTGCATTCGTAAGCATCAAGGAAGACAACGAACTGAGAGGCTGCATCGGAACAATATCCCCGTTCAGGAAGAACCTGGGAGAGGAGATCATCGCCAATGCCATCAGTGCCTCGACCAGGGATCCCCGGTTCTCTCCAATCCGGAAAAACGAACTGCCCTTCCTGAAAATCTCCGTCGATGTCCTCAGTCCTTTGGAGTCAGTCCAAGATAAAACCTTCCTGGATTCTAAGAAATACGGGGTGGTCGTAAAAAGCGGAGACAGGAGAGGATTGCTTCTTCCGGATCTCGAGGGAGTAGATACCGTAGAGGAGCAGATCTCCATTGCCTTGAAGAAAGCAGGGATCCTGGAGGAGGAGCCTTACGAACTCTTCCGCTTCACAGTGGAGAGGCATAGATGATCTGCCCCCTTTGCTTCCATAAGTGTTCCTTGGAGGAAGGGAAGACGGGTTTCTGCAAAGGCAGGAAGAATGTCGGTGGAAAGATAATCCCGATCAACTACGGATTGATAACTGCCCTTGCCCTTGACCCCGTCGAGAAGAAGCCTTTCCGGGAATTCTATCCCGGAAGGAAGATCCTTTCCGTCGGCTCCTTCGGCTGCAACCTGGCCTGCCCGTTCTGCCAGAATTTTGAGATAAGCCAGGAAATCCCTTCTAATGCAAAGAGGTTTTCTCCATCCGAGCTTGTTTCCTTGGCTGTTTCCCTGAAGAAGGAAGGAAACATCGGGATTGCCTTTACCTATAACGAACCCATGATCGATCCGGAAATGATCAGGGATACGTTCCTTCTGGCCAAGAAGGAAAGACTGAAGACGGCCGTTGTCACGAACGGCTGCTTTACCCCTTATGCTTTATCCCTGGTTCTGCCCTATACGGACGGGATGAGTATCGACCTGAAGGGATTCACTCCTTCTTTCTTCCAGGAAATCCACGGAGATCTAAAAACCACGAAAGAATTCATCCGGCTAGCAGCCTCTTCCTGCCATGTGGAACTGGTGACCTTGGTCGTAACAAGACACAACGATGATCCTGTAGTCTTCGAGAAAGAGGTGCTTTGGATTGCTTCCATCAGCCCTTCCATTCCTCTCCACATCACCCGCTATTTTCCCCGTTACAAGGAGAAGGAAGAGAGCACAAGCCTCTCCACTCTCTTGTCCTTTGAAGAAATCGCCAAGAAGTATCTTTCCCATGTCTACTTAGGAAACATATAGCCGGAAAGGATAAGCAATACTATCTTTTCGAACATAGGCAAACAGTCTTTTCGCTTTTCTTTTCCGGTATAAAAAAACCACCTGCAAGTCGCAGGTGGTACTTTTTTTCAGTGGTGGCCCAAGGCAGGGTTGAACTGCCGACACCAGCATTTTCAGTGCTGTGCTCTGCCAGCTGAGCTATCGGGCCACGTAAACAGGCGTCTTTTAAGCGCTTTGATATTCTAGCAAAGGGACCCGTTGATTTCAAGACTTTTCGTAGTCCTTTCACAAAACCCGTTTCTTCCCACAAAGAAAGAGGATTGTGCTCTTCCCCTGGTGCAAAGTGTGGACAATTTGTAGACATTTTGTGGACATAAAGTACCCATTCGATTGGATTCTAGAAAAGAAAAGGTTTATGCTACCCCGGAAAGCAAAGGAAAAGGCATGAAAAACGATAAAAAAGAAGAAACTATGGAGGATTTCCTCAGGTGTGTGAAGAAGGATAGGAGGCCCTGGCTTCACCCTATATCCCCCTTTGAACGGCTCCGGTTGAAGATCGAGATAGGGAAGATGCTTGAAAAAGGAGAAGAGGAGGAAGGTTTTCTGTCCTCCGTGCTTCTTTATCTCGCTATGAAGAATCCTTCCTCACCGCTTCCGGAGATTCCTTTGCTGGTTCTCAAGCAGCAGGCAAAGAAAGGAGACAAGCCTTCCCTTTTCCTCCTCGGGCTTCTTGCCGAGAGAGGAATCCTTCCCGGAGTGAACGAGGAAGAAGCTTTCCCTTTCTTCCTTCTCTCCGGCCTTGAGGAATCCCTGGAGATTATCGGAGAGGACTACCTGTTCGGGAAGGGAACCACCCAGGACATACCACTTGCAAGGAAATACCTGGAAAAGGCCGCACCGACTGGAAGAAGGAACCGGAGTCTCGGTTTTTTGCTTCTGGAGGAAGGAAAAGACGACCTGGAGAATAAAAAAGGGTACCTGATGCTGAAGAAGGAGGAAGACTCCAGAGACGGACTTTCCTCTTACCTCATCGGCAAATGCTACCTTGCCGGGAAAGGGGTGAGGAAAAGCGATCGCCTTGCCTTCTCCCACTTCATCCTGGGAGTGGAATACGGGAATAAGCGCTGCTGCAAGGAAGCGGGCTTCCTTGCCCTGGAAGGGAGAGGAACGGAAAAGGACCCGGAGCTGGCCTATACCTACTTCCAAAGGGACAAAGAGGATCCGGACTGCTTGAGGGAGGCTGGGATCTGTCTGGAGGCTTCCCACCCGGAATGGGAGGAGGAGATTCTCCAATCCTACAGGAAAGCGGCATTGCTGGGGGATATTGAAGCAGGGCGTCTCTTAACAAGTCATCTTCTAGCCCACAAAGAAATCAGTTTGGTCAAAGAAGGCAGGCTATTCATCGCTCCTTCCAAGATCCGGCCGGCACTAGGCTCTTGAAGGAGAAACGCCGTCTTCTTCCTTCCCGCTGATTAGCCCTCCTCTTATGGTAAAATATACGTTATGAAATCTCTTTGCCTATCTGTCCACGACATCGTGGATGTAATCCTCCGGAAGGGCCACCTGGACAACCGGATCTTCAACCGCGCAAGCATGTACGAAGGCTCCCGCCTGCATTCCCTATACCAGAGCGAACAGGGAGCCAAATACCAGGCGGAAATACCGCTGGAAGCAACCTTTGTTTCCTCGGGTTTTACTTTCCTTGTCAACGGCAAGGCGGATGGCGTTATAAAGCATGAAGACGGCAGCTATACGGTGGAAGAGATCAAGACCACTGTTGCCGACCTCGACGAGTTCTCCAAGGACCAGGGGGAATGGCATCTGGGACAGGCATTGTTCTATGCCTGCATGCTCGTAAGGAAGGAAGGGCTGGAGTCTATCGAAGTCCTCCTGACGTACATGAAGCAGAACAACTACCATATCCGTAAACAGATCAGAAAGATATATACGAAAGAGGAATTGGAGACCTTCGTCAAGGATATCCTCTACCGTTATTCCGCCTACTGGGAGAAAGTCCTTGCCTTCAAGAAGGAAAGGGACAGAACGGTGAAGACCCTTCCCTTCCCGTTCGCCAAGCTTAGGAACGGTCAGCAGAAGATGATGGATTTTGTAACTGCAGCCTGCGAAAAGAAAGAGGAAGTCTTCATCGAAGCCCCTACCGGAATCGGAAAGACGGTTTCTACCCTCTATCCTTACATAAAGCGTTTCGGAGAAGGAAAAGCCGACCGTATCTTCTACCTTACGGGGAAGAACTCCATCAAGAAGGTAGCCATGGAAACCTGTTCCCTTTTCCAGGCGATGGGGAGCAAGATCAAATCCATCGAGTTCACCAGCAAGGAAAGCCTCTGCTTCAACGACAAGAAAGGACACTGCAATCCTTCGGAATGCCCTTTTGCCAAGCATTATTACGACAAGCTCAACGATGCCGTCTTCGACATCCTGAACCTGAACGACTGCATCGACCGGAAGACTTTGACGGACTTCTGCCTGGCAAGGACGATCTGCCCTTTCCAGTTCCAGCTCGATGCCTCCAAATACTGCGATGTACTGGTCCTGGACTATTCCTACGTCTATGACGTCATCGACAGGCTGGGACTTGAGGAATCCGGAATCCAGCAGACCCATACGCTGCTTCTAGTGGACGAAGCCCATAACCTCCCTTCCCGTGTCCGGGATATGTATTCCCTGGAAATCGGAAGGGAAGACTTCCGGGAAGCAGAGAAAATCTGCATCGGGACAGTCTTCAGCGCCCTAAGGGAATACATCAAGGATGCCCTTACGGTCTTTGACCTGATCCCGGTGAACGAAGAAGACGAGGATTATCCCCGCTATTCCCTCTTCCGTATGAACGAAGTCCCGGAAAAGCTGGAACTTGCCATCCACAATGCCATTTTGGAGATGAAGGATATCCTGAAAAGGCACACCGACCTGGTTACAGACGAATTCCTTTCCTTCTTCCACCTTCTCTACCAGTTCGAAGAGCTCCTTTCCCTTTACCAGGAACCCGATCTCTGCGACGGGTTCCTCCTCTACTGCATGGTCGACAGGAAAAAGAAACCGGACCGGATAAGGATTTCGGCTCTGGATTCCAGGCCCCTTATCGAGAAAGGCAGCAATCTCTTCGAGACGGTCTGCTACTTCTCCGCTACTCTTTCCCCGAAGGATTATTATCTGGATCTTCTCGGAGGAGACTATAAGGATACGGAGAAGCTTCTGGTCCTGGATTCCCCCTTCCCGAAGGAAAACCGCCGTGTTTTTATCGACAACCGGTATTCCCTCTACTACCGGGACAGGGACACTACCCTTTATCCGATATACGAAGAAATCAAGGAAGCCGTACAGGCAAAGAAAGGCAATTATTTCGTCTTCGTCCCCAGTTTCGAGTACCTGGATGCTCTCCGTTCCTTCTTCGTCCAGGACCCTATAGAGGATGCCGATATCTTCTACCAGGAACATACCATGCGGGAAGAAGAGAGGGAAGCATTCCTTTCCCGCTTCCAGGCAGAGAATACGAAGACCGTTGTCGGCGTTCTGGTTATCGGCGGTGTCTTCTCGGAAGGAATCGATCTGGTCGGAAACAGGCTGATAGGATCCATCGTCATCAGCGTCGGGCTTCCCCAGATCGGATTCGAAAGAGACCAGCTGAAGAAGTATTACGACAAGAGAGGAGGCGAGGGAAATGCTGTCGGCTTTGCTTACGCCTACACCTATCCGGGAATAAACCGAATCCTCCAGGCAGCCGGAAGAGTCATCCGGACAGACACGGACAAAGGATTCCTGCTCTTCATTGATTCTAGATTATCCTATAGCGCCTATCGTAAAATATTCGATGAGATCTACCCGGACCGGATCCGGCTCTATTCCAAGAGCCAGCTTAGAATGGTCCTAAAGAAATTCTGGGAGGACACGAAATGAACTTCGATCAGAAACACATCCGGAACTTCTGTGTTGTCGCCCATATCGACCACGGAAAAAGCACCTTATGCGACCGGATCCTCGAAAAGACAGGAGCTGTCGCCAAAAGAGAGCTCACCCCGCAGATGCTCGATGATATGGCTATCGAGCAGAAAAGAGGAATCACCATCCGCCTTAACGCGGTCTCCATCACCTACAAGGCAAAAGACGGGGAAACCTATCTTTTCAATCTGATCGATACCCCTGGCCACGTCGACTTCACCTACGAAGTCAGCCGTTCCCTCCGGGCCTGCGAAGGGGCTATCCTTTTGGTTGATGCTACCCAAGGCGTCCAGGCACAGACTTTGGCAAACGGCTATCTTGCAATTGATAACAAGCTCGCCATCCTCCCTGTCATCAACAAGGTTGATTTGGCTAGCGCAGATGTCGAGAAGACCCAGCTGGAACTTATCGATACCCTTGGTATCGATCCGGACAAATGCCGCATGGTATCTGCCAAGACCGGCCTGGGAGTCGATGAACTGTTGGAACACATCGTCACGGATCTGCCTTCCCCGAAAGGGGATGCTTCCCTTCCTTTGAAGGGACTCATCTTCGATTCCAAATTCGATTCCTACCGAGGGGTTATCATCCTTCTCCGTGTCTTCGAAGGTTCCGTCAAGGTCGGGGACAAGATCCGCCTTATGAGCAACGGGGCAGAATACCTCGTCACGGAAGTCGGCATCCGGACTCCCAAAGAGCTGAAGACGGATTCCCTCAAGGCCGGGGAAGTCGGGTATCTTGCGGCCTCCATCAAGAACATCAAGGATGTGCAGGTCGGTGATACTCTGACTCTTTCCCAGAATCCGACCAAGGAGCCTTTCCAGGGTTTCCGTAAGATCCAGCCGATGGTCTATGCCGGACTCTATCCCAGCGACAACAAGGACTTCGAGAACCTCCACGATGCCCTCGACAAGCTTTCCTTGAATGATGCCGCTCTTGTCTACCAGCCGGAGACTTCCGTCGCTTTGGGAAGCGGGTTCCGTTGCGGCTTCGAAGGTATCCTCCACATGGAGGTCATCCAGGAGAGGCTGGAAGAGGAATACGACCTGGACCTCGTCTGCACCGCCCCGAGCGTCGTCTATGAGATTGAGAATACGGACGGATCTATCGACTGCATCCAGAACCCGGCGGAGTTCCCTTCCGACCGGACGAAGATCAAGTCGACTTCTGAGCCTTTTGCCCATGTCTTCGTGATGTCCCCGAAGGAATATATCGGGAACATCATGTCTTTATGCCAGAACCGGAGAGGAATTTTCCTGAATATGTCCTACATCGACGAATCCCGGGCAAAGCTGGAATATACGATGCCGTTAAGCGAGATCGTCTTCGACTTCTTCGATAGGCTCAAAGCCTGTTCATCGGGCTATGCCTCCCTGGACTATGAAGTGACCGGGTACCAGAAGAGCGACGTGGAGAGGATGGATATCCTTCTCAACGGAGAAAAGGTTGATGCTTTGACGACGGTCATCTTTAGGCCGACAGCCTACTACCGGGCAAGAGCAGTCGTCGACAGGCTCAAGGATGTAATCCCCAAGCAGCAGTTCGAAATACCGGTCCAGGCAGCATTCGGCAGCAAGGTTATTGCCAGGGCCGACATCAAGGCCGTACGCAAGGATGTCCTTGCCAAGTGCTACGGAGGAGATATCTCCCGCAAGAAGAAGCTTCTGGAGAAGCAGAAGAAGGGCAAGAAGAGGATGAAGGAATTCGGTAAGGTGCAGGTTCCTCAGGAAGCCTTTATCGCGATGCTGACAGTGGATGAAAGTCCCAACAGCACAGGCGGAAACGGCCATTGAGGGGAAAGCACTAACATTTAGTAATAAAATAGTAATTTATTATTTTGAGTTGCCTTATAATAGTACTATGTTTTTGGAATCCACCGCACATGGGAATGATTGAAGAAGGACGTAAGTTCACCGAAGACGCCTATTTTACCCGGGAACAGGTAAATGCCCTTTTCAATTCCAGCGAGACGGACGAAGTCTGGAAGAACGTCCTTTCCTACCGTTCCTTCTTCTCTGTCGAAACGGATCTTTCGGATACCGCCCATAACCCCTATGAGATCGTCCTTACCAAGACCCTGTCTTCCAGCGTCCACAAGCTGGAGATGGAGCTTATGTCGGATCTCGTCCTGTTCGCGGATCTTCCTTCTTTTGCCAAATCGGATTTCCTTCTCCAAAGGAAGGAGAAGTCCCTGGAGGCACTGACCCGCTACAACGGGGTCACCAACGCCTCGAAGGAGACTCTTTCCAGGATGGCAAGAGGAGATATCGAAAGCATCCCCGCCCAGCTTTTCGGTGCCCATGCGTACGGAGAAGCCTATCAGCAGGATCTATTGGAAAAAGGCCTTGATCTCGCCTCTCTAGGCCGGATCAACAGACTTGTGATGGGAGACGACAAGGAGAGCAATCCGAGGTACCGGACAAGTACCCCGAGCGACCTAGTCAATACGCTTCTTGCTCCGGAATGCAAAGAGATCCCTTCCTATCTGGAGAATCTCTTCTCCTTCCTGAAGCAGGAAGATGTTCCGCTCCTCTTCCGTGCCCTTTCCATTGTCTATGTCTTCGATTACCTCCGCCCTTACGAATACGCCGACGAAGAGACGGCTTCCCTTCTTGCCAAGAGCTTCCTCCGGAAGAGCCCTCTTTCCACGATCGGCTTCGTCTTGGACTTCGAGTCTATCGCCTTTGCAAGAAGGGTTCAGTTCTTCCAGCGGGCAAAAGCCTGCGAGAAGAGCCTGGATCTTACCTATTTCCTTACCCTCACTCTGCCTTTCCTCGAACAGGAGGAAGCAAACCTGAAGAAGGAGCTTCTGGACGAGAAGATGAAGGAAGCACCGGTCAAGGGAGATACCCCGGTAATGCAGGGAGAGGAAAGCCTTGCCTTGCCTTACTTCCCGAAGGCTCCCAAGGATGTCAGCGAAGACACGATCAAGAAGCTGCAGGAAGTCTATCCGGGGCTTAGATACAAGGAAGCCCATTTCTATTCCTCCCACTGCACGATCGGACTTTTCTATACGATCAGCCAGTTCCAGAAGGAAGAGAAGACAGTCTACGAGACGGCCAGAACCAGCATGGACGATCTGTCCGGGCGCGGATTCTACAAGAAGAGCAAGATCAACAAGAAGTTCGTTTACTCCCCTATTCCTCTTTCCGAAAATAAAACCGAGGAGAAGAAACAGCATGAATAGCAAGACCCTTTCCGTTCCGTTCCTGGCCGAGATTCCGGCATTTGTCATCATCCTCCTGGTTGTTCTGGGAATCCTGCTTTTCAGCATCGTCATTTTCTTCTTCACTCCTTTCTTCCATAAGAGCAACCCGTTCCACGACAAGAAGAAGTCGGAAGAAGAGATTGCCAAAGAAGCCGTGGATTCCCTCGTTGTTTCTCCTAAGGAAGTTTCGGAAGGAACCTACCATAACGAGAAGCACCAGAAGGAAATCGCCAAAGGGGAGAAGGAATACGGATTCATCTTCTCCGATTTCGACATCGAAGCTATGCTGATCCAGCTCCAACAGGATGAAGTCGACCTGCATAACCACCTCCAGTAAGGGGAAGAAGGTTACTTCTCTCTACCTCCACATCCCCTTCTGCGACTCCCTCTGCCCGTACTGCGATTTTGCAAAAGTTTATTCCGGCCTTTTCGACCATCGTCTTTACCTTGCAAGGATGAAAGAGGAGATCGAAGACCTTTCCATACCGACGGATTCCCTTTCTACCATCTATATCGGGGGAGGAACCCCTTCTTCTTTGACCAAGGAGGAGCTTTCCCTGCTTCTTTCCTATCTCCATAGCCGTTTCCCGTCCGTAAAGGAATTCTCCATGGAAGCAAACCCGGAATCCCTAAGCGAAGAAAAGATCGGAGTCCTTTCTGAGAACGGCGTAAACCGCATTTCCTTAGGCGTCCAGAGCGTGGACCCATCGACCTTGCAGAAGCTTGGACGGAAGCACAGAAAAGAAGACGTCGAAAAAGTCCTTTCGCTCCTGAGGAAGGCCGGGATAGAGAATATCAACCTGGATTTCATATACGGTTTCCCCTTTGCCGGAAAGGACGAATTAGCAAAAGATATTTCCTTTGCCTTGGAAAGCAAAGTCCAGCATCTATCTTTCTATTCCCTCCAGATAGAACCGGGGACTTTGTTTCAGGACCTAACGCCTCTTTCGGATGAGGAGCTTAGGAGGCAGTACGACTTAGTGGTATCCTCTTTGAAGAAGCAAGGATTCCTCCGTTACGAAGTATCCAACTTTTCTTTTCATGGTAAAAGATGCCTACATAATTTGAATTACTGGAATGAAGGATATTACTATGCCGCAGGAATATCGGCAAGCGGTTATCTTCCGGAGATTAGGTATACGAACACGAAATCCATCACCTCCTATCTGAAGGGGGAGAATAAAAGGACCCTGGATCCTATCTCGGAGAAGACCGAGGAATTCGAATACCTGATGACAAACCTGAGGCTTGTAGACGGTTTCCTTCTTTCGGATTTCAAGAAGCGCTTTCATAAAGACTTCCTCTTCTCCTACAAGGAAGAAATCCAGAAGGCGGAAGACTACCTTTCCATCGGAAAAAGCCGGATAAGAATCAAGGCACGGTATCTTTATACAATGGACTCCGTTCTGCTTCTCCTGCTGAAGGATGACTAGGTAAACATACATTTCCTTGCAGTTCGAAATTTTCCCCTTTATTTTTTCTTTTCGCTGTCATAGAATACTACCATTCGCACCGCAAAAGGAATTTACCGTTTGACAAAAGATGTTTGTTTTTGGTGTCTTCTTTTTTCCTGACGGCAAAAAACAGAAAGAAAACAAAAAGGAGGTTTTCCAATGGCAGAAAAGCGGAATCGGGATGGGAAGAATCAGCAGAGAATCAAAGGAGTCGTCGAGTCCTTCCGCTTTTCAGCGGAAAAACTCGTTTCCCTTTCCGCGGAGGAAGTATACTCAGCCCTCTTTCCGACAAAGAATTCCGTTGACCTTCCTTCTTCCAGTTCCATCAAGTACCTGATCAGAAGTCCAAAGTTTGCTTCCTGCCCGGATGAGAAAGATTACCTTGCCGCTGTCATCCTTGCCCTATCCTTCCTGCCCGGGGAAGAAGGAAGGATCCTCTGGAATTACTACTTCCGGGGAGACCATAAGGAAGAGAAGAACTACTCCAGAAGCGGATTCTACAGGCTTAGGTCGAAGGCCCTCTCCGATTTCTTCACGGCTATCGACAAACCTTTCATGGTTGTTCCGGATCCGGAAGAAGCATAAGTTCCAGAAGTCATCCCGTAAAAACACAGCCCTCCGGTTAGAAAAGAATCGGAGGGTTTTTATGACCGCAAAGAAATATCTGATCCGGATTCTTCCCGACCTTCTCCTCCTTCTCTCCTGTTCCCTGTTCTTTTCCTTCCTTCTCCCGAGGAACCAGTTCCTGGTCCCTGCTTTGTTATCCATCGTCCTATCTTCCGTCTTCCTCCTCCTCTCCTATCCCATCGTGCAGAGGAGGAAGAAGAAGGAGGCCGGTATTGCCTTCTTCTCCTCCTTCCTGGAGCAGCTGGAGATGGGATACGGAGGAGAGAAGAGCTATGATTTCGCATCCCAGTACCTGGTGGGGTATGTTCCGGTTGCAAGCTACCCGGAGGTACAGGAGAGCGGTGGGGAAAGTATACCGCTTGGCGGAAGGAGGGAAGTCTTCTCCTTCCTTCTGGAGCAGGAGAAGAAGCAGGAAGCCCATCTTTTGAATACTGCCGAGCTTAGGAAGGAGCTTTCCGGGGAAGAGGAAAGGATGCTTGCAGCAGACAGGAAGGAAGAGACGGAGAAGCGGACCTTCTCCCTTCTGCTTGGTTCCCTGTTCCTTCTTCTTTCCGTCTTCTCCGCCCTTTTCCCGGCTGCCTTAAGCTCTATTCCGGAAACTCTGTCCCTCTTTTCCTCCCTTTTCCTTTCGCTACCGTTTCCTTTTCTTTATGCCGTGGAGTTCTTTACTCTGAGGAAGGAGGCCAGCCATGAATGAGCCTAGGTTTTCCTCCGGGAAGAAAGGAAACAGCAAGTTCCTCCTTCCCCTTCTTTTCTCCCTCCTCGGCCTTGTTCTCGGTGTCTTCCTCTATAAGCAGACCGGGAAGATGAGCCTTGTCCTGCTCCTTCCTTTCTTCTTCTGCGCCGTTAGTATGTTCCTGATTCCGGAGATCAGCCTCGAGAAAGGGCAGAAGGATATGGGTCCCTCCAAGAGGAATGCCCTCTTCTTCTACCGCCAGTATCTTCTCTATTCCTCCCTTCTATCCAGTTTCCAGGAAGGTTACCGTAAAGCCTTGGCAAGTATTCCGACAACCAGCGAGAAAGATGCCTTATCCGATTACCAGGAACAGGGAGGGAAAGGAGATTTTCCTCTCCTCATCACCAAGACCAGGAAGGAAAGCTTCCTTAGGATCCTAGTGAAGAAAGAGCTGATGGTAGACGAGGAAGTGACGCCAAATAGCCTGTCCTCTTTGGAAGAGGCTATCTCCTCCTATGAAAAGGAGACTAAGTTGGAGGTACCCAAAACAAGCCTTTTCCCCTTATGCCTTCTCCCTCTCCTTTCCTTTTTAGCGGAGGTCCTTTATGTTTCCTTCAAAGGACTGTAAAAAAAGAGTAATTCCCATCCTTGTTTCCTATTCCTTTTTCCTTTCCTTCTTCTTCTTCCTCCATGTAGAAGACCAGATCCGGGAACAGGACTTTGCAAGCAAGGCTACCAGCTATAAGGAAAGAGTTACCAAAAACTACGATCAGGAATTAAGGCCTTCTTCGGGGCTTCCTAAAGACATCCGTTTCATACTCCTAAAGGAGGATGAGGACGGAAAGAAGATGTATCTTCTCCGCTCCCTTAGAGGATATCTACTGAAAGAGGGATATATAGAGATGAAATGCACCTATCCAACTAGCCCGTAGGGGAAGAATGTTCTATAATCAATTGCTATCTTTTGGGAGGCACACATGGATATTTTCGGCGATTTGGAAAAGAGAGGTCTCTTAGACCAGTTCTCGGACGAAAAGAAGATCCGGGAACTCTTATCTTCTCCTCATACTATTTACTGCGGATTCGATCCTTCCGCAAAGTCCCTGCAGCTTGGGAACTTCATTATGATTTCGATTCTCCAGCGTCTTCAGAAGGCCGGACACAGAGTCATCGCCGTCCTTGGCGGCGGAACCGGAATGATCGGAGATCCTTCCGGGAAGAAGGCGGAGAGGAAGTTCCTTGACCGGGATGCCATCTTTGCCAATGCCAATGCCATCAAAAACCAGCTTTCGAAATATATCGATACCACGGATCCGAAGAAGGGACTCATAGTCAACAACTACGACTGGTGGTCCAAGATCGATGTTCTTACCTTCCTCAGGGATTACGGAAAGAATTTCCAGATCAATATGATGCTGGACAAGGATGTCATAAAGAACCGTCTCGAAGCCGGTATCTCCTATGCGGAATTCTCCTACATGCTTCTCCAGTCGGGCGACTTTGCCCGTCTCTACGAGAAGGAAGGATGCAATATCCAGATCGGCGGCGGAGACCAGTGGGGAAACCTCACCAGTTCCCTGGATTTCGTCAAGCGCAGATTCGGACCGGATACTCCCTGCGAAGTCTTCACCTTCAAGCTCATCACGGACAGCAACGGCAAGAAGTTCGGCAAGAGCGAGAACGGAGCCTTATATCTGGATCCGGAACTCACCTCCCCGTACAGGCTCTACCAGTACTTCATGAATGTCTCCGATCTGGACGTCAGACGCTACCTCTACATCTTCGATTCCCGTCCGGTCGAGGAGATCGACAAGCTGTATGCCGCCCATATGGAACATCCGGAACTCCGTCAGGGCCAGAAGGAACTGGCCCGCGTCATCGTCACTGCCGTCCACGGAGAAAAGGCTGCCGAAGTCTGCAAGACGATGTCCGAGGCTCTCTTCAAGAACGACTTCAAGGGACTCGATAGCAAGGAACTCCTGGAACTCACCGACGGGCTTGTGATTGCAAACGAGACGGAAGACATCTCGCTTCTGGACGCCCTTGTCCTTACCAAGCTTGCCCAGAGCAAGCGGGAAGCCAGGGAATTCGTGAAGAACGGCGCAGTCCTAGTCAACGGCGAGAAGGTCACTGACCTGGATGCCGTAATCAAGAAGGAAGAAGCGCTGGACGGCGGATTCATCTTCCTCCGCAGGGGAAAGAAGAACTACGCAGTCCTGAAGTACTAAGGATACAAAACGAAAATGGCCGGTTCCAGCGGAACCGGCTTTTCTTATTTCCCCGAAAGGAACTTCAGGATCTCCTCTTTCGTCTTCTCTTCGTAAGGATAGAGGGACTTCCTATCCGAAAGCTTGGTGCTCTCGAACTGCTTCTCGTTGTAATCCCTTAAGGCCTTGGTAGGCTCTTTGTCTATCTCCTTGAATTCCTTCACCAGCTTTCCGTAGTTTTCGGCACCTTCTTTTGCAAGAAGGGTGTTGTGCTTTCCGTGCTCGGTGAGGAATACCCGGACATTGGCCTGCGGATGGAGCTCGTAATAACGGGCGAGGCTATCCGCATAAGGAACCATCGTATCGTCCCTGGCCTGGAGAAGAAGAACGGAAGTCTTATGGTTCTTCTTCGGGCCTCTCGTCGCTTTGATCCTGTATCTTCTCGGAAGAAGGAGAACGTAGTCC
Organism: Bacillota bacterium; assembly: GCA_023459795.1. Taxonomy (GTDB): domain Bacteria; phylum Bacillota_I; class Bacilli_A; order RFN20; family CAG-288; genus Enterosoma. Next base: position 57,376 of record JAEWSP010000008.1, read on the forward strand.
AGACCGTAGAAAGGCCGGATCAGGGAAAAGGTCTTGGGGGAGAACTTCTTCAGGACGTCCTTCCCGGCAAGGTAAGGGGAGATAGGAGCGGAACGGACGACCGCTTTTGCAATCTCGGGATGATTTCTTAAAGTACCGGCAACGCTGTATGCACCCCAGCTATGTCCGTACAGGTAGATAGGAAGTCCGTGGTTCAGGTTCTTCTTCTCCACCTCATGGAGTACATTCTCCAGGACGTATATGCCGTGGGCCAGGTATTCCTGCTTGTCCCCGTCGCTCATCCCGACGCCGTACTGGTCATAGGCAAGGACTTCGTATCCGTCTTCGGCAAGAAGGGAGATATCGAGAAGGTACTGGATGTGGGTTCCGAAAGCTCCATGGCTTAGGACGACAAAGGCCTTAGAGTCCTTTGCCCTCTTGTCCTTATAGATGTATCCCCGGATAGCCTTCCCATAGTATCCGCAGACGAATTCCTCCCTTACAAGGGTGCTGGAGTAGTCTTCGAAGCGGAGATAGCAGGGATTCTTCGGATCCTCTCCTCTTGTTCCCATCATCTTCTTGTTGGCAATATAGAAGATTGCCATCGTGAAGATGATATACAGAAGCACAGCACAGACGGCGGCAAGAATCAGGATAACCCACCATTTCATCTTATTTTGCCTTTCTTCTTGCTACTATTATATCCTTTGTCCTGCCGGATTTCCTCCTTTCTCTATGCCGAAGTTAGCACTCACCGCTTGAAAGTGCTAATTTTTGGTTTATACTAGAATCAGTCGATAAAAAGGAGGTCCATATTATGGAAAACCAGGAACAGAAGTATACTACCCGGGTGATCGATGCCATAAATCAGGCATCCCAGATCAGCAAAGACAAGGGACTAGCCACGATTGATATTCCGGCGCTTCTCAGAGCGCTTTTCGATCAGCAGGACAGCATGTATGTGTCGATTCTGAAGAAGACGGATGCGGATCCCAAAGCCGTATCCCAGGAGATCGATGATTTCCTGAACCATTCCGTCAAGACCACAGGGACTACGAACCCGGAGGCTTCTTCGGATCTGCAGAACCTTCTTTACCATGCAACGAAGATCCAGGAGAAGATGGACGATGACTACCTTTCCGTAGAGCATCTGCTTCTGGCGCAGTTCGAAGTACGCCATTCCCTTGTTCTCCGCCTAGGAGAGATTCCTAACTATACCAAGGAAAGCTTCACCAAGGCCATCAAGGATATTAGAGGCACCAACCATGTCACCAGCGACAATCCGGAAGCCAGCTATGAAGCCCTTAAGAAATACGGAAGGGACCTGGTTTCGGAAGTCGCTTCCGGAAAGATCGATCCGGTCATCGGAAGGGACAACGAAATCCGCAGGGTGATGGAGATCCTCTCCCGGAAAAGCAAGAACAACCCGGTACTGATCGGCGATCCGGGCGTCGGAAAGACGGCAATCGTCGAAGGGCTCGCCTGGAGAATATTCAAAGGGGATGTCCCGGAGACTTTGAAGGACAAGACGGTATGGGAACTGGATGTCGGAAGCCTGATTGCCGGTGCGAAGTTCCGCGGAGAATTCGAAGAACGACTAAAGGCCGTCATGAAGGAAGTCTCGGAAAGCAACGGAAGGATCATCCTCTTCATCGATGAAATCCATACTTTGATCGGTGCCGGAGCCGGAGGGGATTCCTCCCTGGATGCCGCAAACATCCTGAAGCCGATGCTGGCAAGAGGAGAACTCCACTGCATCGGTGCGACGACGATCAACGAATACAGGAAGTACATCGAAAAGGATCCGGCTTTTGCAAGACGTATGCAGAAGGTCCTAGTCGACGAACCGACGGTAGAAGACAGCATCGCTATCCTCCGCGGAATCAAGGACCGCTACGAGCAGCACCACGGAGTCGAGATCACGGATGATGCAATCATCGCCGCCGTCACTCTCAGCAAGCGTTATATCACCGACCGTTTCCTTCCGGACAAGGCCATCGACCTTATCGATGAAGCCTGTGCCAAGGTAAGGATGCAGATCGATACGATGCCGGAAGAGCTCGACGAAGTCAACCGCAAGCTCATGCAGCTCCAGATCGAAAAGGTCTCCCTCAAGGACGACGACAGCCCCAATGCTGTCAAACGTCTCTCGGAGATGGAGAAGATGATTGCGGAGCTCACCAGCCGGAAGAATACCCTGACTGCCAAGTGGAAGGCAGAAAAAGGAGAAGCCGAGAAGCAGAAAGTCATCAAGAAGAAGCTGGATATTGCAAAACTCAACCTCGATAAGGCTCTTCAGGATGCAGACTACACAACGGCAGCCCGTATTCAGAACCAGGAAATCCCGGAACTGAAGAAGGAACTGAACGGTGCCTTAGATGCCACGAAGACCTCGACCATGCTTTCGGACCGCGTTACGGATGAAAGTGTCGCCCAGGTGATCTCCCAGGAGACCGGAATCCCTGTCAGCAAGCTGACAAAGACCCAGTCCCAGAAGATCCTCGGACTGAAGAATGCCCTCGGGGAAAGAGTCATCGGTCAGGATACTGCCCTGAAGCAGATAAGCGACGCCATCGTCCGGAGCCGAGCCGGGCTAGGAGACCAGAACAGGCCGATCGGAAGCTTCCTCTTCCTAGGGCCGACAGGTGTCGGAAAGACGGAGGTCGCCAAGGCGCTGGCGGAACAGCTCTTCGACTCCGAGAAGCAGATCGTCCGCATCGATATGTCCGAATACATGGAGAAGGAAAGCGTCAGCAGGCTTATCGGCGCCGCCCCTGGCTATATCGGATACGAAGAAGGGGGACAGCTTACGGAAGCCGTAAGAAGGAAGCCTTATTCCATCGTCCTCTTCGATGAAATCGAAAAGGCCCACCCGGATGTCTTCAATATCCTCCTCCAGGTCCTGGACGACGGCAGGCTTACGGACGGCCAGGGAAGAACGGTCGACTTCACCAACACCATCATCATCATGACTTCCAACCTCGGCTCGGAATACCTGCTTGACGGGAACACCAAGGAGAACAGGGACAAGGTCACCCTCCTTCTCAAGAGGACCTTCAAGCCCGAGTTCCTGAACAGGATCGACGAAATCGTCCTCTTCAACTCCCTCTCCGATGCCGTCATCGACAAGATCGTCGGCAAGTTCCTCTGCCAGGTCCAGAAGAGGCTTCTGGAGAAGGGTGTCTCCTTCTCCTATACAGAGGAAGCCGTCAAGGCCATCCATCAGGATTCTTTCGATGTCACCTACGGTGCAAGGCCGATTCGGAGATACATCCAGAACCATGTCGAGACTCCTCTTGCCTTCGCCCTCCTCGACCATGACATCCTGGACTTCGTGAAGCTGGACGGAAACAAGGACGGTTCCCTCTCCTTCTACGGGAAGGACGGAAAGAAGATCCTTCTTCCGAAAGACGAGCAGTAGAAAGGAAAGCGGAAGCCGGCCTCAGCTAGCTTCCGCTTTTCTGGTTCTTCTTTCCGAATCTGCAGCAAGGAAGAAGAGGACAGGTTAGGCACTGCGGGTTCTTGGCATGGCAGATGTTCCTTCCGAAAAGGATAAGCCTCTGATGGAGGAGAAACCCGTTCTCCCCCTGGAAGACCTTCTCCAGCCGTTCTTCCGTCTTCTCCGGGCTGTAGCTAGCCGGAACTAGACCAATCCTCCTGGTCACCCTGTAGACATGGGTGTCGACCGGGATGTAGGAATGGTGGTAGAGCTCGTCGAGGACTACTCCGCTCACTTTGTAGCCGACTCCGGGAAGGGAAAGGAGGGCTTTCCTATCGTCGGGGACCTTGCCTTGGTACTGCTCCCTCAGGATCTTCGCGGATCCGAGGATTGCTTCCTTCTTGCCGTTGTATAGGCCGATGGTCCTAATATCCCTGACCAGGATGTCTTCCTTCTCCCTGGTGTAATCGGACAAGGAGGGGAGGTCACGGAAAAGCTTCTTCGTCGCCTCGTTGACGCTTCTGTCCGTCGCCTGGGCGGAAAGGATCACGGCAAAGAGGAATTCGTAGTCCTTCGTATACGAAAGGAAAGTCCCGCCTTCCCTGTAGAGAGCCAAAAGAGAGGAAAGGACTTCTTCCTTTAATCTTCCGTCACCTGTCCCCATGATAGGTCCAGTCCGAGTTGGCGAACAGGTCTTTGAGCTTCTCGTTCCTTCTCGTCTCCTCATTGACGGTGGAGGCGCCTACTTCCTTCTGGGAAGAGCTCCTCTCCATCTCCAGGACCTTCTTGTCGGCGGTCTTGAAGGAGATGTGTCCGCTCCTTAACAGGCTCTTCTGGCAGGCTTCCTTGATCATCCCTTCGCTTGCCCCTTCCTTGAGCCAGTTGGTGACGATATCCCTTTCCACGGAAGAAAGGGTTCCTCCTCCTATCTTCTCCAGCTCGTCGTAGAGGGTCGTGCTTGCATCTTTTGGACCGGACTGGCCAAGGATAGAAAGATCATGCAGATAATCCTGGAACAGCTTCTCCTTGAAGGGTTCCAAGGTGAAGGAGAGATCCTTCCCGATAGTGGTAACCGAAATATCCTTCTTCTTCAGAAGACGGCTCAGGGAGAGATCCAGATCCTCCTTGGGAGCGGTCATGTACTGGGAGAGGACATCGCAGGTGATAAGGGTTGCAGGCTCCCTTTTCAGGAGGGCATCGGAAACGAAGAGAACCATAACGTCGAGTTCCGATAGCTCGTAGTTCAGGTATCTCTTGATCAGCAGGCTCTTCCAGTCGATATCGTCTTTGGTGATTTCCATATCTTTTTCCTCTTTCCTTACCTTTCGTATGCAAACTGAAGACTGCAGGTCCTGATTATCTCTTCCCGGGCATCCTCTGGAGCCTTTTGGATTTCTTCCCGGATCTTTCCCGGCGTCAGCTTCCTCAGAAGATAGGCCTGGCTGATAAGCGCCTTCTTCGTCTCTTCCTCCGGAACAAGGGAATAGCGGGCCATGAAACGGTATCCCCGGAGGATCCTCAGGGGATCCTCGGCCAGTCTTTTCCCGGGGTCTCCGATCACCCTCAGTACCCGGTTCTCGAGGTCGCTCAGACCGACTCTCGTCGGATCCAGGACGAGGAGGGAAGTATCGGCGTACAAGGCGTTGATGGTGAAATCCCGCCTCTTGTAGTCGCTGCTGATCTCCTTGACGAAGACCACGGAGGAAGGATGGCGAAAATCGGCATAGTGCTCTTCCCTGCGGAAAGAGGCGATAGTGACCTGTACCTTGCTGCTGTCCGTAAACGTGGTCGTCCCATAGGAAGCGAAATAGGTGGCAGAAGGGAAGGCGGAATGGACAGTTCCGGGGTCGATAGGGGTAGCAACATCGAGGTCTTTCGTCTTCTGGCCAAGAAGCGTATCCCGGACGACGCCGCCGACAAGGTATAGAAGACCCTTCCCGAGATTATCCTCGAGGGTCCTGAAGGACTGAAGCAATAACGGATCCAAGTGCAATTCCATAAATAAATGCCACCTCTATTATAAGGTGGCATTCATTATTTTGAACTCTTTATTTGTTTCTACTTCTTGCCGTTGACAAGATCCTTCAGGGTCTTGGAAGGCTTGAACTTGACAGCCTTGGAAGCCGGGATCTCGATGTGCTGATCCGGATGCGTCGGGTTGACACCTCTGCGGGCAGCTCTCTCGACAAGAGCGAAAGTTCCGAATCCGGCAATCTTGACGGAAGTCTGACCATCAAGAAGTCCCTTAGCAATATCCGCAAAGACGATCTCGATAGCTTCGGTCGCCTCTTTCTTCTGCATTCTGCCTTCCTTAGCTAATAGCTCAGCAAGCTCTTCCTTCGTAATCGGTTTTTTATCAGCCATTGTTCAATAGCCTCCTGTTCTACGGAAAATATAGCATAAAAAAGGGGAAAAAGCAACTCTTTTATGCAAGGGCTTACTTTTCTGATTTGAGCGTTCTATTCATTAAAAGGGGGATGGCTTTGGAAGGGCATAGACCTTCGAAAAGGATTTTATAGACAGTGTCGGTAATCGGCATATCGATTCCAAGCTTTTCGGCAAGGAGGGAGGCATACTTGGAAGTGAAAACGCCTTCGGTGGTCTTATGATTGGAGGCTAGGACTTTTTCTGCAGAGTCTTCTTCCCCGATTTCCTTTCCCAGGGTATAGTTCCTGGAAAGCGGGGAAGAGCATGTCAGGACCAGATCGCCGACCCCGGAGAGTCCGAGGTAGGTTTCCTTCCTTCCTCCCATTGCAGTCCCGAAAACCGTCATTTCGTGGAGTCCTCTTGTGATAAGGGCGGCCTTGGCGTTGTTCCCTTCCTTAAGTCCGTCCAGGATTCCGGAAGCGATCGCCATGACGTTCTTCAGAGCGGAACTGCATTCCGCACCAATCTCATCCGTGTTGGTATAGACGCGGAAGAACTGGTTGGAAGAGAAATGCTGTATTCTCCTGGCTTCTTCCTCGTCCAGGGAGACGGCAGTAATCGCCGTAACCTTATGCCGGATGACTTCCTCGGAAAAGCTAGGTCCGAGAAGAGAAACGATCGGATAACGCTTCTCTTCGGGAATTCTCTTTCTGAGGACGGAAGACAAGCGTTCCTGTGTTTCCGGATCAAACCCCTTGGCAAGGGAAAGAACATGGACCTTTTTGTCAGTGGCTTTTAGAAGAGTGCCAACTTTCTCGGCAACTTCAAAGTAGCTCTTGCTGGGGACAGCAAACACCAAAGCATCGGCAGAGAGGACCGCAGAAGAGAAATCGGTCGTATAAGACATGTTCAAAGGGAGCAGGACGTCTGGATAGAGCGGGGAGATGTGATCGGTATTGATCTTCCTGTCCTCTTCCTTCCGCCCGTAAAGAAGGACGGAAGAACCGTTCTGAGCCAGAACGAACCCGAAGGCCGTTCCCCAGCTGCCGGCGCCAAGGATGCTAATCCTCATCCGTGATTCCTATTCCGCTCCGCTTTCCGCGGATGACAAGCTTTACCGGGCAGGTAGTGAATCCGAAATCCTTCCGGATCACATTCTCGAGGTAACGCTGGTAGGAGAAATGGAAATAATTCGGATTGTTGCAGAAAAGAAGGAAAGTCGGAGGAACATCGTCCGTCTGGGTAGCATAGGAGATCTTGAGACGGCCGCCGTTGAAATCCGGTGCCTCGTTATCCATCTGGGCCTTCCGGATGGCGGAGTTGAGCATCTGGCTGGGGACCTTGCGATGGATGACTTCATTCAGTTCCTGCATAGCCGCAAAGACCTTGTTGACGTTGCTGCCGGTCTTGGCGGAAAGGAAGACGATCGGCGCATAGCTTATCGCCTTCATATCGTCGCGGATCTGGACAGTAAGATTTTTTATCTGTTCCGGAGTATGTTCCTTCAGGTCCCATTTGTTGACGACGATGATAACGGGTTTGTTGTTTTCGATGGCATAGTGGGAGATCCGGATGTCCTCCGAGACAAGTCCTTCGCCGGCGTCGATCAGAAGCAGGATGATATCGGCACGTTTTGCGGCATCCGCGCTGCGGATGACGGAATACTTGTCGAGGTCGCCGGAGACCTTCCCCGGTCTTCTTATGCCGGCCGTATCGATCATGACATAATCCTTTCCGTCCCGGCTGAAAGGAAGGTCGACGCTGTCCCTGGTCGTTCCGGAGACCGGGGAAACGACGACTCTCTCGGCTCCGAAGATCTTGTTGGCGAGGGAGCTCTTTCCGACGTTCGGCCTTCCGAGAAGAGCAAACGTCAGGCAGTTTTCATACGGATTCTCCTTCTTTTCTGGAAGAAGCTTGACGGCGGCATCGAGAAGGTCTCCGATTCCGAGTCCGTGCTCGGAGCTTATCGGATACGGATTTCCGAATCCCAGGGACAGGAAATCATAGGCATTTCCGATCAGGGTCTGGTCATCGATCTTGTTCACGACAAGGAAGACCTTCTTCTTGAAGGGACGGAGCTTCTTGGCAGCGAAAAGATCGGCATTCGTAATGCCTTTTCTCCCGTCCACGACGAAGAAGACGATATCCGCTTCGCCGAGGGCGAAGTCGACCTGGTTCTGGACTTCCTTCTGGAAAGGAATCTTCTCCTCCGTGATACCGCCGGTATCGATCAGGGTATAGACCATGTCCAGCCAGTGGCCTTCTCCGTAGTTCCTATCCCTGGTGATTCCTAGTTCCTTCCCGGTAATCTCCTTCTTCTTGTCCGAAAGCCTATTGAAGAGGGTGCTCTTTCCGGAGCTCGGGCTTCCGACCAGGGCAATCGTGCCCTTCCTTGTATATTCCTGTTTTTCCATATCTGTCTCCTTTACTTTCCTGTCTTCTCTTTATAGAGGGAAAGGATCTTATCGACTTCTTCCTCAATCGTCATATCGGATGTATCGAGAAGAATGGCATCCTCGGCAGGCTTGAGAGGCGAAACCTCCCTATGGGAATCCAGATAGTCTCTCTTCTCGATTTCCTCCTTGATCTGGGCAAGATCGGAAGGAATGCCTCTCCGGATATTCTCCTTGTATCTTCTCATAGCCCTGGCATCGGAACTTGCGGTCTGATAGATTTTCAGGGCCGCGTCAGGCAGAACGACAGTCCCGATATCCCTTCCGTCCATGACAACGGAGGCAGACTTTGCCATATCCTTCTGGATTTCGACCATCCGCTCTCTCACGAATCCGAAGGCACAGGAGTAGCTGACAAGGGAGGAAACATCCGGTTTCCTGACTCTGTCCGTAACATCCTTCCCGTTAAGGAACACATGCCCTCTTTCGTCCTCTCTGACCGCAAAGGAGGGAAGGAGCTTCCGGGAAGAAGCTTCGGCTTTCGGATCCAGACCGGATTCGATAAGGTAGAGAGTGAATGCACGGTACATGGCACCGGTATCGACGTATACAAAACCTAGGGCCTTGGCAACCCTTTTGGCAGCTGTCGACTTGCCGCTGGCGGCAGGACCATCGATAGCAATAGACGGGTATTGATTGTTTTCCATACAGGATCCTTTCTATAGGACATGAAGAAGGAATAAGGCAAGGAGGACAAAGAAGAGGATGGCAAGGGTGATGAGGACGGCGAAGATGACGACACGGGAGGATATCTTGACCCTTCCGGCCCGTTTCTTCTTCCTGGCTTCTTTCCGGGCAAGCTTCTTGCTCGTCTCCTTCTTCCGGTCAGATTTCTCGTTGAGCAGTTCGTCGATGGTAAGAGAGAGGGTGTTCTTCTTGATCTTCGGATCGGAGAGGTTTTCACTCGGAGTCTCCAAAGAGGCAGGAGACCCGGCCAGATTATGCTTTGGCAGGTTCTTCCTTGTCGTCTTCGTCTCGGTGAAGGAATAGACGTCCATCCGGCTGATCTTCGTCCGAAGGTCAGCATATTTGAGGACGCGGGACTTTTCTTCTTGGCTCATTAATAAAAGCTCATTTCTTATTATAGAGGTTAGGAAGCAACAAAAGAAGAAAGAAGCGGATTTCTTTTCTTCCAGGAAGGCTATAAAGAGTAAAAAAGAGTTGAACTTTCCGGCCCTTTTCATTATGATATTCCTTGCTGCCGCAGTAGCTCAGTCGGTAGAGCAACTGATTCGTAATCAGGAGATCGTAGGTTCGATTCCTATCTGCGGCACCAGAAAAAAACAGGGAAGCCGGAAGGCTTCCTTTTTCTTATATCCGGACATTGAAAAAGCGGGGATTAACCCCGCTTCTTTTCCACTTAGAACTAGTCGACGAAGGCAACTAAGGCTAAAGGAGCATTGTCTCCTCTGCGGTTGTCAGTCTTGAGGACTCTGGTGTATCCGCCGTTACGGCTCTTGTACTTCGGGCCATAGACGTCGAACAGCTTCTGAACCGGATCCTTGCCGCTCTTCTCATCGGCAAAGCCCTCTTCCCTGAGCCACTTGGCAGCCTGTCTCCTTGCGGCGACATCGCCCTTCTTGGCATAGGTGACGAGACGGTCAGCCTTGGCGCTGATGCGCTTGGCGACATCGAACTCGACAACGACCTGACCAGTGATGACAAGCTGAGAAAGGACATTTCTCATCATGTTCTTGGTCTTGTCCGAGGTATAGCCCGCCTTGAAGCGGACACCGCCCTTGCCGTGGACATTCTTTCTTCCGATTGTACCCATAGGTGTTTAACCCTCCACGTTACTTCTTGGCGCCGTCGTCAGGCTGAAGAGACAGACTGAGCTGCGCCAGCTTATCCATGATTTCTTTGTAGGACTTCTTGCCGAGGTTACGGACCGTCATCAGTTCGCTTTCCTTCATGTTGCAGAGATCCTGGACCGTTTTCAGTCCGTTTCTCTTCAAGCAGTTGGAAGAACGGACGGAGAGATCGAGATCCTCGATGCTCATCGTCGTATACTTGTTCTCCGGTTTTGCAGTAGACGTCGCCATGATGGTGGAGGACTTGACTGCACTGTCGAGATTCTCGAACACCTTGAAGTGCTCATCCAGAATCTTGGCCGAGAGGGCAACGGCGTTGACCGCCGTCATGCTCCCGTCGGTTTCGACGGAGAGAACCAGAGTCTCGTAATTGGTATCGTGCTGGACACGAGCAGGCTCGACAGAAATCGAGACCTTCTCGATCGGGGAGAAATTGGAATCGACGGCGATCATTCCGATCGGCCAGTTGGAATCCTTGTTCTCCTCGGCAGTGACGAAGCCTCTTCCCTTGTGGGCGTGAAGGGCCATCTTGATGTGGCCGTTCTCGCCTAAGTGGCAGAGGACGAGATCCTTGTTGACAACAGAGACCATATCCGGGCAAACGATATCTCCGGCAGTTACGACCTTGTTGCCCTTGACTTCGAGCTTGAGGACGTAATCAGCAGCATCATCGTCGCTCTCGTCCTTCAGGACAAGCTTCTTGACCTGAAGAATGATATTGGTCAGATCTTCGACAACGCCCGGAAGAGGAGTGTACTCATGACGAGCACCTTCGACTTCGATGGCGTAGACCGCAAGACCTGGAAGAGAGGAGAGCAAGACCCGTCGCAGGGCATTACCGATCGTGACCCCATATCCCTTTTCCAAGGGAGTGACCGCGAAACTGCCTGTATTGGCATTGACATCACTCTTCTGGATGTCAAACTTCGGCTGAACAAATTCTTTCATTGATACTCTCCTTTACTCCAATTTATCCACGAGGACGCTTCGGCGGCCGGCATCCATTGTGCGGGATCGGAGTAACATCGGCGATGGACAGAACCTTAAGTCCGCTGGCTTCAAGAGCACGGACAGCCGTCTCTCTGCCCGGACCCGGGCCCTTGACTTCGACATCGACCTGACGGAGACCGCGGTCGAAGACACTCTTTGCGACAGTCGCAGCTGCAACCTGAGCAGCGAACGGAGTGGACTTCTTGCTTCCCGACATTCCGCATGTTCCGGAAGATGCCCAGGCAATTACCTTGCCATCTTCGCTCGTAACGGAAATGATAGTATTGCTGAAGGAGGCATGGATGTGGCAGACTCCCTTGATGAAGTTGAGCTTGGCCTTCTTCTTACGGATAGTAGTCTTCTTTCCCTTCTTAGCACCAGCAACAGCGGTAGGGCCCTTAAGGGCACTAGGAGCAGCAGCTGCCGGCTTTTTTATTTCATCAGCCATTTTTCGTTATCCTCCCAGCCTACATCGTTGCCTTCTTGTGGTTGGCAACAGTCTTTCTCGGACCTTTGCAGGTACGAGCATTGGTCTTATCACGCTGACCGCGGCAAGGGAGATTTCTCCGATGTCTCTGTCCACGGTAAGTACCGATTTCTTCCAGACGCTTGATGTCGAGCGCAACTTCACGGCGGAGGTCACCCTCGGTCGAAAACTTAGCGACTTCGGCACGGACTCTGGTCAGCTCTTCCTCAGTGCAATCCTTGACTCTCTTATTGGGATCGACCTTGGCAGCTTCGCAGATCTTCTCAGCACGGGTGTCGCCGATTCCGTAGATATACGGAAGAGCGTGCACAATCTGCTTGTCGTTCGGAACATCCACTCCAGCGATTCTTGCCATAGTGTTTTTTTCTTTCTCCTTATCTCTAGCCCTGTCTCTGCTTATGCTTCGGATTCGAGCAGATGACCATGACACGTCCCTTACGCTTGATTACCCGGCAATTCGGGCAAATCGGTTTAACGGAAGCTCTAACTTTCATTGGAACTATTCTCCTTTACTTGTATCGGTACACAATACAGCCATTCGTGACATCATATGGGGAGATTTCGACCGTGACCCTATCCCGAGGAAGGATACGGATTCTATTCATCCGCATCTTGCCTGAGATCCTGGCACGGATCACAGCACCACCGTCGAGCTGTACCGAATAGAGCCCGCCGGGTAGGGAATCGAGAACCGTTCCCTCCATCTTAATGAAATCTTCTCTGCTCATGCTTGTTTCTTATCCTCCAATTCTTTGAGATGTCGACGCACATTGGAGTCGACAGAGAGCACTTCGGCCCCCGTGTCCGTAATCAGCACGTCGTTTTCGTAATGGGCATTGATCTTGTGATCAGCACTTTGTACGCCCCATCCGTCGGCAAGCGTGATGATTTTGCTATCCCCGCTCATCACCATCGGTTCGATAGCGATGACCATACCCGAACGCAGGAACGGACCAAAGCCCAGTTCCGGGGAATAGTAGTTGTAAATGAAGGGATCTTCGTGCATGGTTTTTCCCAAGCCATGGCCGCCGTACTCTTTCACGAGCGAGAAGCCATACTTGTCAGCTGTCTTCTGGATCTCCATGGAAATCGCATTCACATGGACGCCAGGCTTACAGACCTTAAAAGCATTGTAGAAGCACTCTTCGGCGCAGCAGATGAGCTTTTTTGCTTCATCGGAGATGTTTCCAACCGGGAAGGTGCGGCAGGCATCGCCCTGATATCCTGTATCGTCCTGGTTACCCATGTCGATAGAGAGAATATCGCCTTCCTTCAGCACGACATCTTTTGAGGGGATTCCATGGATGAGAGTATCGTTGACACTAGCGCAGACAGCAGCTGGGTAACCATCCTCGAGCTTGAAGGAACAGATTCCTCCAGTCTCCCGGATCAGACGGTCCGCGATCTTGTCGATCTCGTAGGTCGTCCTTCCCGGACGGATTTCAGGGGCAAGCTTGTCGAAGATTGCACCTAACTTTCCGCAGGCGGTCCTCATCATTTCGATTTCTCGTTTCGACTTGATGATGATCATCTTATTTGCCTTCGACTGCCTTTTCGACGTCCTGGAAGACATCTTGGATGTCTTGGAGTGCATCGACCTTCTTCAGAAGCCCGGCCTTTTCGTAGTAGGAAGCGATTGGCTCGGTTTCCTTATGGTAAGCATCGATTCTGACTTGGAAGCTTTCCGCGTTGTCGTCTTTGCGCTGGAGAAGATTGGATCCGCAGCTGTCACAGACGCCTTCCACATTCGGCTTCTTGGTAAGAAGATTGTACGATGCACCGCATTTCGGGCAGACCCGACGGTTGACGATCCGGTCCATGATGACCTTATCATCAGCAACGAGCAGCAGAACCGCGCTTATGGTTCTGCCTTCTTTCTCGAGGAGCTTGTCAAGAGCCTCAGCCTGGGGAATCGTCCTCGGGAATCCGTCAAGAAGGAAACCCTTCTTGCAATCCTCCTCTGATAACCTCTCCTGGACAAGACCGATAACGACCTCATCGGGAACAAGAGCACCCGAATCGATATACGACTTGGCAGCAAGGCCCATAGGGGTCTTGTTGCCAATAGCGGCCCGGAACATATCGCCGGTCGAAACATGGCAGATGCCATACTTTTTGACGATGAGCTCGGACTGAGTTCCCTTGCCGGCAGCAGGAGGACCCATCAGGATGATGTTCAATGCAGTATTCTTCTTCATTCGTTACAGCTCGCTTTCCGCATAACCGTTTCCGGCTAAGATGCCATTGATCTGGTTGTCGACTTCAAGAGCAACGCCAACCACGATGATAAGACCTGTTCCACCGATAGCAAGACTTTGCGGGACTGCTCCCGACAAAGCAAGCACAACCGGAAGAAGGGAAACGACGACTAGCGACATACTACCAAGGAACGTAATCCGGTTCAGCGTCTTGGAGATGTAAGTCTCCGTTTCGGCGCCCGGCTTGATTCCGGTAATATAAGTCCCCGATTCCTGGAAGTTCTGAGCGATCCGCTCCGGATTGATCTGGAGCTGCGCATAGAAGTAAGAGAAGAGGATGATTAAGACCGCATAGATTATTGTACCCCAAGGGAAGGAGAAACTGCTAGTCATCTCGGTCATTTTCTGGTAGTTGAAGACGTCTTCGAGGACCTGTGCCCACTTCGGCGGGTTCCCGTTCGAGAAGAGAGACACAAGGATGGCAGGCATCATCATGAGGGACACCGCGAAGATGACCGGCATGACGGAGCTGACATTGACTTTCAGCGGCAGGAACGAGGCCTGTTCGGATGAAAGATCATTGTTCTGCGACGTATTGGAGTGGCTGACCGGAAGCTTGCGGACCGACTTCTCGATGAAGGTAACGAAGAGGATGATAAGGAAGAGAGCCAGCAGGTAGACGACGATCTGGACACTGCCCTTCAGGATCAGCGACGGATCTCCGGACTGGACCTTGTCTCCCAAGAAGTTTTGGAAGGCAGAGACGATCTGGCTCGGAAGCTCGGCAATGATACCGGCTCCGATCAGCATAGAGATACCGTTTCCGATACCCTTGTCCGTAATCTGATCACCCATCCATTCCAGCATCATCGTACCAGCAACCATGAAGATGATGATCTTGGCATATCCCCACGGAGTGGAATCCGTCAACGTGATTCCCTTGCTGTTCACAAGGGCCACGATGATTCCGTAGCTCTGCACGGCGCCAAGAACAACGGAGAGAAGACGAGTCACGACATCGATTTTCTTCTGGCCGGATTCGCCTTCCTTGCTCATCTCCGACAGGGCGGGGAGAACATCCATCGAGAGAAGCTCGATGATGATCTGGCTCGTGATGTACGGGGATACTCCTAACGCAAGAAGGGAGAAGTTCGCAAGCGCGCCTCCTCCCATCATATTTAGAATCGAAAACGAGGATGAATCATCCCAGAGGGAACTGGCGTTTTCCACGTTGACCCCTGGAACTGTGATAGCCGATCCGATACGAAAGACCAGGAAAATCGCCAACGTAAAGAGTACACGATTCTGAACATCCTGATTCTTGAAATATGCGGCTATCTTCTTCATTTACTTGGCCTCGTTAGCAGAAGCGGCCTTGTTGAGGGCAACTCTACTATCCTTAAGAGAAACAACGATGGCCTTTCCGCCGGCGGCCTCGATGGCCTTCTTGGCGGAAGCGGAGAATGCCTGGGCGGTAACGTTAAGCTTCTTGGTGAGCTTGCCATTGCCTAAGACCTTAACCGGGTGGTTGAGGTTGGCGACAAGGCCAGCTTCCATAAGGATAACATCATCGACAGCAGCACCGTTCTCGAACTTCTCGAGGTCCTCGAGATTGATGATGACATAAGGTAAGCGGTTCGGAGAAACGAATCCGTGCTTCGGAACACGGCGGTAAAGCGGAAGGTTTCCGCCTTCGAATCCAAACGGGACCTTGGAACCCTGACGGGCGCCCTGACCCTTCTGGCCGCGAGTAGACGTCTTGCCCATTCCGGAGCCGAGGCCTAAGCCAACACGCTTCGGAAGGTGGCGAGAGCCCTTGGCAATCTTCATGGAATTCAAATTCATAGCCCGCCCTCCTTATTCTTTGTGGGAAGCAGGCTTTTCTTCAGGCTTAGCTTCCGGCTTCTTATCTTCGATCTTCTTGCCATAACGGACAAAGGCAATCTGCTTGTAGTCCTTGAGCTGTCCGAGTCCATCGACCGTCGCCTTGACAGCGTTGTTCTGAGTTCTCGAACCGTAGATCTTGGAGTAGACGTTCTTGACGCCAGCAAGCTCCAGGATAGCACGGACAGCGCCGCCGGCAACAAGTCCTGTGCCTTCCGGAGCAGGCTTCAGGAAGACCTGAGTCGCACCGAATTTGCCCATGACCGGATGCGCAATGGTATCGCCCTTGACAATAGCAAGGTGGAACATATTGCGGCGAGCAGCAGTTACTGCCTTCTTGATGGCTTCCGGAACTTCTCCGGACTTGCCAAGGCCATAACCATACTTGCCCTTCTTGTCGCCGATGACGACGAGTGCGGAGAAACGGATTCTCTTACCGCCCTTGACAGTCTTGGCAACACGGCTGATCTTGACGACCTTCTCATCGAATTCCATATCCCGGCGTCCGCCGCGGTTGAATTTTCCACCGTTGCGTCCACCGAACTTGTTTCCGCCCATACCATGTCCCTGTCCCTGGCCACGGAAATTTCCGTGTCCCATCGGACGGTTCATGGTCTTGGCATTCGCAGCAGCTTCGGTCTTGGCCACAGCCTTGACCTCTGCTTTCGCCTCGGTCTTTACCGGAGCGGGAGCGACGACTTTATTTTCTTCTGCCATTGATCCTTACCCCCTTAGAAGACGAGACCGCCCTTACGAAGGGCCTCGGCTACGGCTTCGACCTGTCCGTGATAGAGATATCCGGAACGATCGAAGACGACTTCCTTGATCTTCTTGTCGGCTGCCTTCTTGGCGAGGTCTTCGCCGACCTTGGTGGCCGCATCCTTGTTGGACGGGTTGTCAAGACCGAGCTTGTCGCTAGAAGAGGCAACTAAGACGACGTTCTTCACATCGTCGATGATCTGCGCATAGATGAACTTGTTGGAGCGGAAAATCGAAATACGCGGACGGGCCGTAGTGCCGGAGATCTTGGCTCTGACGCGAACGTGGCGATGAAGACGAGCCTTGTTGCGATTGAATGTGCTGTACATATTTTTTCAATCCTCCTATTACTTCGCAGCCCCAGCGGCCGGTGCAGCCGCACCAACAGCAGACTTCTTTGCAGAAGCAGGCTGACGGAGAACGACGACCTCGTCCTGGTAGCGGATACCCTTGCCGTGATAGCATTCCGGCTTCTTCTTCGAGCGGATGTTAGCGGCAACCTGTCCGACGAGCTGCTTATCGAATCCAGAGACGGTGATGGACATATCCTTGGTATTGATAGCCATGGAAATGCCATCCATTCCCTTGATGATGTCCGGATGCGTATGTCCGACATGGAGGACAAGATCCTTGCCCTGCATTTCGGCACGGTAGCCAACGCCCTTGATGACAAGAGTCTTGGAGAATCCGTTCTGGACTCCCTCAATCATGCCAGCAACAACAGCGCGGACGGTTCCGTGATTCATACGGGAATGGATGTTGTCATCCGGGATAGTGAAGGTAAGGACGTTGTCCTTCTCTTCAATCTTGACGATCTTATCGAATTTCTGATTGAGTTCGCCCTTCGGTCCCTTGACAGAGACAGCGTTGCCGTCCTTGACGGTAACAGTGACTCCAGCCGGAATCGTAATGGGCATTCTTCCGATACGAGACATAACTGTTTCCTACCTCCCCATTACCAGACGAAGGCGAGGACTTCTCCGCCGATGTGAGCCTTGCGGGCTTCCTTGTCGGTAAGAATTCCCTGCGAAGTCGAGATGATTGCAATTCCGAGACCATTGAAGACTCTCGGAAGATTGTCGGCAGCGACGTTGACGCGAAGACCCGGCTTGGAGATTCTCCGAAGGCCGGAAATAACGGAATTGTGACGGGAATCGTACTTCAGCGTGATCGTCAGAGTCTTATACGGCTTGTTCTCTTCCTGCTTGGAAGAATAATCCATGATGAAGCCCTCACTCTTGAGGATCTTCGCGATGGACTCATTCATCTTAGAGGTCGGAAGGGAAACGGATTCGGCCTTGCTGTTGACCGCATTGTGGATGCGGGCAAGTAAGTCAGCAATAGTATCATTAACCATTGTGTTTTTTCTCCTTTCCCAAACTACCAGGAAGACTTATGCATTCCGGGGATCTCACCCTTGTAGGCGAGCTCGCGGAGGCAGATACGGCAAAGTCCGAACTCCTTGATAACACCATGGACACGTCCACACCGCTTGCAGCGGGTGTAGTTCTGAGTCTTCGGGTGCTTCTTCGGATTCTGCCACTTAACAATCAAAGCTTTTCTTGCCATGACCTATCTCTCCTTTACTTCTGGAACGGCATTCCGAGAGCCTTGAGAAGGTAATAAGCCTCCTTATCGGTCTTGGCCGTAGTGACAATGATGATATCCATACCCTGGGTACGGCTCACCTTGTCGAAGACGATCTCAGGGAAGATGATCTGTTCCTTGACGCCGGTGGAATAGTTTCCACGGCCATCGAAGGAATCGTTGCTGATACCGCGGAAATCACGAACCCGCGGGAGATCGATGTTGACAAACTTATCGAAGAAATCGTACATACGGTTACGACGGAGCGTCACCATGACGCCGACCGGCTGTCCTTCACGGAGCTTGAAGTTCGCGATGGACTTTCTGGCCTTCGTCACGACCGGATGCTGTCCGGCGATGGCGGTCATCTCATTGACGGCCTCTTCGACGTTCTTCTCATTGTCGCCAGCCTGTCCGAGTCTCATGTTGAGGATAACCTTAACAAGCTTCGGGCATTCCATGATGGAAGAGTACTTGAACTCCTTCATCATTGCCGGGACAACTTCCTTCTCGTACTGATCCAGTAATCGGGAGACGATCTGGGCCTTCTGATTGCCTTTGGAATGTGCCTTCTTAACGGAGGCAACGTTTTTCTTTACTTCAGCCATTGTGTCTCTCCTTACTTGATCTCAGTATTGCTCTTCTTGGCGATGCGGACTTTCTTACCGCCCTTCTCCTTGAGAGCAACCTTGGTGGCCTTGCCGGACTTGGCATCGACCAGGGCGACGTTTGAGACGTCGACCGGAAGAGTCTTGTCGACAATGCTTCCCTTCGGATTCTGCTGATTCGGCTTAACGTGCTTTTTCACAACGTTGACGCCTTCAACAAGAACCTGATGAGTCTTCGGAAGGGCCTTGACGACCTTTCCCTTGACTCCCTTGTCATCACCGCTGATGACGATCACGGTATCGCCGGTTTTGATTTTCATGATTTTTCCAATCCTCCTAGTGATTACAGGACCTCGACAGCAAGCGAGACAATCTTCATGTACTTGTCGCCCTTGTCACGGAGCTCACGGGCGACCGGTCCGAAGACACGGGTACCCTTCGGAGTGCCGTCGTCGTTGATGAGGACAACGGCATTGTCATCGAAGCGGATGGTGCTTCCATCAGCTCTCTGATAGCCCTTCTTCACACGGACGATAACGCCCTTAACAACATCACCCTTCTTAACCTTACCATTCGGGATGGCATCCTTGACCGAGCAGACGACGACATCGCCGACTCCGCTCGACTTGCGGAAGGATCCACCGAGAAGACGGAATACCTTGACGGAACGGGCGCCGGAGTTATCGGCGACGACCAAACTGGTCTCATTCTCAATCATGGACTATTCTCCCTTCTTGACGATCTTGATGAGGCGGAACCGCTTATCGTGGGATAACGGACGGCACTCCTCGAAGATAACAACATCGCCAACCTTGGCTTCGCTGTTGCGATCGTCAACCTTGTACTTCTTACGGACAGAGACACGCTTCTTGTAGACCGGATGAACCGAATAGGTCTCCGTCTCGACAACGATGGTCTTCTGCATCTTCGCAGAGACAACGATGCCCTGAAGCTGTCTTCTAACCGAGGTCTTGATGACCTGCTTATTTTCTTCAGCCATGTTATGACCTCCTCCTACTTCGCCTTGGCGGCATTAACCGCTGCGGCCTTTTTCCGTTCATTCTGAACGGTCATGCATTTCGCGATATCCTTGCGGGTAACCGTGATCTTGCTTCCATTATCGAGCTGACCGGCCCGGGCCTGGAAACGGAGGGCAAGAAGAGCGCCCTTCAGTTCCGTGACCTTGCTAGCGAGGTCTTTATCCGATAACTTTCTGATTTCATCGATTGTCATAGTTATTTAGCCTCGCCTTTCTTCTCATCGCCCTTCTTGACGACATGAGACTTGACGGAAAGCTTATATCCGGCCTGATGAAGAGCCTCTTTGGCATCTGCATCCGGAACTCCGCCCATCTCGAAGAGGACGGTTCCCTTATCGACAACAGCCCACCATCCGTCGACAGTACCTTTTCCGTTACCCATACGGACCTCAGCAGGCTTCTTCGTGATTCCCATGTACGGGAAGATACGGATGTAAAGGCTGCCGGTCTTCTTGGTGAAACGAGAGAGGACAACACGGGCGGACTCAATCTGCTTATTGGAGATATATCCGGTCTCAGTGGCAATAAGGCCAAAGTTTCCGAATGCCACCGTGTTGCCACGGCTAGCCTCTCCGCGAGGGCGGACGAGGTGGCTTCTTCTCCACTTCATTCTTTTAGGCTGTAACATCGTTATTCTCCTTTCGTCTCGCCGTTAACCTTGTTTTCAGGGGTAACAGCAGGAGTAGCAGACCGCGGAGCAGAGTGGAAACCATTGTTTCCTCTGTTGCTCGGGCCGCGGAACGGACGACGTCCGAACTTCGGCTCCGGACGGCGATCTCTGAGTTCCTTGTAGTTTTCCGGAAGAGCAATCCAGACCTTGACACCGATGACACCATAGATGGTGTGGGCCGGGATGTAAGCATAGTCGATGACCTGACGAAGCGTCATAAGGCCAAGGGCGCCTTCCTTGTATTCTTCATAGCGGGCGATTTCAGCGCCGTTGAGACGGCCCTTGCACATAGTCTTGCAACCAAGTGCACCGGCTCTCATGACTCTCTGAATGGCCTTCTTCTGAACGATACGGGAAGATCCACGATCTTCGATCTGCTTGGCGATGTCTTTGGCGACAAGGACAGCATCGAGATCCGGATTCTTGATTTCGACAACTTCGATGGACGGCTTCTCATCATGCTTCTTCAGCATCTTGGTGAGAGCAGCCTGGTAAACCTTGAGATCGGCACCATCAGCGCCGAGGACCTTGGCAACCTGGGAAGCAAAGATCGAAATCTTGACAGCCTTACGGACTCTCTCGATATTGATGTGGCTTAAGCCGCAATCCTTGGTGTTAAGCGCCTTTTCGAGATACTTACGGATTTCGACATCTTCGTTAAGGAAGTCGCCGAAGTCCTTCTTGTCCGCATACCAATGGCTCTCCCAATCCCGGTTAATACCAAGACGGAGTCCATTCGGATTAACTTTCTGACCCATAGGTTTTACTTAGCCTCCCGATTCTTGACGGTCACATAGATGTTGGACCATCTCTTGACCAAGCCCGAGGCAGAACCCTTAGCACGAGGCTGGATTCTCTTGAGCTTGAGAGCATCGCCGGCGGAAATCTCGGCGACATATAAGGATTCTTCGTTCATCTTGAAGTTGTTGAGGGCATTGGCGGCAGCAGAAGCGATAAGCTTCTTGACAGCCTTGGCGCAAGCCTTCGGGCAATTCTCCAGGATGGCATAAGCATCCTCGACGTCCTTTCCGCGGACAAGATCCAGAACAAGTCTGACCTTTCTCGGAGTGGCGCCGTAGTTCAGAAGCTGAGCTCTGGCCGCAGTGGCTAACGGCTTGGCTTCCTTCGTTTCGGCCTTCTTCTCAACCTTCTTGGCAACCGGCTTAGCAGCTTCCGTGGCAGGCTTCTTGACAGCCTTGACTTCAGCCTTCTTAGCAACCGGAGCAGTAGCCTTCTTGGCGGCCGGCTTCTTGGCGGCCGGCTTCTTCTCAGCGGTCTTCGCCGCTACTTTGGTTTTCTTTTCTTCTGCCATGATCGATCTCCTTACTTAGCAGCCGGAGCAGCCGGTTTGGCGGCAGCTGCCGGTGCAGCTGCTGCTGCAGCGGCCGGAGCGGCTGTTTCGACATCCGTGCCGGAACGATGGTGAGTGAACGTTCTAGTGAACGCAAATTCGCCAAGCTTATGTCCGACCATATCTTCCGTAACATAGACCGGAACGAACACATGTCCGTTGTGGACAGAAATCGTATGCTCCAGGAAATCCGGGAAGATGGTGCTTCTGCGGCTCCAGGTCTTGATGATTTCCTTCTTACCGGCATTATTCTGCTCCTGAACCTTCTTGAGGAGCTTGGGATCGCAATACGGTCCCTTCTTTAAGCTTCTAGACATTGATTATTACTCCTCCTGGTTTACTTGCCGTTTCTGCGACGGACAATGAGATGATTGGTTCTAGCCTTCGGATCACGAGTCTTGACACCCATGAGACGTCTGCCCCACGGAGAGCGAGGTGCATCGTGTCCAACAGGGCACTTACCTTCACCGCCGCCGTGCGGATGGTCATTCGGGTTCATGGCAGCACCACGGACGGTCGGGCGTTCGCCTAACCAACGGGTCTTGCCGGCTTTTCCCTTGTGGACAAGGTTGAAGTCATCATTGCCAACCATACCGATAGTGGCACGGCAGTCATTGAGGACCTTACGAACTTCGCCAGAAGAGAGACGGATCGTCGTGTAGCGGGCTTCGTGTCCTAAGATCTGGGCACCCGTTCCAGCAGCACGGCAGGCCTGTCCGCCCTTGCCGGGCTCAAGCTCGACATTGTGGACCATGATACCTTCCGGAATGTTGCCAATTTCCATGGCATTTCCGGTCGAGACGGCACCGGCCTTGCCATCGGAGACCTTGGCGCCAACTTCTAAGCCCTTCGGGCAAAGGATATAGCGCTTGGTTCCGTTAACATTGACCAATAAGGCAATGCGGCAGTTGCGGTTCGGATCGTATTCGATAGCCTTGACAGTAGACTGAACTTCTCCAGCTCTCTTGAAGTCAATGACACGATACCGTCTCTTGTTTCCACCGCCGATGTGACGGCAGGTGATGAAGCCCTGGTTGTTTCTTCCACCAGTCTTTCCTAACGGTTTGGTCAAAGCTTTTTCAGGAGCCTTATTGGTGAGATCCTTGGAAGACATCGTAGTAAGATGTCTCATTCCAGGAGTCATCGCGTGATAATACTTGATCGCCATGATTGTTTATCTCCTATACCTTGCTTGATCTACTTAGCTTTCTTATCTTCAACCGGAGCTTCGTTAGACTTCATTTCTTCAGAAGCAAGAGCATTCTGGATCTTGCCAATGTTGAAGGAAGCATCGAAACGGACGGTGGCCTTCTTGTAATCCGGAAGCTTTCCGGAATACTTGCCGACACGGCGGTTCTTGCCGGTCTTGTTCTGCGTGTTGACGCTCTTAACCTTAGCCTGGAAGAGAGCTTCAATAGCAGCCTTGATCTCCATCTTGGTGGCAGTCTTGCTGACCGCGAAGACAAGGGCATTGTCCTTGTCCTGGAGAGCCTGAGTCTGCTCGCTAACAATCTGATACTTCAGGATTCCGTAGTCCTTGTCAATCACCGGACGGGTGATATAAGGCTTGACTTCGGGTTCCTTCTTCTCGGCCTTAACGGCCTTCTTGGCTACCGGCTTCTTTTCTTCGGCAACCGGAGCGACTTTCTTTTCGTCAGCCATTACTTAGCTTCCTCCTCTTCCTCAACCGGAAGCACACCCTTCTCCAGGATGAGCTTGTTGGCATTCAGAATGTCATAGACCGAGAGATTGTCGGCCGTGGTCAGAACAACGTTCGGAAGGTTCTTGGCAGCCTTGATGAGGTTCTCATCAGCCTGGCTAAGAACGATCAGGTTCTTCTTCTCGTCTCCGCCGAAGGCAGCAAGTGCCTTGACGAAGTCCTTGGTCTTAGCAGAAGCGAATTCCTTCTCGTCATCAAGAACGATGAGGTTCTTGTTGGCGACTTTGTCGGAGAGAGCAGAGAAGAAGGCAATTTCATGCTCCTTCTTGTTCATCGACAGCTTGAAGGACTGCTGTCCGTTCGGGCCGAAGACGATGCCACCATGTCTCCAGAGCGGAGAATTGGCCGTACCTGCACGGGCATGACCGGTTCCCTTCTGGTTCCAAGGCTTACGGTTGGATCCGTGAACGATGTCACGGGTAAGCGTATGGGCAGTGGCGACTCTCCGATTGGAAAGGTCGACACGAACCGCACGCTGAACGACGACTTCATTGACTTCGGCGCCAAACATGTCTTCCGGAAGTACGACCTCACCGACCTTCTTGCCGGCGAAGTCAACCACCGGCCACGTGAGTTTCTTTTCGTTTGCCATAATGATTGTTCTTCTCCTTTACTTCTTGCCGTTGGCCTTCTTAAGAGCCTTGGAGCCAGACTTGAGAGCCTTGGCCGGACCCTTGGAAGCCAGAATAGCAGATTCCTTCTTGTCGATATCCGAGACCGTTTCCTTAGTGTAATCAACGATCGGAGAAGCGACAAACTTCGGCTTAGCGGTACGGACGGTAGTGCGGATCTTGATGATGGAATAGTCCGGTCCTGGGACGGAGCCACGGATCAGCATAACGTTCTTGGTAGGATCGATGGAGACGATGGCAAGGTGAAGAACGGTACGAGTCTTCGGTCTCCACTGTCCGCTCATAACACGGAACTTGTGAATACGGTTGTTCGTACGGCCGTTGGTAGCAAGGGAGCCGACCTGTCTGTGATAGCCGGAACCATGTCCCTTCGGACCGATGGTGTAGTGATAGTGCTTGATGACGCCGCTGTAGCCATGACCCTTGGAGAGTCCGGTAACATCGACCATCTCGCCAGCGGTGAAGGCAGTGGCATCGACGGAGGATCCGACTTCGTGGTTGCCATAGATCTCATCGCCTTCGATCTCACGGATGAAGTACTTCGGAGTAGTATTGGCCTTCTTGGCAATACCAATCTCCGGCTTCGTGGCGCGGGATTCCTTCTTGTCTTCATAACCTACTTGAAGAGCTTCGTAGCCATCCTTCTCCTTGGTCTTCTTCTGAAGGACGACGTTCGGAAGGACTTCAACGACAGTGACCGGATACATGGAGCCGTCTTCAGCGAAGACGGAAGTCATGCCGATCTTTCTTCCGATGATGGATTTCATAAACTGTTAGTGCCTCCTATGGTTACAGTTTGATCTCAACATCGACTCCAGCAGGAAGCTCGAGGTTCTTCAGAACATCGATGGTCTGCTTAGTCGGGCGGTTGATGTCAATAAGTCTCTTGTGAGTACGGATCTCGAACTGCTCACGGGAATCCTTATCAACGAACGGCGAACGGAGAATGGTGAAGATCTGCTTTTCGGTCGGAAGCGGAATCGGGCCAACAACGGTGGCGCCGGTCTTCTTCGCAGCCTCGACAATCTTCGCGACAGCCTGGTCAAGGACCTTGTGATCATAGCCCTTGAGACG
Organism: Bacillota bacterium; assembly: GCA_023459795.1. Lineage (GTDB taxonomy): Bacteria > Bacillota_I > Bacilli_A > RFN20 > CAG-288 > Enterosoma. The sequence goes on from JAEWSP010000008.1 coordinate 82,424, forward strand.
AATACGGATCGATTTAGAATCTGCCATTTGTGATACCTCCTTTACCCAAGATCTAGTTTGGGTTTCCGTTCCGTGCGAATTACCCGAATACGTTAACAACCCTGTTGGGCGTTTCGGCAACTTCGCACATCAATACGGGCTGATATGGCAATCAGCGTGTTCTAGTTTACCTGCTGGGTCAACCTAAGTCAATCTTTTTTTATTCTTTTTTCAAGCTTATTAATATATAGGATATATAGGGGCCTAAGAAATAGCAACCCTTATCCGCGTTTCCGGCTCCGTTTTTCAGCCCTGATCTGCTTTTCCTAGACGTTCCCGGCTTCTTTGGAATAGAATAAGTGCATCATGAATCTCAAGTTAAACCAAGACGGACTAAACACCCTTACTAAGCTTTTGGAGCAGAAAGACAGCAATATGGAAGCTGCCGATCTTTATAATTCCTTCCTTACGGACCATTATGCTGACATCACCAAGGAAACCATCCATGAGTTTCTCCGCAACGGCGTTGCGAAGGAAGAGGATGCCTATTTCACCTCTCTTCTCCTGTCTTTGGATCTCAAGCCGACCGACCCGGATATCGAAGCCCTGAAGGCATCCAACGGTATCGATATCATCAAAAAGCAGAACCCAAGCCTTCTTCTGGATAACCCCTATTACAAAACCATCCGGATTCCGAAGGCATCCAAGGGGAGCTTCACTCTGGATACGAATTACTTCGATAGCTATGAAGGCTTTTCCTTCGACGACGTTTATGTCAATCCGAAGAACTACTTCGAAGAGAAGACCAGCCTCGGGTACTTTGCCCAGCCTATCAACTACCTCACGCTAAGTGAAAAAGGCGAAGTCTGGATGAGCATCACTCCCCATGAGATCAACACCATGGAAGAACCGATCCGAAAAGCGCACGGCAAGGTCGTGACATACGGACTGGGGCTTGGTTATTTTGCCTTTATGGCATCTTCTCTTTCTCCGGTGGAAAGCCTTACCATCGTGGAAAAGGACAAGAACCTCATCAAGCTCTTCCAGGATGTCCTGCTTCCCCAGTTCCCGGGCCGGGACAAGATCAAGATCGTAGAAGCGGACGCCTTCAGCTACATGGCCCATATCGCACCAAAGGAAAATTTTGCTTTCTCCTTCTTCGATATCTACCATACAGCCGATGACGGACTGCTAAGCTATCTCAAAGCCAAGAACCTGGAATCCCTCTCCGGGAAGACGGAATACAGCTACTGGATAGAGCGTTCCTTGCTGGCGCTTCTCCGCCGCTACTTCCTCTCGCTTCTTGAAGAATCCGAGCTTGGCTATACGGAGAAGGATTACCTGAATCCGGGAACGGACGAAGAGAAAATCCTTCTTGCCCTGTTCCGGGCAACCGAAAACACCGAAATCACCACTTCGGAAGAACTTCTTTCCTTCCTCCAGGACGATTCCCTGAAGCAGATTGCTGCTAAGGCAAAGATATAACAAAAGCAGGAGCCCCTTCTAAGGCTCCTGTTTTTGTTTGGCATTCTTCTGTATTTGTCTTTTATGTTTTCCAATGAACGTTTCTAAAGTCCCAAATCAAAACCTTTTTTACCGTAAGCCGATTCCAAAAATCAAGTTGAAATTGGTAGCATGTGATCTTCTCGTCTCTGCTTAGCTGTTTGTCTGCTTTTCACTTGCCAGGAGTATAGGTGCCGATTGCTTTCTTTTGATAATAGAAGTCAAAAGAATCATTGAAGTTATCAAACCCAAGGATCACTTCCATGGTTAATTCGGTAAGGGTCGGGACAACCTTTGCGTTCGTATAGGTGAGTTTCGTTTCCTTCTTCATTCCTTGCGACACCCCATCCACGAAAACCTCTTTGGAAATAGATTCCCGGTCATCGATGAGTTTAAGACCCGGGTAGGTTGTCTTCGACACCGTGTCTTCCGCATAGAAGTCGGCAATATCCACATTCCATTCTTTCGTCTCGGAAATATTCCGGATATCGGCAACAAAATACCGGACCGTTATAGACTCTTCGTTTTCAACAACGGCTTCTTCCTTCACGCCTTTGTAAGTAGTCGTAATGTCGGAGCTGCTGCCATTCACGCAAGAAGAGAGAAGAAGGGTAGGGAAGAGAAGAGGCAGCATAAGGAACTTTTTCATAAGATATCCTCCTTCCCAGTTTTTTAGGAGAATTCCCTATTTTTTCCAAGATGCAGCACGAACAGAAGAGAAGCAAAGGCAAAGCAAGTAATCTTGTTAATGGCAAAAGAAAAAACCTTATTGCTAAGGTTTTTCATTATCAGTGGTGGGGCCGAGGGGAATCGAACCCCTATGATTTCTCACTAGAACCTGAATCTAGCGCGTCTACCAATTCCGCCACGGCCCCAACGCGGTATTTATTCTACTCATTCCCCCGCTCTCTTTCAACATTTTTAAGGAAGAAAAGAGAAAAGGGAACGGAAGAAGCAGAGGATGCTTCCCAGGAATCCCTTCTTTTCCTCCTCCTTCTTGTCCAAAGCTAAAGTAAGAGAGAAAGGAACATATTCTTCCTGGCCTTCCATTTCCGCAAGAAGCCCGAAATAATAGGTGCCAGGCTTTGTCAGGCATGAGTAGTCCTCTCCTTCCGCCAGGGAGAAGGACTTCCCAGTAGAACATATCTCCCCGGCCCGGATCAGTTCCTCCTGGATTTCATTAAGGCTTGGGTAGGAAGAAAGAGAACTATAGAATCTTCTCCCCTTGTTCCGATAAGGCGGAACAAGGGAGGATACCGTGATCCGTAAAGTGGATATTGTCTCGTTTCCCTTGCCGTCCTTGGAAAAAAGGCTGAATTCAAAATTCCCCTCCTTTCCCTGAGAAGAAGAATAGGTGTCTTGAACAATCCTATAGGGGCAGGAGGAATCCAGAAGGAAGAATCCTAAAACATCCTCCTTGGATAGAATGGTATTTGGAGAAAGGGAGATGTGATCGTAAAGGCAGGAAACCTTAGGAGCAACATCGTCTACAAGGACATAACTACCGGAAACATCTTCCTTGTTTCCGGAAGCATCGACTACGGCAAAGCAAAACTCCGTTTCCTTATCTCCTTCTCCATAAATGTTTTCTTCTTCCGGAAGGAAAGAAAAGGAAAGGGGAGAAGAGGAGTTATCTATAAAGAGGTAGGAGTCCAGGATCCTTTTCTTTCTATCCCCGTACCGGGAAAGAGGAATCCGGAGTTCCTCCTCTTCTTTCTTCTTGGCTTTCGGAGGAAGGGTATCCCGGACTTCCAGAAGCACAAGGGAATCCTGATCCTGGAAAGAAAGGACAATTCGGAAGAGATCCCCCGGATGAGCTCCTCTGCCTTTATTAAAATAGCCGTCCTTGTCCGTGACTTTTGTTACGGAACATAGACTCTTATCTTCTTTCTCATAGACAAAGGAATCCCGGAAGAAAGAAAGAGTATAGGGATAACCTTCTTCGCTATAGAAAGGAAAAGACCAGGAAGAAACATGGTAGGGTCTTGCTTCTAGGCTTTTTTTCGGAGAAAAGATATCGCTGTAATCCCCGTAAGGACTCATCCTGCCGAAATATACTCCATCGATCCCGACAGGGGTGTCCCCATATACAATCCGGATCTGCTCCAGGGATGGAAGGGAGAAGGAAAAATAGAGGTATATTGACATTCTGTTCGGGGAGAAGTAGAAGAAAGAAACAGAATCCGTCTTTTCTCCTCGGTAAAGGCCTTGGCTGAAGGCATCTAAAAAGGAGTCCGTCTTCCGGAAAGACGACTCCGTCTTTCCGTTTTGAACAATCTCATATCCGACTTCGTCGAAATACGTAAAAGACTCCGGAAGGGAAGAAAAACGGAGAACAAGGACTGCCTTCGTCCAGGGATGGAGAAGAGAGCAAGGAGAAGAAAGAAGAAGGAATTCTCCTTTGTTTCCGCTCTCTCCTTCTATATAGTCCTGGTTTTCCTCCCTGACAAGGTTCCCCTCCTTGGAGAAATCGAAGCAATAGGAACTACCGGAAGGAAGGTTTCTTTTTAGAAGAGGAAGAAGGGATAAAGCAAGAAGCGACAGGAAACATTTTTGCATGGTTTTTCCTCCTTTCCCTATCTCTAGCTCCAGAGAGGCGGTTTTACGGGATAGCAAAAACTTTTTTCTCTCCGTGCTCCTCTTTTTCTATGATATAATACTAACCGTTTGCTCCCGTAGCTCAGCCCGGATAGAGCGACCGCCTCCTAAGCGGTAGGCCAAGGGTTCAAATCCCTTTGGGAGCGCCATTTAGAGGTTGTCAGTTGTTTCTGCGCCCGTAGCTCAGTCTGAATAGAGCACTTGCCTCCGAAGCAAGGGGCCATGGGTTTAAATCCCATCGGGCGCACCAAGAAAAAACCGGTCTCCGCAAGGAGACCTTTTCTTTTCTGCAACGGCTTAAAAAGTCCCTTTATGTGCTATACTTATTGGAAAATACAGGGGTTCGGATATGCATTTCATGAAGCGAGTTGCCAGCCTTTCCAGGAAAGAAGCCTTTGCCTACTTGATTCTGCTAACAAGCTTCTTTTTGATTGACCTCTCTTTATTGACCATCGGCCTTATCCATCTGAATCCGGAAACACCGGATACCAACCCTTCCTATGCACTCCCGATGGCGATTGCCGGTGGCAGCCTCCTCTTCTGCTGCCTGCTAGTCATTGCCCTAAGTGCTATCTCCTCGAACTACATCCGGAAACATAGTATTCCGGTTACGACCTACGACCTGAGAAATAAGAAAGACAAGGAATAGAAAAAGACCTGCCCTTACAGAATATTGAGCTGTGATTAGGGCAGGTCTTTTTTACGTTAATGCCTCTGCGATCAGCCATGCGGCAAATCCCAGAGCCATCGCCAGAACCATAATCCAGAATCCGATGTGCTTCTCGGAAACCGGCTTATCAATCGATTGAGGAAGAAGTCTAGCCATAACCTGATTGCTTAGACCATCCTGAGACGAATATCCTCCTTCCAGGGAAGGACGGTATTCATCGGGAATGTGGTTCCCAACCCGGTTCATATGTTTCATAAGTATTCCCTTTTTGTGTTTCCTTTCTGAGCAAGCTTGGCAATGCATCATAAGGATCCTCTTCTTACTTTTCCCTCCTTTCCGCAAAAGAGATTCCAGGGCATTTGGCTTTCCTGCTCGTTTTCACTTATTAGTATATATGTAACCCCTTACATTTTCAAGCCCTTACCCTTCTTCTTTTGTTTCTTTTCCGCTTTAAGTTGAAATCATTAGATAGAAGAAATAAAATAACTAAGCCTATTTTCCAGTCATGCGGACGTGGTGGAACTGGTAGGCACGTGGGACTTAGGAACATAGAAAGTCACGCGCTTCCGTTTTCGAGAAAGCCCGTAACAATGTACCTAATTCGATAGCCTGCGGACAAAGAGGGTGCGGACAAGCCTAAAATCGTCCGCATTTGCTCCAAAATTGCGCAAAATGCTCCACGAGGCTATGGCAGAAGGTGGTATCCTTGTTAGCGGGGTCAGATTATTCATCGAAACCCCTGCGGACAGTAATTCCTTCATATTCCTTCATGCGGACAACGCTATGGCAGTAAGCCTTGCGAAGTTGCGCAGTCTGAATAGGGAAGAAGCAACGCTGTCGTCGGTTGTTTGCGCGCCTGTGGTGTAATTGGTAGCCACGAAGGATTTAGGATCCTTTGGTTAACAGCCATGCAGGTTCAAATCCTGTCAGGCGCACCAGAAAAAGAACGGCCTTCGGCTCCCGGAAAGGGACCGGAGGCTTTTTTAGCCTCTCGGCTGGGTGAAAAAATACGGATCCAAATTTCAAACCTTATGAGAGCGGATTGCTGACCGTTGAAGAGAGATACCCTTGCGGGAAATCCATTGGGCAACGCGGAAGGGCGAATGTTTACTATCTTTGCAAATGCAAATGCGGTAAAGAATTTATAGTCACGGGCGACGAGCTGAGCAAGCATCCTTATTCCTGTGGCTGCACTCCAAAGCCGAAGTCAGGGATCTACGCCCACTTCGACGATACCCAGAACGTCAAGACACTCGCGAAGATTTCCGGGGCACTGGACGGAAAGCCAAGCCAAGGCGAGATGAAATGAACGAAGGCCGCTCGGATGACGGGCGGTCTTTTTATACGCGGATACGATGCTGAATTTGGTATACTATTCAGGAAAAGGAGGCCGGGGGATAAAATCGAAAATCAACCGTTTTCTTCCACTTGCCTTCATGTTTGCTCTAACGATTTCCGGATGCGCGAAAGGGAGTGATGTCCCTTTCTTTCAAATGATTGGGCGATGCGATTAAACGGCGGTCTTTCTCAATAATTTCGTTTTCGAACGGTTTGTTGTTAAAAAAGGAAAATATTGAGGATTAACTGCCTTTTTTTGAGAGAAGAAGGAACAATAGTGTTGATGAGGCCATCTAAATGTCCTTCCTTCTGAGGGTTTTCCCGGAAAAAAATATTCTTACGGAAACCCAGTCCCAAAGCTCGTCGAAAGTCTCCAGGTGGTTCTCGTACATA
>JAEWSP010000009.1 GCA_023459795.1 Bacillota bacterium
TAGAACTCATCCTTATCCCTGTGTACCATGACTTTGAAAAATCCTCCCGGTTCAGTTCCGAACATCGGGAGGATTATCGCACAAGCCAGGGAACTTAAAAATCCGTGGCCTATATTTGACGCTTACTGGGGACATTAGGACATAGAATATTCGAACCTATAGATGCATCTTCTTCCTTAGTCAATGCCGTTGATCATGCTGTTGATAGAGAGCCAGTTTTACACTTGCAGACTAACAAAGCAAAAGCCACGGGTAAAAGAACCAACGAAGTATTCATAGTTTATGCGAATAGCGTGGTTTCTCTCACACCAACTAAAAGTTGTCCTGATTCAATTATTAAGCGAAGAGAGAGTCTAGCAGATAAAATTGATGATTCTGGTATTCTCAGAGAAAACCTATTATTTGGTAGTCCTTCGACTGCGGCTGCTTTTGTTACTTTTTCTAGTCCCAATCGAAATATTATGTGGAAAATAGCCGATGGGCGCACCTTAAAGGACTTTGAGAATTCAGAAATTTAGTTTTTACTTTGGTACTGCAGTTTGCTCAAGACATATTGGATAGCCACCAAATCAACTCACCATTATTTTGCCAACCATCTTATCAACTCACTTAGCCATCAGTGGCATTTGCTGATGGCTTTTTAATTTCATCATTCTTGGATAACTTCCCTCAAAGCAAAAATCCGTGATTATCCTTCCGGCTTAGAACCAGACCTCAAATCACGGAAAGCCTTTATTTACTTATCTTATTACACGCTTACTTATCAACCCTTGACATCAATACTACCGACTCAACATGCATGGAATTCGGGAACATATCTACCGGCTGGACCTTCTCCACCTGGTAGGTGTCACCAAAAAGAGCGAGGTCCCTGGCAAGAGTGACCGGATCGCAGCTGACATATACTACCGTCCTAGGACGGACCTTCTTGACGGCAGCGATGAACTCCGGGGTAGAGCCTTTTCTTGGAGGATCCATGACTACGACATCGAAGTGGACGTCGTTGTTCATCATGTATTCCGTGCAGTCTCCTAAGACGAAGCGGGTATTCGTGACTCCGTTGTTCTTGGCATTCAGGATGGCGTCATGGACGGCATCCTTGACGATCTCCACTCCGACTACGCTCTTCACCTTGTCCGAAAGGCTTAAGCCGATCGTACCGGTTCCGCAATAGGCATCCAGGACCGTATCCGTCTTCTGAAGAGAGGCAAACTCGATGGCTTTTCCGTAAAGGGTCTCGATCTGATAGGTGTTCGTCTGGTAGAAGGACTGGGAGGAGATGAGGAAGGTCTTTCCGAAGATCGTATCATGGATCCGCTTCAGCCCGTAGATCGGGACATCCTGGTAGCCCAGGATGACATTCGTCTTCCGTGGATTCACGTTGAAGACGACACCCCTTACTTCGGGGTGGATACGGATAAGCTCCTTGGCAAATTCGACACGGCCGGGAAGATCAGGATCCGTAACGACGATCGTAACCAATGCTTCCTTCAGGGAAGAGGTCTTGATCAGGATATGCCGGACATAGCCGGATCTCCGGTCCTCGTCATAGGACCGGTATCCGTACTTCCCGAGAAGCGAGAGGACGGTATTCGTAATGGCATTGCTCAGCTCCGACTCCATGAGGCAGTCCTTCACATCGACCAGGTCATGGGTGCCGCGTTCGAAGAACCCGGCGATAAGCTTATGTTCTTTGAGGGAGTACCGGACAGGCTTCTGCACCTTGTTCCTGAAGCGGGTAGGATCGGGAAGCCCGATCACCGGCTGGACTTCGATATCGAGGTGGGCGAACTTGTGGAGAAGGTCCTTCACCTTCTGCTGCTTGTAGAGAAGCTGGCTCTTATAGCTTAAATGCTGGATCTGGCATCCTCCGCAGCAAGGATAGTAAGGGCAGATAGGCTTGACTCTTTCCGGGGAGGAGTTCAGACGGGAAAGGACTTCGGCATGGTCGAGCTTTCCGTATGCGAAATATGTCCGGACCCTGGCTTTCTCTCCGGGAAGCAGGTTATCCAGGAACAGGGTCTCCTTATCGATATGGACGATGCCTCTTCCGAAGTCATCAATCCCCGTGCATTCGACATCAATCATTCTGGTCGTCATCTTCATGAAGCTCCTTGAGATTCAGCTTTTCGTCAAAGTCCTTTGCCATCTTCTTTACGTCTTCCAGAAGGGAAACGATTCTTTCTCTCTGCCCTGGGTTGTAGTCGAAATAGGCTTTCATATACGTAAGATATAAATTGGAAATATCGACTAGGCAGGAATAGACAAGGGTAAGGGCAAGCTGACGGCAGAAGTCGTTGTTCACATAGAAGAACATGGAGGAGGAATGGGTGATTTCGCTGGAGCCCTGATAGATCCTCCGGTAGGCGGAAAGACCGGAAAGCCTTTCGACGCCGTCAAGGAAATTGAGGCGGAACTGATGGTCATTCGGATCATAGTTCGGAGCGGAATAGATCCATCCGTATTCGATGAACTTCTTCATATCCTTGGCAACAAGGGCGTGTTCCTTCATCTGCTCCTTGATAAGGGCAAACTTCTGGTCCAGGAACTCCGGGGTGAAGTTCTGCTGGTTCTGGAGGTAGTTGTTGTAGCTGAGGTGGAGGACATAAGTCTGCCTTACTTTCTCTCCGCCCTGGATAAGGAGGGTAAGGATGCATTCCGATTCGTGGAAGGTCCTCCACATGGTAAAGCAGTCTGCGTACTGGCCAAGCGTCAGCAGTCCGCTGAATCCGCTGACCTTCTCGAAGACGGTCTCGAACAGGTCGTTGATCAAAGTGACATCCGGATTCTTTCGGGAAGCCGGGCGGTTGATCTTCTCCAGGAGGTGGGAAAGGGCAGAAAGGGTCGAGACATCGGAGTCGTAGTATTTCAGTCCATTTCCGAAGTCGTCATCTTCCAGGTACAGGATTTCGAAGCGGAGGTAGGCACGTTTTCCAAGGACTACAGGATCGACAGGGGATCCTTCCTTCTTGGCTTTGGCATATTCCCCCAGGGAATAGTCGAGAAGCGTAGCAAAAGCGTAGACTTCGTCCTCCGGAGTCATCTCCTTCTCGGAAGCAAGGGAAAGCTTCCTTGCTTCCTCAAAGACAGGAAGGAACTCCTTCCTGTCGACTTTGTCTTTTTCCTGGGATAGGCGGTAATCCAGAAGGATCCGGTTTGTTTCGAGTGCGTTCCTCATTTTGAAAGAAGTGCCTTTCCGATTCTCCATCCGTCCAGGAAGGAGGAACCCATATTGTATCCGCCGCAGGGGAAGTTCTGGTCAAGGACTTCGCCTCCTAGATAAAGGCTGTCATTATCCAGGGCCTGATTGGTCTTCCTGCTGATGGAGTCCAGAAGCACTCCGCCGTAGGAAATCTGGGAAGAAAGGAAAGGATAGAGGGACAAAAAGGAGAAGGAGAGAGGCTTTCCGTAAGGATAGTGCAATTCCTCCAGATAAGTGGAGAGGAAGAGAGGAAGGGAATTCTTCCCTTCCGTGTCGTCGATCCTCGTTCCGTCATGGGAAAGGTAGTCCAAGGTATAGGTAAGACTGTCCTTGGAATAGGGATCTTCCCTCAGTACATCGTTGATCCTGACGGTGGAGTCGAAGACGGCGATTCCGGACAGCCCGTCCTCCTTGAAGAGCACTTCTCCGGATTCCTCGAATATCTTCTGGTCTTTCAGGCTTAAGGACAGGACTCCTCTCATTCTTGCATTCTTCAGGTAGGAAGGAATCTTCTCCTTCACTGCTACCGGGCAGAGGCAGGGGGAGAAAAGAGCATACGGAAGACCGACGGATTTCAGCAGCCCGTAGGAGAAATCCTTCCGGTCGTAGCTTCTTCCGCCGGTGCAGAGGACCAGATCCCTGTAGGATACGGTCTCTTTTCTCTTCTCCGGGGAAAGGAATACGGCATCCTTCGTCTTCTTGTTGATGAAGAGGGCTTCCCCCGGGATCACTTTTATGTTTTTGTTCCTGGAAACAGCCTTCAGGAGAAGGGACTGGAGGCATTCGCTCCGGTTGTAGAAAGGATAGAAGAGCTTCCCTTCCTGGTAATAGGAAAAACCGAGGGAAGAAAGATAGGAGAGGAAACCTTCCGCCTCTTCCTTCCTTTCTCCGTGGAGAAGGTCTTCGTTGAAGAAATTGGAACGGCCGTTTCCGCTGACAAGGATTCTCTTCCCCAACGAAAAATGCTTGTCCGGCTTCTCCAGAAGCAGGACTTTTCTTTTCTCTGAGGCAGTCAGTGCGGCAAGGAGCCCACAGGGCCCTCCTCCGATGACAAGGACATCTGCAGGTTCATTCATGTCTTCTATTATAAAGGTTTTTCTATCCGGAAAATATAAAAAGCGGGTCCCTCGAAGACCCGCTTGTTCATTTGCTACTTGGACTTCTTGGTGAGTTCAGCGTACTTGGCCGGATTGGTCTTCTTGAGATAGGCAAGAAGGTTCTTGCGGTGAGCAATGCAGATATCCATACCGCGCTTGGAAGAATAGTCATGCGGATTCTTGGTCATATGGGCGGAAAGCTTCTGGATCTTGACGGAGAGGAGAGCAATCTGGACTTCGGTAGAACCGGTGTCCTTTTCGTTCTGCTTGGCGCCGTTGATAGCGTTGGTCTTCTCGATCTTGGTTAATGCCATAAATTTATACCTCGTTTTTGGTTCGGCAGTCTGCCAGGTTCCGGGTGTTTTCGAGGACATGCCCTAGATCCAGCAAAAAGTCACGGGTATATTCTATACTTTTCCAAGGGAATTTCAAGAAGAAGAGCCTTTCTTTCGCTATAATAGTAAAGCAATGGATGGATTCCTGCTTGTAGACAAGCCTATCGGTGTTTCTTCCGGGCGCGTGGACGGCACGGCCAAGAAGCTTTTCAGTACCCGGAAAGTCGGGCATCTCGGGACTCTGGATCCCTTTGCCAGCGGCCTTCTTCTTCTGGGGGTAGGAAACGGAACCGGGCTGTTTCCTTTCCTTTCCGACAAGAAGAAGACATATGAAGCAAAGCTGAAACTAGGGATAGAGACGGATACCCTGGATAATACCGGAAAGGCAATAAAGGATATGCCTGTTCCAATCCTTGCTAAGGCCAGGATAGAAGAAGTCCTTTCTTCCTTCGTCGGAACAGAAAGCCAGATTCCTCCGCTTTACAGCGCCAAGCATGTCGGGGGAGAAAGAGCATATGATCTGGCAAGGGCAGGCGTTGCCCTGACTCTGAAGCCTGTAGAAGTAACTGTTTTCTCTATTTCGTTTCTTTCCTACGACGAAAAGGAGAAGATCCTCTCCTTTTCTACGGAAGTAAGCGCCGGGACATATATCCGGAGCCTGGGAAGGGATATCGCCGCTAGGCTTTCCACATGCGGATCCCTGATTGCATTAAGAAGAACCAAGATCGGTCCACTTTCTTTGCAGGATGCTACCCCTCTTTCGGACCTGACCCTGTCTTCCTTGGCCCCGGTATCTTCTTTGTTCCCCTCTTTCCCCGTGATGGAAGTGCCCGAAAAGGAACAGAGGAGTGCCAGAAACGGCAATGCCCTTACTCTGGATTCCTCTTCCCCTTATGTGTTTGCAGCCGTGGATGGGAAGATCGCAGGCGTCTATCAGAGAGACAGGGAGAAAGAAAACCTCTACCGCTGCAAGAAAGGATTCAGCCATGAAGATTATTCCGCTAGCCATAAACAAGAAGAATAACGGCGTCTTAAAGGGGAGCAGCATGGCTCTCGGATTTCTCGACGGCCTCCATATCGGACATAGGGAACTTCTCCAGGAAGTCCTTTCTTCCTCCAATCCCTCCGTCCTGACTTTCTCTTCCGGGATGAAGGAATCCCTTTTCTGCTCCGGAAAGGAATTGATCCTTACCGAGGAGGAGAAGGAGGAGAAGCTGCAATCCCTGGGGATCGAGGCGGACTATATACTTGCCTTTGACGAAAAGACGAAGAATTCGACGAAAGAGGAGTTCCTCCTCTTCCTGTCTTCTTTAAAGCCGTGCCTTCTTGTTGCCGGAAAGGATTTCACCTTCGGAAAAGATAGAGAAGGGAAAGCGGAAGACCTCCTATCCCTGAAGAAGGAAGGAATCGAAGTAAGGATCCTTCCTCTTCTGTTCCAAGATGACGAGAAGGTCAGCTCCACCAGGATCAAGGAAGAAATAAGGAAAGGAAACATCCCGGAAGCAAACCGGCTTCTCGGGTATCCTTTCTTCGTCGATGGACTTGTCCTCCACGGACTGGAGAACGGAAGGAAGATTGGTTTCCCGACGGCAAACATAAAAATCCCTGACGGGAAGGTCAAGCCTTCCATCGGTGTCTACAAGACGAGGACGGCAGTAGACGGCGTCCTTTATCCTTCCATGACTTCCTATTCCTCCCATCCGACTGTCGAGGAGCTTAAGAAGCCGATACTGGAAACCAACATCATCGGATACAGCAAAGACCTGTACGGGAAGAAGATCCGGGTAGAGTTCTTGGAATATCTTGGCCCGATCCGGAAATACGGGTCCCTTGAAGAACTGAAGGACGCCTTGTCCTCCTTCCGGGAGAAGTGCAGGTAGAATCAAAAAAAGCCAAGGCCGGAGCCTTGGCTTTTCAGTTACTTCTTGGAAGTTGTCTTCTTAGGTTTCTTTGGAGTGGCAGCTTTTTTGGCTGCTTTCTTCTCAGCCTTCTTCTTCTCTGCTGCTTCCTTCTTGTCAAGGTCGGCAAGAGTGAGAGGCTTGTCCTTCAAGGCATGCTCGATCAGATCATCCATGGCCTGACCCTTCTCGAAGGCGACATCCTTCACGAACTGGAGTTCCGGAGTCTTGTAGATGCTTAGCTTCTTGGCAAGGAGGGTTCTGATCATCCCCTTCTTGTTGTTCAGGTAGGAGACGAGCTCGTCGGCCTTCTCCGGCTTGATGTGGGAGACATATACCTTGCAGTAGGAGTAGTCGGTCGTGGTATGGCATTCGTTGACGGAAGCGAAGCGGGTGACGGGATCCTTCAACTCATAGAGGATGATCTCGGAGAGGTTGCGCTGGATGATTTCGTTGATGCGGCCTTTCTTGTCAGCCATTCTTCTTCTCCTCCTCCATATCGTAGGCTTCCAGGATATCTCCGACCTCGAGGTTGGCGTTCTCTGCAATCGTCGCGCCGCACTCGAATCCGGTCTGGACTTCCTTGGCATCGTCCTTGAAACGCTTCAGGGAAGAGAGGTGGGTCTTCAGGACCAGGTCCTTCTTCCGGAAGACACGGATCTTGTCGGAACTCTTGATGAAACCGGTGGTGACATAGCAGCCGGCGATCTGTCCGACCTTGCTGGCCTTGAAGAGGGAACGGACTTCCATCTGTCCATGGATGACTTCCTCCATGACCGGACCGAGCTTTCCCTTCAAAGCTCCCTCGATATCCTCGAGGAGCTTGTAGATGATGTTGTAGGAAAGGACCTGTACCTTCTGCTCCTTGGAAAGTTCCTTGATGGCAGGGGAGACGGAGACATCGAAAGCGATAAGGATTGCCTTGCTGGCGTTGGCCAGGACCACATCGCCCTGGGTGACGTCTCCGGAAGTGCAGTGGAGGATATGGAGAGTCGTCCCCGGAACGCTGATCTTGGCAAGCGACGAGCGGAGCGCTTCGGAAGTGCCCTGCGTATCGCTCTTGACGACCAGGTTGATATTGGGCAGGACGCCGTTTGCGGCATCTGTTGCAATCTTGGCAAGGCTGACTTCATCGGCTTCCTTGCCGATGCTGCTCTTGGCCTTGGCATCGGCAGCAGCCTTGGCTTCCTGCTCGCTTCCGAACTGCTGGAAACGGTCGCCGGCAGTCGGAACGCCGGAAAAACCGGTGATCTGGACCGGAGTCGAAGGACCGGCTTCCTTGAGCGGCTTGTTGTATTCGTTTGCCATTCTTCTGACCTTGCAGTAGAAGGAACCGACGGCGAGGTAGTCGCCGACATGGAGAGTTCCGTTCTGGACAAGGAGGGTAGCCTTCGGGCCTTCCCGCTTGTCGAGGGTGGCCTCGACGACGGAGCCGACGGCCGGCTTTTCGCTGGTCGCCTTCAGCTGCAGCATTTCGGCTAACATGATGACGCCATCCAGAAGGTCATCGATGCCTTCGTTCTTCTTGGCCGAAATCGGGAACATCATCGTATCTCCGCCCCAGCCATCCCAGGTGACTCCGAGTCCGGAAAGCTGGGTCTTGACTCTTTCGGCATCGGCTCCCGGCTTGTCGATCTTGTTGATGGCGACAATGACCGGAACCTTGGCAGCCTTGGCGTGGTCGATAGCTTCGACCGTCTGAGGCTTGACTCCGTCGTCTGCGGCAACGACCAGGATTATGATATCCGTAATCGAGGCGCCTCTGGCACGCATGGCCGTGAAAGCTTCATGTCCAGGAGTATCCAAAAACGTGATCTTCTTGCCGTTGACGGACTTCTGGTAGGCACCGATCTCCTGGGTGATACCGCCGGCTTCCCCTTCTGCAATCCGGGAATGCCGGATAGCATCGATAAGAGTGGTCTTGCCGTGGTCGACATGTCCCATGATCGTAACGACAGGGGCACGTGTCTCCTTGTCGTTCTCCTTGTCGAAGACAGGGAGGGCGGTATAGTCGTCTTCCCCGGCGACGATTCCTTCCTTCTTGACATCGAGGTTGTTCTTGAGGCAGATCTCGGCGATCTGGTCATCGGTGAGAGTGTCGTTCAGAGAAATCATCTTGCCCGATATCAGATAGTCCTTGATTGTCTCGATAGCCGAAATGCCGGATCTCTTGCTGAACTGATCGAGCGTCAGGATTCCGGAATAGGAGAAAACCCCATCCGTGACTCCCGACGCCGACTTGCCGCCAAATCCCGGCTTCGACTGATTCTGTTTATTTCTACTCATTTACGCCTCCTCCTTCGGATGCTTTCGTCTCTTCTTCCTTCCCGGATAGGATATCGTAGATGGCCTTCCCGAGATGCGGATCCCGGATGCCGAGTGCGGAAACCTTTTCGTATCCTGCTGCCAAAGCCAGATTGAATTCTCCCTTGTAATCGAGGATCAGGATGTTCTTCCGACCTGCAGAGAGGTTCTGAAGATGTTCCTTGTTCCTGTCGCTGGAAGTGGAAGTGAGGATCAGGAGGGAAACTTTCCCTTTCGAGAGTCCTTCTTCCAGCCTCATCCCGACCAGCAGTCCCCGGGGCATCTTCTTGGCAAAGCCGAAGTAGCCTTCCAGTTTCTTTTCCGTTACAGGGTTCATCCTTCGATCTCCTTCACAAACAGAGGATCCAGCTTCCTGCCTTTGGTGAAGCGGTTGAGCTTCTTCGTCTGGATAGCCAGGCGGATCTTCTCCTTGTCCCGATAGAGGTAGAATCCTCTTCCCGGCAGAGTGTTGTCTTTGTCGAAGAGGACTTCCTCTTCCCGGACGACAAGGCGGTAGAGGTCCTTGCGGGGATATGTCTTCCTCGTAAGGACATCCATCCTACTGATAATCTTCTCCAAGGCTATTTGCTGTTCTCGATATCGGAATAATCCTCATCGAGCTCCTCATCCTTCTCGTCATAGTAGTCTCCCGTCGGATTGCCGTTGGCATCGACGCCGTTCTCTTCCTGCATGGCTTCGAGCTCTTCCTTCGTATAGATAGGGAGTGCCTTGGCCTTGGAAGCGGCAGTCGGAGTAGTTCCGGTCTTCGGAGCTTCGACTTCCTGTTCCGGCTGGTCATGATAGAAGCGACGCTTGTAGGAACGGGTTTCGGCCGGTCCCTTCTTGGAGGAGATGGCTTCTTCGAGGTCGGCGAGGGAAACCTTCGGCTTGTTGTAGATTTCGACGTGTTCGACCTTCTCCTCCTTCTTCGGCTCTTCCTTCATTTCTTCGGCAGGCTTTGCTTCCACAACCGGCTTTGCTTCTTCTGCCGGTGCAGCTTCGGCCTTCTTCTCTTCTAAAGGCTCTGCAGCTTCGGCAGGCTTTGCAGCTTCGACAGCGTTCTCGGCAGCGGCAGGTGCAGCTTCCGGCTTGCTTTCTTCTACGGCTTCGCCGGATTCGACCGGCTTTGCCTCTTCTTCTATAGGGGCAGCAGCTTCCGTAGCGATCGGAGCATTCTTCTTGGCTTCCTCTTCTGCTTCCTTCTTCACCAGTTCCTGGACCTGCGGAACCATGAGGTACTTCAGTCCGGCCTTGATGGCATCATCGGCAGTCTGGACGTTGATCTTGGTCATCGTGATCTTGCTGGCAAGACGGACGTTGGCACCGGAAGTTCCGATGGCAATACCCTGCTGGCCGTTGGCAACGACGACGGTAACCGGCGGATACTCGTATTCCTTCTCGCGCTCGAGTTCATCGTAATGGACATTGGAGTCGAAGAAGTCGTCCGGGCAGTTGAGACCGGTGATTTCCGCCGGCTTCATGGATTCGATGACCTGGAGGGCCTTGTTCTGATGGTAGACGAGGACATCGATCTTCTCGCCGTGGAGTTCATTGGTAAGGGTCTTCATACGGGTCGATTCCGGACCGACGCAGGCGCCGATAGGATCGACATTCGCATTCATGCTTTCGACGAAGACCTTCGTCCTTCTGCCGGCTTCCCTGGCCAGAGCTCTCACCTTGACGGTTCCGTTCTGGATTTCCGGGATGGAAGCCTTCATAAGGGCAAGGATGAACTGCTCGCTGGTTCTGGAGATGACAAGGGACGGCGGGTTCATCTTGTCCGATACGTCGCTCAGATATACCGTGACGACGTCTCCGACATTGAAATGGTCGCTGGGGTTGAGGTTTCTTCCGCGGAGGAATCCGGAAGCCTTGCCGAAACTCAGTTCGTAGGAAACCGGCTTCTCGCCCTTGTTGGCGGCCTGCGGACGGAATGTGGAGAAGGCACCGGCACCGGTGTCGACTCTGGTGACAGTACCCTTGATGAGTCCGCCGATCTGGTTGGAATAAAGAGCGAGGATGGAATTCCGGCTGGCTTCCTTGAGCTTGGCCTGGAAGAGCTGCTTGACACGGCGGATATAGGCCTTGTTGAGGTTCTTCATATCGAAAGGAAGCTCGACGACGTCGCCTAGCTTTGCATCCTTCTTGACCACTTTGGCATCTTCCAGGGAGACCTGATAGGAATCATCCGTGATGTCGTCTTCATCCATAACGGTCTTGATATCGTAGATCTGGAAAGAGGAGAGATCCGGAGTGACCTCGACCTTGGCCTTGACGAGGTCCTTGGCCGGATCATCGGAATCCTTGTTGAAGAGTCCCGGATAGGACCAGTCGAGATACGCCTGGGTCATGGCATCGAGAAGGATCTTCTCGACCTGATCGACGGTGATCATCGCATCGTTCTGGATCTCATTGACGGCCTGGACGAAAGTATCCCGGTCGATCAGTCCGGAGACGATGGTGTTGTCTTCCGCAGCCTTCTTGGTTCTCTTCTTCGTCTTCTTCGCGGCCTTCTCGTCCATTCCCTGCTCGGCTACAACCTTTTCTTCTGCCATAATGTTACTGGTTCTCCTGTTTTATATTAAGCCCTTAGGCTTTGTAACCCATATGAATCGAAACGGCATCGGCATTGGCGACAGTTCTTTCCTTCTTCCGTCCCTTGATGAAGTAAAGGACGGTGAAGGAATCCTTGTCCGCTTCCACAAGCTTTGCCGTGATCTTTTCCCCGTCTTTCAGCACGAGGTCGAGATACCGGTCCTTAAGCTTTCCCAGGTCGGAGAGAGGAATCTCCCGCTCGTTTCCGCCGGAGGCAATATCCAGGACATAGTTGTCCGGAAGATTGTCGATCTTGTCCAGCTTCGGGTTCACGCTGTCCGTAAAGGACTGGATGGTGGCCATGTCGATCGAATAATCCTTGTCGATAAGGACTTCGAGAGTCGGTCCGTTGTCCCCGTTCTGCAGGAACTTCACGGAAAGCAGCTCGATTCCCATGGAATCCGCTGTCTCCTTCAGCATCGCCTTCGTCTTTTCCAGTACGTCTTCGTTCATGATTCCCCCTTAGAACAAAGAAAGAGTGAACCCCCGAAGGAGCTCACTCTTAATGTTCAGTTAAGAATGATGCAGGCAAAGCCCGCTGCCTTTCTTTCGAAAGACAGGAACATTATAGCAAATGCCGTAAAGAAAGAGTCAAGAAAAAGATGTATTTTTGCCCCTATATATAAGAAAGAGGTAAAACTAGTACTTCCAAATGTGAAACCGCCAGGAAAAGTAATAGAATCAGGAGAAGCTTTTTTGCTTCCGGAAAGGATTCCTATGCTGAACAAAGTATCCGACAGTTATAAAAAAAACCTGCCCGCCCTTATCATCGGGCCTCTTCTCAAGATGGTCGAAGCCTTCTTCGACCTCTTGATTCCTCTCATCATGAAGGCCGTCATCGATCTTTCGGCATATAAGACCCCGGCTGCCATCCAGAACCCGCTCTCCTCATCCTTGGCCTCCTTCCTCCTTTCCCTTCCGGCGCTGGCGAAGTACAATGACGAACTGAACGCCGCTTTGGTCGGCGGACTGGTGATCCTGGTCCTTGGGATCGTCGGATTCCTGGTGACCATGGTGACGCAGTACATAGCGGCAAGGACAGCCTCTTCGATCGGCGCCGAAGTCCGGAGCTCCCTATACAAGAAGATTCTTTCCCTTTCCAAAAGGGAGAGGGAGGCTTTCGGCCCCGGCAAGCTTCTGACGGTACTGAATGCGGACTCCTACCAGGTCCAGCAGGGAGTCCTTATCTTCATCCGCCTTATCGTCCGTGCTCCCTTTGTCATCCTTGGCGCTTTAGCGATTTCCTTTGTGCTGGATAGGAACATCGGGTTCGTCTTCCTGGCCATCATCCCTCTTATCCTTGTCGTTATCTTTGTCATCATGCTGAGAAGCTCCAGGGAATACCTGGGGATCCAGACAAGGCTGGACGGCCTTTCCACCAAGACCGGGGATACCCTGGAAGGGGCAAAAGCCATCCGGAGCTTCCATACGGAAGAGTACGAGGACCAGTCTTTTGCGGATAGTGCCGAAGGGTACAAGAAAGCCTCCATCCATGTCGGAAAGATCCAGGCCCTTATCAACCCCCTTACCTTCGGAATCATTTCGATTGCCACTCTGGCGGTCGTCCTCTTCGGCGGAATGCCAATCCTGGAGGGGAGTGCCGAGAAGGAACTTTCCGCTTCCACCATCATCACGGAAGTAGCTTACCTTCTGCAGATCTTCACGACGCTTGTCCAGCTTACGAACGTTGTCATGGTCCTTACCAAATCCGGGGTGTCGCGGAAACGCTGCGACGAAGTCCTTGCCCTTGTCCCCTCTATCGTCGAGAAGAAGGATGCCCTGACTCTTTCTGTTTCCAAGGGGGAGGACATCTTCTCCTTCAAGGATGTGTCCCTGGCCTACAAGGACGGAGGAAACAATGCCCTTTCGGATATCTCCTTCTCTCTGGAGAAAGGACAGTCTTTGGGAATCATCGGACCTACGGGATGCGGAAAATCGACCCTTATCTCCCTTATGGAAAGGTTCCTCGATGCCACCAAGGGAAGTCTCCTCTACAAAGGGCATCCTATTCAGGACTATTCCCTTTCTTCCTTGCACAGGGAACTTGGACTCGTACCGCAGAAATCCCAGTTGCTAAGCGGAACCATACGTTCCAACCTGCTTCTCGGGAACCCGGATGCAACGGATGAGAATATCCGAAAAGCCTTGCAAGAAAGCGATGCTCTGGAGTTTGTCGGAAAAAAAGAAAACGGATTTGATTCACTTGTCGAGGAAGAAGGCAAGAATTTCTCCGGAGGGCAGAGGCAGAGGCTTTCCATTGCAAGGGCATTGCTCCGCAATCCGGAAGTCCTGATTCTCGATGATGCCACCTCCGCTCTCGACCTTCTTACGGATAGGAAGGTCAGGGACAATATCGCAAACTCCTACCCCGGGCTTACGAAGGTGATCGTTTCCCAGCGTGTATCGACGATCCAGGACTGCGACCTGATCCTGGTCCTGTACGGCGGGAAGATCCTTGCTTCCGGGAAGCATGAAGACCTGCTTTCCAGTTCCAAACTCTATCGGGAAACATTCGAATCCCAGACGAGGAAGGAGGAAGAAAGATGAACTCCAAACAACGTTTCCTGTCTTATCTGAAAGGACAGAAGAAATCGATTGCCTTCCTTTCCTTCTCCGTGCTTGGCTTCCTTCTTGCAAACCTCTCCCAGCCGCTCTTTGTCGGTCTTGCCCTCGATGATGCACTGGCTGGAAACCAGGCCTCCTTTGTCCTGATCCTGTCCCTGTCCCTTGCCTTCTCCCTGCTTGGCGGAGTGCTCGACTTCTTCTTCGAATACAGCGTCAGCAGGATGACCCAGGAAGTCATCTTCGGTATAAGGAAGGATGTCTTCTGCAAATACAACTCCGTCAGCATCGGTTTCCTCTTCGGGAAGAAGGACGGCGATATGCTGCAGCTGGAGATCGGGGATATCGAGAATGTAGCAAACGGACTCTTCAGCACTTTCAAATCCCTGGTGGAAGGAATCCTTACGATCCTTATTACGATCATCCTGATTTTCTCCCTGAACTGGATTCTGGCTCTTTCCGTCATCCTCCTTACTCCGCTCAGCTTCTTCGTCAGCCGTTTTGTCGCCAGGTTCTCTAGGAAGTACTTCCGGAAACAGGCCGGGCTTATGAGCGGACTGAACGAAGTCTCCATGGAAGCACTCGGGAATTCGGATCTTCTTGCTGCCCTCGATGCCAAGGAATCCTCCGAGGAAGGATTTGCCCGGAAGAACGAAGTACTGAAAAACGAAAGCCGGATTGCCCTCTTCTCCGCCTCCTGGACGAATCCGACGACGAGGCTTGTGAACAACACCATCTATGCCCTGGTCGGAATCGGAGGCATCGTCCTTATCGGCCTGACCAGGGACCAGAATGCCACCCTCCTCTCCCTAGGTGCATTGATGACGATAGGCCGGCTCTCCAGCTTCCTTTCCTATACGAACCAGTATACGAAGCCGTTCAACGAAATCTCCGGAGTCGTAGGAGACTTCGAGCAGGCGGCCTCAAGCTTTCACCGGATCTCTGCTTTCCTGGATACGGAAGACGATATCGATTCCGGAACAAAGGAAGTGGAGGACATACAGTCTATCCGGTTCGACCACATGTATTTCTCCTACGAGAAAGGAAAGAAGCTGATCGAAGACTTCTCCGAGACTATCCATAAGGGAGAGAAGGTTGCAATCGTCGGGCCTACCGGGGCCGGAAAGACGACCCTCATCAATGTCCTGATGCGTTTCTACGACCCGACCAAAGGCAAGATCCTCTACAACGGAATTGACGGAGAGGAGATAGGGAAAGCTTCCCTCCGGAAGAACTTCGGCATGGTCCTGCAGGAGACATGGGTCTTCCATGGGACCGTAAGGGAGAATGTCCGGTACGGAAAGAGGGATGCCACCGACGCCGAGGTCGAGGAAGCCTGCAAGGAAGCCAATGCCGATTCCTTCATCCAGACCCTTCCGGAAGGATACGATACTGTGATTTCCGCAAAGTCCGGACTCAGCGACGGGGAAAGGCAGATGCTCTCCATTGCCCGTGTCCTCCTTGCAAAGCCCGATATCGTGATCCTGGATGAGGCGACTTCCAACGTCGATACCAGAACCGAGATGAAGATTACGGAAGCCTTCCAGAGACTGCTCGACGGAAGAACCAGCATCACGATCGCGCACCGCCTAAGCACCATCCGGAATTCGGACGTCATCTATGTCCTCAAGGACGGCTCCATCGTCGAGACTGGGAGCCACGCCGCCCTTATGGGAAAGAAGGGATTCTACTACTCCCTGTATTCCTCCCAGTTCAAGAAGTAGATACAACACAAAAAAGAGGAAGCAAGTTGCTTCCTCTTTTCTTTGGCTAGAAATCCTGTATCTGGCCGATAGCCTGAAGATAACGTTCCAGGATAACGGTTGCAGCGGCGGAGTCGATGTTCCGCTTCTGCTTCTTTGCGTTCCTGCCGTTCATATGGAGGATCTCGCTTGCTTCCTTGGTCGAGTTCCTCTCGTCCTGCTTGACGACCGGTATCTTGGGATAATGGGCGTTCATAAGGGGGATGAAGGCTTCCACGATCGGCGTCATCTTGCAGGGGTCGCCAGAGGGATAGGAAGGATATCCGATGACGAAGAGGCTGACCTTCTCCGTGACCAAAAGCTCATCCAGGACCGGGAAGATCTTGTCGAACTGATCCCGGCCGAAACGGATCTCCGGAAGCGGGGTAACGAACTCCCCGCTTCTCGACAATGCCAGCCCGCAGGAGCCTCTTCCGAGGTCCAGGGCGAGGAGGTTCTTCACCATACTACTTCGAAAGCTTTCCAAGAAGCTCTTCCCTGGCCTTTCCGAAATTGGCAAGGTCCTTGGCTCCGCCGAAGGCAAGAGCAGGCTTTCCGCCTCCTCTTCCGTCCAGGATCGGAGAGATTTCCTTAAGCAGGGCACCAGCCTTGAAGGACTTCATTGCTTCATTGCCGCAGGCAACGGCCAGGTCCTTCTTCTCGCCGGAATCGAAGGCGAGGAAGAGGACAAGGGCCGGATCCTTGTCGCAGAGCTTCTGCGCCAAAGACTGTTCCTGCTCATGGGTCATGCCCGGAAGGATCTCGATGAGGTAATCGGCCTTAGGAGCCTTTCCGATCTTCCCGGAGAGAGAGGCAAGAAGGGAATTCGTGGATTCTTCCCGCAGCTTATCGATTTCCTGGTTCAGTTCCTTGATCTGGTTCTGGAGGCCGAAGAGCTTCTGGCGGACTTCCTTGTCCGAAGTGAGTCCGAGGACTAGGGCTGCATCATTGATGAGTCCCTGCTTCTCCTTCAGGTATTCGTAGGCAGCCATTCCGGTATAAGCCGTGATACGGCGGATTCCGGCAGAGACTGCGCCTTCGCTTACAAGGACGAAGAGAGAGATATCCTTCGTATTGGAGACATGGAGTCCTCCGCAGAATTCGGTAGAGACTTCTCCCATCCTGACGACACGGACACTGTCTCCGTACTTCTCGCTGAAGAGATGCATGACTCCCGGAAGTGCCATTGCCTTTTCCTTCGGCATGACTTCGGTAGTCACCGGCAGGGAAGCAAAGATGAATTCATTCACCTTGTGCTCAATCTGGTTAAGCTGATCCATCGTCGGCTTTCCGTCGTAGTTGAAATCGAAGTGGAGCTGCTCGGAGTCATAGAAGGCACCTTCCTGGCGGACATCCTTGCCTAGGACTTCCTGTAGGGCAGCCTGGAGAAGATGGGTTGCAGAATGGTTCTTCCTTACAAGGCTTCTCTTG
Organism: Bacillota bacterium; assembly: GCA_023459795.1. GTDB lineage: Bacteria > Bacillota_I > Bacilli_A > RFN20 > CAG-288 > Enterosoma. The sequence continues at coordinate 17,167 of JAEWSP010000009.1, forward strand.
GCAAAGTCCGGTTCTTCGGAAAGGACTGCACCCTCCGTGATCTTCCCGTATAGGACCTTGACGTGGAGAAGATGCTGGCCGTGGTTGGCGGAGGTTACAGCTGTGACTTCCGCTTCAACGTCCTTGTTCTTCACGAAGCCGGTATCGGCGACTTCGCCGCCCATCTCGGCATAGAAATTGGTTTTGTCGAGGATGATTTCGCCTTCGTCGTCGATGTCATCGACCTTGGCACCGTTGACGAAGAGGCCGGTAACCTTGCCCTCGATCTTCTTATCGTCGTAAACGAATTCGGAAGGAGTAGCGAAAGCAATCAGGTCCTTGGACTGGAGCCCAAAGGACTGTCTGTCGCCTCTGGCCTTTCTGGCCATCTCCTTGGAATCGGCAAGAATCCTCTGATAGGATTCTTCATCGACCTTCTTGCCGGCATCTTCCGTGATTTCCTTCGTCAGTTCATAAGGGAAGCCGTAAGTGTCCGCAAGCTTGAAGGCATCCTGACCGGAAAGGACATCCCCGCAGGTAGCAAGGCTTGCGGAAAGGATCTTCTCGCCGTTCCGGAGGGTGGAAGCAAAACGTTCTTCCTCGTTGCGGATCATCTTCATCGTTCTCTCTTCGTGGTCCTTGAGGTAAGGATAGAAATGCGCCATGTTGGAGTCGACAAGCGGTACGAGGTTGGCTAAGGCTCCGGATTCCAGACCGATAGTCTGGGCATAGCGGGATGCACGGCGGAGAAGTCTTCTCAGGACATAGCCGCGGCCTTCGTTGGAGAAGCTGGCACCATCGGCAAGAGCGAAAGTGATGGAGCGGATGTGGTCGGCGATGACCCTGTAGGCAAGCTTGTTCTTGCCTTCATAAGGGACATTGGCCTTCTTCTCGGTTGCCTTGATATAAGGCATGAAAAGATCGGTTTCGAAATTCGTATCCGTTCCCTGCATGATGCAGGCGATTCTCTCCAGTCCTGCGCCGGTATCGATATTTTTCTGCGGAAGAGGCTTGTACTCGCTTCTCTTCTTTCCCGGTTCGCTGTTGAACTGGCTGAAGACGATGTTCCAGAGTTCGATGTAACGGTCGTTTTCCAGATCGTCCTGGACCAGCTTAACGCCGATTCCCTTCGGATCCCACTTCTCTCCGCGGTCGTAGTTGATTTCCGTATCCGGGCCGCACGGACCTTCGCCGATTTCCCAGAAGTTGTTCTTGCAGGGAACCATGTTGGCGGGATTCATTCCGCAGTGCACCCAGAGGTTGTAGGTATCCATATCGTCCGGATAGTAAGTGATATAAAGCTTATCCTTGTCCAAAGCAAAATACTTCGGAGAAGTGAGGAGCTCGAAAGCCCACGGGATGACTTCCGAACGGAAGTAATCGCCGATAGAGAAATTTCCCATCATCTCGAAGAAGGTGTGATGTCTTGCGGTATGGCCGACATTGTCGATATCGTTGGTGCGGATGCATTTCTGAGCATTCGTGATTCTCCGATATTTCGGAGTCAGAGTTCCATCAAAATACTTCTTTAATGCAGCAACACCGGCATTGATCCAGAGAAGGGTAGGATCATTGTGCGGAACCAAAGAAGCGCTGGGCTCGATATGGTGTCCATGCTCCTTGAAAAAGTTCAGCCAGGTATCTCGGATTTCATCGCTAGTCATCGGTCTCATAGGGTTATTTCTCCTTGGTTTCTCAAGTTTCCAAACACAGCAGAATAGATTATACAACTTCTTTCAATAAGAGGATATAGGAGTGGGAGGATAGAAAAAAAGGCTTTTTCCGCAATTTTTTCAGTTGAAAAAGAGCCGAAAAAACCTAAAGTATAAGGGTAGGGAAACATAAAGGAGACTATGTAATGAAAAACAAAAAGGTAATTCTGACGTTGGCTTCTCTCGCCGTCCTTCTTTCGGGCTGCAAAAACACGACTTCCTCAAGTACTTCCGGACAGAATTCCGGATATGTGGCAGTAACAGACCTTTCTGTCGATAATACGAGCGTAACGATTGGGGTCAACATGACGAAGACCCTTACGGCAACCGTATCCCCGGTCAATGCTACCGACAAGGATGTGACCTTCTCTTCCGTCGACAGCTCCATCGCTGCCGTATCCTCCTCGGGAATCCTTACCGGTATCTCGGAAGGAAAGACCTTGATTGTCGTTACGGCAGGCGGAAAGACCAAGACCGTCAGCGTCACGGTCACTTCTTCCCCGAATCGGATCGGATACGCCGAAAAGACAGGAACTTTCAAAGCGGCCTGGTCCGTCGGCTCCTCGATGTTCATGCTTACAAACAACACTTTCTATTCTCCGCTTACGTTCCAGTACCAGACCAGAGACAACGTTCTGGACCTCAAGGATCCCCATGTCTTCCTCTCCTCTTCCATGGATGGCGTAAAGAACGGAACTGTCTCCGTTGCCGAGCAGACGTACAAGAACTATGAAGCCATGGTAAATGCCACGTCCTTTACGGATATTCTTGACGGAACCCTGAAGAGCTTTGTCGGCGGGCTTGTCAACCGTAAGGGACTCCTTCCCGGACAGATTCAGGCACTAAGTGCCAATGCTTTGGCCTTGAAAGGAAAGATGGAAAATCCTACCACCCACAAGGCCCTTACCGGTACGGAACTGAACCAGGCTGTCCTTGCTCTTCCTTCTACTTCGATTGACGCCTACCTGAGCAAGAAGAACATCGGAGCTGGTGTTATCAGTGCCGGGAAGCCGTTTGCCTATACCCACAAGGATTCCGACGGCAGCTCGTCTTCGATCGATTATTCCTCTATCCTTGCTACCCTTTCCGGACTAAGCCTGGAAGACTTCGAAAAGCTGGACTATACCCAGCTTCTAGGGTTTATAAAGGATTCCGATGCTTTGATTCCTTCCACCTTTACGGATATCGCCAAAAAGGTTGCCTACTATTATTCCGAATTCGGTTCCTATTTCCAGGTTGGCAAGTCCACTTCCACCGATGAATCCGGGAATAAGTCTGTTACAATGAAGGCTTACATCACGGATGAGGGAAAGACAAAAGCAGGAACTCAATTGACCACCCTTATCAAGGGACTTCTGGACTCTTCCGGTGTTCCTTCCGCTATTGCCGGTCTGGCAACGCCCTTCACTTTATCCGATGCTTCCGTTTCCTTTACCGTTTACCAGAGCACCACGAGCAATTATACGGACCTCAAGGATATAAGCATCCTTCTTTCCGGAAGCCTTGGTTCCATTGCTCCTTTCTCCTTCTCGGTGGATCTTGACCTCGACGAAGGGACTTCGACTCTTGCTGAAAACCCCTTCACCGCTATCGAAGCACGGCATAAGGAAGCATCTGCCACCGCTGATGCCTTTGATGCCTTCTACAAGGAAGGCGGGGACTACTTCCCGTACTACTATGACAAGACCAACACCGCCCAGCAGGCAAACATTGATATCTCTTCTGCCGGAAAGGCTGTTACGGATAAGCTTGTCAGCGATTATGCTTTGCTTTCTGCCGATGTCAAGAACATGCTTTCGGCAAAGGTGGATGCCTCTTCTTTGGCTGCTGCCTACAACGACGGCGTTTCTGCCCTTTCCACTGCCGAGCAGTCGCTTTCCGGCATCACGGGAGACTGGACGATGGACAAAGTCGCGACAGCACTGAAGGGTGTCCTCCATTACAAGGGATTTGCTTCCGCACTTGCCGAGAAGAACGCTGTTCTTGCAGACGGCTCTTTGGATCCGAATGGAAACTATTCCAAGATCAAGGCTGTCCAGGATGCCTACCTAAAGGGCATCAGCGATTCCCTTTCTGCTGCTAACAGCGGTTTAGCCGCCCTTTCTTCTGCTTCTTCCGTATCGGATTGCGATACCGCCATTGCGAATGGCGAAGCGGCGGTAGCCAGCCTTGCCAACCTTGTTCCTTCTTCCGTTTCCGCCCTTTCCAAGACGGAAGCCAAATTCCCGCTTTCCTTCTTCGTCGGAAAAGACGAACAGGATAAGGTAGAAGATATCCTCGACCTGGAAGTCCAGGACGGTGTCGTGAACCAGGGACTTCTTCTTTCCAAGCTTGCCGATGCCTATGGCCTTAAGCTCTCTGCGCTTCTTGCTTCTTCCCCTGTAGACGGGTCAGGAGAAGCTCTGACCGGTCTTGCCAAGGACGATGCCATCTATGCCGAAATCATTGACAGCCTTTCCCTAGACTACACGAAGATCATCAAGGCTTATACCCTCGCTTCCGGCCCGGTTCTCAAAGAAGGGGCGCCGCTTGTTGTTTCTTCCCTTTCCTCCGGAATCGGAACCAGCGTTACTAACTTCCTCACATCCTATGCGGAGACTTACCGTGTCAAGGCCTATGGCCTGATCAGCGACATGGAGACTCTGAAGACCAGTGAAAGCAAGACGGCCTGGAAGAACAATGGGAAGAAATATACCGTTGATATCGGCTCTGCCGTCGACAAGTTCATCGCTACTGTCCTTGGCGGTACCTCTAGCCTGACTTCTTCCATGACTTCTATCTACCAGGATGGCAATACGGTCTACAATAGTATCGCTTAGCCTAAAGGAGGGCCTATGAACGATTTTGAAATCATTAAGGATTATCTTGCTTCAAGCAAGGAAGATGCCTGGATCATTCCGGATTACGAAAACCGGAATCCGATGACGGAACGTTTTCTCGGGAAAGCCATGCTTACAAGGAAACTATTCCTTGTCTTCCCGAGAATCGGGAAGCCATACCTGATCTGCCATACGATCGATACCGTGTTCCTGGACAAACCTGCTATCTGGGAGAAGTTCGACCTTCTGGTCTACAAGACCTGGAAGGAGATGCTGAATCTGGAGAAGAAAGCATTTGCTTCCTACAAAAAGGTCATCATGGATATCAGCGAGAACGGCCTTCTTCCTAGGATCAGCCTTGCGGACTACGGAAGCGTAAGCTTCATCGCATCTTTGGGGATTGCCGTTTCCTCCAGCGGCGATCTCCTCCAGCGGTTTACGGCTCTCTATGACGATAATGCCTATGCCGGACAGCTGGTTGCCTGCAAGAAGGCGCTTCAGATCAAGGACGAAGCTTTTCAAAAGATTGGGGAGCTAGTCAAGGCTAACGGAGAGACGGATGAATATACCATCCAGCAGTTCATCTGCCGGAGATTCCATGAAGAGAAGATGACTTATGACGATCCGGCAATTGTCGCTGTCAACAAGAATGCCTCCAACCCCCACTATGCTCCCGATGCTTCTGTCCATGCTCCGATTAGGAGAGGGGACGTCGTCCTTATCGATATGTGGGCCAAGATGGATAGGGCAGACGGGGTATATGCGGATATCACCTGGATGGGATATGTCGGAGAAGCAGTCCCCGAGAAGGTGAAGTCCCGTTTTGCCGTCCTCAGGAATGCTGTGGACAGCGGAGTGGAATTCCTTGCCAGGAACCTGCCTCTTCGGAAAGTCTCCGGATATGAAGTCGATGATGTCGTCTCCTCCTATATCGTCAAGGCCGGATACGGAGAGTACATCGCCCATAGAACCGGGCATAACATTGCTATCGACGTCTCCCCTCACGGGCCGGGCGTCAATATCGATGATATGGAAAGCCACGACACCAGGGAGATCATCGACGGGATCACCTTCTCCTTGGAACCGGGAATCTATGCTCCGGATTTTGGAATGAGAAGCGAGACGGACTGCCACATCAAGGATAGGAAGCCTATCCTTGTCGGCGGACGCCAGGAAGAAGTAATCGCTATTTTGAAGGACTAAAACAGCCGAAAGGCTGTTTTTTCCTACCAGTTACGGCAAAGATCATTCGAATCAGAAAATAATCCTTCCATTCTTTATTCCGATTTCTATAATAATTCATTGTTTCATTCATCTTTTATCCGGGAAATCACAGAAAGGAGACGGGTATGGTTGACTTTCTAACCGAGAGCAATCTCGGAAAAGCGATGGGATCCATGAATCTCTGGGTCAATATCGCGCAGACGATTCTATTCATCGGGTTAGGCTTTTTGCTGACCAAGAAGAAGAAGCTTCCGGAAGAGACGGGTAAGGTTCTGACGAAGTTCGTTATGGTTGTCTGCCTCCCCTGCCTTGCTTTCTGTTCCTTCATGAGCGATTTCTCCAAGGAAGCAACGAAGGATGTCCTCGTCAACTTCATCGCCGGATTCATCCTCTACATGCTGTTTATCGGTCTGGGATGGCTGGTCTTCTCCTTCGTCAAGGACAAGGAGAAGAAAAAGGTTCTTGCCGTTCTGTTTGCCTTCGGTTCGACGACTTTCTTCGGCTATCCTCTGGTCGTTTCCATCTATGGAGCCAATGCCGGCAATGACTTCAACCTTATGAACATCGCCTACCGTGTCGGACTCTATTCCTATGCCTATCTGGCCATCTCCGGGACGAAGGTCGGAAGCGACAGCAAGTCTTCCGTCTCTTCCATCCTCAAGAAGGTCTTCCTCAATCCGATCGTTTTAGCGACTCTTGGCGGACTGCTTCTCTGGGCACTCCAGGGAATCCCGGCCGTCAACACCGTTCCGGTTGACCTTTACAGCGGCGCTACCAGTGCTACCAAGGTTGCCTTCTGGCGTTTCGATGTCACCCTTCCTTTCCTCTTCAAGCCGGCCAAGACCCTCGGTTCCCTTTCTTCCCCGATCATTCTCTTCGCCATCGGCTGCACCCTTGGCAAGACTTCTCTTGCCGAAGCTGCCAGGGATAAGTATGCCTGGATCTATTCCGGACTCAAGGTCTTCGTGCTTCCGGCTATCGTCTTAGGTCTTCTCTTCGCCGTCGAAGGCATCGCCAAGGCCTGCGGGACTACCCTTATCTCGGCTGATTCCCTCCACTCCATGGTCTTCACCTTCTTCGTACCGCCGGCTACGGTTGCTGTCGGTTACTGCATCGCCTTCGATAAGGAGAAGGAGATGGCTTCCCATATCTCCCTCATCTCTACGCTTGTTGCCGTCTTCGGAATCATCTTCTGGGTCCTTATCCTTACCCTCGTCGATTCCTCCGGATTCTTTGTCGCTGCGTAATAGTGATAGGAGCACTGTACTATGGAAAAGAAAATCATCTGCTTCGGTGTCCGTTCCTACGAGATTCCTACTTTCGAGAAGCTCGGGAAGGAATACGGCTATGAACTCGTCCTCCGTCCGGAATACCTCAATTCCGATAACTGGGAACTTGCCAAGGGTTATCCTATCGTCATGGTCAGGGGAAACTGCAATGTCGACTATGACCATATGAAGCTTCTGAGTCAGAACGGACTGAAATATTACCTTACCCGTACGGCCGGTTATAACCATGTCGATCTCAAGGCCTGCAAGGACTTCGGGATCGAGTCCGCTTTCGTCCCCGGCTATTCCCCGAATGCTATCTCCGAGCTGGCCCTGACTCTCTCCATGATGCTTCTTAGGCATACTGCCTATACGACCGATCTCACCAGCAAGGGACAGTTCAAGGTCACGGATACGATGTTCTCCCGGGAAGTCCGCGGCTGCACCGTCGGAATCCTTGGCTGCGGAAGAATCGGCTGCACCACTGCTTCCCTCTTCAAGGGACTTGGCGCCAAGGTCATCGGATACGACGTCTATCCTTCCGAGAAGGCCAAGGAAATCCTGGCCTTCGAAGATCTGGATTCCTTCCTTGCGGACAGCGATATCATCGTCTGCCACATGTCATATTTCAAAGGCAAGAATGACAATTTCATCGATGCCGACAAGATTGCCAAGATGAAGAACAATGCGATCCTAGTCAATGTCGCAAGAGGCCAGGTCATGGATACCAAGGCCGCCCTTGATGCAATCAAGAGCGGAAAGCTCGATGGCCTTGGACTGGATGTCCTTGCCGACGAGACGGTTCTCTTCAACCATGACTTTGATCCGAAGCATATGGATACCCCTCTCCACCAGGAAATCGTCGATCTCTATCCGAAGGTTCTGATCACTCCACACATCGCTTCCGCTACGGATCTGGCCTTAAGGGATATGGTCGAAGTCTCCCTGAAGAACATGGACGAGTATCTTGCTACCGGCCATTGCAGGAACACCCTGATCAAGTAGGAAAACTAGGAGGCGGCCTCTGGCTGCCTCCTTTTTCTATGCAAAAGAAAGGGAGTCCCGAAGGACTCCCTAGTACTTCCTGGTGACCCCGAAGCGACTCGAACGCTTGACCCACTGCTTAGAAGGCAGTTGCTCTATCCAACTGAGCTACGGGGCCGAATAAAAGCCTAAGTATCTTAACGCAAATGACGCCTTGTTTCAACCGGTTTTATTATCCTTTCATAATTCTGCGCATTCTTTCCCCGAGTTTGGTAGAATAGACCTAATTCGGAAAGGATTGGCGCTTATGGACGAGAAATCATTCGCTTGCTACCGTCGGGAGTTCAAGGCTCTGGAGAAGACTATCCGGGAATACGACAGGATTGTCATCTACCGGCACGTCTCCCCGGATTTCGATGCCCTGGGAAGCCAGATGGGGCTTTATACCTGGATCAAGGACAATTTCCCGAATAAGGAAGTCCATTATGTCGGCGACAACCATGAGTCCATGATGCCGTCTCTTTACCCTTTCCCGGAGAAGCTTAGCGAGGACTGGTACAAGTTGGAGCATCTTGCTATCACGGTGGATGTTCCGGACAGGAAACGGATTGCCGACAACCATATCCAGATGGCGAAGTTTGTCCTGAAGCTTGACCACCATCCGCTTCCGAAGGAGGAAGACGGGTTCGGGGATTATAGGATCGTTCATCCGGACCGTCCGGCCGCTTCCGAGATCCTTGCCCTCTTCATCCTTTCCCGTTCTGGGAAGTACAAGAAGTCCAAGGCGATGGCAGATTACCTCTACGGAGGAATTGTCGGGGATACGGGCCGTTTCCTCTACCAGGATACGGATGGGGCTACCCTCCGCGTAGCTGCCTCCCTGCTGGACCTTGGTGCCGACAAGGAGAAGATCTACCACACCATGTATCAGACGGACAAGAGGAAGATGGATATCCTCCGCTTCTGCCTGGATACCTACAAGATCACGGATAAGGGAACCTGCTACTTCGTCTTCACCAAGGAAGACCTCAAGAAGCTGGATATGGTCCCGGGAGAAGGCAATCTCCATATGAACCTGTTCCGCAATATGAAGGAAGTCCGGTCTGTCGTCTCTATCACGGAAGACCCTGAGAAAGAGGAGTTCCGTGTCAGCCTTAGAAGCGAACAGGTGCATGTTGCACCGGCTGCCCTCCTGTTTGGAGGTGGCGGACACGATTTCGCTGCCGGATGCCGGATAAAGACTTTGGACGAGCTTCCTGCCCTTCTTGAAGCCTGCGACAATCTGGAATAAATAAGCCGGCCTTAGGGCCGGTTTTATTCTTTTACGTATTTTCCGTCTTTTCCCTTTAGGAGGATATAGGAATCGGTGTCTATGGAGAAAGAAGCGCCGGTAATTTCCGTTGCTTCCTTGTCGCCCTTGGAAAGAAGGTAGAGGTAACGGGTATCTTCCTTCCTGTCCTTAAAGACGGATTCATAGGAGAGAGATTCCTTGTTAAGGATAAGCAAGGAGGAATCTTCTTCTTCCAGCTTCTCGGGCGTTGGAAGAGATGGATTGCTGTACGTGATCTCGAAGGTGTTATATTCCTCCTCCCCTTTTCCATAGGAGAGGGTGTTCAGGAACTGGTAGGAAGGGGTAAGGTAACTGCTTAGCTTCTTCTCCAGGTCTTCTTCGCTCCAGGAAGCATCTACCGGAAGGGAGGAAGACAGGACCCCGTAGCTGTAGAAGAAGATAGTATCCTTCTCCGGGGAAGGATTGTCTTTGACCGAGGAGAAGTCCTCTTCTCCGATCCGGGGGAGCAGGAAAGCGGTCTTCTTCAGAAGGCTTCTATAAAGATAGGATATTTCGGAGCAGGCCGTCTCACAGGAAGAATGGAAGACGAACAGGGGAAAAGAAGCTTTCTTCTCTTTCAGGCCAGCAAGCTCTTCCTTCTTCAGAAGATAGGAGTAGGAAGACCCCTCTTCCAGGAGAAGGACAGGGATCTTCTCCTTAGTCCTGGAACAGGAACCAAGAAGAAGAGGAAGAAGGAATAAGGCCTTTCCTTTTCTCACAGGTTCTCCTCCAGGAAGGAAATCGATTTCCCGGTTTCGATAGGAAGAGCCAGATCTTTCAGCTCCTCCCTTTCCTTCTTCCTTGCCTCGTCGGAATCTCCTTTCGTGGAAGAAGACAGCTCAAGCACTTCCGGATAGAAGGATTTGGCATAGGAAAGGGATCCGTCGCTGTTTTCCTTGTAGCCGACATCATTGCGGAAGACGGAGATCGAATAGGATCCGTTCCTATAGGAGACCAGGGTCGGAACGACTCCGGTCCTGTTTCCGTCCTTGTCCGTCAGGTCGTAGTCTGCAAGGTGGAAAAAGAGTGCAAAATCGGAGAACAGCTTCCTTCCCCTGGTTCCTTCCTCCCCGTCCATGCTTTTCAGGGCATAGAAACCTTCCATCTCGTAATAGAAGAGCCTAGTGTCGGGATGGTCCTTCCTGTAGGGGGTAAGAACCAACTCTTTGTATTCCGCGCAGTCCGGGCAGCAGCGATAGGAGAAAAGAACGGTGAAGTCCTCCTTAGACTTTATCTTCTGCTCCAGGAAGGAAGTGCCTCTTCCCGGGAGGTCTGTGTCCTCGTCGACATCCAGGGAATAGGTTGCGCTGTCCTCCTTTTCCGTATAGTCGTTCAGGGAATAGTATTCCGTAGTCGAGACATATTCCCTAAGGCCGGTAGCAAGATCGCTGAATCCGCCTTCCTTTTCGTTTACGAGCTTTCCTTCGGCATAGAAAAGGAAAGTCGGGGTATAGGTAAGGGAAGGGAAAAGGCCCTTGTAGGTTCCGGACTTGTTGTCCGTGCTTTCTACGGCCTCCCGGTAAGGGAGGTGGTCGATCGTATAGACTAAGGCGCTTGTCTCTTTGATGAAGGCGGAAAGATCCTCGACTGCCTTCTCGCAGTAGGAGCATCCTTCCTTGGTGACAAGGACCAAGGCCGGGTCATAGCGGCAGATACGGGCCAGGTTTGAAGCTGAGTCTATTTCGACAGGCTTTGCCATTCCTTCCTTCTTGGAGAGGAGGATCCGTCCCTTCGAGTCCGTAGAAAGGGAATCCTTCCTGCATCCTTGCACAAAAAAAAGGGAAAGCAAGAAAGATAAAACCAGGATGGCTTTCTTCTGCATGCTTTCCCTAACCTTTCTAGAGGCCTAAGATACGGACCGTATCGAGAGCAATCATCATTTCCTCGTCGGTCGGGATGACGGCAACGGCAATCTTGGAATCCGGAGCAGAAATAATTCCGCTCTTTCCAAGACGGGTAACGTTGTTCTTCTCCTCATCGATCTTGATGCCGATAGCGGCAAGCTTGTCGAAGGTCGCCTTGCGATAGACCGGAGCGTTCTCGAAGACGCCGGCAGAGCAGACAACCATATCGACCTTGCCTTCGAGCTTTCCGTAATACATCATGACGTAGTTGGCGATGCTATTGGCATACATATCGATGGCAAGCTTCGCCTTCTCGTTGCCCTTCTCCGCCGCCTCCTCGACATCGCGGGTATCATTGGAGATCCCCGAGATTCCAAGGATGCCGGACTTATGGTTATAGATATCGAACATTTCATCGACGCTCTTTCCCGTGCAGGAGCAGAGGTAAGGCATGCAGGAGGCATCGATGTCTCCGGTTCTCGAGCCCATCATGACACCGGCAAGAGGAGTGAGACCCATAGAAGTGGCAAGGACCTTGCCATCCTTGATGGCAGAGACGCTTCCGCCGCTTCCGATGTGGCAGGTGATAAGGTTGACGTGTTCCTTCTTGGGGAAATACGTTTCCTTGGCCATGATAGAAAGATACTTGTGGGAAGTTCCGTGGGCACCATAGCGGCGGACATGGTACTTCTCATAGTATTCGTAAGGGAGAGCATACATGTATTCGACAGCCGGCATCGTCTGGTGGAAGGCGGTGTCAAAGACAGCGACTTCTCCGACAGACTTCGGTAAAGCCTTGGCAAAAGCAGCATAGCAGGTGAGGTGGGCAGGAGCATGGAGAGGATCCAACGGAATAAGGGAACGGATCTTGTCTTCCGTGTCCTGGTCGAAAACATGGCTATCCGCAAAATACGGACCGCCCTGGACGACTCTATGGCCGACGGCAGTGATCTCTTCGAGGGAGGAGATGATGTTCTCGGAGATCAGTCCGTTCAGAAGGAGATTGACTGCTTCTTCGTGATCCTTGACAGGAAGGATCTTCGTATTCTTATATCCGCCCGGCTTCTTGATTGTGAAGATGCCGTCTTCGTGTCCGATACGTTCGACGATTCCGCTCGTAAGGACGCTCATATGCTCTCCTTTGTTTTGGAGGGTCTTTTCGCTAAGGGCTTTGCCGTCCATGGCGTAGAGCTTGAACTTGAGCGAAGACGAACCGGCGTTGACACACATGATTTTCATCTGCTTTGCCATAATTTACCTCTTTCATTACGTTCTTATTATAAGGCGTGTTTTCCAAAAGACAAACCTTTGAATCAAAGTGGAGACAAAAAGAAACAAAAGGGAAATGAATCCGGCAGAAAGAAGGGGGAAGGGGTGTCTGGAAGAGGTCTTTTCCCTTCTTTGCCTGGTGGAAAAGAAGGATAAAAAAAGACTGGGGCTTCTCCTTCAGAGGAAGCCCCAGTGTGGGTCTACCGATTGTATCTTGTGACGTTTTCCCGGATGAAGTCCATAAGGGACTGGGAGAAGTCCTTTTCCTGGCACCGCCAGGTCCAGTTCTTTTCCGTCAGAGTGCTCGGTTCGTTGATCCGGCTTTCCTCTCCTAGGGCTAAGTAGTCCTGGAGCGGAATAACGGCACCGATGGTCGGACCGGCAAGGCAGAGCTTGTCCGTCGTCCTGGTGAGTTCTTCCATGGAGTCTCCACGGAAGTCGACACCGAAACGTTCGCATTCCTTCTTCAGGTCGCCGACATATCTTTCAAAGCCGTCCTGGGAGAGGGACTTGATATAGGCGCAGATCGGCATATTGTCATGGGTTCCCGTATAGCAGAAATAGTTGAGGGAAGAATTGGAAGGCTTGTGGGAATTCGTCGGATCCCCGTCGAAGGAGAATTCCAGGACCTTCATTCCCGGATAGGTGGAATCCTTCAGGAGCTGACGGACGCCGTCATCCATGAAACCGAGATCTTCGGCAATAAGTGGCAGGTTCGTGAGGTCGCGGAAGAGGTCGAATCCAGGACCCTTCTCCCACTGACCGATGCGGGCATTGGTCATTCCGAACGGAATCGTGTAATAGCTCGAGCATCCACGGAAATGGTCGATTCTAAGGATATCGAAGTTCTGGAGATTCTTTTTGATTCTATCTTTGAACCACTTATAGCCATCTTTTGCCATGTAAGACCAGTTGTAGATTGGGTTACCCCAAAGCTGGCCATCCGCGGAGAAGCAATCCGGCGGACATCCGGCGACAACAGTCGGATTATGGTTGCTGTCGAAGCGGAACATCTCCGGGTATTTGTATGCTTCCACCGAATCGTAGGCTAGGTAGAGAGGCATATCCCCCAGGATCTTGATCTTCTGGAGGTTTGCATATTTCTTGAGAGCATTGTACTGCTTCAGGAATTCGAACTGCGTGAACATATAGAAGAGGTATTCATCCCTGTCTTCCTGGATGACCTTCTCTTCCAGAGCCGGCGTATAGTTCTTCAGCTCATCCGGCCACTCATACCAAGGTCTGTAGTCGTTTTTGACCTTGAGGGTCATGAAGAAAGCGAAGTCCTTGTATTCTCCCTTCTTTACGAAGGAGAGGAAATCCGGATTCTGTTTGTTGAATCTCTTGAAGGCCTTCTTCAGGACCGGAATACGGTTCTGGAAAAGCTTTCCGTAATCTACCCGACCCGGATTGGTTCCGAAATCGACGTTATCGATTTCCTCTTTCTTTAGGAGACCTTCCTGGCAGAGGATGTCGAGGTCGATGAAATAATAGTTCAAACCATTGGAAGAAGGAGACTGATACGGGCTATCCCCATAGGAGGTTACATTCAAAGGAAGCATCTGCCAGATGCGGACATGGCTACGGGCAAGGAAATCCACGAAACGGTAGGCATTCTGTCCTAGCGAACCGATTCCGTAGCTTCCCGGCAGAGAAGAGAGGGGGAGGAGGATTCCGGATACTCTTTCATCTTGATTCATTCTATTTTGCCTTCCTAGCAGGAAACTTAAGTTTACCGCTAACTGATAACGAATGAAAGAAAACCTGCATCAATAATAAATAGAAACAAAACTACTTCCTAGTAATCGGATTGTTATAAGTCACCTGAAGATTGGCATCACTGATTTTCCTAAGCGTGATATTGTGACTCAGCTCCACAAGGGAGAGAATCATTCCAACGTTATTCATCTTTATGCATTCGTCTACATATCCTTTTTCCGTATCTTCATCATAACCGAAATGATCCAAAGTGTAGGAAAGGATATTGTCTTCCAGCTTCATGAAATCGTAGTATTTGATTCTGGAGCGGAAGAAGTCCCCGAAGAAGAATCCACCCGTCAGGTATCCGGAACTGCTTGTCGTCGTATAGAAGATTTTCTTGCTTTCATCTTCAACCTGGCTTGGTTGGTACTGTACATTCTTATCAAAACTTTTGAGTTCACCGGTCATATCAGCAGAAACGTATCCATCCTGATGGATGTCATTATGGAAAAGCTGGTCGTCTTTCGAATAATAGAAAACCGATGTGGCTTTCGTCACATAAAGGCTAGAGAAAGCATCTTGTGTTACAAGCTCTCCGGTAGAGGAGGTCTCGGAGTAGGCGTAATAGTCGTCCATGTCGTTTCTATCGACTTGGACGGTATTCCGGTATGTCCCGTAGACCTTCTCCTCGTCCATGCTGTCCCTGATGACATTGGTCTGTACTGAAGAAATTGCTTTTACCCCGCTGAGAGCATTATCTATTGTGCAGCCAGTAAGGAAATCCACAATTTCTTGGGGAGCATTGACCTTTGATGAACAGGAGACTAATGCAGGGATGAGGAAGAGGACCGCGAGTTTCTTTTTCATTCCGTATAAGTGAAGGTCGAAAGCAGATCGACATAGGAATCAGCGTTGCCGTTAGGAGACTTCGGAGAAACAATCTTCTCGGTCTTCAAAAGACCCGTCTTGCTGTAAGTAAGGGTGATATCGAAGCGGGAATTGACAATGACATCGGATGCAATGTCCGGATTTTTATCATCGCAGTAAACGTTGTAGAACTTCAAATTCTTGCTGACTCCGCAGATGTAGAAGACAAGGTCATCACCGTCTTTCCGGAACTCCAGATTGTGGATGGCATCCTCAGGGCTTTCGAGTCTGGTGATGATACGGTTGTAACTGTAAGTGGAAGTATCGGATCCTTCCGGAAGATCATCGGCAGGGTAGAAATTATCAGTAGTGATTATCAGAGGGTTCCTCAAAATGAAGCTGCGGTTCTTGCTGCTGTTTCCAAGACCAGGGTTTGGAACGGAAGAAACAGCCATTTCCGCAAAGGAAGTGAATTTCGAGATATTGCCGGTAACAGCAACAGTATAGGAAGTTTCCGTATAAGCCGTGATGGCACTTACCGCCTCCTTGGCATCGGAGAGGACCTTACTTGTGTCCGTCCGATTGCAGGAAGAGAGAAGGAGAACAGGGAGCAAGGCGATTATTAGTTTTCTTTTCTTCATGATTCTCCTCCTTTCTAGTAGAGACGGATGTTCATTCCGGTTTCGGTAATCTGAGACTTGGCGACATCAAACTCGACGTTGATCTGCTTTCCTTCCGGAAGCGGTTCAGCGACGCGGACGAGAAGGAACGTTTCCTTTCCACCCTGCGGCTTGTAGGAAACACGGGCGAAATAGACATCGCTTCCGTAATCCAGGGTTTCCTTGACGGTAACATGGAAACTGTTCTTCTTGTCTACGATCTTGTAGGCATCATGCGGCATCTCGACAAGGAATTCCTTGGAGAAGACACGTGTGCCAAGACCCTGTACAAGCTTGTTGGAGATGATATCGGTAGTGAGGGTATAGTAGTCCTCCGGGAAACGGAAGAAGAAGACCAAGCTTGCACGGCTGACAGCGGCGTTCTTTTCGCGGGTCAGTTCCTTAAGGGCAGCTTTGTGGTCCTTCTCGATGTACTTTCCAGGGCATACCTTGGAACGGAAATCAGCAGTCTTGTCGGAAAGTTCCTTTTCCAGTCCGCCCTTCTTACGCTTAGCGAAGGACTTGACCTGGGAGACCTTGGATTCGTAGTCGATGGTGGCACCATTGAGGGCTGTAGCCAAGGTATTTTCCTTATCGGTCTGGAAATTATCGGAGAAGATATGGTATTCATCCAATCTTCTGCTTCTGGTTTCCTTATCCTTGTTGCTTGCACGGAAGGCACGGTATTCGTTCTCTTCCTTGATTCTCTTTTCTGCGAAATTGTAGTCGTTCTGCTTCTTGATCTTCTTCTTGGTATCGTTGAAGTCCTTCTTCAAAAGCTTGAGGGACTTCTTCTCCTCGTCATCAAGGACCTTGATGGCAGAAGTGATAGTAGCCTTGGCGGCGTTGTAAGAAGCGGTTTCCTCTGCTTCGTTGACCGTCTTTGCCATGTTCTCAGCATCCAGCTTAGCCTTTTCGTACTTCTGGTTCTCGAGAAGGATCTTGGCATCCATGAACTTAGTAGCGGAATCAATCTTGTCCTTACGGAACTGGATGAATTCCGGCTCGCTCTTCTTGGCAATTACAGTCTGGAAATTGTAGAAAGTGCAGGTGAACGGATCCGAATGGGAAACAGGGGTAACGACCTGCTTGCCATCCACGAAGATGCTGATCTTCGTGAAATCTATTCCGAGGCTTACATTCTCGTCTTCCTGGTGCGGCTTATCGCAGACGGCAAAGAAAGTTCTGCCATTTGCCGAAACATGCACAAGGTTCTGCTTTCCGATAACCTCGGTTTTGATTACCTTGGCCTTGAATCCAGGCCTTCCGAAGACGAAACCATCCGTCGGAATCCGAAGTTCGATGCCTTCTGCATCGGCTCTGTAAAGAGCCTTCGGAAGACGGATTTCGGAACCGAGGAAGCAGAGCTGGTTATCGCGGACGCTGGCTTCGAAGGAATTGTAGACCGGAATACGAGGAACAATCGTTTCCTCGGATTTGGAATCGAAGAAATAGGCATAGGACATATCAAACTGGACATAGATGATATCCCCAGGCTTGATGCCGGAGACATTCTTCACCTGGATGGTGATGTTTCCGGAACCTTCGGAAGTGATGGAATCATTCTTCAAATTGATGTTTCCGTAGATCAGGCAGTTGGAACCAAGTTCCTCGAAATGAGAAACCTTGACCTTGACGGAATTCTCAACCGCCTCATCGACTAAATTGATGTGTTCGCAGCGGACACCCATCGTAATCGGGTGGGCACCATCGAAATAGTCCGGAAGAACCTTGATAAGCTGGTTGTAAGGGACAACAAGCTTTTCCTTGTTTTCCTTGAGGGATACTTCGACTTTCTCTCCCTTGCGGAGTAAAGTGCAGTCGAAGAAATTCATCTGCGGAGTGCCGATGAAACCGGCGACGAACTTGTTGGAAGGATAATCATAAAGGTTCTTCGGGGAATCGACCTGCTTGATTCTTCCCTGCTTCATAACGACAACTCTGTCGCCGAGAGTCATAGCTTCGACCTGGTCGTGGGTGACATAGATGAAAGTGGTCTTCAGCTTCTGATGAAGCTTGGCGATTTCTGTACGCATCTGGGCTCTGAGCTTGGCATCGAGGTTGGAAAGAGGTTCATCGAGAAGCATGACCTTAGGATCTCTTAGAATGGCTCTTCCGAGGGCGACACGCTGTCTCTGGCCTCCCGACATTGCCTTCGGCTTACGGTCGAGGTAATCCTTGATTCCGAGAATGTTTGCAGCCTCGAGAACCTTCTCCTGGATGACTTCGTTCGGAACATGTCTGAGCTTGAGTCCGAAAGCGAGGTTTTCATAGACGGTCATATGCGGATAAAGGGCATAGTTCTGGAAGACCATGGCAATATCACGGTCCTTCGGTTCTACGTCATTGACGATCATGTTGTTGATGTAAAGTTCGCCAGCGGTGATGTCTTCAAGGCCAGCAATCATTCTTAAAGTCGTAGACTTTCCGCAGCCGGAAGGTCCGACGAAAACGATGAACTCCCCATCCTTGATGTCCAGGGAGATATCGTTTACGGCCTTGGTTCCATTCGGATAAACCTTGTAGATATGTTCTAGTTTTACACTTGCCATAATTATAGGCTCCTTTTTATTTTCCTAAGACGGCAATCGAATACGGAGGGAGAGTCAGAACCTTATTCTTGTTGATAACCTTTTCGGCTGTATCTTCAAGAACAGTTTTGACCTCATAGTCCGTCAAAGAATAGTCATATGTCCCAGTTTCAGTTCCAGAGAAATTGAAGATAATCTTGAGGGATGAACCATTGTAGGATTTGTTCACAGCTAGAAGCGGAGAAGAACCCTTTACGGCAAGGTTCTGCGTATCCGTATCATCGGAATCCTGTATTTCGCCCCGGCTTATTCCAGGAATTGCATTCCGGATAAGATTGGCTTTCTTGACGTAGTTCAGAATGGAAGAACTGTCTTTTTCCTGGTCAGCGCTTGACGGGTAGTATTCCACCTGTTCCGTAGCACCGCTAGGATCTCGGCATTCTCCTTCATGGGTTGTATCGTTCCAGTAGTAATGGGTACGATAGTTGGCATCATTTTTCGGGGAATTCTCGGAACTGGACATGCCGATTTCATCGCCATAGTAATGGAAGGATGCACCGGTAGTCATTGCGAGAAGCCCCAGCTGGAATTTGGAGAAGGAGATATACTTTGAGGCAGTTGCCCTTCCCATATCATGGTTATCCAAGAAAGGCGCCGGAATGTGGGAACCGGAGACAGAAAGAAGCTTTTTCTCTCCGCTGCTATAGGAGGTTTTGTAGACTGGATTGGCAAAGGACCTCAGAAGGAAGCTATCACTATCTGTAGAGGACCCCGGGAAATAGAAGAAACTATCAATACCGCTCTTGTAGTATTCGCTAATGGTTCCACTGCTTTCCCAGCATTCGCCTACGGAATAACCGTTTGGATTGTTGTCCTTAATCATCTTGGCAATCCTTGTAAGGACTGGAACATTCTTAACTGTACTTCCGTAGTAGTAATAGGAAGTTGCATCAAGACGGAATCCATCAATTCCGATATCGTCTGCCATGTAGTAGTCGATTACGGATTTGATTTTCCCGTATGTGAATTCCGAGTCGAAATTCAATTCCGGCATCTCAGTATCGAAGTTGCACTCGTAGTAGAACCCGTTTGCGCCGGCTGCAGAATACCGGTTTATTTCATGAGAACTTATTGCCGCATCTGCACTGGCTTTATCGGGGAAGAAGGAGTAAAGAGAAGAGTAATTCTCTTCCTCTTCCGTCATCGCCGTCCCCGCAAGCTTCTTTTTGTATGCCGCTACAGCACTCGCATACCATGGATTATAGAGACCGGTATGATTGAAGACACCATCGAGGATGACCTTGATACCAAGCGCATGGGCATCTTTGACCAACTTCTTAAGGTCATCCATCGTTCCGAAATCTTTGCGGATTTGGAAGTAATCGTTGATATCATAGCCATGGTACGTGGAAGTCTTGAATATCGGGGTGAGCCAGATGCCGGTGTAGCCTAGACCCCGGAGGTAACCCAGCTTGGAATCAATTCCAAGAAGGTCTCCTATTTTGTCGTTGTTGGAATCGCAATAGCTGTAAGGGAAGATCTCATACCAGTTTCGATAATTGTCCTCGAGCGGAGCATCGATGAGGTGCTCCGTAATTCCCGTATCTACGGAAGAGGAGGTCGAAACTTCCGGGGTTGAAGATGAAGAAGAGGTAGGAGTACTTCCTTTGCAGGAAGAAAGGAAAACAGGTAAGAGGAGAACCAGGGGTACTAGTTTTTTCATGGAATTTAGCCTTTGACAGCGCCGCCGGTAATACCTTCGACGTAGTACTTCTGAAGCCAGAAGAACAAGGCAACAATCGGGATGGAGATGAAGACACCTCCGGCGCAGAAAGCATTGAAATATGTAACAATGTATTCCTTTGCAATCATACGCTGCATACCGACTGCAACGGTCATCATATCCGGCTGTCCGTTAGCAAGGATGGAGCCGAGCATGAAGTCACCCCAAGGGGCGATAAAGGTAATTAAGGCAGTATAGACGACAATCGGCTTGGACAGAGGCATGATAACCTTGAAGAAGATGGTGTTCTTGTTGGCACCATCGATCATGGCAGCCTCATCCAAAGACTTAGGAATCGTATCGAAGAAGCCCTTGGCGATGTAGTACTGCATAGCCGAGCCCGCAACATAGATTAAAAGCAAGGAATAGATACTGGTGGTTAGGTTTGCTAGCTTGAGGATGAAATAGATGATAAGCATGGACAGGAATCCAGGGAACATACCAAGAACAAGGATCAGCTTCATAAGGGGCTTACGGAGCTTGAAGCGAAGACGGGAGAAAGCATAGGAAGTACCAAGAACCATGACCGTTTCAACAATTGCAGTAATTGCAGAAATAGCCAAAGTGTTCAGATACCATTTCCAGAAAGGCAGGGTTTCATCTTTGAAAAGCATCACATAGTTAGCACCTGTCCATCCGGGTTGTCCCTTCTGAGGATTGATGAGAGGCATGAAGTAAGTCGGGGCATAAACGGAAGAGAAGGAAGTGAAGAACATATACAGGAATGGTAACACCCAAAATACACAGAGGATGATAAGGAAGGCATAGATGCCGATATTCCTGGTCATCACTGCCCGTTTGTGAGAACGGTATTTGCTTTTGGCATTTGCCTGTAACATTGGTGTCATTACTGGAATTCCTCCTCATCCTTAACGGAATTACTATTGTTGTAGAAGATAAGAGAGAAGAATGCGACAAGTACGAAGACCAAGATGCCGATAACAGAAGCAGTTGCATAATCCGGGTTAGTCGAAGAAATAGAAATCTTGTAGATCCAGGTGATTAGCAAGTCGGTTCTTCCAAGTCCCTGTACCGTAACCGAGAGAGGGACATCTCCGCCTAATGTATATGCCGGTCCACCAGTGCTTAAGAGATAGATGACGTTGAAGTTATTGATGTTTCCGACAAACTGTGAGATAAGGTAAGGAGTAGTGACGAATAGCATATAAGGGAGAGTAATCTTGAAATACATCTTGACGGGGGATGCACCATCGATCTTCGCGGATTCATAGAGGTCGTTAGGGATGTTCATCAAAAGACCGGTGCAAATTAACATGGTATAAGGAATACCGATCCAAGTGTTGAGGACAATAATCATGATCTTGGCAAGCATCGGATCAGTTAGCCATGGGATATTGGCGGAACCAATCCATCCCCAAGAGCGGAGAACACCGTTGACGAGACCGGTATCTGCAAATATTTTGGAAAGAAGAAGAAGGGAGATGAATTGGGGAACTGCAATGGTTGAAATCAGAACAGTTCTCCAAAGCTTCTTCAGACGGATTCCCTTGATGTTGATGATCATAGCCATGATCATACCGAGGAAATAGTTCGAGAAAGTAGCAAAGAAAGCCCAAACCAGAGTCCAAAGGAGAACCTGCATGAAAATCTTGAAGAAATTACCAGAAGTTGAAGATGCAGAAGTGGAGAAAACAGAAGAGAAATTATACCATCCGACCCAGTCAATCAAGTGATCCGGTGTGATATGGGAGCTGTTATAGTTAGTGAAAGCAATAAGAATCATCATGATGATTGGAATGATGGTAAAGCAAGTTAAGCCAAGAATCGGAATGAAAAGGAGCGTTCTATCATAGTGCTTGTTGAAGACATCCTCGATGGTGTCTTTGTCAGAAGCAGCTTTTCCAATGGCTCCATAACGCTGGATTTTAAGAGAATCTTTAAGCTGGTTATACCATAAGAACAAGAAAAGCAGGATGAATACAATCGTAATAATAGAATAAAGCATTACTGTGAACGAATTATCATGAACAGCTTTTGCAGTTACGTTCAGGCCGGTTTCATCGATAATTTCATATTGCACAGAACCAATCTGACCCAAGGAACCTAAACGGGCAAGATTCGGGACTCCAACAATTCCAAAGAAAACAAAGAAGAAGACCTCATAAAGGAAATAAAGGATTCCACGGATAATTTGGTGGCGGGTAACAAGTCCAAGGCCCATGAAAATGAAGGACAAACGAGTGAAAACGTCTCCGTTTGCTCCGGCATCATAGATTCCCCTTACGACTCCTTGACCCTTATGCCATCTATCCCTGGCTTTCCGAGGAACAGAATGGAAAAAACGACCCAACTTCTTCGGGATTGCCGTGAAGAAATGGGCGAACTTATAAAGAATCTGCTTCGGTTTGGTTAAAGACAAGTACTCTAAATTAGAATCCAAAGTTAAACCGGCCTCTGAATTAGAAAAACCATCGGCGTCTTGCGATACCGGTGTAGCGCTGGTTTTGGTTTCCAGGACAGCATTATTGCTAGCCATATATTCCTCCTTTCGGTCAGTTACGATGCGCGGATTTCGAAAGAAAACAGAAAGACCCTACAAAGACAACAAGGCAGGTCCTGATTTCTCAAGACCTGCCTAGGAAAGAACTTACCGAATTAGACTAGGCCGTGATGTCCTTGACAGCATCATTGAAGGCGGTAAGAGTAGTCTTGATGTTTTCATCAGTTGCAGAATATTCAGGAGCAGAGACAGTCTTGTAGAAGGATTCCCAAGCCTTCCAAACTCCGCTAGGAAGGATGGACTGCGGAACAGTGTACGAAGTCATTCCGTTGACAGCAGCAACAGTCTGGTCATCTGCGACTTCCTTATCAGCGGCAGCAACCTTGTTCAGCGGGGAAGCACCGAACATTTCATAACGGAGAAGCTGTTCCTGTTCGGAAACAAGGTAAGCGGCGATGTTGAATTCGATGGCAGCCTTAGCAGTATCAGTTCCATATCCAAGCGGGTTGACACCATACTGCTTGAAACCAGTGAAGTTCTTCATCGGCTTAGTCACTCCATCAACAGTCATGGAAGGAAGAATAGTGGCCTTGAGTTTATCTGCTCCAACGGCGTCCGCATACTTCTTCTGGTTCCAGTTTCCAGTAGCAATCGAGCCATAACCGGAAGTAGCAGTCGGGGCAGCCTGATCGCCATCGTTGCTGATGACATCCGGATTCTGAATCATAGAAATGATTCCCTTGGCAGCCTTGACACCGGCATCGGAATCGAAGTCGGCATCAACAGAGGTGATGGCGGTTCCATCTTCATTAAGATTGATCTGCCACTTTGCACCGAAGGTCATAAGGGACGGGATTCCATACCAGCCATCGCTGAACTTGTAGTTGGTCTTAGCACCCTTGGCCTTGTTAGCAGCAATAAGCCCATCAACAGTCTTGGCCTGTTCGGCAGAAACGAAATCAGTATTGTAATAAAGGAAATAGGAATTGGAAGTGAAAGGAAGTCCATAGACATCATCACCAAGCTTGCAAGCATCGACCGGGGCCTGACCCATATCAGCAACCATCTGGTTGACAATCTTGGTCGGAACCTTGCCAATGGCACCAGCCTTCGATAAAGCAAGAACCTGGTCAGAAGCATAAGCAAAGATATCCGGTCCACTGGTCCAATCAGACTGGCCTCCTGCATCGCCTTCCTCAAGAACAGAAGACTTAACGGTGCAATTGGTATATCCATTGTCCTTTAAGTAAGCCTGAACCTGAGTCTTGACCCAAGCAGTCTGGGCATTCGGAGAAGCAACCTTGAACTCATAAGTGTACTTAGTATTGTCGACGGTCGTAGAGGAAACATCAGCAGAAGAAGTGGAATCATCAACAGAAGAAGTTCCAGCACCCTTGCAGCCAACTAAAGCAAGAACAGCAACGCCCAGTAACGAAACAATTTTCTTGGTACTTTTCATGAAAAGTATCCTCCTTTGTGTTGACTTCCCGTCCCGGAAATAGCAGTTGCCTTAGGGAGGTACCCGCTTTCGAACCTAATATCCTATGAACCCCAACGGTTTCAATAGAATCAAAATAAAAAGAGACGGCTTAGATGAGGTAAACGATTTCACGACTTCGATGAAGTAATCTTGAACCAAATCCCAAGTTTTTAATTGGACTAATAAGCTTGGGGTGGTCCATTCAGAATCTTGAAGTCAAATTAGAAGATAAGAGATATCCTTTTTGGAAGAATTCCGGAAGGTACCTATTAGGAAGGGGCCCCAAATAGGTACTTTTCGGAAACGACTCAAGGATATGGCTTAGATCCCAAGAAGAATCCCTTTTAGTATTTTCTATCCTTAATCTGCTTACATCCCGATTGGGAGAAGCTCCTTTTAGATAGGAAGCTAATAAGTGATTTTTGCCTTCTGGTTCTCTAAAACCGCTTACATTTTAACTCAATTTGGGAAAAAGTAAAGAGTTTTTGTAATGCATTTTTCGAAAAGGGAAAGTTTGATTTAAAAAAGAGGTAAAAAATAAACTAAAATTAAGTAAAAGACGAAGCAAAGTTAAGCTAAAGAGAAAAAAATTAATAACTCAAAAATAATCAAGCTAAAAAAAGTCTATAGAAAATGGGTGTTTCTACTATCCGAAAAACTCCTTTATTTACATACGTTTTTGCTTTCATTTAGGATATGGAAACTTTCCGGTAAAAACAAGTGCTTTAAAAAGAGGCCTATTGTTTGTACTATAGTTGCTTGCAAACAATTCTTATCTTTTGCAAGATAAAAAGTGACTTATTTAAAGACCTTCAATTAATCCAAACCAAGTAACAAAAATTCCACGTTTTCGTAAAAAATGACTGCCTTGAAAAACAGTCATCGAAAACGTAATAGACTCTTAGGAAAACGATTGCGGAAATAAATTCAGAACAATTTTGTTGGCTATAAGCGTGTCTTGATAACAATGAAAGTCCTTCTTATTTTCGTGAAAATATAAAATATAATTACTTTTATCGACGGGATCAATTTTTGGGTTTCTTACTTTTTTTGAAAGGAGTACTGTCCCTGTTTCTTTTGATATTTGGTTTTGCGTTTTTTTTGTTTTATGGGTAATTCTCAGAATAGTGTGTTTTTGATGTTTCTTTTTTAGGGCGTTTGGATTTTATACAAAAGGAAAAATGATAGTTCACATTTTAATTTGCCTATTTCAAAAATGTATATAGTTGGAATTTGACCCTAAATAGAATCAAAAGGCTTTTTTGCTTTTTCTTGGAAAATGTTTCTTTCAAGGAGAAAAACAAAGGTTTTGTGTGCTATAATTTGACTTGCGACAAGGGAGGTTTTTATGGAAACAAATTCCATGTTCAACCAGTATCTAGAAGGACATGCACCGGAAGCGTATAACTTCTTTGGGGCACACCTTGGAGAAAAAGACGGAACGAAAGGCTGCTTCTTTCGAGTTTATGCTCCCTTAGCCCAAGAAGTCGACCTTATTGGTGACTTCGATAATTGGGATCCACTTAAGGGTAAGATGGAGAAAACGGACTATCGCGGTCTCTTCGAAATCTTTGTCCCCGGAGCTTCAGAAGGTCAAAAATATAAATTCCATATCTTAGGATGCGACGGTTTCTGGAAAGACAAAGAAGATCCTTTTGCTTTCCGGGATGAATCCTATCGTGTGAATTGTTCCACTATCGTCGATCTTTCACGGATTTCGGTGGATGACGAAGAATGGGTTAGGAACCGGGACCGGAATTTCGATAAGCCTGTTTCCATTTATGAATTCCACTTTGGCACCTGGAAGAAAAAAGATGATGGTTCTCTATATAATTACAATGAAATGGCGGATCTCCTTATTCCCTATTTAAAGGAAATGGGGTATACCCATATCGAATCTCTTCCTATCACTTCTTATCCGAATGATGCCAGTTGGGGCTATCAGGCGCTTGGCTTCTTTGCTATTGATAGCCGCTATGGGACACCCTATCAGTTCGCTCAGTTTGTCGAAAAGATGCACAAGGCCGGAATCGGTGTTATTCTAGATTTCGTCCCTGTCCACTTTGCAATTGATAATTTCGGACTTGAAAAATTCGATGGCAGCTGCGTCTACGAGTACAACAACGAACATGAATTTACTCAGTGGGGAACCAAGGGATTCGATCTTGGAAAAGATCCTGTCCGTTCATTCCTGATTTCTTCTCTCATTTATTTTGGGAAGCTTTACCATGTAGATGGATTCCGAATGGATGCTGTAAGCAATGTCATCTACTGGGAAGGCAATTGCCAGCGCGGAGAAAACTCCGGTGCTATTGAATTTGTTAAGCGCGCTAACGGATATCTTCATGCTCTTCTTCCTGGAGTTATGTCCATTGCTGAAGATTCTTCTGCCTACGGACATGTCACAAAGGGGATGTTTGAAGAGGGACTCGGCTTTGACTACAAGTGGGATCTTGGCTGGATGAATGATACCCTCAAGTATTATGCCAAGGACCCGGTCTATAAGAAATATTGCCACAATCAGATCACCTTCTCGATGGCCTACTTCTACAGTGAGAACTTCATTCTTCCTCTTAGTCATGACGAAGTTGTTCATATGAAGGGGAGCATCCTCAACAAGATGTGGGGAAGCTACGACAACAAATTCGCCAATGTCCGGAATCTCTATGCCTATATGTATGCTCATCCGGGCAAGAAGCTTAACTTTATGGGCAATGAGATGGCGGAATTCGACGAATGGAAGGAATTCCAGTCTCTCTCCTTCGATGTCCTCAATTATCCGAAGCACAGGGGTGTTCAGCGTCTTGTCAGAGATCTGAACCGAATCTATCGTTCCCATTCTTGTCTATTCCGGAGAGAGTATGATCCTTCCGGATTCTCGTGGATTATGGCAGACAACTCCAACCAGTCTGTCTACATCTTTAAACGGGAAGACGAGAATGAATGCTTGATCTTCATCTTCAATATGACTCCGAATTTCTACTGGGACTATGATGTTGGCGTTCCTTACGAAGGAAGCTACGAAGAAATCCTCAATACCGATAAAGACTGCTATGGTGGATGGAATCAATTTAATCCGGAGCCTATCCATACCTATGGGAATGGCGGATTGCATAACCAGAAGCATAAGCTTACCCTGAAAATACCTTCGTTTGGTGGAATCTATCTTCTCTACCGTAAACCGCGGGCTTCCGAGGAAGAACACCCTTATCTTTCTAAGGAACCCGACAAACAGAACGTTTTCGAGACGTCCGCAAATAAGTAAAGGATAATCAATATCATTATGGAACAAACGCTAAAGACGGGTAAGGCTTTTAGAGATGGCTTCAAGAAGGAATTCACGGAACGTTTTGTAGGAAAATACGGCCGTGATCCTCAGAATTCTTCTGCCCAGGAACAGTTCGATATTCTTGGCACCTTTGTTCGTGACTATGCCAATGTTAATGGAAAGAAGAACAAGGAAGAAGTCCGCGAAGCCGGTCAGAAGCAGGTCATCTATTTTTCCATGGAGTTCCTTCTTGGAAAACTTCTGACGACGAATCTCTATAACCTCGGAATCCTCGATGATGTCAAGCTTTCCCTTAAGGAAATGGGAATCGACTATGCCAAGCTGGAAGAGGAAGAACCGGATGCCGGACTTGGGAATGGCGGTCTTGGTAGACTTGCCGCCTGCTTTATGGATTCGGCCGCTTCCCTTTCTCTTCCTGTTCACGGAAACTGCATCCGTTATGAATATGGCTTCTTCCGTCAGAAGATCCGCAACGGAAAGCAGGAAGAATACCCGGATACTTGGCTTACCAATGGATATCCGTGGGAAATCCGCAAGCCGAGCGATGGAGTCATCGTCCGTTTCTATGGAAATCCGGAAACCTATCGCGTGAATGGCAATCTTAAGTGGAGAACGGCGAATTCCTATGCCGTCCTGGCCGTTCCGTATGATGTTCCGATGATCGGATATCACAACAAGGTTACGAATACTCTTCGTCTTTGGTATGCCGAACCTTGCGAAGAAGAACTTCCTAGCAACGCTGATTTCACTCAATATCTGAAGTTTATCCGCGACATCACTCATGGACTTTATCCGGATGATTCTACCGAAGAAGGAAAACTTCTCCGTCTCCGCCAGCAGTATTTCCTTGTTTCTTCCGGCATGCAGTTTGCCTGCAACAAGGAACTTGCCCTGTACAAGACCCTCGATAAGCTTTATGAGCATTACAACTTCCATCTTAACGATACGCATCCGATTCTTTCCATTCCTGAACTGATGAGAATTTTGATGGATGAGCATGACTATTCCTGGGAAGATGCCTACTCCATTGTTTCCAAGTGCTTTGCCTTCACGAACCATACCGTTATGCCGGAAGCCCTGGAAAAATGGCCTTGCCGCTATATCGCCAGCGTAGCACCGCGAGTCTATATGATTATCGAAGAAATCAACCGCCGTATCCTACAGAAAATGCGTGAAGACAAGGTTCCGGAAGATGCCGAACAAAACTGCCTCATCCTTAAAGATGGCAATGTCAATATGTGCCAGCTTGCTATCCATGTGGCTTATTCTGTGAACGGTGTTGCGGCTCTTCATACGAAGATTCTGGAGGAACAGACCTTCCATGATCTCTATAAGATTTATCCGGAGAAATTCTCCAATAAGACGAATGGTATTTCCCATCGCCGCTTCCTTCTTGTTTCCAACCCGCGCCTTTCGGATTACATCGAAAGCCTTATCGGCGATTCCTTCATCAAGGATCCCGAAAAGCTCTCCCTTCTTTCCGAGTATTGCGATGGCAGCAAGGAACATAATGCTGTTTACGAAAAGATCAATGCGATTAAGAGAGCCAACAAGCTCAGCCTTGTGGACTATGTGAAGATCCATAACGATATGGAGCTTTCTCCGGATGCAATCTTCGACAGCCAGATCAAGCGTCTTCACGCTTATAAGAGACAGCTTCTCAATGTCTTCCGTATTATCCATCTCTATCAGCGCATGAAGGCGGATTCCTCCTTCCGTATTCGTCCGCATGTCTATCTTTTCGGCGCCAAGGCTGCTCCTAGCTATACGCTTGCAAAGAAGATCATTGAGTTGATTCTTGCCGTCAGCAAGACCATTGACCAAGATCCCGACATCAGCCGTTACATGAAAGTTGTCTTCATTGAAAATTACGGAGTTTCCAATGCCCAGATCATCATTCCTGCCAGCGATATTTCCGAGCAGATTTCTCTTGCCGGTAAGGAAGCCAGCGGTACTTCCAATATGAAGTTCATGATGAACGGTGCTATCACTCTTGGTACCCTCGATGGTGCAAATATCGAGATTGCTAACCGTGTCGGACCCGACAATGCCGTCATCTTCGGTATGAGAGAGGAAGAAGTGAAGCAGGTCAAGTTCCAGAATTCCTATAATCCATGGGACCTCTACAATTCCGATGAACGTATCAAGGCAGTCATTGATTCCCTGACCGACGGCATTACCTGGTCCAAGGATAAGGGACAGTTCCAGATCATCTATGATGACATCATGTATCACAATGATGAGTTCATGGTTCTCAAGGATTTCGCTTCCTATCTGGAAGCCAGCAAGAGAATCGAAAGCTGGTATGACGATCGGAACGGATGGGGCTGCAAGGCTCTTGCCAATATCGCTGCTTCCGGGTGGTTTTCTAGCGACCGTACCATCAGCGAATACAACCGTGACATCTGGCATCTGAAGAAGATTCATTAAGCATGTATTTCGATCTGACTCCGGTTTTAAAGAAGGAACGGGATGGGGAAAGGGAAACCTTTCCCTTTTCCCATGTCCGGGACGGATTTGATTCCCTGTTGTCTCCTTCCGGCAAGGAGAAAAAGGAAGATGCCGATAAGCTTCTGGCTGATCTTTGCCTCTTCCTTCTTCCTCGTTTTCCAAGTTTAAGCCTTTCCCCGTTTCTTCCCGGAGAAAAGGGTTTCCTTCTTTTCCGGAATGCGCTTCTTTCCTCATACGGGCATTTCCTGGTTTTTGCCTCATCGGAAGAAAAGGATATCCCGGAAATTCTTCTTTCCCTGCGTCTTCTTCTAACCGCGGGAAAAGAAGTTGGTTGGTTTCGGTTCGAAATGATGGAGTTAGCTTGAAATAAGGGCTACTTCTTTTTATAATTGAGAAGGCTGTTTTTCGTATTACAGGAGAAAAAACATTATGAAGCAAGCGTTCAAAGACGAGAAGGGCGTACTCACTGCCAAAGTGAGTTTTGATGAAACCGATATCCAGAAGGCCCAGAACAAGGCTGTTATTCACCTTGCGGGTCAGGTTACTGTCCCGGGTTTCCGGAAAGGCAAGGCTCCGGTTTCTACCGCAGCCAAGTATCTCCATGGCAACGATGTTGCCGACGAGACCATTAACCAGCTTCTCCGTCTTGTAGATTCGACTTTCGAGAAGGATGAAACCTTCTCCAAGTATGTCAAGGAGAACAAGCTTGTCGGCGGTTTCCGCCCGGCCGTTTCTCTCGACAAGTTCGAATCCAAGGATGCTGAATTCACTATTTCCTATGTTCTTCGTCCGGTCGTTTCCAAACTCGGCTCCTACAAGGGACTGAAGGCGGACAAGGTCAAGAAGGAAGAGGTCAAGGCTGAAGATATCGAAAAGACCATTAGCAAGCTTGCCGAGGATCAGGCCGAACTTGTTCCGGCTGAGAAGGCTGCAGTCAAGGGAGATACTGCCAACATTGATTTCTGCGGACTTATGGATGGCAAGGAGTTCGAGGGTGGAAGTGCTAAGGCTTTCGATCTCGAGCTTGGTTCCAACAAGTTTGTCCCTGGCTTCGAAGACCAGGTCGTTGGCCACAAGGCTGGAGAGAAGTTCGATGTCAAGCTCACGATGCCGGAGACTTATCCGGCTCCTCTTACCGGAAAGGATGTTACCTTCGTGGTAACCCTTAACTCCGTTAAGGTCAAGCAGGTTCCGGCTATCAACGATGAATTTGCTACCACCCTTACTGGTGAGTATGCTTCCAAGTCCCTTGCCGAACTCAAGGACAAGGTCAAGGCTAATCTTGCCAAGGCCAACGAAACCAAGTACAACAATGCCCTCATCAATACTCTTCTTCTCCAGGTCCGCGATGGTTCTGAGTTCGCAGTTGCTGACAAGTATCTTGATTCTCTTGCCCAGGAACGTTCTGCTGAAGATGAGAAGAATGTTCAAAAGCAGGGTCTTTCTCTTGATGATTATCTGAAGCTCGTCGGACAGGATAAGAAGACTTATGAGGCTCAGCTCAAGGATGGCGTTCTTGGGGAACTGAAGTCTTCCCTTATCTATGATGCTCTTGCCGAAGCGGAGAAGATTGCTGCTCCGACCGAAGCGGATATCGAAAAGGAACTCCACTCTTCCGTTAAGGATTTCGTTGCTTCCTTCACTTCTTATCTGAAGGCACAGAAGATGTCCGATGATCAGATCAAGAATCAGGTCAACGGCTATCTCAATCAGGTCTTTGCTTCACTTCTTACCCGTAAGGTTCAGGACCGTGTTCTGGAGCTTAACGGATTCAAGAAGCCGGAAGAAAAGCCTGCCGAAAAGGCTGATAAAGCCCCGGCAGCCGATGCCGAAAAGACTAAGTAGTTTCTCTTCGTGATGACTCAAATAGCCGAGAAATCGGCTATTTTTGTTCCTCAGTCTTTGTTTCTTTTAGAGAACGGTGCAAAAAGTTAGCACTCTAAGAGGCAGTGTGCTAAACTATCACCGATTGGAGGTTGTGCTATGGATAATTTAGGACCCCGTCGTTTCCGTATTCTTCCGAATCATAATGATGTCGCTTTACCAGATATAGAAATGACTATTCTGGCTTCTAACCAGTATGATCAAAATCTTCTTTCTCCGCTCCATAAGGGCGAAGAGTTTGTTATGGCTTATGCTCCGTCTGACAATGCCTACGGAGATTTCGATAATCTTATCCTCCCCGGTGTTAAAGCCGTCGGATGCCTTTTGAAGATACTGGATATTATTCCGGATGCCAAAGGAATCAAGGTCATCGTGAAGGGCGAGGAAGTTGTCGATTTGCAGGACTTTGTTATCGACTCTTCTTCCCGGACTATCCAGGCTACGACTAACTCCCGTCCTCAGTATCCAAGGGATTCCAATGCCGTTTATGCCTCTTTGAACCGCTTCGTAGAAGCCTATTCTAATCTTCAGAAGACTTATACCCAGCTTCCCAAGCTCCCTGATTTTACCCAGTCTTCCAGCGACATTGTTTTTATTCCGTTCCACATCGCTGCTTTCCTTAATACCAGCCCCCTAATGAAGCAGATTCTTCTGGAAGAAAAGGATGTTCTTGAAAAGTTCCGTCTTGTCACTTCTGACTTGGACCGGTTTAACTTGGACAGCAAAGTCGAATACGATATCAACCAGAAGGTCAGCCAGGATATTGATAAGAACCAGCGCGAATATGTCCTTCGTGAGAAGATGAAGGTTGTCAAAGACCAGCTGAAGGAATTCGATGGGGATGATCCCAATGCCAAGTATGAGAAGGCTCTCAAGGAAAATGCGGCTTCCTATCCGGAGAACATCCAGAAAAGGATCCGGAGAGAAATCGACCGCTTGAAAGCTATGCCTATGGGTAGCCAGGAGATTTCCGTTAGTGAAAACTATCTGGATCTTCTCGTCAGTCTTCCTTGGAAGATTTCCTCCAAAGACAACGAAAACCTTGGAGAGGTGAAAGAGGTTCTGGATAAGAACCATTTTGGTCTGGAAAAGCAGAAAGACCGTATTCTTCAGTACTTGGCTGTTAAGCAGCTGACCAATTCCTTGAAGGCCCCTATCCTCTGCTTCTATGGTGCTCCTGGTGTCGGAAAGACCTCTCTTGCTGTTTCTATTGCCCAGGCTTTGGGCAGGAAATTCGTCAAGGTTTCTCTTGGCGGTGTTTCCGATGAAGCCGAAATTCGTGGACACCGGAAGACATACGTCGGTGCAATGCCTGGCAAGATTGTTTCCTCGATTGAAAAATGCGGAGCTAACAATCCTGTCTTCCTCTTAGATGAAATCGATAAGATCAATGGCGGCGGTTATCATGGTGATCCGGCTTCTGCGCTTTTGGAAGTTCTTGATCCGGAACAGAATAAACTGTTTACGGATAACTACCTGGATGAGACTTTCGACCTTTCTAATGTTCTCTTTATCTGCACTGCCAATGATATTTCCAAGATCCCGGTCCCTTTAATGGATCGTTTGGAGATGATTGAACTTCCTACATACACCAAGTTTGAAAAGATGACAATTGCCAAAACTCATTTAATCAATGAAGAAGAAGAGGCAAACGGCATCAAGAAAGAAATGATGGAGTGGAAGGATGAAGCGTTAGATTACATCATCGAGTTCTATACCATGGAGGCTGGCGTCCGTAACCTGCGCCGTGCCATTGGAACCGTAGACCGAAAGTTTGCTGTGGATTATCTGAGAGACCCGGAGAAAAACAAGCATCTGGTTGTGGATAAAGCCGTTGTCCAAAAGTACCTTGGTGCTGAAATCTTCATCCACGAACATAACGTCGATGATTCCCAGGTCGGTATCATTAATGGTTTGGCCTATACGGAAGCCGGAGGCGAAGTTCTCGAAATCGAGTGCAACACATTCCCTGGCAAGGGCCAGCTTCTTATGACCGGTAACCTTGGCAATGTTATGAAGGAAGCCTGCGAGACAGCCTTAAGCTATGTCAAGTCCATCGGGCCGAGCCTTGGTATCAATCCCCTTTACTTTGATTCCCATGATATCCATATCCATTTCCCGGAAAGTGCAACTCCTAAGGATGGACCTAGTGCCGGCGTTGCAACTGCAATGGTTATTCTTTCTGCCATCACCAACATCCGTGTCCGGAATGATGTCGCCATGACCGGCGAAATTGACCTCCGCGGAAATTCCCTTCCTATTGGAGGCTTGAGGGAAAAGACCGGTGCTGCTGTCAGGGAACACATTAAAACCGTTTTCATTCCGAAAGAAAACCACAAAGATGTTCTGGAACTTCCGAAGGAGATCCGGGATAGTCTGAAGATTGTTGAGGTGAAGAAGGTTATGGATCTCTTCTCCGGCGTATTCTTCGATGACCTGGCCAGCAAGAAGAAAGAAATTGAAAAACTTACTGCCCCGGCTAAGAATTCCAAAGAAAAGAAGGTACGCTAATATGCCGACGGATTTCCGGAATGTTCGTTTCGTGAGGAGTGCCTCTGAAAAGAAAGCATTCCTCACGGATCATCCGGTTATTACTTTTCTTGGTCGAAGCAATGTGGGGAAATCCACCTTGGTGAATCTCCTGGTTTGCCAGAAGAATTTCATGAAGGCAAGCAAGACGCCTGGCCGTACGCAATTAATCAACTATGCTTTGGTGGACCAGAAATTCTATCTTGCTGATGTTCCGGGTTATGGATTCGCTTCTTTCCAAAGAGATTCCTTTGCCGGACTGATGAAAGACTTTCTGGAAGACAATCCTTCTCTGAAGATGATTTATCTTCTTATAGATTCCCGGCGTCTTTTGACGGAAGAAGACCTTTCCTTCGCCGATTATCTTTCTTCCCTTTCTGCACCTTTTTGTTATATTTTCACGAAAACAGATAAACTTTCTGCCAGTGACCGGCATTACTTGACCGTTCAAGAACAAAAGCTGGGAGCCATTCCTTTCCTGGAAAGCGGAATAGATGATAACAAGTCTATAGACAGGATCCGGCATTCTATAAATGAAGTTATCTCGCGGCATTAACTTGCCGCTTTTTCTTTCTTTTCCTGGACTTCTGGTCTATAATCCTGTTGTCGGGCGTTGAAGGGAAGGGGAAGAAAACACTTTAGTCTAGAGAACCCTCTGCGGATGGAAAAGGGTCTTGAGGTTTCTTTCCGTCGTCCTGGAGCCTAGCGAATCTCTAAGACCGGACTTAGGACAGTTTCCGGAATTCAAGAGCGGTTATCCGAAGAGGGGTGGTACCGCGCACAGAAAAATGTGCGTCCCTTCGATTGGGAGGCCTTTTTTTATGAAAGAAATGGCAAAAGCTTACGAGGCTAAAGAAGTTGAAGAAGGAAAAGAAGAGTTCTGGGAGAATAACAAGTATTTCGAAGCAAATCTTCCGGAGAATCGGAACAAACCGGCTTTCTCGATGATTGTTCCACCTCCGAATGTTACCGGAATTTTACATATCGGACATGCTACGAATACGACTGTTCTGGATATTCTTGCCCGTTATAAGAAAATTTGCGGTTTCGATGTTCTTTTCCTTCCAGCTATGGATCATGCCGGTATTGCGACCCAGGCAAAGGTAGAAGCGGCCTTGAAAGAAGAAGGCAAGAACAAATATGAGATGGGAAGAGAAAACTTCCTTTCTGCCTGCTGGGCATGGAAAAAAGAGCATGGGGATTACATCTCCAAGCAGTGGAAGGCTCTTGGGCTTTCCATGGATTATTCCAAGACCCGTTTCACTTTGGATGACGGGATGGTTAAAGCAGTCAACAAAGTCTTCAAGAATCTGTATGACCAGGGACTCATCTATCGTGGAGAAAGAATTATCAACTGGGATCCGGTATTAAAGACTGCCCTTAGCGATATTGAGGTTGTTTACAAACAGGATAACGGGAAATTCTACTACTTCAAATACTGGTTTGAAGATCATTCCAGTTTCCTGGAAGTCGCGACTACGCGTCCGGAGACCATGTTCGGTGACCAGGCTGTTGTTTTCAATCCGGAAGACAAGAGATACAAAGGTTTAGAAGGCAAGAATGTAATCAATCCCGCCAACGGAGAATTTCTTCCCTTAATTGCCGATCGGTATGTTGACCCTACCTTCGGTACCGGTGTTATGAAATGCACGCCGGCTCATGATCCTAATGATTTTGCTATTGCCCAAAGACATCAACTCAAGCTTGTTAAGACCATGAATCCGGATGCTACAATGAATGAAAACTGCCCGAAGGAGTATGTCGGACTGGATCGTTATGTCTGCCGCAAGATGGTCGTCAAGAAGATTCAGGAGCAAGGCGACTTAATCAAGATTGAGGACATTGTCCACAATGTCGGTCATTCGGAGAGATCCAATGCTGTTGTCGAACCATTTTTAAGCAAACAATGGTTTGTCCAGATGAAGCCACTCAGCGAAGCGGTTATGAAGATGCAGAAATCCGATCATAAGACGGATTTCTTCCCGGATAGATATGGGGATATTTTCTATCAGTGGCTTTCCAACACGCAGGATTGGTGCATTTCCCGCCAGCTTTGGTGGGGACACCGGATTCCTGTCTTTACCAATAAGAAGACCGGTGAAGTTGTTTGCTCAGAAGAAGTACTCGATCCCAAAGAATGGGATCAGGATCCGGATGTTTTGGATACTTGGTTCTCTTCTGCCCTTGCCCCTTTTGCTTTCCTTGGATGGCCGGAAGATGACACTCTTACCAAGAGATTCTATCCTTTGGATGTTATGGTTACGGCCTACGATATTATTTTCTTCTGGGTTGAGAGAATGGCTTTTGAGGGAGTTCATTTTACGGGTAAGATGCCTTTCAAGAAGATTCTTATCCACGGACTAGTCCGGGACAGCCAGGGACGGAAGATGAGCAAATCTCTCGGAAACGGAATTGATCCTTTTGATGTAATCAAGGAATACGGAACGGATTCCCTTCGTTATGCGCTTGCTACAGGGGGCACTCCGGGTTTAGACATCAATTTCTCCATGAACAAGGTTAAGGATAGCCACAACTTCCTTAACAAGATTTGGAATGCCTCCAGGTATCTTCTTTCTTTGCTTCCAAAGGAATTCGAACCACGCGAGTTGAAGATTGATAAACTGTCTTTCCTTGACCAGTGGATTTTGAAAGAATCCGACCTCATGATTTCTTCTGTTACATCGAATATGGAAAAATACGAACTCGGTCAGGCTGCAAATTATATTTACAAGTTTGTTTACGAAGAATTCTGTTCGGATTATCTGGAATACACAAAGGTTACGTTTGCTTCCGGAAGTGAAGAGGCCAAAGAAATCCAGCTTCAGGTTCTGTATTCCGTTCTTAAGAGAATTCTTATTGTTCTTTTCCCTTTCTGCCCCTTCATTACCGAAGAAATCTATTCGTATCTTCCTTTAGCAAAAAAGTCTCTTTACGAAGAAGCTTATCCGAAGGTTTTCGGCTTTGCCTATGATGAGAAAAAAATCAAACTTGCTGAGTCCCTTCGTTCTGCAATTAAGGAAATACGTAAGCACAAGAGCGAAAACGGCCTTCAGCCAAATGCTCCGGTCGATCTTTCCATCCAAGGAACCGAAGAAGACTTTGCTTCCGTTTCTCCGTACTTGATTCGTTTTGGCTTTGCCAAGAAAATTCAGAATAACTGCGCCGAGAAAAAAGATTATCTTTTCTTCCCTTCCTTTGCCCTCGCTATCGAGGATGAGCAGACGGAAGAAGGACGTAAGGCAATTGAAAAGCGGATTCAGTTCTTAAAAATTGAGATCGAGCGTTCCGAGAAAATTCTTTCTAATCCAAATTTCTTGGCTAAGGCAAACCCGGAAAAAGTCGAAAAAGAAAAGGAAAAGTACGCTGCAAATAAAGAAGAGCTGAATAAATATTTGAAGTAATCCCGTAAAAAATCTCCTCAGCGGTTAGATACAATTGAGGAGGTTTTCTTATGAGAGAACTATCAATTGAAGAGATGGAAGAGACGAAAGGCGGGGAGATCGCCATTGCTACAATCATGGCACTGATGGCAATCGGACTCGTAACGGTGATTGCCTACAAACTTTTCCGAAGCCACACGGCCAAAACCACTATTCCTGGCGGTTTTTCTTTTTCTTGGACGCTGTAGAAGATGCCGAAACCAGATTATGGACCTCGAGAAAAAGCAAAAGCCTTTGGTCTTTTGTGTTGTTCGGACAGCGAACTGTTAGCGCTGCTCCTTTCTTCCGGATCTTGCAAAGAAAATGTTTTTTGTCGTAGTGCACGAGTCCTGTTCGAGTCTGGAAATTTGACAACCTTATTTCATTTGGGGGAAGGAGCACTAAATCGTTTTTCTCTTCCCCCAATGTCCCGATTACGAATTCGAGTCGTCGGCGAAATATGTCGGCGAATAAATAGAGAAAAACATATTTCTTTTCCGAATTCCTCGTCCGTTTTTCATTACTTGGGAAAAGAAATTGCGGATTTGTCATGCGAAAATGTATGGGTGTTCTTCCTTTCCCGGGCAAAAGTACTCTTATTTGCCAAAAGATACGAATCCCGATTCGACTCCTATTGCTCCATTCCGATAAAGGAAATTCAAAGCCAAATAAATGGATCCCATTGCAAATTTATTGTGTTAGCTCATAATCACCCATCAAATTGTTTGGTTCCTTCAAAACTTGATTGGAAAACCTTTTCTACAATTGGTAAAATGGTGGAAAAAATGGGCATAGTTCTTTTGGATTCTCTAATTGTTTCGGAAAAGGATTATTTTTCTATGGCGGCTTTCCTAGAAAAAGGAAAAGAAAAACGTCTCGAAACGTCATAGTAAATTCTTGCAAAAAAGAATATTGAACTCTATAATTGAGATTATAAATGCGGGGGATTAAATCTATGGCTTATAAAATTGACAAAAATCTTGAAGCAGGTCAGAAACTTCTTGTTGATGGGAAAAAGGTTGATTCCGCGCTAAAGCTGATAAATAAGTCAGCAAGAAAAGGTGAGACTAAAGGAAAGTCTTTCTTTGAGATTGGCGAAATTCTTCGTAAGGGCGTACCGGGACTTGAACCTTCGATTGAAGAAAGTAAGAAGTATTATGATGAAGCAATTAGCCATTTCTTCCGGGAAACCTGCGATTCCATGGATAATCGTGAACTCGGTGATTATTTTAATTATGGATTTGGATCTGAACCGGCTAATAAGGAAAGAGCCCTTCAGTATTATGACATTGCCGCTCAAGAAGAAGATGATCAAGGGCGTTTAGCAAAAGAAAGAGGAGATGAAATCCGTAGACAGCTCCAGAATCCTTCTGGTACTCCTGTACTTCCAAGTGAAAAGAAAAAGGCCGTTGTTTCTGATGAAGCAAAAGAAGAAGCAAATGTTGAAGAGAAGACTGAGGCTGTTGCTCCAGCTGCTCCTGTTAATGGTGAAGCTCCTTCTATTGAACCTAAAACGGTTGTCGAGAGAAGAGTTATTTATGTTGAAGAAAAGAAACCTGAAATCCAGTCCAAGACCGTGGTTGTTGCTAAGCCGGTTCTTAATCCGGATGCTTTTGCTACTAAGGCACCCACTATGGATGAGGATCAGCTTTTGATTCAGGCTATTCGGTTGATGGATAACCCTGCTTCGTCCCTCCAGGACAAGATGGATGGTGTGGAATTAGCTAAAGCCTCTTCTGAAGAAGGATCTATGAGGGCCTCTGTTCTCATGGGATTCCTTTATGAAGGTAATAACTCTCTTGTTGAAAAAGATTATTCGGAAGCTAAGAAATATTACGATTTAGCTATTAGCAGGGGCTCAGCCTCTGGCGAATATAGATTAGGAAGATTATATCTTAATCCGAAGTCTGGGTTTGAAGATGATGAAAAGGGCCATCAGTTAATCCTTGACTCTGCACGTCGTGGTTATTCTTATGCTTTAAATTACCTTGGCGATTGCTTCCGTGAGAAGGTGGTTGATCCTCGTAATCTTGAAGTTGCCTATCGTTATTATTCTTTGGCCGGTGAAAGAGGACTTGGCATTTCCTTCCATAATATGGCTGAAATCGATGCTTCCCGTCAGGAGAATGGTCTTGCTAAACAGCATGAACAATATGCTTCTGAGAATGGTTATGATCCGGAAAAAGGCGATCAGAATCCGTTAGCTGCCTCTCTCCATCTTTAATTACTTGTTGCCTTAATTCTTTGCTGCCCTTGCGGGCAGCTTTTTTTTAAAGATATTTTGGACTCGGCTCATAATTATGAAGAACATTAATAGATAATACGTTTTTGCCTTATCTTTCGTGTTTTTTGTTTTTCCCGGCATATTTAAATATTTCAAAAAAAGAATGAAAGTTGTTGACTCTCCGTTTGGAAGATGGTAGATTATTACTCGCGCTTGAAAGAAAGCACGATACGGTCGCTCTTTGAAAACTGAGTGGAATGACCAGTTTAATGCACAACGTCAATTGACCTTTG
>JAEWSP010000010.1 GCA_023459795.1 Bacillota bacterium
AGGCACAGGCTCTCATCGAAATCATGCTGAAAACCGTCAAAATTATGCGATATCGTGCCACCAAGCACTGAAACATTGCCGATTTCATGGCATTTCCCATCCCTCACGTGCACTCTAGAGTCTTAAAGATTTAATAAAGAAATTTCCTGCACCAAGTATAATCAAAGCGGAGATAATTCGATGACCATTAAAAAAAGGCTCTCCCAATCCAACCTGTTCATGATCCTCATTCCGGTTTTGGTTTCCCTTTTCGTCGGTCTTATTTGCTTAGGGACCGGATATCTTGTAGTTACCAGGAATTCCAGTGTAGGCTTCGACCGGGAAAACTTCATCACCAGCAAGCAGGTCATTGTGGAAGCCGTAAATGAGGAACTGGAGAAAGACAACCTCGACGGACTGGATTCCGCTTTGTCTTTTCTAGACAAGGATCAGTTACGCGTAGAAATAGCTGATAAGGACAGCATCGTATATGAATACGGAACGGCTAGTGATTCGGATTCCTATCTTCTCAGGTTGACAACCGGGGACAGCCTCTTCGTCTCCAACGAAACCAGGCAGCTATATACGTATACCTATAACAGCACTTATAAGGTCCATATCTTCTGTTCCGTGGCCCCCGTATCCAATCATTTCCTGAAGATGGTCATTGTCCTGATTTTCCTTGTGCTTCTGATAACAGTAGTCCTAAGCGTCTTCTTCACGGACCGCTTCCTGATGAAGTTTGTCTTCCGGCAGATCAACAGGCCTTTGGACGAACTACAGAAAGGGGTCAGGGAAATCTCGAACGGAAACCTGGATTATGAAATTCCCTATACGGAAGACAATGAATTCAAGCCTATCATCGAGGAATTCAACTCCATGCGGCAGGAGCTCAAGGATTCTATCGGAAGGCTGAAGGAGAAAGATGCCGACAGGGATCTTCTGATTGCCGGGGTCTCCCACGATATCAAAAGCCCTCTTACATCCATCCGCGGCTATACGGAAGCACTCCTTGACGGAATAACACCGAATCCCCTTATCACAAAGAAGTACGAAAAAATAATCCTGGCCAAATGCCTGGAAATTGATAACCTTGTTTCCCAAATGATTTCCTATACAAAGGAAAGCTCTCCTATAGACAGGAAGGATCAGATTCTTCTTCTGCCTTTTGTAGAAGACTACTTGCATCAGAACCAAGCGGAGTTCCAGAAAGCAGGCTTCCAGGTGGTGTTCTCCGTCAAAGAGGATTTCTTGGTTCCCTTTACCAGCGAGGAAATGGATAGGATCTTCTCCAACATCACCTCGAACTCCATCAAATACAAAAAGGGAGATAAAGGAACCCTATCCATTACCTCCGAAGAAAGAAACGGCGTTTCTCTTCTGACTTTCTCGGATGACGGAAAGGGAGTGGAGGAGAAAGATATCGGAAAGATCTTCGATCCTTTCTACCGAAGCGATGAAGCAAGGAGCCATCCGGAAAACGGAAGCGGTCTCGGTCTTGCTATCATCAAGAGAATCGTTCTTAATGCACAAGGAGAAATAAGGGCAGAAAGAAACAGCAGGAACGGATTAGATATAATAATATCCTGGAAAAAGGAGAACAAGAATGGCAGCGATTCTGATTGTGGAAGATGATGCCGATATCGCCTTCCTGGAAAAAGAGTATCTTGCTCTCTCCGGTTTTACGGTGGAGATAGAAGGAGACGGGAAAAAAGGCCTGGAAAAGATCCTGAAGAACAAATATGACTTGGTTCTTCTCGATGTCATGCTCCCGAGCATGAACGGATTCGAAATATGCAGGAGGATCCGAAACGTCGTGGATATCCCTGTCCTTATGGTAACTGCCCGGGTGACGGATCTGGATAAGATCCAGGGGCTTAGCCTTGGAGCAGACGACTATATCGAGAAGCCTTTCTCCCCTTCCGTACTGGTAGCCAAGGTCAAAGCGAGGCTTTCCCAGTACAAGAGGCTGAAGAAAGACGGAGAAGAGGAAGAAGAAGTAGTCCTTGGGGATATCCGGATCAATTCCAGGACCCACACGGTCTATAAGGGAAGCGAAGAAGTTTCCCTGAAGAACAAGGAATTCGAACTTCTGGTATTCCTGGCCAGGCATACTCCCAATGTCTATTCCAAAGAAGACCTCTATGAGAAAATCTGGGGGATGGAAGCCTTAGGGGATAGTGCAACTGTCACGGTCCACATAAACCGTCTAAGGGAAAAGCTGGAAGACGATCCGTCCAACCCCCGCCATATCCTTACTCTCTGGGGAACTGGATACTGCATGAAATAGATTTTAGGAATTGTTAATACTCTGTTGGCTTTTCCTTAAAAACTTCCGGCTAGTCTATAGCCGGATTTTTTTTGGAGGAACTATGGAAATTAAAAACGCTGCGATTTGTTTAGCCAAAGGGGCGGGAATCGGAGTCGGAATGGTCATCCCCGGCATCAGCGGAGGAACGATAGCCGTTCTTCTAGGTATCTATGAGCCTCTTATCTACGCCATCAACAACCTAAAGAAGGAGTTCCGAAAAAGCATCTGCTACCTTTTCCCTATCCTTTTGGGGATGATTGCAGGCTTTGCTGCCATGTACTATCCTTTGAAGCTGGCCCTCCAGTATTATCCTTTCCAGACCATCTGCCTGTTTGCCGGACTGATGATCGGTACCTGTCCGAAGCTGATTCAGAAAAGCCTGCAGGGATCGTTCCAGAAAATCGATATACTATCTCTCCTCATCCCCTCTCTTTTTGTCATCGGAATCTGTTTTATTCCGAATCTTTCGAATGTCGATCTAGGTTCGGGGATGACTTTCTGGTCCTACATGATCCTGCTTCTCGTCGGAATCCTGGCCTCGGTGGCTTTGGTGGTTCCGGGAGTCAGCGGCTCTATGCTCCTGCTGCTTCTTGGCTACTACCAGCCGCTCCTAGGAATGATTTCCGGCCTGAGGACGGATTTCCTCCATTCCTTTTTGGTATTGCTGGCATTCGCTATCGGCCTTCTTATTGGCTTCTTCAGTATTGCCAGGCTTATGAAGGTAATCCTTAGCCGGTTCCCGAGGACAGCCGACTGGGCAATCGTCAGCTTCGTTCTTTCTTCCGTGGTCGCTATCTTCCTCATCTTCGATTATTCCGGCATCGCAATCAATGCCGCCTGGATTCTCTCCTCCATCGGGCTTCTCCTTGCCGGCTTGCTTCTTTCTTTCTTCCTGACTTGGTTCATTTCCAAGAAAGCCAAGGAAGGGAACGTATGAACTCCTTCTTTTCTCCCCTGGATGAATCCGTTGCAGAGGGAGCCCACTCCCTGTTGGCAAGCTGCGGTTCCTTCTTCACTCCTTTTCTACAGGGAGTAACCATCCTAGGAAACTACGGTCTTATCTTCATCGGGGCGATAATCATTCTTTGCTTCTTCAGGAAGACACGGAAAGCAGCATTCCTGGCAACTCTCGCCTTGTCTCT
This sequence comes from Bacillota bacterium, assembly GCA_023459795.1. Taxonomy (GTDB): domain Bacteria; phylum Bacillota_I; class Bacilli_A; order RFN20; family CAG-288; genus Enterosoma. The sequence continues at coordinate 3,433 of JAEWSP010000010.1, forward strand.
CGGCATCCTCTTTTCCAACATAATCCTTAAGAACTGCATTGCCCGGAACCGTCCCTTCTATGACGAATCCTCCCTGTACTATTCCTATTGGGCAGATGCAGGATCCCTTCCGGAGAGCGGTTATTCCTTCCCTTCCGGGCATACGACTGCCGCCATGGCCTTTGCTATGGCGATGTTCCTCTCCTTTTCCAAGAAGACTTCCTGGGTCTTCTTCTTGATTCCCTTGCTGATGGGATATAGCCGTATCTATTTCATGGTGCACTACTGCTCTGATGTCCTTTCCGGCATAGCAGTCGGAGGAATTGCCGGTGCTTTAGGCTACCTGGTTCTTATCCCCATGCAAAAGATTCCTGCGGTGAAGAAGATACTGGAATAATTGGCTATCCATAGAAGAAGCTACGGGAAGCAGGACATCAGGAAGAAAGCGTCAGTTCATTCTTTCCCCGGTCTTGATGAAACGGATCAGTTCTTCGATAGAAGCGAAATCGTCGTAGTCTCCGTCTACTCCCTTACGGTGACAGGCAACTCCGTTCTTCTCGTTCCTCTCCAGGCAGTCCAGAAGCTCTTCTTCTCCGTATCTCTGGATAAAGAGGTTGAAAGCACGGGCTTGATCTTCTGAAGAAGCCCTTTCCGGCAGTCATCCTTCTGGCAGAGGTAGCAGTGGCTTAAGGAAGAAACCTTGGAACAGGCATAGCTTTGGCACCACTTGGTTCCCGGGCATTGCCTGCTGTTGCACCCTTTGCAGGTGCTGTTCTCGCTGCATACGGCACAGGCTAGTCCGCATCTTCCGATTCCAGGTTCTCTTTTCCTCTTCTTTTCCTATAGGAAGAAAAGCCAAAATCATTTATAGTGATTACGAATAGTCCTGATAGCAAAACAGAAACAGGAGGAAACAAGAATGAGAAGAACAAGAATGGTTTGTCTTTCCTTGGCATTTCTTTTCTCTGCCTCTCTGGTTTCCTGCGGCAAAAAGGATGCTCCTCTTTCTACGGGAGAGATAGGAGTTATCCAGGATACCAAGTTCGGTTCCATCCTGATGGGGATTCCCCTAGAGGACTTCAACAGCCTCGGTTTTTCTTTCGGAGACGGCATCGATATCTCCTTCACAAACGGATTCAAGATAGAAAACATCCCGTATTACAACGGGTATTATGTCCCTACTGGGGAGCTAGTCGCCTGCGGGTATCCAGGATATGAGCATGTCTCTATTACTAGGGCTCAAGGCAGTTCCCTTTGGAGCGAATCCAAGGTAACAGCAGATACCAAGATGACGGTTACCCTCCATGAAAAGGGAGAATACCTATCCGTCCAGAATTCCTTGAACCTAAGCTATTCCAACAAACGGGAGGATTATTCTTCCGATGCCGAATTCGCTAACTTCCGGTTTCTTGCGGGAGGAAAACTAAAGAAGGATTTCGTTTCCCGTTCTGCTTCCTGCTGCGATGATTCCAAAAACCGTGCCTCTTATGCCGATGCCCTGGCAAAGGCAAGCAACATCCAGTATGTCTTCAACCTAGGAGACAGCAAAGAAGAACTGGCTTCCAATGTCTTGGCAAACGGAGCTGCTGCTCCGTACTATGCCTCCCTTTATGAGAAGGGGGATGTCCTGGCTATGGATCTAGGCACAGACTACACCTCGGACAGCTATACCAAGGAAGTAGCGGATGCCTTCTATTCCATTACAGACAAGAAAGGGCCTTTCCTTGTCCACTGCCTGGAAGGAAAAGACAGGACCGGAGTCTTCTGTGCACTGCTTCTAGCGCTTTCCAAGGCAAGCCTTGGAGAGATCAAGAAAGACTATATGCTGACATATAAGAACTACTACGGCATCACGGAAGAAGCAACACCGGAAAGATATGAGGCTGTCTCCTCTCTGTATTTCGGAAATCTCCTTCTTGTCCTGACCGGAGAAAAAGAAGAAAGCAAAGTCCATGAGGATGCCCTTTTTGCCGGTGCAGAATCCTATCTGGAAAAAGGAGGGCTAACAAAAGAGCAGATATCGGCAATCGAGACCTGCCTTGTTTCCTAGCTTTCTATCCTAGAAAATAAGTCTTTTCCAGGAAAAGAAAAGAAAAGAAAACTTGTAAAACTTGAAATAGTAGGCTATACTTGCTTCCGTTGTCCGATAGGCGAGACTACTTTAAGGATACGGATGGCTGCCGCAAAATAGAGGAGACTCTATTCGAGGGTTTGAAAAGGTGATATCGAAAAACAAGGTATCGCATAATGCCGTCCACGCCTTATTGAGTTAAAGCTTGCACGGTGCTTATTGCGGCTTTTTAAGACACCGGCTAAGGATAACGCCCGGTGTCTTTTTTATAGACAGGAAAGGAGGCTATCTATGGATCTGCCTGGTTCATGTAGTCAGTCTGAGAAAACCTCTTTTCCTGTCTTTTAAGTGCGATAGCAAAACAGGTTTTCCCTTCGAAAGGAGAGAAAAACATGAAGAAAGAAATCAAAGAGCGCAGCAAGAAGCTGCGCCTTGCTTCCGATCAGGAAGTAAGGAAGATTGCAAGCCTGACCAAAGAGGAGGCTTTGCAGTATTTCCATACGACATTAGACGGCCTAAGCGAAGAGCAGGTTTCCGATTCCCGGGATCAGAAAGGGGAGAATATCATCCATTCTAGGAAAGGCCCTTCCCTTTTCAAGAGGCTTTTTGACGCCTTAATCAATCCGTTCTCCTTGATCCTGATGCTCTTAAGCGTCGTGGCCCTGTTTACGGACGTCCTCTACCCGAGGGACGGGAAGAAGGACTTCTCGACCTTCGTCATCATCGTCTCGATGGTCCTGCTTTCCGGTCTTCTCCGTTTCATCCAGGAATCCAAATCCGGCAAGGAGGCAGCCAAGATTGCTTCCGCCATCTCGACGACTACTGCCATCAAGAGAAAAGGAGAAGACCGGAAGGAGATACCTCTTGCAGAGGTAGTCTCCGGGGATATCGTCTTCCTGGGAAGAGGGGATATCATCCCGGCGGATATCCGTCTTGTGTCCACGAAGGATTTTTTCGTCTCGGAAAGCTCCTTGAACGGGGAGAGCGAACCGGTCGAAAGGTTTACGGAGAACAGCCCCAAGGACAAGCAGGCCCTGACGGAGCTTTCCGACATCGTCTATATGGGAACGACGGTCATCTCCGGAGCTGCCATCGGGCTAGTCATCCGGGTCGGGGATTCCACGATGATCGGCGGAATGGCAAAGAACCTTGAAGGGAAGAAGGAGAAGACCTCCTTCGAGAAGGGAGTGAACTCCATCTCCAAGGTCCTTTTAGTCTTCATGGCTGTCATGACTCCGCTTGTCTTCCTTATCAACGGCTTCAGGAAGAACGACTGGATGGAAGCTTTCCTATTTGCAGTTTCGATTGCCGTCGGCCTTACCCCAGAGATGCTTCCGATGATCGTCACGACCTGCCTTGCCAAAGGAAGCGTAAGGATGAGCAGGAAGAAGGTCATCGTCAAGAACCTGAACTCCATCCAGGACTTGGGAGCTATCGATATCCTCTGCACGGACAAGACCGGGACCCTTACGAAAGACAAGGTAGTCCTGGAAAAGCATATCAATGTAGAAGGGAAGGAAGACGACCGGGTATTAAGGCATGCCTTCCTGAACTCCTACTACCAGTCCGGACTCACCAACCTTATCGACAATGCCATCGTCGACAAGGAGAAAGAACTCCTGGGAGAAAAAGGCTATCTCTCCCTCACGGACAACTACCGCAAAGTGGACGAGATTCCGTTCGACTTCGAACGGAGGAGGATGTCGGTTGTCGTCGAAGACAAGGACGGGAAGAGACAGCTGATCACGAAAGGTGCCTTGGAAGAGATCCTCTCCATCTGCTCCTATGCCGACTACGGGGATTCCATCAAGCCTCTGGACAAGGAAGTCGTTGCTTTCATCCGGAAGAAGGCAAACTCCATGTCCAGCGTCGGAATGAGGGTTATTGCTATTGCCCAGAGAACCTCCCCGGAAGTCCTGGGGAACTTCTCCGTCGAAGACGAGAAGGATATGGTTCTGATCGGATTCCTGGCTTTCTTCGATCCGCCGAAGGAATCGGCAAAATCGGCTCTTGACGCAATTAAGAAGCAGCACATAAAGATCAAAATCCTGACCGGAGATTCCGAGAGGGTCACCGCCTATATCTGCAGCCAGGTAGGGCTGGACAGCTCCCCTATCGTCCTTGGCCCGGAAATCGAATCCATGGAGGATGAGGAGCTGCAGAAGACTGTGGAGACGTATTCCATCTTCGCCCGGCTCTCCCCCGAGGACAAAGGAAGGATCGTCTCCCTTCTGAAGAGGAACGGCCATTCCGTCGGCTACATGGGAGACGGAATCAACGATACGGCAGCCTTGAAGGCTGCCGATGTCGGAATCTCCGTGGACAGCGCCTCCGATATCTGCAAGGAAACAGCCAGCGGCATCCTCCTGGAGAAGGATCTCATGGTCCTGGAGGAAGGAATCAAGGAGGGAAGAAAGACTTTCACGAACATGATGAAGTACCTGAAGATCACCGCCTCGAGCAACTTCGGCAATGTCTTCAGCGTGCTCGTTGCTTCCGCATTCCTGCCTTTCCTGCCTATGGAACCTGTCCACCTCCTTATGCTGAACCTGATCTACGACATCATGTGCATCGGGCTTCCCTGGGACAATGTCGACCCTGAATACCTCGAGAAGCCGAGAAACTGGGATTCCAAATCCGTCATCTCCTTCATGCTGGCTTTCGGACCCTTAAGCTCCATCTTCGATATCCTGACTTTCCTGGTCCTCTTCTTCCTGATTTCGCCGGGGGCAGCAGGAGGCAGCTATGCTAGCCTTAATGCCGCCGGGAAGGAAACCTTCAAGGCTGTCTTCCAGAGCGGATGGTTCGTGGAGTCGATGTTCACCCAGACCCTTGTCATCCTGATGCTTAGGAGCCGCCACCTGCCTTTCTACAAGAGCACTCCTTCCAGGCTTCTTGTGCTCTTGGATGTCGTCGGCCTTGTTCTTGTTACTTCTCTTCCCTACACTCCGGTAGGACGGATCCTCGGTCTTGGTGCCTTGCCGGGACTCTATTACGCCTTCCTCCTTCTCTTTATCGCCGGTTATATGCTCTTCTGCACGGTTGCCAAGAAGTTTTACGTCAGGAAGAGAGACTTATTGTAGAAATAGGGTACACATTACTCTTCCATAGGCATATTCCGTTGCGGTTATCACAGCGGGAAAAGAAAGTCTTTTCCTCTTTTTGCCGTCAATATTCCTTCCAGATTATCTCCATGTAGCTTAATTTTTCTTTCATCCCTTTGACAGCCGCCAACTAATCTTGGCAATTCTCATTCGGGAATTTGGCGTACATATCTAAAAGGAGGCCTACCGATCAAGAAGGACCCCAAAAGGAATTCTTCTTGTTCGGGAGGTAAGGTGGCCAAGGCATTTAGGAGGGTAGGCGAAAATCCAAGCCCGACGTCATCCGGAAACAGGAATAAAGCAAAGGGATTTTGCAGGTAAGGCTGTTCCTCAGCCCAGCATATGGCTTTCGCTACAAGGCTGGAGCTTTTGCAGCTTCAAATAAAACAGCACCTGCTTTTGCAGGTGCTGTTGCTATTAGATCGACTTCTTCTCGGTGTTGTAGAGATATTCTTCGAATTCATCGAAGGTCAGGATCTTGTCGAGGAAGGAACCGTCGGCGCGGAGATAGATGATCCTGTTGGCAATGGAGTTCAGAAGCTCCCGGTCGTGGGAGGAGAAGAGAAGAACGGACTTCGTCTCCAGCATCGCCTTGTTCAGGGATTCGATAGCCTCCAGGTCGAGGTGGTTCGTCGGATCATCGAGAAGGATGAGGTTTCCAGGATTCAGCATGATCTTGCAGAATCTGAGCCTTACCTTCTCACCGCCGGAAAGGACTTTGACTTTCTTCAAAGCCTCTTCCCCGGAGAAGAGCATTCTTCCCAAGTATCCGCGGATATAGGCATCCGTATCTTCTTTTCCGTAGGGGCGGAGGAAATTGACGAGGCTTTCGTCGATGTTGTCGAGTTCCGAAAAGGAAGAAGGAATGTAATCCGGATGGATGGTGATGCCCATCTTGCTTTTGCCGGAATCAAAAGTATCCTTTCCGGCGATGCAGTCGAAGAGCTTCGTAATAGCAAGAGAGTTGTCGGCAACGAAGGCAACCTTGTCCGTATTCCGGATCGTAAAGGAGAGATTCGAGAAGAATCCTTCCTTGCTGGCGTTCTCCAAAGTGAGGACATCGTTTCCGAGCAGGAACTCGGAGCGGAAATCGATGAAAGGATAACGGCGGCTGGAAGGCTTGATTTCATCCAGGTCGATCTTCTCCAAAGACTTCTTCCGGGAAGTAGCCTGCTTGGATTTGCTGGCGTTGGCAGAGAAACGGCGGATGAAATCCTGCAGTTCCTTGATCCGCTCTTCCTTCTTCTTGTTCTGATCCCGCATCTGGGTTTGGATGAGCTGGCTCGATTTGACCCAGAAGTCATAGTTTCCGACAAACAGGTTGATGGCATTGTAGTCGACATCCAGAATCCTGGTGCAGACCTTGTTGAGGAAGTAACGGTCATGGGAGACGATAAGAATGGTGTTCTCGAAGTTGATGAGGAATTCCTCCAGCCAGTTGCAGGCGTGTACGTCCAGGTTATTCGTAGGCTCATCGAGGATCAGGATATCCGGATTTCCGAATAGTGCCTGAGCAAGAAGAACCTTCACCTTCATCCTCGCATCGAGCTCTCCCATCTTCTTGTGATGGAATTCAGTTGGAATACCAAGTTCCACCAGTAAGGAGGTGGCATCCGTTTCGGCATTCCAGCCATTCATCTCGGCGAATTCCGTCTCCAGCTCTCCTGCCTTCTCTCCGTCCTTGTCCGAGAAATCAGCCTTTGCATAAAGGGCATCTTTCTCATCCATAATTTCCACCAGGTGCTTATGGCCAAGCAGAACGGTTCTTAAAACCTCCACGTCATCGAAAGCGTTGTGGTCCTGACGGAGAATCGACATTCTCTCCTTGGGGTCCTTGGTTACAATTCCGCTGGTGGGCTCGAGTTCTCCCGAGATGATACGGAGAAGGGTAGATTTTCCGGCACCGTTGGCACCGATTATTCCGTAGCACTGGCCCGGAGTGAAGGCAACATTGACATCCTTGAAGAGGACCCTTCCTCCGAACTGCATCGAAACATTGGAAATATTCAGCATTTCATTTTCTCCTTCCAAAACTCAGCCTTAGATTCTACCAATTCCGGAGAAGGAATCCTAGCTTACCGGGCACTTTAAGGGAAGTAAGTGTTTACCCCGGAAGAAATGGCACCGCAAAAAGAAAGAAGAATTCTTTTTCCGTCTCAAAAAAATAAAACAGGGAAAGAAAAAAAGCCTCGCCTACTTCGCCGTATTTTTTAGAAGAGTACTCCTGTTCTTTCCTTCTCTTCCCTTCAGGAAGACCAGAAGAGAATAAGCTAGAAGCAGTCCGACCACGGTAAGTCCGATGATCAGGAAGGCGGTAGAAACGCTGACCTTGTTCCCGTAGGCTTCGATCCGGATATCGAATCCCTTCCCTAGGGCATCCGTTGCCTTCAAGGCGTTCTCTGCACCGATTGCCGTCCCAAGTTCCTTCTCCAGGGCATCGAGAACCCCGGACATAAGGAAATGCCGCAAGATCATCGTTCCATAGGTCCCCGGGAGGGCATAGCAGACATTGGCTACCCCTTTGCTGAAAGAGGAGATCGGCATATAGGCGCCGCAGATGAATCCGTATAAGGAGCTGATAGTGATGGAGCAGGCCGTAACGGTACCCTGGCTTTTCATAAAGCTCATCAGGATGGAGGCAAACAGGGAACCGAAGAGGGTAATCAGGATAACGGCCAGGAGCAGAAAAAGAACATCCAGCGCCGAAAGGAACCACCCGGAGATTGCAATATAGAGGAATCCCAGCACCAGGGCAATGCCGCTTACGGCAAGAGTGGAGATGCAGTTGGAAGCAAAATAGGATAAGGAGATGACAATCCTCTTTACCGGTGCTGCTTCGATATCCTGGATGCAGCCCTTGTTCTTGTCGTCGACAACGATCGTGTTGGAGCAGAATGTCATGGTGACACAGCTGGTTGCCAGAATCGAGGAAAGAAGCAGGGAAGAGGAGAAACCATGGAGAAGCTTGGAAGAGATCGTCTCGATTCCGAAGTTCTTCAGGATAGAGAGAAGGGAATCCTCATAAACGCCTTTCAGGAAAGTCATGTAGAGTACGACTAGTACAACCGGGGTAATCAAAGAGCAGAGAAGCGATCCCTTGTCTTTGAGGAAGACCTTCATGTCTCGCTTGGTAAGGCACCAGAAATCAGAAATATCTTTCTTAAGCATGTTTTTCTTCCCCTTTGGTAATCTCTGTCCCCGTAACGGCAAGGAAGACGTCGTCCATCTTCCCCTTAATCACTTCGAAATCAGTAAATGCATCCGGATACTTCAAGAGCAGTTCACGTGCCTTGGAAGAGTTCTCGATTCTTATCTTCATTCTATCCTCTTCTTCTTTGCATTCGAGGCTTTCCAATTTTACCATCTCTTTCTGCTTGTCCCCGAAATGGTAGAAGTATAGGAAGTCATGGCTGTACTTCTCCTTCAGTTCGATAGGAGAACCGTTAGCCACTATCTTCCCGTGGTCAAGGATGACGACATAGTGGGCTTCGGCAGCCTCTTCCATGTAGTGGGTAGTAAGGAAAACAGTAAGTCCTTTTTCCTCTCTCTCCTTGTCGATAACCTTCCAGACCGTCTTCCTGGTCTGGGGATCCAGTCCGGTCGTCGGTTCATCCAGGATCAGAATGGAAGGCCTATGGAATAGTGCCCTCGCAATATCGACTCTTCTCTTCTGGCCGCCGGATAGCTTCCCCAGAGGTCTATTCAGGATCGGTTCCAGGTCGAGTTCTTCCACGACTTCCTTAAGCCTATCCTCGAATTTCGTCCCCGTATATCCGTATAAACCTTCCTTGTATCGGAGATTCTCTCTGACCGTCAGGAAACGGTCGAGGACTCCGCTCTGGTAGACGATTCCGACTTGGCTTCGGATATTATCGATGTTCGCGTCGATGTTAAGCCCGTTGATAAGGATTGTCCCCTCATCCTTCCGTAGAGCACCCGTAATCATATTGATGGTCGTCGACTTTCCGGCGCCGTTCAGTCCCAGGAATGCAAAAAGCTCTCCTTTATGAACGACAAACGAAATGCCTTGGACAGCCTTCACATCCCCGAAGCTCTTCCATAGATTCCTGACTTCAATGCTGTTTTCCATTTCCCGGCCCCTTTCTTTCTTCCGCAAACTTCAGAAGGATTCCCTGTACGACATCGGTAAGCATCCCGCTAATGCTCTCCGGCGGGAAACTGGCGGTCCCGGTAACGATTGCGACTGCAAGACCATGAGTGAATATCCAGCTTTCGAAGTAGAGACGGTCCGTCTCTTCTTCGGAGATATGGTATTCCTCCTTTATGCTCTTCCGGATGGAGGAAGCATTATGGTCGATAGTGAAATGGTTGTATGTCTGGTCGTTTTCGGACATGAAGATGAGACGGAAGAGATTTCTTTTCTCGGAAGCAAAACAGATGTAGGCAATACCGACCGCTTTGAACGGCTTTGTCTTCTTCTGGAGGGCTTCCAGAAGCAATCCGTCATATACCGCATAGGCTTTTTCCTTTACTCCGGAAAGAATCTCCTCCATTCCGTGGAAAAGGGTGAAGAGCGGCTGCGTGGAAGTATGGAGAGCCATCGCCAAAGAGCGGGAAGAGAGGGCTTCTACGCCTTTTTCTTCCGTAATCTTCAGCGCGGTATCAAGCACTTCTTCCTTGGTAAGGATTCTCTTTCTTGGCATAAAAGAACAGGCGTTATTATATTTTTGAAAACGTTATATGTCAAGCTTATCCGTTCGCGATTTTTCACAAAAAAGCGGAGGAACTTAAGTTCCTCCGCACTTTTACTGTTTCTTCCAGTCCGGGAAGACTTCGTAGGCCTGCTTGTAGAAATGCTCCAGATCCTCGTTTCTCCTCTTTGCAAGGAGGGTGAACAGGATATCCAGGACATTCAGCTGTGCAATACTGGATTTCGTATTGTTCGTTCTCTTTCCATCCGCAACGGAAGCGTGGTGGAGGCAGTATTTTACAGCCCTAGAAATTCTATTCGAAGAATACTTGGTAAGTCCGACGGTTGCAGCCTTATTATCGGAAGCTATCTTCAGGGTTTTCATAAGCTCCGTGGATTCTCCGGAATAGGAAATAAAGAAGGCAACATCTTTCGGGGTAAGAATAGCGGCTGACAGGATCTGGTCCTGGAAGGATCCATAGGCCTGGCAGTCCAGTCCGATACGCTGGAATTTGAACATGGCTTCTCTGGCAGTAATTGCCGATCCGCCGATGCCATAGAAGCAGATCTTCCCGGCTTTATCCAATAGATTGACGACTTTGTCGACCATACGGGCATCCAGGATCTGGAAGGAGGTACGGATAGCTTCCGCATTGCCAAGAGATACGTCCCGGATAGTTTGTTCTGTGGGACTTAGTTTCTTTCCCCGTTTATCGGTAATCGGAACATCCGCTATACTGAGTTCCGGAGAACTGACTTCCAGGAAAATAGCCTTGGACAGATCCGGATAGCCTTCAAAGCCTAGAAAGCGGCTATAGCGGCAGATCGTAGAAGGGCTGGAATGGCATGCTTTGGCAAGGTCGGTGATGGACATCATTGGAATTAAACTTAGGTTCCGTAAAATATACCGGGCAAGCATCTGCTCTTGTTTCGGAAGGGATGGGATAGATTCAGTGATTTTAACAGCACAACTTCCCATTTTTGAATATCCCCCTATATATAATTTTAAAGCATCAGGAAAGGAATGTACATTTTTTATTATTTCGAAAACCAAAAATTAGCGCTTTTTTGAAAATTAATTTTCATCAAAAATTATTTTGGATGAAAATAAATTTTCGTAATATTCCCCTATTATCGCCTTTACTTTGCAAACGAAAAGGTTATAATATCAAAAAAAGAGAGGAGTAAATATGAAGTATTGTTCTCATTGCGGAGCCGAACTTTTGGATGATGCTGTCGTCTGCCCGAAATGCGGCTGTGCAGTTAATAACGCGACTGTCAAAGAAGCTACAACAGAATCGGTGAAGAGCGAAGAAGACACTCTTGGGATGGTTGCAAAGGTCTTCCTCCTTATCTCCTGCATCTGCATGGGATTCTGCATCATTCCTCTAGCCTGGTGCATACCGATCACGGTTTCCATCTGGCATTCCCTAGATGAGAAGAGACCAATTTCTGTCGGAACCAAGGTCTGTGCCCTGATCTTCGTCAGCCAGATTGCCGGTATTCTTCTTCTCTGCGACGACAAGTGCTAATTGGAAGGCTGTCCTAGATAGGGAAGCCTTTTTTCGGGGAAAGAAAACAGCATGGCTTAAGGCCATGCTGTCTTTTCATTTTCCGGATCAGCAGCTACTTAGTAGCAGCTGCTGCGGCAGGAAGAAGGAAGCGGAAGGAAACGGCACCGAAGGAAGTATCATCCGGAACATCCGCAGTTACCGTGACATATCTGGCTTCCATAGGAAGGGAGACAATGGTAATGGTCTTGTTCGTGGCATCGAAGGTGACATTCGGGTCCCCGACAGGATCATCGAAGTCATCCAGCGTGCTTAAGCCTTCGACCGTATAGGTCATGGCAGAAGAAAGGGTGTCCTCGGATCCAAAGATAGCTTCATCGCCAAGAGAGATGACATCCCCGACCTGGGCAGAATAAGCCTTATCGGCAAGGACAATTCCGCTCTTCTTGGCATGGAAGGAATAGTACGGTCCATAGGAAGCAAGAATCGGATTCACCATCTGCTTGTTCGTAACGGCATCATCTCCGACAGTCAGGGCCTTGTAGGCAGTATTGAAGGTAGGAAGAACGCTCTTGAAGCCGTCCGAAGAAATCAAGGCATTGTAGACGGAATACTTGTAGTCCATAGGGATAATGAAGGCTAAAGGATTGTGGGAAAGGGAGGACGGATCCATAATCATCGTTCCCGAAGAAAGGTAGGAATCAAGTTCAGCCTTGAGGCTAAGAACGGTATTAACCTTGGCAGCATCCGCTTCTAGGCCGTCCAAAACGGTAGACAGATTGGTGAAGTAGTCAGCAGAGGGAGCAGCAGCGGCCTTCTTGCAGTCGGCAGTGAAATAGTCGTAAGGATAATCCACCGTTGCAACACCTGTCGCATCCGTGCTGTCCTTGATCTTCTTGACATCCTTGATGGAAAGCCCGAAGTCCTTGAAAGCTCCCGATTCATCAATATCGACAGTAAAGCGGATATCCGAAAGAGCAGCGGGGAACAGAGAGGAAACCAAAGATTCCAAAACACCTGTTCCGGAAATTGCAGAGATGGCAGAAGCCTTCGCCTGATCGATGACTCCCTGGAGAGTAGGAAGAATCATCGGGTTGATAGAGATGCCCTTGGTTCCGTCCGTGTCATCGATTACAAGGAGTCCATTCAGGATAGGAAGGTATGTAGAGAAATCAATCTTGGAGAGGATTCCGGGAATATCGATTCCTCCGAGGGAAGGAACAGCAGCAGAACGGGAAAGAGTAGTAACGGAAGAGGAAGAGGAGGAAACGGAAGAAATCAGGCTAGCAAGCTTTGGAAGGATGGTCTGAAGGCTGATGGTTTCGCAGTAGGCATAGTCCTGCTTGGTGGAATCATCCGGATCCGGAATCGTGGCAGTGAAATCGCAATTCCCTCCGCCGATATAGGAAAGATGAATGCTCTTGAAATTCATGAGGTTCATGTTTCCGGTCACTCCGCTAAGAACACCACCGAGGACTAAATCCACAATAGTGTTGCTCTTCTTCTCAAGACCGAGGTCGAAGGAGAAAGCATCCAGGAAAGAAGTAGCCTGAGCATCCTTCTTCATGTTGACGGTATAGGCATAGTCGGTGACGGAATCCTTGCTGGAGGCAGCATCGCTGGCCTTGGCAGAAGTCAGTTTCATGTCTCCGGTGAAGGAGAGTCCGTCGCCAAGATCGTAGGAGGTGAAGCTGTCGATCATCCTGGCGATGTAGGTCGGCTCCACGAAGAAGGTGAAGGAGGCGGTAAGCGGATTGTCGTCCGTGGA
>JAEWSP010000011.1 GCA_023459795.1 Bacillota bacterium
TTCAGGAATCCGCCATGAAGGGAATTGTTACATTGTCATCATGGCAGACTCTTGAACAGTCACAATGTAACGGGATGATTATACTGCTTTGAAGTCATGCAGCAACACTTTGGTTTATCCTTCTCTAGAAAAATTTATTCTTATACGTGCCATTGATTGCACTTAGGTCAATTAGCCACTTGGTATCGAAAACCCTCTTAGTATATACGCCCGAAGCTGGCTTTGAATCTAATACAGTAAACCGGTAAGTATCATCCAAGGAAGAAGTGGAAATAGTTCGCTTGCCATCGGAATCAAAAGAGATTGGATGCCTTTCCAAGGCTTTAGTCGTTAGATTCAAATGGGAATTGTAAGGCTGAGTATACCCAATAGTATTCCAACTCGAATCGCAAAGTTCATAGATATAAGAATCTCCGTCCTTTTTCAAATCGTCTGCTTCAGCCCAAACGGTTTTAATCTTATAGACCCCTAAATATTGGTTGTTTACACGATGGATTAAGTTAACCCCGAAAAAAGAGTTGTTCCCTCCATAATCGGTTTCGGAAAAGAAATTAACGTAACCAGAGCCTTTAAGATAGAAATCAACACAGGGATTCGGAATTTCATAATTTGTTTTCCAAGGGTTAGAAGAATCGTCGTTTACATACGCATTCGGAATTGTTACCGTATCCTTGCCAAAGTCAGGGGAACTCGAATTAGACTTGAAATGGAAACCGCAAATACTATGGTCGGCTTTGTTGGCTGTAGAGGTGAATGCAAGATCCAATTTCTGGGGCAAAGATTCAGTCTCAAATTTGCTTTTGGAGGCCTTGTATTTTTTGAACTGGTTTGTAACAGTAGTGCCATTATCCGTATAGGAATATTTTCCATCGGTGCCAATAGTTGTGTAAATTGGAGAAGCACTGCTTGTTCTTTCTCTATCCGCGGCAACTGTGTAACAGGTCGCTAAAGTAGGAGACGACTTACTAGTATCCGAAGATGCATAGGAGATGTTACCACTATATGCAGTATTTTGAGCACTACCGCCGCCACTTTCATAGAAGGGTTTAAAACGCATATCGGAGCAGGGATCATCATTTAAATGGGAACCGGAAGTAAAGTACCCGGTATTCCTTTCTCCCGGAACGCCAAAGGATTCCGAAGAATGGCTCTTGTCTTCAAGGTCATTGTTGTTGTTGTTCAAAGGAAAATAAGTATCGATGGTATCAATCGTAGATTCTTCTGTCGCAGTTGTATTCGTCGTTCTAATATAGGACTCCGATTCGGAGGAATCAGAAGTACTCAATGTGGGTTCTCCAATTGTAAGGACATATTCATAAGCTATTTTATTAACACTAGCTGTTTTCCATCCCGAATTATAGCAAAGATAATACTCCGCTTTTGGATTGCCGGTATTTCCGCTGGCAACAAAAGGATCACCATAATTATCTGTTCCCTGAGTAAACAAATAGGAATGGCTACCATTTTGGTAAAGGAATAAGGTAGAGTTTACGGCAGTAGAAGTTGTAGCTACGGCATTGGTATTTAAAACAGGAGTACGAGAGCCATTCACATTCAAGGTATACGTGGTAGTTGCATCCCTCGTTTGGAAATAAGTTGCAGAGTCCACGATTTTTTTAGTGGAATCATCGGGATCGGTAATAGCAGTAGTTAAAGAATAGGTTTTCTTAACAAAATATGCGGATCGAGTGCTGCTGAGACTACTTAGGCTAGTTGTACCGGTGACAAGACTGCCACTGCTCGTGTTATAAGCTAAGTAATAACCTCCGCATTGGATTGTGTAATATGGAGCTTCTGCAAGCCACCCCGACTTATAGGAAAGTTCGAGCTCCATACTTTCTGTATCGGTTCCGACAGTAATAGATGTGGTTGTAAAAATTGCATTGCCATTGCTGATACTTTCCTTCCACAAAGTACTAGCCGTAGTACTAAGAGAAAGGTTTCCGGAAAAGTCGGAATTCAAATAATACTTGGTTCCTCCATAGACAGTGAAGATATCTCCCCCGTTTTCACCATACCACCAGGAAGCAGCATCGCTATCGGAAGTGGCATTAGAAATGGATAAGGAGATGGTGTCATCCTCACCAGTCACTGTTTCATAAGATAGATAGTTTGAGTCCGTATAAATTAGTAACCCAGTGTGGGAAGAAGATGTAGTCTCAGCGGCTTTCGTTTCATGCGAAATTGAATTTGAGAAACCATAACTAGAGCAACTTGCCTGAAGAAAATTGATGCCATTTAATGTTTTCTGTTTTCCACCTGTATTAACGGATACAGAATTGATGGCATCATGGCAGAATTGGAAGGAAGAATACTGTTTGGAGGAATCAGAAATCGTAGCATTCGGAAAATAATACTCCATTCCCTTTTTTTGCGAGAAACGAAGTGCTTTCTTCATAGAGGTAGTCGAACCCGAAGTATCTGTCGTCATTTCCTCATCCTTAGTTACCATTCCATAGTCATAGTTCAAGGAATTGGAAACCTTAGGGTTTTCTCCCGTGCTTGCAACGTTGGTTTCTTTAAGTGGATGGACATCGCTAGTTGACCGGTCCATCGTCCATTCTGCCTTAGCTTTTAGAGTAGCTAGGTTTTTGTAGGCGGTAGTGAAATCAATACTTCCGCCCCAGTCGGTCAAAGTACCGGAAGCAGCCGTGAAATCCGCCGAAGAAGTATCCGGGGTATAGATTTCTGAAGTAGACCTATTTACGCTTTGTACGTAACTTGCTGTTGCCGTCCCGACCAGCGAGTAATCCGAAAGGGCAGTTCTGTTAGTCAGAACAGAAAGACTCCCAGTGCTGTAAGCCTGGGGAGCTGTAGAATCAAAAACAACCGAAGAAGAAACCGTCCCGCTATCCGTAAGGCTGATTCCGGAAGCTGTTCCGTTCATAAAGCCGATAGCGAGACCGGAAAGGTTCTGCTCCAGCTTGTTCTCTACTTCAATTCCAGCGATCTTGACGTTCTTGATGGCGTTGATGCTGGGGTTATAAGTCATATTCGTCGTCGAAGTAGCACCGCTAGCAACATCCTTGTAAGTAACTGCTGCAGAAGTCGTAGTAGAGGAAGTTGCTTCACTTAGGCTCCCTACAACTCCGAAAAGGCCGGAGATGTTGATGCCGGAGGCTCCGTTCTTGACGGCATAAGGATGAATCGGATAATCCGTATCGACAGTAGAGCTGGAGCTTCCGCCGCTGATTACATGGGCGTTCTTGATGGTAAAGCTTTTCCCGTCGAAGTTTCCGACGAACGGGTTGTCGGTGGTTCCGATCGGAGGAAGTGTCAGGGTTCTTGAATCCGTAGAGGAAATCTCGGAAAGGTCGATATCGTTATTCAAAACGAAATACGTCTGTTTTACAGCAGTCTGGCCTTTGGATGCAGGCTGGTTGAACTTGCCAAGGTACTGCAGCCAGCAGAGGTTATAGAAATGAGTGGCGCTAGCAATCTGATAAGGATCATCACTGGTTCCCTTGCCTCCGGCAAAGTAGGCATTCTTGCTGGCAGTCGAAACCGAAGGATCAATCGTATTGCCACTGGTAAACCAGCCCAAAGCAGAAGTTGCTATGGCAAGACCGAAAGTCAGGGTGAGAGCACTAGTTCCGATGAGGACCTTATTCCGAAAGTTTGCGTTCATTCAAAGTTTTTTCTTCCGTTTAATGAAAAAAAAGCCACCTAAACCAAGGATGGATATCCCGAGGCAGCTGGCAGTCTTGAAGAAAGACCCTATAGCTTTGCGTCGCCGCATCACTGCGGTTTTGCTATTCACCGAAAAATTTTATAGTAAGATTTGGGAAAAATAAAAAGATTTTTCATTTTCTTGTATACAAGAAAACATAAGCAGAACTAGAACGAAATATGCCAATCCCAAGCAAAGCCCAAAGAATCGATATCCGGGTTCATAGTGATGTCGTTTCCGAGGTTCAAAGTGAAGATATACTGCAGGACATCCGGAGAGAACTGGATGATGGAAGCAATATACGTGATTGTACCGGAGCCCGGATAGGTATAAATCGGGTCCGGAAGCATCGTATAGGTGTAAAGAGAATCATTCAGGGTAACAAAAGCTTTCTTGCTGCTAGTGAATTCCGTGATGCCGGCTGTAGTTCCGGCAAGGTTATAGACGGAGGAGGAAAAAGTGTGGACGGAGGAAGTCGTGGTATACTGCGTGCCATCGACATAATAAGAAAAAGTATCCGAAGTCGTATTTGCAGTAAGGGTTTCTAATCCCTTGGTCTGGAACTGGATGATGTTGCTCATCGGATTGCCGGTCTCGGCAAGTTCTCTTAGCACAGCACCGCTGGTGGTATCCTGATAAACCAAAGAACCATCCGTATATTTGTTGCTTACCTGTGTTGTCGGAATCTCTTTCGTATCGGTATATGTCTGGATCTTCAGATTCGTAAGATCGTTCGGCCTCTCTTCCCGGATCTTAAAAAGCATCAGCATCTGATGCGGATTGCTTTCGAGCTGGTCGTAAGTGCCAAGGGACGGAGCAGACCCTCCGGTAGGATAGGTAGGTCCGGTAACCGTGCCGGCTCCGTCAATCGTATAGGTCAGGCAGGGATCCGTCTTGAAGATATACGGAACACCTGTCGTAATTACATCGTTGGTGGCTTCTTCGTGGAAGGAGACTTCGCAGATCGGTCCGCCAAGGGTAGAAGTAATAAAAGCATCTCCGGTGGTAACACCGCTTCTATGGGAAAGAAACCAAGCATAAACACCTACAAAACAGGATGCCAACGAAAAAATGGTCATTGTCGTCGCCGATACCAAACCAAGCTTTCGTTTCTTGTTCTCGTCCATACATTTTATTAGTCTACACCCTTCAAGCTGCCATGACAATAAGAGTAAGTATCGTGGCAACTGGCTGTCTATTATTATAACAGACCCTATAGCTTTGCGTCGCCGCATCACTGCGGTTTTGCTTTTTGACCGCCCTATTATGGTGAAATGCAATTGAAAAAGCAACCGAAACATGAATCCAGTGGTCTAAACTATGCCTGCCCTGTTATAATCAAATCATGAAAATAGCGCCGTTAATAAAAACAGAAAGACTGCTCCTCAGGCCGATGGAGGAGTCGGATGCGGAAGATGTATTTCTTTGGGCGCATTCCCCGGAAGTAACGAAATATCTTTTCTATCTTCCCAACCGCACAATCGAGGACACGAAAAGGCTTGTCGCCAACTGGGTCAGAAGACGGAGAAACGAATCCTGGGTCCTCGTCCTTGACGGGCATGCCATAGGAGAACTCGAACATATCAAAGACCTTCCCGATAGGGGAGCAGAACTCGGATATGAGAGCAAAGAAGAAGTCTGGGGACACGGGTATATGAAAGAGGCAATGAAAGCGGTTATCAGATTTTTGCTGGATTCCGGATATGATTACCTCTTTGCCGAGACAGACAGCCGGAACGAGCGTTCTTCCCGTCTCCTTCTTTCCCTCGGTTTTCTTCCCTCCGGTTCAAGAACGAAGACCATAGCCAAGAAGCACGAAGAGGTCGTGCTTCTCGGCTATACCTTGCAGAAAAAAGAGTAGCGGGAAAAGGCCTCTTCTTGCCTTTACCCCCTCAATCCTTTACAATTAAGTTTGTTAATCCTAATCCCCTTTGGGGATAAGAACCCGCCGAAACCGGGCAAACGGGAGACTCAATCCAAATGGATCTATTCAATTCAATTCTCTTCTGGGTCGATATCGGCGTCATTGCTGTTGTCTTATCCGTTTTCCTCTTCCAGCTGATCTTCGGCCTTCTTTTCTTCCTTCCCCACCGGAAATACCCGAAGGCCAAGAAGATCCATGACTTCACCTTCATCATCCGTGCCAGAAACGAAGAAGACGTCATAGGAGACTGCATCGATTCCTGCCTGAAGGCAGACTATCCTGCGGACAAGAAGCACGTCATCGTCTTCTGCCACAACTGCACGGATCACACAGCCGAGATTGCCGTAAAGCATGGTGCCAGGGCCGTAATCCTTACGGACCATGAGCCGACCCATCAGAAGGCCAGCTACTGCATGAAGCTAGGCATGGATGAATTGAAGAAAGATCCCGAAGGGACCTATGAATACTTCCTCTTCATCGACGCGGACAACCAGGTAGACAAGAACTACCTCCATGCCGTAAACGATGCCGCGGATGACGGAGTAGATCTTGGAAGAACATACGAGAACAGCAAGAACCTTACGGACAATCTGCTTAGCTGCATGACCGGCCTATGGTATGCAAGAGACGACCGGTTTGCCTGCAGCACGAGAAGTGCTCTCCGCCTTGGCTGCGTCATGAACGGATGCTGCTCCATGGTAAAGGCAGAATACGGCCTCAACTGGGATGCCATGTCCACCAGCGACGACATCGAGTTCACCCTGAACCGCCTGCTCAAAGACAAGAAGAAGGTCGAATACATCAGCGAAGCAATCCTCTACGAAGATCAGCCGACCACGATGAAGGATGTCTTCAAACGGAACACCAGAATGGGCAACGGACTCAACAAGCTCTACTGGACGACCGGTCTTAAAGTATACGGAGAATTCTGGAAGTCCCTCTTCAATCCCCATGTGAAGTGGAGCATGAAGATGGCTTACCTCGACCAGTACACGAACATCGCTGCCATTCCGACCGCCTTCCTCTGCTTCGTCTGGTTCCCGCTCTATTTCCTCTATACGTTCTTCTGGATCGGATTCCAAGGTCCTCTCATGGTTGCCGGGATCCCGTTTGCCATCACCTGGCAGGGGCTGCTGATTACGGTCGTGATTGCTGCCTCTATCTGCTACCTCATTCCTTTCTGGGTCCAGCCGCTGCTAAGTTTCCTGACAGAACGGAAAAAGTTCATCATAACGAAGAAGAGCGTCATGTTCTGGTCACTCCTCCTCTTCCCGACTTTCGAGATCATCAACGGATTCGCTATCATCGAAGGTATCTTCAAGAAACCGAAGTGGGCGAAGCTGAAACGAAGCACGACGAAGATCAAGCAATAGAACAGGGCCGCCACGGGCGGCCCTTTCTTCTTCCCTTGGATATTTCAGTTCCACTTGCCGTGATTTTTTTACGGTTATTATTGACAAACTCCTTAAGGCCTTCTTGAATAGACAAAAAGAGAGGTGGCATATGCTAACCCGTTTCTGCGTAAAAGGCTTCCGTGCATTTAGCGGAGAACTGGATTTTCGTTTGGATTCTACCGGAAACTATGATTTCTCCAAGGACTGTGTTACGGATGGCATTGTATCCCGCGGACTCATCTACGGAAAGAACGGCTCCGGCAAATCCTCACTTGGATTCGCCCTATTTGACATAGTCTCCCATCTATCCCAGGGAAAGCTTCTGGATGGAAAGATGGTCAACGGTCCATACCTCAACCTGGATACATTTTCCATAGCGGAGTTCCAATACACTTTCCAGTTCGGAAAAGACCATGTGGACTATCTTTACGGAAAAACGTCGCCTTCCGAGCTTGTTTATGAGAAGCTTCTAATAAACGGAAAGGAAAGCCTCTTTATCGACTACAGACATCCTGAAGAGAAGCGGGTCTCCTTGGAAGGGATTGAAACACTTAACCTAGCAGGGTTTGTGAACAACCATGTCTCTTTGGTCCGTTATATCTATGCCAATTCCTTAAGCAACGCAAATCCGGTTGTTACTGCCCTTATCTCTTTTGCTGACCATATGCTTTGGTTCCGATCCCTAAGCAACGGAAACCAGTGCACGGGACTGATTGAAAACGGAAGCACCCTGGATTCCCTTGTCATCCAGGCCGGAAAGACAAAAGACTTCGAAGCCTTCCTGAACAGCAACAATATCCGGGTAAGCCTTTCCGAAGAGATGCTTCTTGGAAAGCCGACCATCATGGCTAATTTCCAGAAGGGAGCTGTTCCTCTAATTACGATTGCGTCCAGCGGTACTGTCTCCCTCTGGCTTTCCTATTGCTGGTCTCTCCGTCTTTCGGAAGTGTCTTTCCTTTTCATCGATGAATTTGATGCTTTCTATCATTTCGAAAGTGCAGCCTCTGTTTTTGAAAGCATCAAAGCCTCGCAATGCAAACAGGCTTTCCTTACGACACACGACACGTCCCTAATGAACAATCAGGAGACTCGCCCGGATTGCTGTTTCCTGCTCGCAGACGGAAAGATCAAGTCTCTAAAAGAGTGCACCGGCAAAGAACTCCGGGAAGGGCATAACTTGGAGAAGATCTACCGGAACGGTGGATTCTCTTCCGACAATGAGTGATAGAACTCTTTTCCTCCGGGAAGGAGAGAAAACGGAATGCCGGATCATTGATAGGCTGAACATGGTCTATCCCGGCAATAACTTTATGTATCTTCCCCTCCAAGGGAATCTTTATATGTTCTATAAGAAGATTCAGGATCTAGGAGCAGACAGTACGACAGCCGCTGATGCCTTAAGAGAATACTTCAACGAGAAAGACAGACCCCTCGATTCCTCTTTGCTCAGCTTTTCTTACCTTTACCTAGTGCTTGATTTTGACGACCAGGAAAAGAGCTATGACGAAAAAGAGAAAAGGAAAATGCGTAAGGAGATGGCCTCCCTTTGTTCCGAAGAAGCAGGAGATTTCGGAAAGCCCCTCCTAGACTTTCCCAAGGTG
Source organism: Bacillota bacterium (assembly GCA_023459795.1). Classification (GTDB taxonomy): domain Bacteria; phylum Bacillota_I; class Bacilli_A; order RFN20; family CAG-288; genus Enterosoma. The sequence goes on from JAEWSP010000011.1 coordinate 8,590, forward strand.
GAGTCCTACAGGGATTGTCCCTTAAGGCATCCGGAAGCTTTCTTCTCGACGGGAAAAGGAGTAAGGAAAGAAGATCTTTGGCGTTATAAGGAGATAGTGCAGAAACGGGGCAACACCTTAGATATAAGCCGTTACAAAGAAGAGGACTTCGACGAAATCTGCAAATGCAGTATCAAGGTTGCTTTCGGTTTGCTCGGGAAAGACTATTTTTTTCCGCTTTTTCGGATTCTTCTTTTCTTCCTTCCGTTCTGGAGAAAGAAGAAGATATCTTTGCACGGAACGGAGTCATCGTTCCTCTTTTTGAGATGCTGTTCTTCCTGCCTCTTCTTTTCGGAGAAGCCAAAAGTTATGTTCCTGACTAGTCTTTTTCTTTTCTCTTTCTCCTCTCCATGGGGTAAACTAGAACCATCGTAGGAGCGACAAGCATGAAAAAGAAACTGGATCTTTCGGATTATCAGGAAGCCGGACGGGGAAGGCATTTCTTCGGAATCCTGATCGATTTCCTGATTGTTGCCTTGCTGACCCTCTTCTTCTACGGAGTCCTGGTAAGGCCGGTTGCGGCTATGACACCTTCCGGAAAAGATATCGTTGCTAAATACCAGACCGAGGAGGAGAAGACGAAGGAGTTTACCTTCGCTACCCACCTCAGGACCAAGGACAGCGACGGAAAGGAAAGGACTCCGGACCAGGAGACGGAATATGCTATCGTCACCCTGGTGAAGAGCTCCTGCTACAAGTACGGAATGGCTTTCAAGTCCTGGGACGGAAGCAAGGAGATAGAGAACAGCGTCAGGATCGAAGAAACGAACTTCTATACGGACAAGGACGGTGCCTACAGCAACGATTCCTTGGCCTACTACTACCTGACTTACCGGAACGACCACCAGAAAGACTATTCCAACAATCCTGTCCAGATGACCAGGGGGAAACTCAACAACGAGATCCTGAAGCTTTCTTTGGATAACAAGAGCCTAGTCGAAGACACCTTTGTTCCGGAAAGCGATGTGTTTGTGCTGAGCAGGGCAAATACCACTTTGGCAAACCAGTATATCGAAAAGAACTCCGGAGACGGAAAGACAGTCATCTCCACTCTTTCCGCTTTGCTTAGCGGTGCCGTCGATACGGCCATCCAGGAGATCGAATCCTACAACACCGTCTACAAAGAGGAAATCCTCCCTCCGTACCAGAAAAGCTTCAAGAAGTACCTCGGATACGAGGTCTTGGGTATCTGCATTGCCTATCTCCTTTCCTTCCTCATCGCCTATCTCCTTCTCCCTCTGATTCTCGGCTACGGAAGAACAGCCGGATACAGGATCATGGGACTGGTTCCGGCAACGGCAGACAATACGACTCCTTCCTTTGTCCGGTTTTTAGGCAAGGACGTGATCCTCTTCATCGAGTTCTTTACCGGAACGATGATTACTCCTATATTCCTAGGATTCGGATCGGAGATCCTGTATAGTTTCCTGGGTTCCTTGTCACTGCTGCAGATCTACATCCCTCTTGTCCTTATCCACTTCGTTTCCATGCTCTTCCTAGGTTTCCAGACCAAAAGCATGGCCTTAAGCGACCTTGTCGGAATCGTAACCCTGGATATCAAGGAGCATAAGGAGATAGGGCATCTCGATCCGGACGGAAGCAACAGAAGAAGACTTGCTTCGACTAAGAACAGCGAAGGGATCCAAGGCTAGATGAAAATCGATCTATGTTCCCTCTCCCTTTCCTATCCGGAAAAGAAAGGAGAGGAGAAGAAAGCTCTCGACTCCCTTTCCTTATCGATTCCGGACGGCTCCCTCTTCGGGCTTCTTGGCCCGAGCGGGTGCGGAAAGACAACGACCCTGAACCTGATCGCCGGCCTTCTGAAGCCGGAGGACGGGAAGATCCTCTTCAACGGCAAGGATGCCTCTTCTCTTCCTCCGGAAGAAAGAGGCATCGGATACGTTCCTCAGGACCCTCTCCTCTATCCCCATATGAGCATCTACCAGAACCTATCCTTCGTTCTTTCTCCGCTTATCCTAGAAGCAAAGAAGAAAGATGTCCTTCTTTCCGATGTCTCCCTTCTTCTTTCCCTCCTAAAAGGACCGCTTCCTGCTACGGCAGAAGGAGAGACCAGGAAAAAGAAGGAGCTTTTCCTTGCTAGGACATATTCCTTGTCCCTGAAGGGTTCTTCCTTCCTTTTAGGCCTTATAGAAAAAACGAATAAGAAAGACCCTAAGCAATGCATAAAGGAAGCTGTTCTTCTGCTGGAAAAGAAAAAGAAGGAAGAGGAAGAAAACCTTTCTAAGAAAGGCATTTCCTTATCTCCCGACTTCTTCTATCTGAACAAAGACGGAAGCTATGTCATGGAGAAAAGGAAACTAACCCCGGAAGAGATCGACCAACGGATAATAAAAGCAGCAACGGATACGGATATCCTTTCGCTTCTAGAGAGACGTCCCAGGGAGCTAAGCGGCGGAGAAAGGCAGCGTGCGTCTTTGGCAAGGGCACTTGCCAAAAGCCCGAAGGTCCTGCTTCTGGACGAACCCCTTTCCCATCTCGACCAGAGGCTGAGGCTGGAGATGAGAGAGACTATCCGGGATATCCAGAAGAAGACAAGAATCACGATGGTGTATGTAACCCACGACCAGGAAGAAGCAATCGCTATCTGCGATTTCTTTGCGCTTCTGAATAATGGAAAGCTTGTCCAGGAAGGTGTCCCCCAGGAGGTTTATTCCGATCCTTCCTCTTTATTTACGGCAAGGTTCTTAGGCCCGTATCCGGCAAACGTCTTCCAGGCGGAGATAAGAAGAGGAAGGCTATTGGTCGGAGAAGAGGGGATCCTGGAGAGGGTTCCTCTCCAGGACCAGGACGTCCTCTTTGCCCTCAGGCCCAATGCCCTCTTCGGGAAAGGGTCCTGCTATTTGACTCTTGCTGTCGAAGAAGAGAAGAAGCAGGGAGCAAAGATCGTCATCCAGGGGAAAGACAATAGGCTCTTATCTCCTTTCTTCACCTTCCTTCTTCCTTCTTCTTGTCCTCTTCCGCTTGGAGAAAACAAAGTATCCTTCTCTTCGGAAGAGATTCTTCTCTTCGACAGAGAAAAAGAAACGAGGATCCGGTTCTAGACCGGATCCCCGTTTTGCTTATTTCTTCTCTTCTTCCTTCTTCTTCAGCCTGCTTAGGAAATTCTCTTCGTCTTTCTTCTCTTCTTCCGGAGTCTCAATAGGAAGCGGCTTAGCCGGTTTTCCTTCCTCCTCCCCTAAGGCGGAGAGAAGAAGCGGAACCGGATGCCTGTAATGGTATAAGGCTTGTATGACATAGACGACAGCGATATACAGGAACAGGATGCCGACGAAGGTCTGATGAAATTCATTCGTCTCCTCGACTCCGAGGATGAAGGTGGCGATATCCATACCGAGGACGGCAAGAGCAACCGGAAGGGCAAGTGCCTTATCCAGGAGGCTTGCCTTCTTCCTGTGCTTCCTGGAGAAGAGGGTCCAGAAGAAGGTGCCGATCAGGATCAGGGAGCAGAAGAAGGAGACCCATACCATAACCTTCCGGAAAGTTCCCTTGATCATCCAGACATGGAGAAGGATCAGGATACCCAGGACCAGGAAGACCGCGGAAAAGACTAGGAGCTCTATCGTATAGACTTTGATTTCCTTTTTCAGGTCGGTGTTTTCGTTTTCCATGATTATTTATTATACCAAAGAACAGGGAAGAGAAAAGACAGGTTCTTCCTGTCTTTGCTGAAAAAGGAAATAAACCTCCTCCTTTTCCTTTATAATCTAGGAGAAAGAAGGAACAGGACATGGATCTGGAGAAAGACCTAGTTGCCTATAAGCCGTATAACTTCCAGGAGGAAAAGGATAGGACTCTTCTTCTTCAGGCTCTTAGGACGGAGAAGGATGTCTTCCAGAGGAAGAACCGTTTCATGCACTTCACGGCTTCCGCCTGGGTCGTAAGCAAGGACAGGACCAAAGTTCTGCTCTGCTTCCACAGGATCTACAACTCCTGGAGCTGGCTTGGCGGTCATGCTGACGGAGAAGAGGACCTTGCCGCCGTTGCGGCAAGGGAAGTAAAGGAAGAAAGCGGACTAAGGACGATCACGCTTCTCTCCCCTAGGATCTACTCCCTGGAGTCCCTGACTGTGGACGGGCATATCAAGAGAGGGGAATACGTATCTTCCCATCTCCACCTCAATGTCACCTACCTCTTCGAAGGAGACGACACTCTTCCTCTTCTGATCAAGGAAGACGAGAACAGCGGCGTGAAGTGGTTTTTGAAGAAAGAAGCCCTTCTTGCCTCTACGGAGCCCTGGTTTGTCGAACATGTATATACGAAGCTGGAAGACAAACTGGATTCCTTTTCCCCACGGGAAGAAGAAAAGAAGATATACTAGAAGCATTGTTTTCATGGAAAGGACAGTATCTTATGGACGCAAAGAAGAACGAAGTATGGGATCTTTCTAAGATCTACAGATCCGAAGAGGATTTCCTGAAGGATCTTGCCTTGGTCGACAGCAAGATCATCCCGGAATATACGGGTCTCAAAGGAAAGCTTTCGACTGACGATGGACTGACCAAGTTCTTTGCGCTTACCAGAGAGACGGAAGCCCTGTTATCCAGGCTCGCCGAGTTTGCCCAGATGCGGGCAGACCTCGACAGGAAGAACGTCAGCAACGTCACGGACGAAAGCAAGGTAGAGCTAAGCTTCAGCAAGCTCAACTCCGCATCGAGCTATACGGATCCGGAGATCCTGGCCCTAGGCAAGGACAAGGTGGACGGCTTTATCCGCGTCCATCCGGAGAACAAGGATATGCAGCGTCAGATGGATCTTCTCTTCCGGAAGAAGGAGCACATCCTTTCGCCGGCTCTGGAGAAGCTTATCTCCGACTTCGGCCCTATCACCGGAGAAGGAGCTAACCTTTACTCCCAGCTCACCGTCAGCGACTACACTCCGAAGAAGATCAAGCTGACGGACGGCAAGGAAGTGGAGGTAAACCTTTCCAACTGGACGACTTTGGAAGAGGAAGCCAAGAACGAAGAGGACAGGAAGAACATCTTCCTCTCCCTCTATTCCTGGTATGACGAACACAAGAACACGTACGGAGAGATCTATTCCAACGTCGTGCAGTCGGAGCTGAGCCAGATGAAGGCAAGAGGATACAAGTCCATCCTCGACTCCCATCTCGACTCCAACAAGATCCCGGAATCCGTCTTCCTCAACCTGATCGATGTCGCAAGCACCAACGCAGCTCCGCTTCATAAGTATTATGAGATTAGACGGAAGTACTTAGGACTCGACAAGCACCGTTCCTACGACCGCTTCATTCCGCTTGCCAGAAGCGAGAAGAAATATACGTTCGAAGAAGCCCAGCAGATCTTCTTCGATTCCATCAAGGATTACCCCGAGGAGTATCAGGAGAAGGCCAAAGACGTCAACAAGGCCGGTTATATCGATGTCTATCCGAAGGCTGGAAAGAGAACCGGCGGATATTCCTCCGGCGGTGACAACATCCATCCTTATATCCTTCTCAACTTCACCGGAAGCTTAGAGGATGTCTTCACTCTTGCCCATGAATCCGGTCACTCCGTCCACACCCTGTACAGCGAACAGTACCAGCCTCTCATGAACCAGAACTATACCATCTTCGTAGCGGAGATCGCCTCCACCTTCAACGAGCACAACCTCCTCGACTACTTCCTGAAGAAGGGCAACCTCAGCCGGAACGACAAGATCGCACTGCTCCAGAAGAGCATCGACCAGATCGTCTCCACCTTCTATCGTCAGACGCTGTTCGGACATTACGAATACCTGGTCAGCCAGATGGCCGAGAGGAACGAGCCTATCAACTACGAAGTCCTGAACAAGACCATGCAGGGCCTCTACCACACCTACTACGGAATCGACATCTCCGAGGAAGTCCTCAAGCCCATGGTCTGGGCCTACATCCCGCATCTCTTCTACACTCCGTTCTATGTCTACCAGTATGCCACTTCCTTCACTGCCTCCATGCTCATCTACAAGAAGGCCAAGGAATCCAGGAAGGGATTCGAGGACTACCTGAAGATGCTCTCCCTCGGCTCCAGCCTCGACCCGATCGACGAAGTCAAGATCGCCGGAGTCGACCTCACCAAGAAGGATGCCTTCCTCTCCGTCACGAACCGGATGGAAGAGCTTGTCGATACGTTGGAGAAGGTTCTTTCCGAAAAGGAATAAACGAAAATGCCTCCCGGCGCCGGGAGGCATTTCCGTTCCTATTTTCCTTCTCCCAGGAGCTTGGAGGCGAAGCTGCACTGACTGGCGAGGAAGAGCCCTTCCCGAAGAGCAATCTCCTCTACTTTTTCCACCAGTTTCTTCCCGACCCCCTGGCCCTGAAGGCTCTTGTCGACTCCGGTATGGAGGATAGTCAGAGTCCCCTCCGATACGATGTAGTCGCATTCCGCAAGGACCTTGCGGTCTTTGGAATAGACGGCAACACGTTCCTCTTCTTCTTCGATTTCCATATTCCTCTTCGTCCTTTCGCTACGTATAATACCAGTATAATGAAAATCATGGTAATTAGCGATACCCATCATGACACGGAGAGGACCAAAAGGGCTCTTTCCCTGTTTTCCAGAGACCATTACGACAAGCTTTTCCTGCTCGGGGATCTCGGGGATGACTGCATCTCGCTTCTTAACCCCTATACGGAAAAGATCCTTGCCGTATGCGGAAACTGCGACTCCTACAAGGATATCCGCGATGCCCGGTTCGATATGTCGAATACAGTCAACTACGACTACGACTTCTCCCGTCTCTTCCTCCTTACCCACGGACACGAAGTATCTCCTTTCCATTATGAGGGATCCTTCGATGTCTTCCTCTACGGGCACTACCATGTAGGCAGGTTGGAAGAAGACAGCAAAGGCCGGATATTTGCCAATCCCGGATCTTTGGGACTACCGAGAGACAACACCCATTCCCTTCTTCTCATCGACGAGAAGGGACTATCCCTGTACGACATCGACGGAGAAAGGGTTACGGAAAGCCTCCCCTTCGGAAGAAAGGACAAAAACATATGAGATTCCTGATAGGTTCCGACATCCACGGCTCCCTCTACTACGGCAAGATCTTCTTCGATAAGGTCTCTCTTCTTTCCCCCGAGAAGATACTGCTTCTCGGAGACTACTACTACTGCGGAGCCAGGAACGATCCTCCCAAGGACTATGCCCCGAAGGAAGTCGTGAAGCTTCTCAATTCCTACAGTTCCAGGATCATCGCCGTAAAAGGCAACTGCGAAAGCGAAGTCGACCAGATGGTCTCCGACTTCCCGATCTCCGAGCTGGCTACTCTTTATGTCTTCGATAAGACTATAACGATGACACACGGGCACCACTTCTCCTTCGACAGCCTTCCCAAGGAGCCGGGGGATATCTTCCTCCAGGGACATACCCATATCTCCGTACTGGAGAAAAAAGGAAAACTGATCCTGGCAAATCCCGGTTCCGTCTCCCTTCCCAAGGATAATAGGCATTCCTATATGGTGATGGATGAAAAGGGAATCGAGCTTAGGGACCTCCTAACGGACGAAATCGTGAAGACAATCCTTTTCTAAGAAGGTATAATAGGAGAAATGCAAGAAAGGAAGACTTTTTGAAATGGAAGACAACATCAAGAAGTATCTGGCGGAGTTTGTCGGTACGTTCCTTCTGGTCCTGATCGGTGTCGGAGCAGCAGTAGCCGGAGCCGGCTATGTCGGAACGGCTTTGGCCTTCGGTACTTCGATCGTCATCCTCGCCTACAGCGTCGGCAGGATCTCGGGCGGCCATGTCAACCCTGCCGTCAGCCTTGCCATGGCGATAAGAGGGGATATCAGCTGGAAGCAGTTCATCGGATACGTCGTCTCCCAGTTCCTCGGCGCCATCTGCGGATCGGCAGTCGTCGGGACAATCAGCGGCGGCTACAAGTCGACCGGCGCAAACCTGGTCGAAGCCGGAAAGCTTCTCTCCATCTATAACGGAGACCATGCCTGGGTTGCCTACCTCTGCGCATTCCTCCTGGAGATGTTCCTGACATTTGCCTTCGTCCTTGCCGTCCTCGGTGTCACGGAGGACAACAAGTTCTCTGCCCAGGGCGGGCTGGTGATCGGCGTTGCCCTTGCCGGCGTCCACCTAGTCGGCGACGGAGTCACGAATACTTCCGTCAACCCTGCCCGTTCCTTCTCCGCTGCCCTTTTCTCCCTGATCGGAGGAAACAACGCTGCCATGAAGGAGATCTGGGTCTTCCTTCTGGCTCCTCTACTCGGCGGAGCGATGGCTGCCTTCCTCTGGAAGTCCTTTGCTTCCCGGAAGAAGGAAACCGTAAAGTAGTCCGGATAACCAAATAACGGGAAGGCATCTGCCTTCCCGCTTTTTTTTGTTCTTTTCAATAAAAAGAGACAAAAAAAGGCCCGGTTTGACCCGGGCAGCTTTTTTTAAATGGTGCGGACGGTGAGAATCGAACTCACATGCCGAAGCATACGCCCCTCAAACGTACGCGTCTACCAATTCCGCCACGTCCGCAATTTCCGTCAATCATCTAAGGGCGAAAATAATTATAAGGGTTAGGGGTATCAAAATCAAGCAAGTATTAAAAGAAAAAACAATTTGTTGCAGATGCCCTGTTCAAAGGCTCTTTCGGAAATAGGAAATCCGGATAGTTTGTAGATAGTTTGTACTAGAATAGAAGAAGTCCAAAAGAGCAGAAGGAACTATTCCAGGCTTTCCCTGCCCCCTCTTCTTTTTCTTTTCCAGGAATTCAGAAAGGGGCCCCTAAAAAATGGATTTGAAGACTATAAATGAGTTGTCTCCTTCTTCCCCCTGTTTCCTCTTGGGGGATGCTCTTTCCGTCCTGAAGAAGATTCCGTCCGAAAGCATCGATATCGTCCTGACCAGTCCTCCCTACTTCCACAAAAGGATCTACCTGGAAGGCGGAATCGGAATGGAAGCTTCCATGGAGGAATACATAGAAGATCTTCTAAAGGTATTCCTGGAAGTCCGCCGTGTCGTCAAGAGGACAGGATCCTTCTGGCTGAACATCGGGGACAGCTACAAAGACAAAGGACTTCTGAATCTGCCTTACAGGGTGGCCATAAGGATGCAGGATGAGCAGGGGTGGATATTGCGGAATACGGTGATCTGGGACAAGATGAAAGGAGCGATGACTTCCTCCAGGGATTCCCTGCCTTTAGGATACGAACCGCTTTTCCACTTCGTGAAGGAGAAGAGCGGGTATTACTACAATGCCGATGCCGCAAGAAGAAAGCCGGGAAGCATAAAGGTCAGAAGAGGTGCCCTTACAAGTCCTACCGGGATCAACGGGATCTGCTACCGCAAGAAGATAAGGGAAAGCACGGAACTGACAAAGGAGGAGAAGGAGAAAGCCGAAGATGCCCTGGAAGATGTCTTAGACAGGATCCGGAAAGGGGAGCTTCTCGATTTCCGGATGGTAATCCGGGGTGCAAAAGAAAGAGTCACCAACGGGAATGATCCCTCCCTAAGCGGAAGAGCAAGAGAACTGAGGAAGAACGGCTTCTACTTCCTCTTCTACAATCCGAAGGGAAGCCTGGCTTCGGATGTCTGGCCTATCCTTCCGGAGGACAGGCACCGGGAATCCCTCCATTACGCTCCCTTCCCGGAAGAACTGCCTCTTCTCCCCTTGGCTCTCACCTGCCCGGAGAAGGGAATCGTCCTGGATCCTTTCGTCGGGACGGGAACGACCTGCCTTGCTGCAAAGAGACTTGGGAGAAGAGCCATCGGAATCGATATTTCCAGGGAATACCTCCGTACTGCCAAGAAGAGATGCCTTAGCTGATGCCTAAAGAAGGAGACAAAGGAATTGCAGAACGAAATAAGCGAATTCTTCTCCTTCTTTGCTTTGGACTGTCTCCTTCCTCTATAATAAAAGGGTTATGGATAAAAGAACCTATCTCGGGACTCTTCCCTGCCGGAAAGACGGAAAGGAAGTCCTTGCCTCTCTCTACCGCAAATCCAACAACCGGGGGCTTTCCTGCCGGATCAACTACGGTTCTTTGGAGCTGTATGTTTCCTCCTATGCCACCAAGAAGATGGCAGCAGAGCTGGCGGAGAGGGCTATGGCCCTGCATCCGGACAGGATCGTAGACCGGCCTTTCTACAAACCGGGCGTCTATATCTATGTCCTGGGGAAGAAGAGATACTTCACGGAAGACAAATCCCTAAACGGAAACGACACCTTCTTCTATCTGCCTCCCAATACCAAGGATCCTCTTACCCGCTACAAGAAGGAATGGCTTTCCAACCTGACCCCGAGGGTAATCGAGATCGGAAGAAGGATGGGAGTCGATCTATCCGGATGGAAGATCCGGACCGGGCTGTTCCTAAGCTACTTTGCGGTCTGCTTCCCGACCAAGCATCAGCTGAAGTTCGACTACAGGCTCTTCGCCTACAGGCCGGAGATCAGCGACAGCGTCATCATCCATGAGATCGCCCATACCTACGACATCCATCATGACGAAAGGTTCTACACGATCGTGAAGACCTACTGCCCGAACCTGGACGAACTGAACGAAGAGATCAATGCGGGATGGTTCGAAGGGAGGATTGACCACAATGTCTTATAGGATTATCGAAAGTCCGGACAACAGGACCTACAAGGATCTGCTGAAGATCAAGAAGGGTATCCCGGAAGAAGGGCTGTTCCTGGTCGAAGGGGAAGACCTTGTCGAAGAAGCGGAGAAGGAGAAAGCCCTAGAGGCTCTGATCATGCCGCTCGACAAGAAGGCGCCCTGGGAGAACTTCCCGATCTACGGGCTCAGGGAGTCTCTCTACCGAAATCTCTCCTCCTATCAGTCCCTTCCTCCCTGCATGGGTATATGCCGGAAAAGGATGAGCGAGGAGCTCGGCCCGAGAGTCGTTTATCTCGACAGGGTCCAGGATCCCGGAAATGCCGGAACCATCATAAGGACGGCTCTCTCCTTCTCCTACACCGGTCTCATGCTATCCAAGGATGCCGCAAGCCTCTACAATTCCAAGACCATCCAAAGCACGAAAGGTGCTCTTTTCCATCTGCCGATCGGAAGAGGAGACCTTTCCGACCTTGCCAGAAAGGGATACCATATCTATGTAACGACTTTGGACGGGGTCGACGAGAAGACGATTCCGTCTCTTCCGGAACCTTTCGTGCTCGTCTTCGGGAACGAAGGCCAGGGAGTCCGTCCGGAGTACCAGAAACTGGGTACGAAGCTGAAGATCGAGATGTCCGGCATCGACTCCCTCAACGTCGCCGTGGCTTCCGGGATTTTCCTCTATCGGTTCAAAAAGTAGTACAATAAATTGTTATGGAACAAGTCCAAGTGAAAAAAGAACAGAACAGCAGTATCGTGATTTCTTCTCCCGAGAAGAAAACTGTTTTGCTTTGCTTCAACGGATTCCAGAATGCGGATACCCACGATGCTATCCCGATGTGCGACTACTATGCCAAGGAATTCGAGAAGGATACCAAGGACTGCATCGCTCTTCCGGTGATGCTCTATGAACCGACCGACAAGAAGACGCATTCCCCGAAGCACTTTGCCAGGATGGCTAGCCTTGCGATAGAGAAGTACCATGGGGAAGGCTACGATATCGTCCTCTTCGGATACAGCTTCTCCGCTTCTTTGGCCTGCAAGATGCAGAAGAAGTATCCTTACATCCGCAAGATGGTCCTGGCCGCTCCTGTTTACGACACTTTCTTCAACGGAATGATTCCGCATTATATCCAGTATGCGATGAAGTTCGCCCGTCTCAAGAAGAAATACGGATCGCGTCTTGCCAAGACGATGGGCCGCCAGACGACGATCGGATGCGCCGGACTTCTGATTACCATCTTCCTTTCCGTCCTCAAGAACAGGAAGTACTTCGGCAAGGTCAGGAACTGCGATACCTTGCTTCTCTGGGGAGATGAAGATTCCCTCTGCACGAAGCATTCCTTAAGCCGTGTCGAGAAGAAGCTGTCCCATACCCCCCATATGCTCTACGTATATCCGGGGCTTGCCCATACCTTGATGAAGAGCGTGAGGGATGACGGGGTCGTCTTCGAAGACGTCCTGCACTTCGCTTTCAACACTCCTTTCAAGATGGAGACTTCCTCCGTCGCTCTCGAAAAGAAGAAGAAGGAGAAGAAGGTGAAGCTTGACGAAGACGGATATCCGATTCCGACCTTCAGCCAGATCTTCAGCGATATCGATCCGGAAGGGGACCGGGAGACGGTTGCCGAGCAGAGAGACATCTAGAACGGGGACCGGTTCCCCGTTTTTGTTTCCTAGCCTTCTCTTTCTTACGTCCCTTCTTTAGGGTATAATTAAAGCGTTCTTTTAACCATGGAGGGTTGTTTTTATGGTGAATTTGAAAGATACCCTGACGATGCCGAAGGGCACCTTCCCGATGCGAGCGAATCTCGCCCAGCGGGAAACGGCATTAGTCGAGAAATACAAGAAGATTTCGCTTTACCAGATGCTTCTGAAGCACAACGAAGGCAAACCTGCCTTCTATCTTCATGACGGGCCGCCTTATGCAAACGGAGAGATCCATGCCGGCCATGCCCTGAACAAGATCATCAAGGATATCATCCTGAGAAGCAAGAACCTCGAAGGCTTCGAGGTTCCCTATACTCCGGGATGGGATACCCACGGACTTCCGATCGAGCTTATGGTCACCAAGTCCGGCGTCAACCGGAAGACGACCCCCGCGGTCGATTTCCGCAAGAAGTGCCATGACTATGCCTTAAGCCAGGTAGCGATCCAGAAGGGTCAGATGGAGCGGCTTCTGGTCCTCGGGGACTACGACCACCCTTATCTCACCCTGAACAAGGACTATGAAGCAAACCAGGTCAAGGTCTTTGCCAAGATGGCTCTCGACGGACTCATCTACAAGGGTCTGAAGCCGGTCATCTGGTCCTGGAGCTCGGAATCCGCCCTTGCCGAAGCGGAAGTCGAATACAAGGACGTCCATGCGACGACCCTGTATTTCCGTTTCCCGGTCGAACAGGGCAACTATCTCCTCCAGAAGGGGGACAGCTTCCTCGTCTGGACGACGACGGGATGGACCATCCCCGGAAACGAGGGACTCTGCCTCAATCCGAAGCTGGAATACGGACTCTATGAAACCGATAAGGGCAACTTCGTCTTCCTGAAGAGTGCCCTGGAGATGCTGAGCAAGGACTGCGGATTCGAGAAGGCGGTCCTGAAGAAGACGTTCCTGGGAGAGGATGTGGAAGGACTCAAAGTCCGTCATCCTTACCAGAACCGCCTTGTCCCTGTCTGCATCGACAATTATGTTACTTCCGATTCCGGAACCGGAATCGTCCATCTCGGCCCGGGACACGGCGCCGACGACTATCGGGTAGGCAAGAAGTACGGCCTTCCGATCCTCTGCACGGTCGACAGCCGCGGAGTCATGAACGAGAACGCCGGCAAGGAGATGGCAGGTCTTTTCTATGAGGACTGCTCCAAGAAGGTCATCGAGACCCTGAAGGAGAACGGAAACCTCATCGCCACCAAGGAAATCGTCCACGCCTATCCGCATGACTGGAGAACCAAGAAGCCGGTCATCTTCCGTGCCACCACCCAGTGGTTCTGCTCCATCGGGAAGATCAAGGACAAGCTCCTTACGGAAGCCGACAAGGTCGGCTATATCCCTTCCTGGGGCAAGGTCCGCTTCAAGAACATGCTCTCCGACCGTGACGACTGGTGCATTTCCCGTCAGCGCCTCTGGGGCGTACCGATTCCGATCTTCTACGGGGAGGACAAGGAACCGATCCTGGACGAGAAGGTCTTCGACCATATCGAAGAGCTCTTCCAGCAGTACGGAAGCGATATCTGGTACGAGAAGGAACCGAAGGATCTTCTTCCGGAAGGATATACATCCATCCATTCCCCGAACGGCACTTTCACGAAGGAGAAGGACATCATGGATGTCTGGTTCGATTCCGGTTCGTCTTTCCTGGGATCCGATATTTCTCTCAATCATCCTTTCCCGGCAGACGTCTATTTCGAAGGAAACGACCAGTATAGAGGATGGTACAACTCTTCTATGATTCTGTCGGTTGCCACTACCGGAAAGGCTCCTTACAAGAACATCATCACCCATGGGTTTCTGGTCGACCAGAACGGCGACAAGTTCTCCAAGAGCAAGAAGAACGGTATCGATCCGAGAACCATCTGCAACACCTTCGGAGCGGATATCCTCCGTCTCTGGACGACAACGATCGACTATACCCAGGCGGAGATTCCGCTTTCCCAGGATCTCCTCAGGATCTGCTCCGATCAGTACCGGAAGATCCGGAACACCTTCAAGTTCATGCTTTCCAACCTCCAGGACGATGACTGCGGAGCCCACTATGATCCTTCCTACAATCCGGAGCAGCTTTCCCTCGTTGATTCCATGATCCTGAACCGCCTAAGAGAAACCCTCCATGAGATGCAGAGAGGATACGATGCCTTCGACTTCAAGAAGGTCAGCGATGTCCTCATCAACTTCTTCGTGAACGACCTCTCCAGCTTCTACCTCGACTTCCGCAAGGATACCTTGTACTGCGAGAAGAAGGACAGCGTCGAGAGACGGAACACCCAGTATGTCCTCTTCACGATCTGCAAGTCCCTGGCGATCGCCTATTCCCCGGTCCTTCCGTTCACTGCCGAGGAGATCTACGAAGCCCTTCCGCTTTCCAAGCGGCTTGAGGATGTCGCTTTGGAGTCCTATCCGGAATTGGGAGACATCGATGCCGCCCTTTCGGACGACTACAGGACCCTTCTCCTGCTCCGTGCCCATGTAACTACCCTTCTGGAACCTGTCCGTGCCTCGAAAGGCATCGGCTCCTCCCAGGAAGCCAGTGTCCTCTATGCCCCTGCTGACGACAAGGAGAAGAAACTCCTTGCGGAACTTGGCAACGAGGAATGCCGGAAGATCTTCATCGTCTCCTCCTTCGCCGTTTCGGACAAGTCCAGCTGCACGAAGTCCAAAGGCGTCAAGTGCGACCGCTGCTGGAACTACTTCGACAATACGGAGGAGATCGACGGACAGCATCTCTGCCCGCGCTGTGCCGGTATCGTGAAAGGCCTGAAATAGTCTGTGTCCTTCCTACAGAAGCAGAAGGCACTCCTGAAGGGCAGGAAGAGCTATCGGCTCTTCCTTGCCCTCGCCTTCCTGATTATCCTTCTCTTCACCCTCGATCAGGTTTCGAAGTATGCCGTCGTCGGAAAGTACTTTGCTTCCGACTTCGGCTTTCCGATGTCGGATCCTTACTCCCTCCATCCCAGCGCGGAAGGATCCGTATCCAACTCCAGCCACTCCCTTATCGGAAACCTCCTAGGCATCCAGCTGGCCTTCAATACTGGGGCTGCGTGGTCGGCCTTAGGAAGCGGTGCGGGGACGATCATCCTCACCGTCCTTTCCCTGCTTATGGGGATTGCCTTCCTGTATGTATTCGTCTTCTATTCCTATAGGTTCCCGGTCTATATCCAAGTCGCCTTGGCTCTGGCTACTGCCGGAGACCTAGGAAACCTCGTGGACCGCTTCGGTCATCTCTTCCACCTGGGAATCTACAAGTACGGAGTCGTCGACTTCCTGATCTTCCCTTTCTGGCCCCAGTTCGGAGCTATCTTCAACCTGGCGGACTCCTGTCTCGTCATCGCTATGTTCCTTCTCCTCATCGGCTTTGCCGTTACCGAAATCAGGGAACTTGTCCAGAAGAAGAAAGCCAAGACGGACGGAAAAGAAGAAGAGGAAGATGACCAACTGGAAGATATCGTGAAGAAGAACGCAGAAGAAAAGAAGGAGGACAGCCCTCATGGAGAATCCAAATAAAGACCCTATATCTCTGACTCTGGAAGCCGGAGAAAGACTCGATGTCTCTCTGGCAAAGGCACTTTCGATGTCGAGAAGCGCGATTACCAAGGAGATCAAAGCCGGAAGAGTCACTTCCAACGGGATCGTCCTGGACAAGGCTTCCCATGTTCTGAAGGAGGAGACCAAAGTCCTTTACACACCTCTTCCTCCGGTGAAGAACGAAGTCCTGAAGCCGAAGGAGAAGGTTGCTATCGACTATGTCTACAGGGATGACGACATCGCCGTCATCAACAAGGAGAGAGGGATGGTCGTCCATCCGGCTCCCGGACACTACGACGATACTTTGGTGAACTACCTTGCCAGCGAAGACGAGAAGTTCGACTTCGACAGCGAGGAGAAGGAGACGCTGCGCCCGGGAATCGTCCACCGTATCGACAAGGATACCCAAGGCCTTCTCTGCGTTGCCGAGAATGCGGAAAGCCAGTCCGTCCTCCAGAACGAGATCCGGGAACATGACTTCCACCGGGAGTATTTCGCCCTCGTATACGGAAACGTCCTGGACAGGAAGTTCCGGATCGATGTTCCGCTTACTAGACCGAACCATTCCGACCACAAGGCCGAAGTCGATCCCATCAAGGGAAGGAAGGCCGTCACCCACTGCGAACTGGTCTCGACGAACGGCCAGGTCTCCCTTCTGAAGTGCAGCCTGGAGACGGGAAGGACCCATCAGATCCGCGCCCACCTTGCCTACATCGGCTTCCCGATCGTCGGGGATCCGCTCTACTGCCCGAGAAAAGAGAGGATGGCAAACAAAGGCCAGGCGCTGACTGCCTTCAAGCTGACCCTGATCCATCCAAGGACACTGAAGAAGATGACTTTCTATGCGCCGCTGGATAGCTACTTCAAGAAGCTCCTGATGTTCTATTTCGGCCCGAAGAAGTAAAAAACAGCGGTCCTCGTCAGGCAGACGCCTGATCAGGACCGCTTTTCTTTTTCAGTATTCCTTTCTTTTGTCCCGATAGAACAGGAAGACGTAGAAGAGAGCATCTAATAGGATAAGGAGAACACCGGCAAGGAAGGAGAGGAGAGTCGGAGCCGGGAAATAACCAAACAGGCTTGGGTCCATAGCTCCCCAGAGGAGCATGCCAAACGGATAACCGAGGACTCCGCTTCCGATCTCCAGAATCAGGAGAAGGAGAAGCGGATAGAGTAACAGTCCTTTCTTCGTGACTCCCTTCTGGGAAAGAATCCGGCCGTCGTTCTGGTCCTGAATCCGGCCAAGGTACGCATAGAGGAAGACCAGGAATAAGGAGAAGATCAAGGAGAGCAGATAGGTTAGGACCGTCTCCGGGATTTCCTTCCGGGAAAGGGAAAGCATCGTGGCATAGTTCGTATCCAGATGGTTCTTTCCTTTCCCGGCCGATAGGAGAGGTCCATAGAAAGACGGAACAATCCGCTCCTTGGCGATATCCCTGCAGTATTCCTTCTGCTTTTCCTCGTCTTCCATGAAGAAGAGGAGGCTGTTGGGATCAAGGCAGGAAGAAGAAAGCCTGCCGAAGTCGTCATCGCTCAGGAGTACGCATCCGGACGAGATTCCGTCTTCACCATAATCCGCGCCGGGAAGGTCAAATAGAGAAACACCGTCTGGAAACAAAGAAGAATAATCCGGCATGGAGGTTCCTTGGGAAAGCCTGGAAGAAAAAGTGACATGGGATTCCGTCTCCCTTCCGAAGACTAGGAAAGTCCCGTCTTTGGCCTCTGCTTCAATCTTTCTTCCATATTTCTTTTCCAGAAGGGCTTTGTTTCCGAAATAGAAGATTCCGTACCCGCCTCCTGTATCTTCGAAACCGGTATAGGGAATCGGGCATTCCAAAGTAAGGAGAGCAGGTTCTGCTTCTTTCCTTAGCTGGAGATAGCTATCTGGATTCAGGAAACAGCCATAGAAAGGGAGTTCGCTGTCGTATTGGTAAGGTAGCTCAAGCTTCCTTCCGTTGACAGAGAAGACTCCTTTCTTCCGAAGCTTCACTTCTTCCGAAAGATGAACCAGTCCGTCATCGGGGACAGAAGAAGAAAAGACAATGTCTCCAAGGCTTTGGAAGGAATAAGGATGGTTCCACTCTTCCGGAGTTTCATATATCCGGAAGGCGGAACCGATCTCGGCATCCTTCCTCAGCATATCGCCATACGGATAGCTGGCTGCTTCAACCGGGAAGAAGAAGCAACCGAAAAGAAAGGAGAAAAGAAGGAAGAAAAGACTGAAGACCGGTCCTTTCTTCCGGAAGTAGGAAGAAAATAGCTTCTTGGAAAACTTTTTCTTCCGGACCGGAATTGTTTCTTCCATCATTTCTTTTCGGGAAGGAGAAGGAAGGGAAGAAGAAATGATTTTTCCTTTTTCCATAACAATCTCCATTTCGGTGGGAATGTTCTTGGTGGAATCGTGCCCGATATAGAGGACAAGAGAGGACTTGGATAATTCCTGGATACGGTCAAAGACTTCGGACCGGTTCTTGGAATCCAGATGGTTCAAGGTCTCGTCCAGGAGGTAGAGCTTCTTCCCCCTAACAAGCTCCCGTTTCATTACGGAGAGCAGGGCCTCCCCCTCGCTGGCGCTTTCTTCCTTCTTCCCCATCCGGGAGAAGGATCCTTTCTTATCCAGGATCTTATCCAGGTTTCCGTTTTCCTCCATGCTGAGGAAGGAGACATAGTTGTCCTTCTGCCGGACATAGGAAATACCCTCTGCCCGGATGCTTCCAATTTCTCCAGGCGTCAACGACTTGCAGTTCTTTCCGTCCAGGATCAGATCTCCGGAAAAGTCCTTGTCCGACAGAGAAAGGATCTGGAAAAGGGTTGTCTTTCCGCTTCCGTTCTCTCCCCGGATCCGGACAACGCCGCAGTCCGGGAAGGAAAGGGTGATATCGTCTAGGATTTTTCTTTTCCCGATGGTCTTTGAGATATGCTGCAGTTCAATCATGGATTTTGCCTTCTTTCAGGTAAAGAGAAGGAACTATCCCCTCCATTCTTTCGTCATGTCCGTTCAGGATCAGAAGCCGGGATAAGGAAAGATTCCGGATTGCTTCCATGGTCTTTCGGAAGTTCTGGTCGCTTAATGCGCTTGTCACCTCATCCAGGAGCAGAACAGAATGGCTGGAATGCTTTTCCATATCCAGGGCAAAGAGGATTTCCTCTCCTCCGGAAAGAGTATTCCCGTCCTGACCAAGAAGCTCCTTGTAATCGGAAACCGGAAATCCCTTATTCGAAAAAAGACGCAGGTTTTCCCGGACAGGGAAATGGGGTAGGAGGTTGGAATGGGAGAAAAGAAGCTGTACTTCCTTGGCTTTTCCATTCCTGTCCCTGCGGGCAATTTGATGGCCATCCTTCCCGTCCAGGTAATAATGACCCGTATATTCCTCGTCCAGAAAGGCAAGGATATAGAAAAGGGTTGTTTTCCCGGCCTGATTCTCTCCCTGGAGGTAGAACAGCCCTTTATCCGGAAAAGTATAGGACAAGTCATCCAGTACCTTTCTTTCTCCGAATGCTTTCGTTAGGTGCTGAAGCTCGATCATCTTTGCATCCTCCGGACGTTATGGATCAAAGCCTTGCCCCGGAAAGGAAGCAAGAAGAAGACAGAGCACCCTATTACTTCCAGGAAGGAAGAAATAAGGAGGATAAGGATTCCTGTCCTTCCCAACTCATGGACGAAGCAGGGAAGTCCAAAGAAAAAACGGTCGAAGGCAAAAGCCACCAAAAAACCAAACAAAAGTCCAAGGCCTTCATATAGAAGGGAAGTACCAAGCGTAGAAAGAAAGAAAAAGCCGTTGGAAGAACGGAAAGGCATATGCCTTAGTTTCAAAATCGTTATGTCTTCTTTGTACTTCTCATAGACTACCAGGAAAAACAGAAAGGAAAGAAGGACAGCCAGGAAGGACAAAAGGATAACGCCTAAGCTTCCCACATTAGGAAAGTCTCTTAGCTTTCCTAACCGGTCTAGGCCGGCCTTGTACTGCGTATTTCCGGATAAATATAGTTCCTTCTGTTTTTCAAAGTCATTCGTGAAGAGGAAGAGAAAGAAGAAGCAAAAAGACCATAGGAGAGCAAGCGGAGAAAAGAGCAGGAATGTTCGGATCAGTTTTTTCATAAAAGCCCGTCTCAAATATCAAAATACTTGGCGTATGAAGTAGAACCATAAAAATATGCTCTCCATGTGTTTTGCCCATACATCCCAAGAAGATCAAACTCAAAACTCAATCTTGAAGGTTTCTTCGAACTTGCAAAAGAAACCGAATCAAAAACAGAAAAATTAAAATCCCCAGATTGATTGCTTGCTGGTCCAGCAGAAAATTCGGATGGATAAATTATCTTTCTTTTGTAGGTTTTTTGGGGTGTTTTGCGGGAATCAATCCCAGACGACAACGATTGGTCAACATAAGCATCCAGACAATGTTCACAGGAAGGCATTTTTTCTGTTCCCTTGGGATAAATATAAGAGTTTGTAACTCTTTCCATATTGTTCCATTCGGAGTTATTTTGCATAGCATTAGAACTATAAGTCGGATTCACATACAAAGAATAAAGATCAGAAACATTGTCTTCTAAACTGACGTGAGAAAGATTTGCCCCGTCATCTATTCCAGAAACACTAGTGCTCAAAGAGTAGGATCGTAAATATGCAGGGTTGTAGTACTCAAGAGCATCTAAGAAAGCTCCTCTATAATGTGCCTGTGCATTCAAATAAAAATCAGTTCGAAAAAACAATGTGTATTGGACCAGGTCCCCTGTATAAACATATGAGCTTGGAAAATCGAAAAGTTCATAGCAAAAATCAGCTTTTATAGCGGTGTCGGAATAGTTTTTCGTCTTAATTGATATATCCGAAACTTTTCCAGCAGAAACCCTATCAGCTGCTAAAATTTCTTTGTTGCCGACCTCAGAATAGAAACTAATTTGATTTCGTGGGACGAAAGAGCAAAGCGTCGGAATTACAAATAATAAGGCAAGAATTTTACTTTTTTTCATAATTACTCCTCTTCATATAGTGTATTACTTTTGTGAACTATCGGGCAATAATTAATTAGTATGAAGAGGAAAGTTAGCGGTTAATTGTATCTCGCTGTTCATCAGAAAAAGAATTAAGAACAGACTTTATTGATATGCTCATTATTCATATGGCAAAAAATTATTTATTATCTAGTTTAATATTGTAAAGAAGGTTGTATAGGTTAGAAATCATTTGTTTATTTTTGGGGCACTGTTCTTTTGCTTAAAAAGAAACACAGGGCTTTTTCATTCCCTTTTTATTGTAAAAAGATTCCCTCCTTCCGGAGGGAATCCGAATCTAGTCCTTCTTTTCTTCCACAACTTTGTCCACGATCTCGATCTTGGAGACGTTGTTCAGCTTCGGAGGGTAGACTAGCTCTACCGTTCCGTCGTAGCTGACCTTCAGCTTGTCTCCTTCCCGGATCGTCGAGAAGGGAACTTCGGATCCGGAGGCATTGTAGACTTTTCCTCCCGGCCCGAGGCAGAGAGCGTAGAAGTAGTCTTCGTTTCCGCCGTTCTTCACATCCAGCCCCATCATGGAGTTGTAGTTCGTATAAGTACCTTCGATCAGCGTCTCCGTATTCTTCTCGATCTCCATTCCATGGAGATCGTTTCCGTCCTTGCTTCCCTTCGAGAAGGAAGAAACCAAGGACAGGGCGGCAAACAGCAGGTTCGGGTTGTTGCCCATGGCACCTCCTCCTTTGTACCTATCATTATAGGTTAGGAAAGACTATTTTTCTTCCCCTGATTGACTTTTCTTGCTGCGGATCGGATGCCTTACACGGAAAGAGAGGACATCGATGTCGGCCGGATGCACGTTCGTGATCCTGCTTGCCTCTCCCAGCGTATGCGGGCAGAACTTCGCCAGCTTCTCCCTGGCTTCCAGGGACAGCCCGTCCATATGGAGGTAATCGAGCCCTTTCGGAAGGACGAGGTCTTCGTAGGTCTTCCTTCTTCTGGCTTCCGTCCTCTCCGCCTTGATATATCCTTCGAACTTGACTTCCGTCTCCAGCTTGAACGCCTGCTCCGGATCCAGAAGCGGAAGGCTAGGCTCCCTCTTCCTCAGTTCCTCGTAGGAGGTATTCTGCCTTCTCAGGGTCTGCTTGAGGCTTTCGTTTCCGTCCGGCTTCGTGAATCCCAGAGACATCACATAGTCCGAGATTTCCTTCTTTGCGCCAAGAGGAGTGTTTTCCAGGATCTGGAAGGCTTCCTGGACCTCTTCGTTCCGTTTCTTCAGGCGGAGGTACTTCTCCTCGGGGAGAAGACCGGCCTTGTAGCCTTTCTCGATCAGCCTCGTATCGGCGTTGTCGTTCCTGGTGATAAGCCGGTATTCGCTTCTGGCACTAAGAAGCCTATAAGGCTCCTTCGTACCTTTGGTGACGATATCGTCGATCATGATGCCGATATAGGCTTCATCCCTTCCGAGGATCAGGGGTTCCTTGTGGTCGATGGCAAGGGAGGCATTGATGCCGGCGATAAGCCCGAGTGCCGCTGCTTCCTCGTATCCGGAAGTGCCTGCGATCTGGCCGCAGACATAGACGCCGTCTGTGCCCTTCACCTTCATCGTATGGTTGAGCTGGCTTGGTTCCACGGCATCGTATTCGATGGCGTAGGCATACTTCAAGACACGGGCCTTCTCGAATCCGAGAAGGGAGTGGATCATGAGATCCTGGACATCGACCGGCATCGAGGTCGAGAAACCGTCGATGTAGGTCGAAGCGAATTCGACGCTTTCCGGTTCCAGGAAAAGCTGATGCCTGGGATGGGAGGCAAAACGGACGATCTTGTCCTCGATCGACGGGCAGTACCTAGGGCCGACGCCTTTCACGACTCCGCCGTACATGGCGGAGTCCTTGAGGTGTTCCCGGATGATTTCGTGGGTGCGGCTATTCGTGTAGTCGAGATAGCAGGGAAGCTGCTTCTCCTTGGGAAGGGTGAAGGTGGTGTCGTAGGAGAAGTGGTAGTCCCCATCCATCCCGTCTTCCCGCTCGAGCTTGGAATAATCGATCGAGCTAGGATCGATCCTGGGCGGGGTTCCGGTCTTCAGCCGGAGCATGTTCAGCCCTAAGGCGCTGATCGTAGAAGAAAGGCCGTGGGAGCTAGGCTCCCCGTCTGGTCCGATGTCGGTTGCGACATGTCCCCTCAGGATCCTGGCTTCCATATGGGTCCCGGTGCAGAGGATCACGGCCTTGGCCTTGATCAGCTCCCCGGAATCCAGGATCACTCCTTCTGCCTTATGGTCCTTGACGACAAGCTTCTTCACCTCGTGTTCGTCGATGTCGAGGTCGGGAAGCGTAAGAAGGTACTTCTGGACGTTCCTCGGGTATCCTCTCTTGTCTTCCTGGGCACGGTAGCACCTGACTCCCGGTCCCTTGGAAAGGTTCAGTACCCGCATCTGGAGGATGGAGCCTTCCTGATCGGCAATCGTCCCCATGATCCCGCCGAGGGCATCCATCTCCCGGACGACGATCCCTTTGGCGCTGCCGCCGATGGTGGGGTTGCAGGCCAAATTGCTGACCATCGAAAAATGGAAGCAGAGAAGAAGGGTCTTCTTCCCCATCTTGGAAGTGGCTGCTGCCGCTTCGACGCCGGCATGTCCTCCGCCGACGACGATCACATCGTATTCCTGCTTATGAAAATCCAGCATACCGAATTCCTAGCTTTCTAAGAGCTATCCGATGGCTCCGTTCTTTCCCATATCGAACCGGATCAGATTGTTGAGCTCGACCGCATATTCCATCGGGAGCTCCTTGCTGAAAGGCTCCAGGAATCCCATGACGATCATCTGGGTCGCCTGGGCCTTGTCGAGTCCTCTCGAATTCAGGTAGAAGAGCTGGTCCTCGTCGATCTTGGAGACGCTGGCCTCGTGGGAAAGATAGGACGTCGCATTATTGACGACATTGGACGGAATCGTATCGGAATAGGAGTGGTCATCCAGAATCAGCGTATCGCATTCCTCGTGTGCCCTTGCACCCGTTGCGGTCTTGGCAATGTGGATCTGTCCACGGAAGTTGGCTGTTCCTCCGTCCCGGGCGATAGACTTCGAGATGATGTTCGAGGAGGAGTCCTTCCCGAGGTGGATCATCTTGGCGCCCGTATCCTGGAACTGGCCTTCGGAGGCAACGGCGATCGAAATGGTGGAGCCTCTGGAACGCTCTCCCTTCAGGATGCAGCAGGGGTATTTCATGCAGAGCTTCGAGCCGATGTTGCCGTCTACCCATTCCATGAGTCCGTCATCATCGACGGTGGCACGCTGGGTGACGAGGTTCAGGATCGAGTTCGACCAGTTCTGGATGGTCGTATACCGCATCTTGGCTCTCTTCCCGACGAAGATCTCGACGATAGCGGCATGGAGGGATTCCTGGCTGTAGCGGGGAGCCGTGCACCCTTCGACGTAGTTGAGTTCGGCATCGTCATCGACGATGATGAGGGTCCTCTCGAACTGGCCGGATCTCCGGTTGTTGATACGGAAGTAGGACTGGAGCGGCTTGTCGAGCTTAACGCCCTTCGGGACGTAGATGAAGCTTCCGCCGGACCAGACGGCACTGTTGAGGGCAGCATACTTGTTGTCGCTGGGTGGGACGAGCTTTCCGAAGTATTTCTTGAAAAGTTCCGGATACTGCCTGAGGCCGGTATCGGTATCGAGGAACACGACTCCCTTGTCCTCGACTTCCTTCAGCATATTGGAATAGACGGCTTCCGACTCGTACTGGGTCGTGACGCCGCTCAGGAACTTCTGCTCCGCTTCCGGGATTCCGAGCTTCGAGAAGGTATCCTTCACCTGCTTTGGCACTTCCTTCCAGTCGCTCTTCACCCCTTCCTGGACTTTCGTGTAATAGGTGTAGTCCTGGAAATCGATGAAGGAGAGATCCGGTCCGTAGGATGGCTGGTGATGGGCAAAGAACTCCTTCAGGGCAGCAAGACGGAAATCCAGCATAAAAGAAGGCTCGTTCTTCGCCTTGCTGATAAGCCGGACGGTTTCTTCGTTCAGTCCCTTCGGCGTCCTGTAGATGGCTTCCGCCTTGTCCCGGAATTCGTATTTTGCACGGTCGTCCTTGTCGAGGAGCAGGCCGTCTTCTTTCCTGTTATCCATATCTACTTCCCCTCCTCTTTCTTCCCGTCCCTGCTGTCGAGGGCCTTCTTCAGACCCCGCCAGGAAATATTGGCGCAGGTGATGCGGGAGGGCTGCCTGTTGACGTTCCGGAAGGCGATGTCCTCTCCCAGCTCCTCTTCATCGAAATTCTTCCCTTCCAGCATATCGTTGAAGTTCTTCATGGCAGCTAAGGCTTCGGGAATAGTCATTCCCTTCACCCGCTCCGTCATGATGGAGGTGGAAGCCGAGGAGATAGCGCATCCTGTCCCATGCCAGAGGCAGTCGACGATCCTGGAATCGACGACCTTCACCTGGATATAGATATCATCGATGCAGCTGGCGGAATCCATATGGATCGTCGTATAGGAAGGATCATTGGTCGTGACCTTGTTCCGCGGGTTCTGATAGTTGTCCATGATGATTTCCCGCATCATCACCGGATCATCAATGGAAAAAGGCATCGAGAAAATCCTCCGCATGTTTCGCCGCATCGACAAGCGCCTTTATATCCTCTTCGTCGTTGTAGAAATAGAGGGAGGCACGGACGGTCGCCGGAGTATCCAGAAACTCCGGAAGGATCTTGGCGCAGTGGGTTCCGCTTCTGACAAATACGCCTTTGCTTCCAAGGTAGGTAGCGGCATCCTGGGCAAAGACACCTTTGATATTGAAGGTGACAATTCCTCCGTCGCTTTCGGGGTTGTATATATCGGCGTTCCCGTTTGCAAGCAGTCCTTCTACCGCCATCTTCCTAAGCTTGGTCTCCTGCTTCCCGATTTCGTCAAACCCGATCCTCTTCAGGTAGCGGCAGGCCTCGGCAAGACCCATCGCCCCGGAGATGTTCTGGGTTCCGGCTTCGAACCGGAGCGGGACGTCGGCAAAGCTGACTTCCCCCTTGGAATTGAAACGGGCATTCATCTCCCCGCCGAGGAAGAAAGGCTGCATCTTATCAAGGAGTTCCTTCTTTCCGTACAGGACTCCGATTCCGGTCGGGCCGAGCATCTTATGCCCGGAGAAGACAAGGAAGTCCACGTCCTGGTCCTTCACATCCGTAGCGAAATGCGGAACGGACTGGGCGCCGTCGGCGATATAGAGGGCATGTCTCTCATGGGCAAGAGCAGCCATCTCCTTGACCGGAAGAAGGTACCCCATGACATTGGAGACGGTGGCTAAGGATACGATCTTCGTATGGTCTGTGAGGCTCTTCCTGTAGGCATCCAAAGTGATCCGTCCGGACTTGTCGAGCGGGATATAGCAGATCCTGGCTCCTGTCATCCTGGCGAGGCGGAACCAAGGGAGGACATTGGAGGCATGCTCCTCATAGGAAAGGAGGATCTCGTCTCCCTTATGGAGGAGCGGAAGAAGGCCGTACGCGATTTCGTTGAGTCCGAAAGTATCTCCGGAAGTGAAGCAGATCTCTTCCGGATCGGCATTCAGGAAGGAAGCGACTTCCTTCCTGGCGCCTTCGTAGCTGACATCGACTTCATGGGCAAGGGCATAGTCGCCTCTGTGGGCATTGGCCGTGATGTCTTCTTCGTAGCGGTGTTCTTCCCGGATGACGGCATACGGCTTGAAGGTCGTTGCGGCATTGTCGAGATAGTGGAGAGGAAGGCCTTCGAAAGTCCCGTTATGCTTGTCATACATCGGGAAGTCCTTGCGGATTGTCTTGGTATCTATCATAAGCTGAGCTCCTGAAGAGCAGTCTTCGTTTTTTCCTTCATCTTGCTATCGGAAAGGGTAGCAAGAAGCGGAAGCAAAGTTCCTTCCGTGATGAGGGATTTAGCCTCCTTCTCGGAAAGGCCTCTCGACATCAGATAGAAGAGTTCGTTGGGGTCGTAAGCGCCAAGCGAGGCACCATGGCTTGCCTTCACATCGTAATCCTGGATGCATAAGGCAGGGGAAGCCTCCGACTTGCTCTCCGGGGAGAGGTTGGTGATCCTGGCTTCCTGCCTCGTATCGCTCTTGTGGGCGCCGTTGATGATCGTGGAGTTCCCGAGGAAGGAGAGGGTTCCGTTTCCGAGGTTGATTCCGGCCATATAGGTCCTGGAGAAGCTCTTCTCCCCGAGGTGCCTGATATCGGCTCTGTAGGTCTTCTTCTCCCCGTCATGGGAGAGGGAGACGATCCTAACAATGGCAGAGCTGTTCCGGGCAAGGTCGACCTGGAGGGAGAGGGAGAAGGAGGAACGGGAGAAATCGACCAGGATCAGCTCAAGTCTTCTATTAGCCGGAACGGCATAGGAAAGGGTAAACGATCTCTCCTTAGGAGAGTCGAAGAAAATTTCTTCTTTGCAGTCTTCGTGGACAAGGACAGGCGAAATAAGCTCATCCGGGTTTGTAACCGTAAGAAGCATACTAATCCTTGTTCCCCTGGGGAGGAAGAACGATCTTGGCTGCGCATTCCCCGATACTGACCTGCTTCTTCTCTTCCTTCTCGATCTTCACTCCGTATTCCTTCTGCAGGAAGGAATAGCCATCCCTGGAGATACGGCTGGCAAGCGTCTTGTCTCCTTCCAAGGCTACCTTCCCGTTGACGATAACAGCCGTGCGGTTAGGTTCCACCAGTTCATAAAGCTTTTCGTAGTGGGAGATGATGACGAAGGTCGTTCCCTTCTTCCGCATCTCCTGGATGACTTCGCTGACCTGCTTCAAGGCATCGACGTCCAGTCCGGAGTCGATTTCATCAAGAAAGCAGAGAGAGGGAGAAAGAAGGACCATCTGCAGGATCTCGTTTCTCTTCTTCTCGCCTCCGGAATAGCCTTCGTTGAGGTTCCGGCTTGCCATCGATGAGTCCAGTCCGACTTCCCTGTAGGCATTCTCCGTGCTCTTGTAGAACTCGAAAAGGGAGATAGGCTTATTGCGCCTGGCATTGATTCCGGCCTTGAAGAAATCCATGGTGACGACACCCGGGACATCCGGCGGATTCTGGAAAGCCATGAAGAGGCCCTTCTTGGCTCTCTCGTCCGTCGTGAGGGAAAGAAGATCCTCTCCGTCAAGAGTCGCCTTCCCGCCGGTAACCTTATAGCGGGGATTGCCCATCAGGACGTTGAAGAGGGTGCTCTTCCCGTGCCCGTTAGGGCCGAGAAGGGCAAGCACATCCCCTGCCTTAACATCGAGATCGATCCCCTTCAGGATCTGGTTTCCTTCGGCTTCGGCGGTAAGTCCGCTGATTTTGAGTTCTTTCATGCAACCCTCCTATAAAAAGACGGTAAATTCCGATTTTCAGCAACGTCTATTCTAATGGGTAGATAGGGAAAAGGAAAGGAATATGATAACGATTCCTAGCGGAAAGAAAACGGCCCGAAGGCCGTTTTCCCTACATTCCCTTCTGGATGGAATCCTGGATCCGGAGAAGTTCCCCTTCCCCTAACTGCTTAGGCTTGAATTCCAGTTTCAGGCCATCGTTGTCGTAACGCGGAATAACATGGATATGGAAGTGGTTGACGCTCTGTCCCGCCGACTTCCCGACATTGGAGATGATGTTGACGCCGGTAGCTCCAAGTTGCTTGATCTGGGCCTGGGCAACGATCTGGGCGACATCGGAAAGATGGTTCAGAAGTTCCTTGGGGCAGGTGACGAAGGACGTCAAATGTTCTTTCGGAAGAACCAGTGTATGGCCGCGGCTCGAGGGGTTGATGTCCAGAAAAGCAATGCAGAGTTCGTCTTCGTAGACCTTGTAGCAGGGAATCTCCCCTCTGGCAATCTTGCAGAAAATGCATTCGGAATCCTGATTCATGGTAATTACCTCTTGTTAGGAAAAAAGGAGGGCTAAGCCTCCTTTCCCTTAATCGTTAGGAAGCGTAATCTTCTCGTAGTCATCGTACAGGGAAGTCTTGCGGAAGAGCTCCTTGTAGTTGTTCTTCATGTAATCCAGGAAGTCACTGTCGGAATAAGAGAAGTTCAGACGTCTGAGCCAGTAGATCGTGCTATCGGTCTTGTAGGTTCCGGTCGTGGACATGACATAGGCGACCTCACGGGCAATCTGTTCCTTCTTTTCGGCAGTATCGTACATGGAAGTAGTGGAATCCTTGCGGAGAGAACTGGAATCGACGGCATCCAGGACTCTGGTCAGATAATAGGCCTTGTTCGTGGAATCATAGTAGACGATGTTGTCATCGTTCTCCGTGCCGGTGTTCTTGGCATTGGTAAGATAACGGAAGCCATCGCCTTCGATCTTGGTGATATCATCGCCTTCTCCCTGTCCGGTCTTGGTCGTGACAAGGGAGGAGGAGAAGATTCTATCCTTGAGGTCGGTAGGAATACCGCTGAGTCCGTCGGAGTTCAGATACATACCCTTGGTCAGGATATCCTTTCTCGCCAGATCATCGATAGCCTTGCGGACACCCTTCTTGTAGTCGTAAGTATAGGTTCCGGTATAGCTGGATTCAAGGGAAGTGTCTCTCTTCTTGTAGTTCTTGTATCCTTCGGCAAGCGTCTCGGCATCATTAAGGATGGTGCCCATGAGAGTACGGGAATCAAGGCCATCGGAAGAAAGGATGTTGTTGTTCTTGAGCCAGGCTTCCTCGGCATCGCTTAGGACATAAGCGGAATTGAGTTCACCGTTCTTGTTGTAACGGCCATCGGAATTGAAGTTGCTGGCCTGGGTTCCGTCATTGAAATCGAAGGCAGTAACCGTCTTCTTCGTAATACCCTTCCAGAGTCTTTCGAGGGTAGTGAAGTCCTTGTCTTTGCCGACAAGGGAACCACCAGCCTTGACGTAATCCTTGATATAGGCATCGATAAGACGCTTGGCATCGCCAGGTTCATCGCTGCGGTCAGTCAGGCAGACGATCTGTACTCTTCTGGCACGGGTATTGCCGATGCTGGAATAAGTCTGAGTATAGATGTATTCGCTGGTGAGGTAGTTGATTCTCATATCGTCTTCCAGGGTTTCCTTGGAATAGTCCTTGTACTTGAAGCCGTCGGAAGAATCCGAATAAGCCTCAGCATAACTGTAATCCGGGGTAATCAGCTTTCCATCGCTGGAGACAGTGTTCTTATCCTCGAAATCGGACGGAAGGGAGAAATCGGAAATCAGGCTGTCGGCATACTTCTTCTCGATGAAGAGATTGTCCTTGGCATAGGTGCCGCTCTTGGAAGTATCCAGAAGCGTCTTCTTGGAACGGTTCCAGAGGTTGGTGTTCGCACTAACCGAGGGCTTCGTCCAGGAGGTGTTCATGACGCTTTCGTTATCGCAGTCGGAATCGAGAGCCATCTCGGTGACATCCTTCTTGGTTCCGCCGCCGTTTCCCTTGCTCGGGTCGGCATCGTAGGAGCCGACGAACTTGGAGAGACGGATAAGGAGATCGTTGACAGTCTTGGAATAGACGGTATCACTGGAAAGGATATTCTTGTAATAGTCTTCCTTCGTGTTCTGGACGACCGGAAGAGACTTCCCGTCGCCGAATTCTTTAACGCCCGTATAGAGAGCATCCGAATAATCCAGAGGATACTGGATGTGCGTGGAAGAGCAGGAGGCAAGGAAGAGAATGGACCCGCAGACTCCAAGCAGCTTTTTCCTGTTAATCATTTAATACTCCTCCAATCTTTGCAACTTCGCCAACACTCTTCTCATCATTGAGGTTTCCGTCTTGGAAGTAACCGATGGCAACCGTCGGAATCGTATATGCCGGCTGGAAATTCTGGAACTGATAGAGGTTGTTGACGAACTGTTCCCAGGCAGTATCGAGAGAATCATCTGCCTTCTGGCTTGCCGTATTCTCCGTGACCGTGATGTAGTTCTCAATCAGGGCAGAAGGAGTAGTGGTCTTGCCATCTTCCAGGGTGAGGGTGTTGTTCTTGTCAAGCAGGGAATCGAAGTCGACATTGTACTTGGTCTTCAGAGCCTGCTTGTTGTACTCATAGCGCTTGAAGTCGCTATCCGTGGAATAGTTCTTGATGGTAGCGGAAACCCAATCCGAACGGGTCGAGTATTCGTTGGACTGAGCGGTAGCATGGAGATCGACCTTGACGAAGTTGACAAAGGAGGGGTTGCCATCATAGTCGGCAGTATCGGAACCGGTGCCGGTTTCGACAGTCGGCTTGTTGGTTCTGTAGTACTTATAGTCGTTGTCGACGGACATATCCTTCAAAGCAAAACGATCGTGGTTGACGACGATGAAGTGGATGCCCTGATAGCCGGAAGTTCCGGAGGAGCCGGAACGGACGACGATGACCGGGTTCTTCTTTTCATCGCAGAGGATCTTCTTGCTGCCGGAGAGATTGTCGTAAAGATCAGAGGAATCCTGAGTGAAAGGACGGACATAGCCGTCGCCGGACTTGGTATTGGTGGTCGTGGAAAGGGTGACGAGGGAATCGGAGACTCCATCGACCGTCTGGAACTTATCGGTATCGATAAGATTGAGGTTCTGACGGACCTTGGAATAGGTCTTATAGCCCTTGACGGCAGAAGGATCGCTGGTGGCGTTCTTCATCGCATCAAGAGAAGCATAAGTAATGCTGTGGGAAGCGTTGTATTCGGCAAGATAAGTGGTGTCATAATCAGCGGAATCATCATAGACGAAGGAAATGGAATGCTGGTTGAAATAGTTGTTGAAGAGGACGTTACGCGGATAATAGTCCGAAGTAGCATCATTGCCGTTCTTCAGCTTGACGGAGTTTCCGTCATCCGCCTTTTCCTGATCAGCGACTTCCTTGAGGGAGAGGGCAACCGAAAGCGGAATGCCGAAGGCCTTGCCCTTTTTGACGGCAAGGTTCTTGACCTCATCCTTGATCTCATCCGTTCCGAAGGTCTCCGGAGTACGGAGATCATCGGCAATAGAGACTACCTTGTCTCCATCCTTGCGGGTGAAGCCCTTGGTCTTCGGATTGATATAAGTATCATAGGCATAAAGTCCAAGCTTGAACTCCTGGACATAGCCCGTATCCTTATCCATCGTGATGCCAGCCCCGGATCCGGCAGTGCTCATCTGCTGGGCAAGTTCGCCGTGGTTCGTGCTGCTTCCGGTATCATCGCTCTGCTGGAGAGCGACATCGCCGAACGTTGCCGAACCAGCCATCATATTGATGGTATTGGCAATCTTCTTGGAATTGTCGAGGGAAATCTTTCCCGACCAGATGTTGGTTCCGGTAGCTTCTCCGGCATCCACCTTTACAAGGATGTGGGAAATGTGGTACGGAGCCATCTTGTTGACGAAGGCCTTGGTTTCTTCCTCGCTGACGGAATACTCATATCCGTCGGTATAGGTCTTCTTCTTGCTGTAGTCGGTCCCGTTCTGTTCGACCTGCTTGGCAGCAAGCTTCTTCTCACGGAGTTCTTCTTCCGTAAGGACGCCTTCGCTCTTCAGAGTCTTCTCCATTTCTTCCTTATAGGAAGTATGGTTCGTCGAAGCACTGGACTTCCAGGTTTCTTCCTGGGACTCCATCGCGCTGTCGACATTAGTCGTCATAGAAGCATCTCTTGGCGTAACAAGCTGGGCAAGGACGTTGCTGGCCGTGTCAAAATAAGCCTTGGCAGAATCCTTCTTGCCTTCCATAAGCGAATAGATGTTCGAATAATCGTAGGTCTTGCCGCCAATTACGGCAACGTTCCCGTCCTTCCAGTTTGCATCAGGATACGAATACTGTTCCTTGCTGCAACCGGCTAATGTCCCGCAAATCAAAAGCAGGGAAAGGGTGGAACCTAGGGCTCTGAAATTTCTCTTCATATGAGGCCTCCTCAGTGAATAGCTACAGACACAAACAATAATATAGTATTTTAGAAGCACCATTTCAAGAAAAAACACCCTTAGAGAGGTCTGTGAAGGAATCTAAGCCGGGAAAGAAGAAGACTGGTTTCTTCCGGCGCAAATCCCCCTCCGGGTATGGTAAACTAGAAGATATGCCAATAATCATTGCCGTAACGAACCAAAAGGGCGGAGTCGGAAAGACGACAACCGCCGTCAACCTCGCCAGCGCCCTCTCCCGCTACAACAAGCGGATTCTTTTGATCGACCTCGATCCGCAGGGAAACTGCTCCCTCGCCTTAGGAATGGACCCGACCCTCAGCAAAAGAACCTGCTCGGAACTGCTTCTAGGTTCCTCCGATCTGCATAAGGTCACCCATAAGACAGGTATCGACAACGTCTCCATCGTCCCGGCAAACCTGACTCTTGCCACGGTCGAATCCAGTCTTCTAAGCCAAGGCAAGAAAGCGGACTCCCTTCTCCTCAAGAAAGCACTCCTTGCCGACAAGGAAGCAAGCCTTTACGATTTTCTAATCCTGGACTGCCCGCCAAGCCTCGGCTTTCTGAGCCTGAACGGCCTGAATGCGGCAAAATTCCTCTTGATCCCTGTCCAGTGCGAGTATTTTGCATTGGATGCCTTAGCCCAGCTATTAAGCACGATCACCAGTGTCCAGCGTTCCAGCAACCCGGATCTGGAGATTTTGGGGCTTCTCCTTACGATGTTCGATCCTAGGACGAAGCTTTCCACGGAAATCGCCCAGGACGTAAGGCAGAGCTTCAAGGACAAGGTCTTCACGACGATCATCCCGAGGAACGTCTCCATCCCGGAAGCCATCTCCCAAGGGATTCCGGTCAGCGATTACAAGCCGAAAAGCCAGGGAGCGCTTAGCTACGCTGCCTTAGCCCGCGAGGTACTGGAATATGTCGAACGGAAAGAGAAATAGGAAAAGCGATCTTACGCTTGCCAGCCTCATCGAGAAGTACAAGCGGAATTCCGTCGCCAGCGAAATCGAAAAGAACCTGACCTCCCAGGCCCGGGTCCTCTATCCTGTGAATCAGCTTTCCCTCTTCGAGCTTTACGACGAAGAGAATTACGATCTTTCCCTCTTCGAATCCCTGGAAGCCAGCTTGAGGAAGGACGGATTCCTTCTTCCTCTGGTCCTTTCCAAGGACCCGAAGAAGCCTAACCACTACTTCATCCTCAACGGAGCGAAGCGTTTCCTGATTGCCAAGAACAGACTCGGCATGGCCACCCTTCCCTGCATCCTCTCCTCTCTCACCCCGGAAAGGGAAAGGGCATATGTCCTGGAGAACATCGTCGCTGAAGGAGGATGCTGCCTGGCAAAGACCTACTGCTTCCAAACGCTGGTCTCGAAATACCATGTCTCCCTGCCGGAGATAGAAGGAGAGACCGGGATCAGCGACAGCGAGGTAAGGAACCTGCTGCGTCTGGATTCCCTTCCTTCGGAGCTGAAGAAGGATCTCCAGGCCGGAAAGATGAGCTACGGAGAAGCAAGGGTGTTCCTAGGGCTTCCGTACAGGAAGCAGCTTGCCTTAAGGGAAAAGCTTTTCAAAGACGCTCTTTCCGTCAGGGAGCTGGAAGGCATCAAGAGAAACTACCAGGGGAAGAACCGGAAAGTCTCTTTGAAGCTGGAGAAGAATACCGTCTCTCTCTCCTTCGAGGACGAGGAAGACGCGAAGAAAGCCTACCGCAAGCTCCTGGAGAAGTATTCCCGGTCGTAGCCAGGTAGAAACGAAGCATAACCGCTCAGGGCCTGAAACCAAAGGGGAAGGGAAGAAGATTCGGAACAGTGCGCAACCATTCGCTTTAGTTCTTATTGTTATTAGCCATATTCCAAGTTTTGAAATTTGGCTCTATAAAAATGGGTTAAGCGGATTTTCAAGAATGAAGCTATTACATCTATTTATTTTTCTTTATTAATTTCCCAAAAACCTTTTTTATTGAGAAGAAGGAACAATAGTGTTGATGAGGCCATCTAAATGTCCTTCCTTCTGAGGGTTTTCCCGGGAAAAAATATTCTTACGGAAACCCAGTCCCAAAGCTCGTCGAAAGTCTCCAGGTGGTTCTCGTACATAAAGCAGACCACGTTCAGCCACTTCTGGATGTTCTTCCTGCGGATCCTCAGATGCACCTTGAAG
>JAEWSP010000012.1 GCA_023459795.1 Bacillota bacterium
CCTCTGATCCGTCGTGTATTTCATCGAAAAAGCCCCTCCTGTGGCTTCGGGGCGGCCGATGAACGAAGGGCATGCCCTTCGTTCATCACTGGCCTACTCCTCGGTCCAACATTTGGGGTTCACTACACGTTGAGGCAGGGATTTTTTGTTCCCTAATTCTTTTCTTCCGTTCTCTTTTCTTCTCTTCGGTCGGACCGAAGGAAGAAAACTGAGGAGAGGACGACAGAAGCAAGCCCTAGCAAAGAGAAAAGGAATCCTAAGATTCTTCCCTTGTCCGTATAAGTGAAGGAAACAGTATGGGTTCCCTTGCTTAGTCCATCCAGATCGGTCGAGGAGAAGATATTGAATCTGGTCTCCGTCTTCTGTTTCTTCCCGTCGATCTTGATCGATACATTGTTCTCATACGGAATCGTAAAGAGGAAACTCTGGTTCTCTTTTTCCAAAGAGAAAGTCCCGCTAAGGGTATAGGAGAAGAGGCTGTTTGTTTCTTTCAGGTCGAAGGAAGCCTGCTTCTTTAAGGCGGCTGTCATAGAAGCAACGGCATCTTCGTTCTCATAAGCGATACACGGTTCCAGAACGACATGGTCCAGTACGTCGCTGGTCTTCATCTCCAAAGTATGGCTGTGGCTGCTGGTATCCTGGAATCCGTATATTCCGTTCCTCCAGTAGTCCGAGAAGCGGACGCTTTTCCCGTCTAGCTTGAAATCCATTCCGTTGAAGGTATTGTTCAAGGTGATATAAAGGTTCTTTCCGTAGGCCTCCTTGTCAACGGTAAAGCTTATGAGAAGAGTAGACGTCTTGGAAGAGGAGGTCAGGCAGTGGTTCTGATCCTCGTCGATCGTTACGCTTGCTCCGCTTCCTGCGACATAGGCGGAATAAGGAATCTTGGTATAGATAGGAACATAATCCTCTTCCAAGACGGCTTCCTTGTAGATTTCGTTCAGATAACGGAATTTGTCATACCAATTCACCTTGCCGGTTTCTTCGTCTAAGTCTCCTTCGTTGACAAAGGTAGCAGTGTTCTTGGAAGTAGCAAATCCTAAAGGAAGGGCATAAGGATTCTCATATACGGAAACTAGATTGCCTGTGCTTCTCTGCAGGGAAGAAAGATAAGGGAATGTATTCTCCCCGTTATCCAGGATATACTTGACCCCGAAGAAGGAAGAGATCCCTAAAGTCGATCCATAGGAGAAATGCTCGAAGTATCCATTAGACGCATACCCGACCTTCCCCATATAATCCATGACATTCCTCTTCTCGGTAGAGGAGAAATGACTCAGTCCGTTATAGGAATAGAACATCGGATCATTGTCGTTGTAGTCTAGTACCCCGGCCCTGTTGAAAGTATCCTCCATCCGGAAAAGGGTGGGATCGGAAGATTGCAGGGCATCGATCTCGGAAGAAAGACTGTCAGCTACCGCATACGTATCGGAAGACAGGTATTCCATTTCCCCGCTGTTCTTCTTCAAGACCCGGTCTTCCCCCAGGTAT
Source organism: Bacillota bacterium (assembly GCA_023459795.1). GTDB lineage: Bacteria > Bacillota_I > Bacilli_A > RFN20 > CAG-288 > Enterosoma. The sequence goes on from JAEWSP010000012.1 coordinate 1,492, forward strand.
GCACTATAGAAAGCCGTAGGAAGGATCAGCAGAGAAAGTGCAAGAACAGACTTGGGATGAGGTTTCTTAGGACGGGAAGAGAAGAATGTGCAAAGGAAGAGGATTACGACAGCTCCTTCATAAAGAAGAAGACCTATATAGTCGAAAGGCTGTCCCGAAATATATTTATTTCCGGTTTTGGCGATGAGGAAGTAGACAGGAAGCGGCAGAAGAAGAGGGATAAGGTAGGACCAAAGAGGAGATGAAGAAAAAGACCGGGATTCTTTCCCGCCAAGATAGACCAGGAAGAAAGAGAAGATAAAAGCAAACCGGGTCGGAAACCAGGTTGGATAGGCAAGTCCGTGCCAAAGGAGATAGAGCGGTCCGTAGATGCAAGAAAGAGAGAAGAACAGGAAAAGGATTCCGTCTCCGATCCTCTCTTTTCCGGGGTTTGCGGGATTGCAGAAATAGAGAAGGGCTAAGACTAGAACTGGGAGAGATGTAAAAAGCGGGCTATAGCCATAGGAATAGGAAAGAGAAGGAACATTGTATCCAAGAGTCAGGAAACCCGAAAAGAAATCTCCCAGCGTCTCCGTAAAAAGTCCAAGCTCCACGGAATTGAATCCAACCTTGGTTCCGGAGAAATGAGAGAAGGCAGTAAGCCACCCAACAGCAGAAAGAAGTCCTCCGGAAAGAGAAAGAAGAAGAAAACGGAAGACATTTCCGTTGTTCCTCTTCTCTTTTTCCGTATGGAAGAAGAATTCATCCAGGAAGAAGAGGACAGAGAAGAAGCAAATCATGGCACCTGTATACCAGGAAGAATAGAGAGCATATGCAAGAGCAAGCGGGTAAAGCCAGTATTCTTTTTTCTTCATCATATCCAGAAGCCCCAGGACTACAAGAGGCAGGACCATTGCCCCGTCCAACCACATCGGGGTAAAGAAATAGACGAAGCAGTAGCTCATTGCTCCATAGGAGAAAGAGAGGGCAAGGGAAAGGAACCGGTTGTTCTTCCCCTGACGGGAAAGAAGAAGGCTCATCTGGAAACCAGAAATAGCCATCTTGGCAAGATTTGAGAAAATCAGGAAGTCCGGGACCTCTGCTTCCTTAACTAAGACAAGGAGTAAATTGAAAGGCGAAGCAAGATAATAGGAGAAGATAGACTGATAATCTCCGCCAAAGCATTTCTTCAGGGTATAGATCAAGGATCCATGGTTCAGAAGGATGTTCCTGTAATCCCGGTAATAGGCGATATACTGTCCGTTTTCCGTCGCTCATAAGGATGGTCTTCCCGCCCGAGACAAAAGGAGAGAATCCGTTCAGAGAAAAGATTAGGATTCCGAAAAGAAAAACCAAAAGAAAAGAGAGGCCGGCAAACAAGAGATCCCTAATAATGGGGTGATCTTTATGACTGATCCGATGGAGGAGAAGACTCTTTTCTTTTTGCATAGAAATATTTTATTTCTAAATGAAAAGAGAATAAACAAAAGAAATAAGCAAAAGCGAAAGAAAAATGAAGTTTATGGATGATAGACGAAAAATTCCGGGTGCCTTTCTTTTACCTTCTGCAAGGCGACAAGGCTACTGTTATTGTGGTCATAAACGACTTTTGGAAGCTTAGTCCGGTCTTTAGACTCCAGAACATCAACAATTCTCTCGTGGATGCTGTAAAGAAGTTCTGCTTCTTCGTTGCCCCTCAAAAAAGCAAGAAAGCGGAATCTTTGATAAAGGGAGGATTCCTGGTTCAGCCTTTTCAGGATGTCCATTCTGCCGGCTTTCACGGAAAGGTAGGCATGGAAGGCGTCATCCAGTTCGATATAGTTCTCGGCCAGCCTCATCTCTTCTCCTTTCTGTTCTTCGGAAAGCCGCTTCATTCCAGCAAGGATATCCCGGAGATGGGCGAAATCCTCTTCGGATAGCCGGCTCATCACTTCGGAAAGGATCTGTACTTCGACCGCGCTCCGTATATAGGCTGTATTCTCGATCCAGTGTTCATCCACTTTCGAGACGAAAGTCCCGCTCTGGGAATGTACTTCGACAAGGCCGTCGCATTCCAGATGCTTCAGGACATCTCTTATCGGGGTTCTGGAAACCTGATACTTCCTAGCGATTTCCACTTCGCCGAATCTGGTTCCGGGTTTGTACTTCAGGCGGATGATATCCCCTTTCAGGGCATCATAGATCTTTATGCTGTCCCTGGTCATTGTGCTTTTTTCTCCTCGGAAGAGAGATTGAAACGGTTGATAAGAGCATACACAAACATAACATTCTCGAACTGATCAAGACTGATTCCGGTCCGCTTTTCAAATGCCTTAACCCTATAGGTAACGGTGTTCCGATGGACATAAAGAGGATAGGAACTGATAAGCGGAGACCTGCCCGTCTCAATATAAACTTTGATGGTATGAACAATCTCCGGATTCTCCTTTGTTACAAGGGGAAGGAAGCTGTCATAGATTTCCGGATTCTTCTCCCCCAGGGAAAAAAGGCTGGCTAGGGAAGCGTGGGGAACAAGTTCCAAGAAAGGAATGCAGCTTGAAAAATCCCTGTTTGGGATAATAAGGCCTTTGACCTCCCCTTTGCTTTCCCTTGTAAGCTCCTGGAACCGGGAATATAGAATAGCTTCCTCTTTGGTGCTTTCCAAAAGAAGAAGCTCATGCCAGGAATCGATTTCCTGGTTGAGAATACTTCTCCTGAATAGATTCCGGAGTTCGAGGTTCAGCACCTCCTTTTCTTCGGGAAGCCCGAAGAAGAGCAGGACGAAGATAGCCTTCATCTTCCTTCCTCCTTGTTTCTTTTGCCAGTATCAGAATGGATCAGCGAGACAGTCCGCTTTCCTGGTAATAGGCATAGCCGAAAGCAAGAGCACCGGCAGCAAATATGTTCTGAATGCCGGCAAGATAAGATATCCATCCTTGCTTAGACAGGATTAAGATAACAATTAGGAGAATAGTGGAAACAGAGACTAAAACCATGTTCACAAGAAGCAGCTGGATAGTCGTATTTGCGTTTTTCAGCGTCCGCACATTGCTTTGCATCGCACAAAGGACTGCTACGATGAGTAACAGGATTGCCGAAATCAGATCGATGCCGGAACGGGCGATCCGGAATCCCTTCAGGACAGTGTCGGAAGAACTCGAACGGCAGAGGTTGATCAGAGTATCAATGCCGTCTCCCCAGTCCAGGAAATTGCCGACGATGATGAAAGCAAAAGAAACAAGCATCAGGAATCTAGCATATTGTTTCTGCCCAAGGAGGACAAAGACAAGCAGGCTTCCGTAAAGAAGGATTACCATTGCGCCTCGGATCACGGAACCAATAGAACCGGAAGCGAAATTGCAGATGGCTCCTAGGAGCAAAGCCATTCCAAGCATAAGGACAAAACCCAAGCGGACATTCTTCTTTGTCATTCTAGATATCCTCGTTACTTGTCGTTATTCTAGCATAAAGAAAACGCAGGAAGAAAAAGAAGGGGTGGGCAAGCCCATCCCCTTCTATAAATCGAAGAAAGACTACTTGGTTTCGCCGCCCTCAGCGTTCTGATCGGCATTCTGATTGAGAACACCATAGGTCAGGAAGGAAAGGACACGGTCGAAAGTCAGATCATCCTTGCCGACGAAGATAAGCTTATCTCCGCTGTGAAGGACGAAATCCGGGCCGACGGACTGACGGGTGATGTTATCCGCGCCGACAACCGCGACGATGGTAGCTTCCGTATAGTTCCAGAAATAAACTTCGCCAACGGTCTTGCCGTTGATCCAGCTTCCCTGCGGGATTTCGGTAGTGGAGAACTTGACGGCTTCGGTCGTCTGATAAGTGAAGGAATCCTTCATATCATCGATGGCCTTCTCCAGCTCTTCCTGAACAGCATCCTGCTTCTTGATGATTTCCAGGACCTCAGCATACTTGTTCTTGATCTGGGTCTCGCTCTTCCATTCATTGGCGAAATCCTGTGCATGGAGAACGGAATCGACATAAACGCCGACGCCTCTCTTGGAAGAAACGACCTTCTCCTTCTCCAAAATATTAAGAGCCTTACGGACAGTCTCCGGAGAGACACCGTATTCAGCTCCTAAGATCGAGCGCCCTTTGAGCAGCGTTCCTTCCGGATAATCACCCGTAAGGACCTTACCGCAAATATCCTGAGCGATTTTGATATATCTCGGGGTACTTCTTTCTTTAGCCATAGTTTATTCCTCCAATAGCTAGTTCTATAAAACAATTATAGGCAAACAAACCTTGTGAATCAACACGAAAAAGAGGAAATACGGAAGAAACGATTTCAAAAAAAAAACAAATTGGTTCTATAAAAAGGCATAAAACAAGCCGGGAATACTGTAATATATAGAGGTTGTAATTTTCCCTATTTTAAGAGATAATAGAATGCGTTGTTTTAGAAAGAAAAGGCTAGCTTATGAACACAAAAACAAAAGAAAAAAAGAATAACCAGCATCTCTCTGCCAAGAACTCCTGGAAGTACATCGGAAAATCTATCTTCTCCAACCAAGCTGTTATCGATGGAAGAAAGAAGCCTTGGTATTTTGCAGTCCTTATTGCTTTACTGAATATTGTCCTCATCTGGATTCCTCTTCTTACGAAGGGATATCAGACCGATGGCGCTCAGTTCATCAAGACGGATAAGAATGCACAGATCGATACCGGCTTCAAGGCTCTCTTCGGCAAGGATTATTTCAAGGCTGTCTCCATCGGTGATGACGGAGAAGACAAGATTCTGACCTACGATACGGATATGCTCAACAGCAAATCCAACAAGGATTCTGCTGCGGTAACCAACATCCGTAACCATGTCACCAGCACCAACGAACTCGGAAAAGGATTCTTCGTCGATTCCACTTCTGCCGGTGCCACTTACACGGACAAGGAACTGAAGGTCGCTTCCACTGCAACCGATCACACGGATAAATCTGCCGATTTCTTCTATGCCTCTATCTGCTCGAACACTGCTCCGATTGATACTCCTGCCGTTGAAGCCACTTCTTCCTCCTCTTCTTCCACAACCGTCTATGACAATTCCGGATACACGACTTACCTAGATATCTATTTCGTTCCTACCCTCAGCCGGAAGGATATGGGAAGCAGCTATTCCACCTTCCGTACCAACTTCATCAATTCCGTCGTCTTCGCATTAGATACCAACAAGACTCCTACCAACTTCTTACATTCCTTCGTCATCTTCGGACAGGATGATGTCGTTATTGAAGCTTTCCCACTCAAGTCTTCTACTTCTTCCTCGGTTCTCGGCTCTCTTTCTGCCGCTGTCCGGGAAGGAACCGATAAGCAGACTATGAATGGTACCCTTTATTCCTTCCTCTATTCCGGAGAAAACGGCAAGACCAATACGACGGAAGAAGCTTATACTTCCTTCGGCGAATGGATGCGCAGAGGAACCCGTTCCACTCAGATCCGTTCTACTTGGGCTAATGTCGGAATCATGTCGGCAATTGCTGTTGCTACGATGTTCATTACCGGTCTTATCGCCTTCATCATGGAGAAGAAGAAGACCAGCACCGTCGAAGCCAACTTCTGGCAGGGAATGGATCAGGGTATGACCCTCTCGTTCACTCCTTCCGTCATCGGAATGGCCTTCGGATTCTTCAACCAGATGTATGCTATGGTATTCTTCATCGGAGCTGCCATGCTCCGTGTCGTCTGGATGGCAAACCGCATCAATCCTCCTATGGGCCAGCAAGAGAACAAGCCGGTCTATCAGGCAAGATCGTAAAGAATCGGGGACTTCCCTATCGGAAGTTCCCTTTTTCTATCTTCGTTGATACTTTTTCCGTTATACTATTCCTGTTCAATTGGAAGAGGAAATATGGGTAAAGAATTCGGAAAGGATTTCCGGGAATCCGCTAGTGCCATCCTTCCGATGATACTGGTGATTCTCATCATCAACTTCTCCCTCCCGGGACTGCGGTTAAAGGGACCGGTTTTGGTGTCTCTGCTTGTCTCTATCGTACCGCTGCTTCTGGGAACTGCTCTTTTCAGCATTGGCGCCGGGAAGTCGATTGCCAAGATCGGAGAAATCGTCGGTACGACTTTGACGAAACGGAAATCCATCGTCCTTCTCCTCTTCGTTGCCGGACTGATGGGATTCCTAGCGACGATGGCGGAACCGGATCTCAGCGTCTTGGCATCCCGCATCTCCAAAGACGGCCCGAGCTGGTCTTTGATTGCCGTTGCCGCAGCAGGCGTCGGCCTCTTCCTGATCGTTGCCATCTTGCGCGTCGTCTACAACAAGCCTCTCAAGTACTGGCTTGCCATCGGTTACGGACTGGTCTTTACGTTAGGTCTTTTCGCGGACAAGTCTTTCTTCACGATCTCCTTCGATAGCGGTGGGATGACAACCGGTGTCGTTACGGTTCCGTTTATCATCTCCTTAGGCGTAGGAGTGGCCTCCGTCATGGGCGGAGAGAACGCCGAAGATGATTCCTTCGGTTATTCCGGTCTTTGCTCCCTAGGTACTGTTCTAGCCTGCATGGTCTTTACGATTGCTCTTAGGAACAGCGGGGTCCTCAAGATCCAGGGAGTCCTTAGTGAGAAGTTTTCCCTTACCGGAGACCCTTCTCTTCACGATACTATCCTGACTTCCTTAAGTTCCTATTCCGATATGGGGAACCTATACTTAGCCAATTTTATTGGCAGTCTTAAGGATGTTGCAATCTCTATGACCCCTATCGTAGCTTTCTTCTTTATCTTCAACATCTATGCCAAGATGAGAGGAAATAACTTAGGAAGCGTAATTGTCGGATTCGTTTATACCTTCCTAGGATTAGTTCTTTTCTTCTTGGGAGCGGAGTCCGGATTCATGCCTTTCTCCCTGAAGCTAGGGGAATACTTCGGTGGCTTAGGGAAAGACAAGACCTGGGTGTTCCTCCTGATCGGCTTCCTGACCGGCGCCATCTCTATGCTTGCGGAACCCTCCGTCAAGGTCCTTGCCGACAACGTCTCGGAAGTATCGAGAGGTGCTATTCCTTCTTCCGTCATCTACCTTGCTCTTTGCATCTCCATCGGACTTGCCATCACCTTCAATGTCCTACGGGTTACTTACGATATTCCTTTCCTGTACTTCATCGTTCCTCTGTTCCTTATTGCTGTAACACTGGCATTCTTCTCCCCGGAGATCTACTGCGGTATAGCCATCGATGCTGCCGGTGTTGCCACCGGAACAATGGCAGGGTGTTTCTTCATGCCGATGTTCATCGGCTATACGGCTGTCCTGTACGGCTCCGACTACGGGCGGTACGGATCCTATGGAGAAGCGATTATGAATAACGGCTTCGGCGTGATCGGCATCATGTCCGTGATGCCGATCATCGCCGTAGAGATCGTCGGTATCAGTGTCGTTATCAACGAAAAGAACGCCTACAGGAAGGCTCTCGAGAAGGCTTTGGAGCCGGAAGACGATCAGATTATCCATCTACCCTATAAAACGGAGGAGCTTCCCTTATGAGCATGTTCCCGTTCTGGAAGAAGAAAAAGCAGACACCGGAAAAACAGAAAGAAAAGAACTCCCTCCCTTACGAGAAGAGGGAGAAGGTAGAACCGCTTTCCCTGTTCTTTACGATCGTGAACCGGAACCAGTCCAGATACTATGTGGACGCCTATTCCGAAGCCGGTGCCAGCATGTCCTTAGTAGAGTTTGGTTATTCCAATCCTCCGGAAGAGATCCGTTCCATCCTAGGACCGGATTCCCTGAAGAAGGATATCGTCATCACGCTGGTCCGTTCCTCCGAGATAGAAAAGCTTATGAAGATTGCAGCAACCCGGTTCAAGATCAGTTCCCTGGCAAAAGGAATCGCCTTTGCCTGTCCGATCGATTCCGTCAGCGGAATTGCTGTCTATAGGTTCCTATCCGATGCAGGAAGAGAAGAGAGGAAGAAGGGAGAAGCAAAGAAATGAACGAAGAGAAAGAATGCCTGGTGATTGCCGTCGTCAACAAAGGCAATACGGATCTGGTGATGGAAGCAGGCCGTAGAGCCGGAGCAAGAGGCGGAACGATCGCAGTTGCCAGAGGAACCGGAAACCCGGACGTCGGAAAGTACTACGGCGTTGTCATCCAGCCGGAGAAGGAGATGGTCTACATGGTCGTCGGAGAGAGCATCAAAGACAAAGTCATGAAAGCTATCTACGAAGAAGCCGGACTCCGTACCCAGGGAGCCGGTATCGTCTTTTCGCTTCCGATCACTGCTACGTTGGGATTAGATCCTATCAACGAAGAGAAGAAACCGGAAGAAGAACCGGTTGTTCAGAACCAGTAGTCCGTTTGTGTTTCTACAGAATCAAAAAACGTCGGCCTAGTACTTCTTTGTACAAAGCCGACGTTTTCTTTTTATGTTTTACTTCTTCTTGTCTTCCGGTCTACGGACGGATTCGATGATCGTCGTGTTTCTGCCTCTGGTATTGATCAGGATGTTGTGTTCATACACGGTTCCGACTCCGACTCCGGTAAGAACCAAGTTCGAACCGAAGAGGACCGTATTTACGATCAGTCCGACCTTCATACCTTCCAGGACTGCCGGGATAGCAAAGACAGAGACACCCGCCATTCCGAGGATCCAGAGGACGAGGAAGGCAAGGGTGATGAATCCGAAGAAGAACAGTCCGATGACCCCTAGGATCATGACTTGATACAAAGGCATCTCCGTACCGGTAGAAATCAGGTTGAAGGCGTGGAGGAAAAGCTTCTTGGCATTGTATTTGCTTTCTCCGGCATCTCTCTCCGGACGGTCGAAATCGATCGTCTTGGTCTTGAAGCCGACGAAAGGAATCTCATTCTGGACATAGCGGTCCTTTTCCGGAAGGGCAAGGATGGCTTCCCTGGCTCTCTTTGAGAAAGCACGGTAAGTATTCACGTTCTCCGGATAGGCGGTTCTTCCGGCAGCCTTGTTGAGGACCTTGTAGAAAGCACCCGCCGTCTTCTTCTTGAGGAAGCTGTCCTTCCTCTTGGCGCGGTGAGGATTGACGATATCATTTCCTTCTTCGAAGGCTTTCATGATTTCCGGAAACAGAGTAACCGGATCCTGGAGGTCAACGTCCATCGTAATCGTATAGTCAGCCTTGGACTGGCTGATTCCGGCAATGAGTGCCGGATTCTGGCCGAAGTTCCTGGATTCGTTGATGATCGTGACATCCTCTCTCTCCTGATAGAGCTTCTCCATCACGGAAAGGGTATTGTCTTTGCTGCCATCATTTACCAGAAGGAATCCGAACTTATATCCAGTCAGTGTCTTCAAAACCGGATCGACAGCCTTAAAATAGAGCGGAAGAGCCTCTTCCTCGTTGTAGCATGGGATTACGATATCCACTGTTTTCATAGCATTCTCCTTGTTTCCTTTTATTATAAGCGGAACGGTTAGGAAATCTATCCTTCCTTTTCTATTTCGGAATAGGTATAATACCACCGCACAAATATGGAAAACAAAACAGGAATAGCGCTGCTTAACGACATCGAAGAAAAAGCGGAACTTGCAAAAGAACCTTCCGACCGCCTCAAGATATACATGGACGGGCACTACAAGGTCCTCAAGGATGCTGATGCTTTTGTCTTGCTTTGCAAACTGGATGAAGACATGGACGCTTTCTTTGCTTCCGTCAAAGACGACAAGGAAAAGATCGTCCTACAGGATTTCGCTTCCGATTATGAAGGCCAGGTCTTCTCCAACAAGATCCTTTCCGACATCAAGAACTGCGTCGATACCGGGAAATACGATATCGCCTTAAGCCGTGCAGAAGCGGTAAGCAAAGAGCTGCAGGAAAAAACAAAGAAGATGATAGGACCAAGCGGTGTGCTTCCTCCGATGAACTATTTCTTCAATGACATGGAGCTCTCCCTGGATGAAGACTACTTCCCCGTACAGAGCTCCCTGCCGCTTCCTGTCGATGCCGTATCCTTGCTGACCCTGGAATGCCAGGCGCTCTTCTTCCTCGACCGCGTAGAAGAATCCAAAGCCCTGTTACGCAAAGCTATGGATCTGAATCCGGTTGTTCCGGATCTGTCTTTCCTGCTTGGAGATATCGACCTGAAGTCCGGAAGCCCTATTGCCTTCGAGATGGATATGGAAAGAGCTCATCAGTTCCTGTATACCCAGGAGACTTTCGACCGCTACTTCTCCTATGCCTTAACCTACTACAAAGAGATTGCCAAGAATCCGAAGAAGAGAGAGGATCTCCTTGAACTCCATAAGAAGTTCCCGAAGATCCAGGACTTCTCTGCCAACCTTCCGGAAGAAACAAGGAAAGAACTCCTGCAGCACGGATTTGATTTCACCCTTTCTCCGATAGTAGAGAAAACGGCCCGGAGAAGGTTCCTGGATGCCTTTGCAGAAGATGACAAGGACGGCGTCAGCTTCTACTTCGAGATCCTGAAGACCTTCCTGCCATCGGATAAGATCGGAAGCCTGATGAAAGAAGTCAAAGAGAAGAAGAAGGAAAAAGAAAGCAAAGCTGTTTCGGAATAATTGTCCGGAACAGCTTTTTCTTTTGCTTTTGTTGTATATGCAATTCCGGTTCATTTTGCCATTCTTATACTTCTTTGTGTTTTTTCCTTGGAGATTTCCGTTGTTTGCAATTACCAAAGAGAAGGATAAACCAAAGTGTTGCTGCATGACTTCAAAGTAGTATAATCATCCCGTTACATGGTGACTGTTCAAGAGTCTGCCATGATGACAATGTAACAATTCCCTTCATGGCGGATTCCTGAACTGTCCGGAAAGAAGACAACATCTATGGATTCATGCATCAGGTCTTTTGACGGCCGCACTTTCTATGCGACAGATTTCAACTG
>JAEWSP010000013.1 GCA_023459795.1 Bacillota bacterium
CGGCGTTGGCATGTGCCTGTCTATGCATGTCATCGGTCCTGTTACCGTTGGCATGCTTGTTCTTGGTATAATCATTGGAATTGTAGGCTTTGCTGGCGTTTCCATCAATTATCCTTCTACAAGAAGATCCTGGACAAGTCCAAAGAGAAGTATGCTTCGGATATAATCGAATTAGCAAAAGATATTTCGAAGTAGGATAAGGAGGCAAAAGCAGGAACCGCAGCCAAAGCAAATATTTCAATACCGCTTCTCTGATGGACGAAGCCCTCATGCTTTTGCTGGGCAAGAAAGACTCCGAATTCATTACCATCAAGGAAATTTGTTCTAAAGCCGGGGTCAACCGTTCCACTTTCTACCTTCATTACGAAAACACCTCGGGCCTTCTGAAAGAATGCCTGGAGAACACCAATAAATCCTTTCTTTCTTATTTCGAGAAGGGTGATAAGCTTTCTGTCGAGGATGCCCCTTTATCGGATGCGGGCTTTCTTTCCTGATCCTGAAGGAGTCTCCTTATTACACTTTCTATATTGCCCTTGGCATAATGGTTGCCGGACTGGTATTCGTTCTTCTGGATAGGACAAGCCAGATAAGGCAGAAGGAAAAACAGATTAGGTCAGTTCCTATAAGGCTTACTCCAGACAAAGAAGGGATTTCTTCAGGTCTTTCCGGTTCAGGAAGAAAGTGATGCCGGAAGTAAGGATCTCGCTTATCGGGAAGCTAAGCCAAAGAAGAGTAGTAACCTTTTCGGATAAGGTAAAAACAAAGACCAGAGGAGGAACAAAGACAATCAGTCTCAACACCGAGATAAGAAGCGGGGAGTAGACATACCGCAATCCCTGCAGTACGCCTTGGGAAGCAACCGAGAATCCCATGAATGCATACCCGATAGAAGCAATCCTTATGGCAAGAATTACCGTATCCGTAATGGAAGAGGAAGTACTTCCGGATGCCATCGAGAAAAGGGCAGCAATCGGATTTGCCAGCGCTTCGAAAAGGACGGTAAACACAAGCCCGACGATTGCCGTATCTATCTGACCGTACAAAGAAGCTTCCTTTACTCTCTCCTTCTCTTTCATCCCGTAGTTAAAGGAGACGATGGAGATAAGGGCATTGGACATCCCGAAAGCGGCAAACAGAGGAATCTGCTGGATCCTGTAATAGATTCCGAAGCTTCCTGCTAATAGTTCCCTGTAAAACCGGGAAGTCCCCAGAATCAGGTTAACACCTAGCATCATTACGGCAAGAAGCCCCTGCATGATAGCAGCCGGAAGGCCGATCTTGTAGATCCCGGCGATAATCTTCCCCTTTGGAACGATATCCTGGATTCCGTTCCGGACTTCCTTGTTCTTTGCGTAATGGAAGAGCATATCCATTCCCAAGGATAGGCACTGCCCGATAACGGTAGCATAGGCAGCACCTTCCACTCCCATAGCAAGCGGATAGATGAAGACATAATCCAGGACGATGTTTGCCAGTGCCCCGGCAATTTGTCCGAGTGTGGAATACATCGTCTTCCCGGTCGACAGAAGGAAGCGTTCATAGACCGTATATCCAACCTGTCCGAAGGATAGGGTGCAGACAATCCTAAGATACTGCCCTCCCATACGGATAGCCTCTTCGTTTCCGTTAGCCTGCATCCGGATGAAGGCTTCGGAGCCGAAGAGTCCGAAGAGAAGGAAAGCAAGATAGATCACAATTCCAAGGAACAGGGAGTTTCCGGTTACTTTCCTCACTTCGTCCTTCTTCCCTTCTCCCAGGCACTTGGAAAGGAGGGCGTTGATTCCGATTCCGGTTCCGACACCGACGGCAATCATGAAGATCTGGACCGGGAAGGCATAGGTAAGGGCAAGGTTGGCATCGATTCCTTCTTCCCCCATATTGATGACAAAAGCCGTATCGACGATGTTGTATAAAGCCTGCAGGACCATGGAGACGACCATAGGCAGTCCCATTGCCCAGACCAGTTTCTTGCTGTTTTGAGTCAGCATCCTGTTCGAATCATCTGTCTTTTCTTTCATATTTCCACCCTTTCCAATAAAAAAAGCGTAAGTCCAGCTTCATAAACTGGACTTACGCTATTGGCCGCTCGTTTACAGGTAAGAAGTATATGCTTTTTTCTTTCCGGATGTAAGAAAAAAAGAAAGAATGAAAGTTCCGCTTACCGGATTTCCTTTTTTTCTCTCTTTCCCAGGAAAAAGGATAGAATAAAAATATGGATGCAAGAGTGATTTTCTTAGCCATAGCCCTTCTGCCGCTAATCCCTTTGGGATTCCAGCTTTTCGGCAGGTGGAGATACAAGGTCAAGGAACAGGAAATGCTCGCTCTTCCGAAGGAGAAGATCGGGAAATCCTTCATCCTTTATTTCCTTCCTGCAGTAATTGTTGCCATTCCCTGCCAGATAGCGGAAATTGTCTTCTATGCGAATCTTGGAGTGCTTCCCAATAATCTACTGATATTCTCTGAGTTCCTGGTTGTAGTTTCCTTCGTTCTTGGAGCAGCCGTTGCCATCTATTACGATGTCCGCCTTTTGAGACTTTACAAAGCGATCGGGATTCCTAACCCAAACCAGAACGCTTCCTACTGTGCTGCTATGGTCGTGGTGGAATTCATAACCCTTTTCCTCTCCCTTTCTACCGTCATCTCTTCCATTATTCTCTTCCGTAACGGAATCAGGCTTCCCAGCTGACCGATTCCTAATGGACGCTGTCCCCCCTTAGCCTTTCCCTTTCCCAGGGGAAAGGCTTTTCTTCTTCCCCTTTTATTGCCAATAAGGGAAACAAAGAGTAGAGTTATAGAAGGATAAGATCCTTCTATAGATAAGAAATAACTGTTCATGCCACAATCGATGAAATATGTCCTGATCGTTCTTTCCGTAGCGGTGGTTCTTGCCATCATTGCTTTCCTGATTATCCGTCTTACAAAGCATACCCCCGAATCCTTTTCCTCTCCCAAGGAGACAAAGCCTTTCCTTCCGGAAGAGATTCCGGAAGTGGAGAAGCCCAAGGAAGTATCTATCGAACTGGAGCAGATCGAGGAAAAGGACCTTCCGAAGAAGGACAGGCTTGTTGCCATCAAGGACAGCAAGACCCTTACCAGGATTGGCAGGACCATCCCTGGTTTTGCCAAGTCCGCAAGCCAGATTGCAAAGACTATCAACGGGTCAAGCCAGGCTATCTATAAAGCCGTCATCCCGTCTTCTGCCGCGCTTGCTGCCACAACGGGTGTAGACGGTGCAGTAACCGGGCTTGCCCTTGACGGACAGGCCGGAATGATCCTGGCCGCCGCCCAGAAAACGACCACGATCGTCGCCGGAACGGGGGCTGCCGTCTTCGGCATCGTATCTTTGGTAGTCGGGCAGTATTACATGGAGACTATCGATACAAGGCTTGTAAAAGTAAACGACCGGATAAACAAGATCAGCAACTTCCAGAACAACGAGTTCCGTTCCAAGGTCTATTCCTTGATTTCCCATACAAGGCTGATTGCCGAGTACCGGAGCGAACTCCTGGCAAACAAGGATATGCGTCTAGCCAAGCTCTATCAGCTAGAAGCAATGGAAAGGGAAGCAAGCGAACTATTAGGGCAGGCAAGCCTTACCCTCTCCGATTATGCCAGGAAGAAGGAGAAGGACTACAAGACCTACGATGAGGATATGAAAGAGGAAGAGGACTGGTACGACTACCAGCGTTCCCTCCTCGAGCTTCTCTATCGGATCAGCGACCTCAAATACACGCTGGCGGAAGGGGCACTTTCGAGAAAGCAGTGTAACGGGCTTCTGGAGCCTTATACGACCCAGGTCCTAGATTCCCAGGCCAGGATCAAAGAATGGCATCAGGACAACGTGAAGAACCTGAAGATCGATCTTACGGAGAACAAGAGAACAAGGTCAGGTCTGGACAAGCTTGTCCACGCCCTCCCCTCCGCTTTCAAGAAAGAGAAGAAGTACGAGAAGATCGATCCTTCCACTTCCCAGGTCATCCAGTTCCAGCTCACCCACAGGGAAGACGGGAAGAGGGACGAATCCGAACTATACCAGAGCGACGTGGAACTTTATTCCATAAACGGAGAGGTATTCTACCTTCCGAAGGAAGAAGAAGAGAAATAACGGATAATTTCAGGATACGGAAGCATCCCGGAGGAAAAGAGGGTTTTATGGAGAAAGCAGGCTTTTTTTCTAAGATTAAGGAAAGGCAAAGAAGAAAAAAGGAAGAAGAAACAGTCGGGAAGAAGAGGATCAATGACCCCCAAGTCCTGTCTCTCTTCCCGCTGGTGAAGAAAGTCATCGATGAAATGGACTACGGAGGATTCCTGGAGGACGGATGCCCGGAAGATGAATTCGACATGGAATCTAAGGAGATAGCTGCCAGGATCATCGAAAGAAGCGCCAGGGATCCGGAAGAGATAAGGGAGATCATCGACGATGTCTTCTCCAAAAGCTTCGACGAAGAGAACAGCGATACCAGCCTATTCCTGGAACAGGGAGAGAAGATTGCCAAAGCCTTAGCAGAAAAAAGCAGGAACTGAGAAAAGGAGGGTCGCCCCTCCTTTTTTGATGGATCAGATCTTTCCAGACCTACTTATTCAGGAATTTGTGTCCTAAGGCATCCTGGAGAAGAATGGCATCCCTCAGTTCCTCCGGTTTGCAGTCTCCGGACAAAGCATGGATGGATTCCCCTTTGACGCAGCTTGCCAAGGCAATAGCCATGGCATCTTCCTTGGTGCAGCCAAGATCTTCGAGGGTCAGAGGAAGTCCGACGGAATAGACGAAGTCCCGGACCTGGTCATATTCCTCAACCGGGCTGTCTTCCAGGAGAAGCTGGACCAAAGTACCATAGGCGACGCAGTTTCCGTGCATGGCCGTCTTCTTATGGAGGGAAGTGACACCGTTGTAGAAGGAGTGGGCAACGCATAATCCGCCGTTATCGGCACCGACACCGCTGAGGTAGACGTTGGCTTCGATGATGGAATCCAGTTCCGGGGTAACCAGATGGTTATCGTTGGACACCATAGCCTTGACGCCGTCCTTCAGAAGAGTCTTGTAGCAAAGCTCGCATAAAGCCAGAGAAGAGAGCGTGATTCCGCCCATCTCCAGGGATAAGGAATGGGTCTTGTAGGAAGCCCTGGCTTCGAAATAGGTTCCCAGGGCATCTCCCATACCGGCGACCAGGAATTTGGTCGGGGCATTGGCGATGACTCCACTATCCACAATGACCAGATCCGGGTTGTTCGGATAGAAGAGGTAGGAATTGAAGGAATGGTCATCGTTGTAGATGACGCTAAGGCCGGTGCAGGGGGCATCCGTCGCGACGACGGTAGGAATGATGGCGATTCTCTTCTTGGTATAGTAGGCAGTCGCTTTGGCCGTATCGATGGCACTTCCTCCGCCGACACCGATTACGACATCAATATTGTCCTTCCTGACGATTTCTTCCATCTTCTTGATCTCGCCGACGGAAGAAATACCGCCGAAGACTTCATATCTTCTTACCGTATTGCTGCCGGCAAAAGACTTCTCGATGCTGTCATGGGTAGCAGTATATGCGGAGTGGGAGCAGATAAAGAGGAAATGGTCGCCGAAGAACTTGCAGTTCTCATAGAAATGCTCCAAAGCTCCTTTTCCCTGGATGTACTTAAGGGGTGCTCTCATCAACAATAGATCTTTCATTTGGGGTTAACCCTCCTTCCCCAAATTATATAGAAAGAGGATGGGAAAGCCTAGGGAAACGAACTATTGCGGCAATATTTGTTTTTTCCTGCTTAGTTTCCGCTTGTTTCGTCTTATTTTTTTCAGACCGAGCAACCAGAAAGCAAAAAGCTGCTACGTTTTCTGTAGCAGCTTCCGGTTAGGCTTTCACCCTATTGATCAGATCCTGCAGGTAGTCCTGGTAGTTCGAACCGTCATCCATCTTTTGGATATAGCGGAAAAGAGTTGCCTTCTTCCCCTGAAGCGGATCGATATAGAAAGGATATTTTTCGATGAGGTCGGAATAGTCCGGGTCCTCGCTCAGTTTCTTGGCGACCGATTTCAGCGTCGGGCAATAGCCGACATAGGAGGCGTTGTCGAAGGAATTGTCCGGATCCAGCATGAAGTTGATGAACTTCTCAGCCAGATCATGGTTCTTGGAAGTCTTGGGGATGACCATGGCGTCGAAGAAGGCGCTCGTGTTCTCCGGTACGGAATAGGAGAACTGGACTTCCTCATCGGAACCGGTGGAAAGATAGTACTGATCGAAGAAATCCCCTAGCTGGGCAAGTCCGACATCGATGTTTCCGGCCGCGATCTGCTTCTTGATGGTGTCATCTCCCCAGAGGTCGTAGTGCGTCTTCCTCATCATATCGACCAGCCCATCGAAGTCTTCCGCCCTGTTGGTATTGATGTCCTTCCCTTCGTTCAGGAGATAGGCCGTCGTTCCGAAGCGCGGCACGGAATACATGGCAAGCTTCACATCCCCTGCATTCTCCTTGTAGGAATCCCTCTTCAGGATGGCATCCCATCCTTTTTCTTCTACCGTCTTCACGACATAATCCTTCCTGGTGGAATAGAGGAGACCGTATACGCCCCAGAAATAAGGGACGCAGTATTTTTCGTTGCCGGAGAAGAAGTCTTCTTTCCGGAGCCTCGTAAGGTCATCGGAGAAGATGTCCTCGCCGTAGTTGGACAAAGAAGAAAGATCGATCTTCTCGATCATATCCTCTTCCTTCATCCTCTCGACCATATAGTCGCCGGGGATTGCTACATCGTAGGGGGTGATGCTGCTCTTGATCTTCTGGTACATATCTTCGGAGGAACCTACTTCCTCCATGACGACATTGGTATTGTATTCGTCCTCGAACTGCGTCAGCAGTTCGGGATCGATGTATTCGCCCCAGTTGAGAAGATAAAGGCAGGAAGAAGAGGAATTCACCAGGACGAAAGTGGATAAGGCTATAGCCGGGACAAGCAGGAAAATCAGTTTCTTCATACTAGTTCTTCTCCTTCTTGTTCTTTTTGTTCTTCCGGAAGGCAGGGACAAGGACTATCAGAAGCATGACCAAAGTAAGGAGGGAGTTGTAGGCGTAGGCGGCCGGAGTGAAGTTCCTTCTTCCCAGACGGACATAGATCCAGTTGGAGAAGTTCTGTACCCCGTTTCCGGACGTGAAGTAGGAGATGACGAAATCATCGATGGAGAGTGTGAAAGCAAGCAGGGACCCGGAGACGATGCCGGGTTCGATAGACGGAATGACGATCTTCCATAAGGCACGGAAAGGACGGACGCCGAGATCGGTGGTGGCATCGTAAAGGTTGGGATCCAGTTCCGAAAGCTTCGGAAGGACGCTGAGGATCACATACGGCATCGTGAAGAAGACGTGGGCAATAAGCATCGTCCAGTAGCCGAAGAAATCCGGGATGAACGGAATCAGGAAACTGCAGATGATCATGATGGAGATACCGGTGACGATCTCCGCGTTCAGGACCGGGATATTGTTGAGGAGGATGACTTTCTCCTTGGCTTTCTTGGACAAGGCATGGATGCCGATAGCAGCAAAGGTACCAAGGAAGGCACTGATGCAGGTTGCCGAGAGTGCAACCGCGAAGGTAGTGAGGATGGACATATAAAGGGAACGGTTCGTGAAGATCTCCTTGTACCACTGGAAAGTAACGCCGGTAAAGGTATTTCCCGTCCTCGAGGAATCGATGGAGAGGACGAAGAGGATCAGGATTGGAAGGTAAAGG
Organism: Bacillota bacterium; assembly: GCA_023459795.1. GTDB lineage: Bacteria > Bacillota_I > Bacilli_A > RFN20 > CAG-288 > Enterosoma. Next base: position 7,715 of record JAEWSP010000013.1, read on the forward strand.
ATAAAGATCACAATCCCCAGGAATAGGACCTTGAGGACCGAGCCTACGGTTATCTTGTTCTTTTTCATGTTAGATCAAAGTCTCCCCTTCCTTATCGAACTTGGAGAGGAGGACGATGGCTCCCATGATAACCAGGATCACGACCAGGGAAAGCATGCTTCCCATGTTGTAGTTGAAAGACCGCTTGAAGAAGTTCTCGATGATGTTTCCGATCATGACGATCTTTCCCCCGCCGAGTCTTTCCGTGATTGCAAATCCGGTAGACGCCGGAAGGAAGACCATGATGACTCCGCTCATGATGCCCTTGGAAGACATCGGAAGAGTCACCTTGAAGAAAGTACGGATCCTGGATACCCCAAGATCGTAGCTCGCCTCTACATAAGACTTATCCATCTTCTCAAGAACCGTATAGGTCGGAAGGATCATAAAGGGAAGGTACATCGTAACAGTAGCAAAGATTACGGCAAAGTCCGTTCCGATAAGATCGAAAGACAAACCGATGTTGTTGATAATGGAGACAGGATAGAAGATCTTCTCCCAGGCAATGATCCTAAGAAGCTGGTTGCTCCACATAGGAAGGATAAGGACCATGATCAAAGCGAACTTGTTCTTCAGATGGGAAGTCGAAACGAAATAGGAGATCGGGTATCCGATTAGGATGCAGGCGATCGTTGCGATTCCGGCAATCTTCAGGGAATTCCAGAAGGCATTCAGGTACGTCGTCTGGAAGAGGTTCTTCCAGTTGTCCAGGCTGAACTTGGCAGTCGAGAAATCCAGGGCATCGGAATCCATGAAGGAAAGAACGAGCATGGCGATAAGCGGAATCACCACGAGGATCACGAGCCAGACGATATACGGAATGCTCAGATATTTAAACCGTTTCATTTCCCTTCGTCCCGCATGAGGTGGATTTCATAGGAGTCGATCTTGAGGCCAAGCTTACCGCCTACGTTCACGTTCTTGTAGTCATGGACAAGGAGAACCGTATCCTGGACCTTGACCCTCATCTCGAAATGGACACCCGTGAAGATGCTGGTCAGGACCGTACCGACCAGGTCTCCCTGTTCCGGCTTGTCGATCACCAGATCGAAATCCTCAGGACGGACAAGGACCTGCACCTTCTCCCCCTTGCGGAAAGTCTCCACGTAGCACTCGAAAGTAGCCCCCAGGAAAGAAACGAGGTTCCGCTTCAGGTACTTTCCGACAATGATGTTGTCTCCTTCGTAGTTGGCAAGCAGGTATTCCTTCTTCTCATCCAGGGATTCGCAGTGGATATTCGCAGCATCGACGACTAAGCCAACCCTGTCTCCGACCTTATAGTGGTTGATGGTCTGGACATTGATAGTCTGGCCGTTGACATCGACTTCCAGGATATAAGCCTGGTTCTTGCGGCTTACGGTCTTGATCGTACCGGTAATGGTGGCATTATCCAAAGAAACGATATCGAAATCGTTCTTCTCGACGATGCAGAAGATCTTGTCTCCGTCCTTGAAGTCGCAGACATCGCACTCGAAATCATGGTTCAGGAAGGAGACATGGCTCTTTCCGAGGTATTCCCCGGGAAGGATGTTGGACTGTCCGATGAACTCGGCAACGAACCGGTTCTTCGGGGCGTTGTAGATCCCCTGAGGCGTTCCGATCTGCTCGATCTTCCCGCCGTTCATGACGACGATCGTATCGGACATCGTCATAGCCTCTTCCTGGTCATGGGTGACAAAGATAAAGGTAATACCGAGAGTCTGCTGGATTTCCTTGAGCTCGTAACGCATCTGCTGCCTGAGCTTCAAATCCAGGGCGCTCAAAGGTTCGTCGAGAAGAAGGATCTGCGGCTTGTTGATGACGGCTCTTGCAATAGCGACACGCTGCTGCTGACCGCCGGAGAGTTCGGAGATATCCCTCTCTTCCAGTCCGGTAAGGTTGACCAGCTTGATAGCTTTCTGGACTTCCAGAGCCGTGATTTCCTTCCGGAACTTCCTCTCTTCCATCCTGGCTTCCATACGGAGGAAGACATCATTCTTAATCTGCTCCTTCTTTAGTTCTTTTAAGAGCCTAAAAAAAGAATACTTCTCCGGATCAAGAGCCGTTGCAACCTGGTTCTCCTGTAGGATTCTGGAAAAATATTCTTTGTACTTGCGGTTTTGCTTAAAAGCAGCCTTCAGGGCGTCGATAGCTATGTTTACCTTACTCTGCCCGTGGAGGAACTCCAAGGCACCCTTCTTGGCAGAGCGAGGGGTATTGTACTGCTCCATATGCTTCTCGGCATCCGCAATATAGTCCTCATCAAAATGGTTCTCTTCAAGGAGATCGACAAGTCCGAGGTGGAAGACCTTGGAATGGGCGGAGTTCTCCAATCCGAAAGCAATGTTCTGGTCGACATCCAGCTTCGGGAAAAGAGCGTACTTCTGGAAGACGGTGTTCACCGGCCTGTTGTAGCTCGGCATATTGATGATGGATCTGCCGTTGATAAGGATATCCCCGGAATCCGGTTTGATAAAACCGCCCAGGATCCTAAGAGTTGTCGTCTTTCCGCATCCGGACGCCCCTAAAAGCGTAACGAATTCCTGCTCGTTGATGTTGAGATTCAGATTTTCCAGCACTTTCTGCCCGCCGTAGCTTAAGCAGATGTTCCTCAGCTCGATAAGTTTTTTGGCCATGCCTGTGTGAACTCTTTTTTGAGACGGATATAATTATAGGACTATGGAAGAAAAAGAAAAGGAAAATTTTTGTTATTTTATTCAGGCTGTCCATAAACGGCTTTCCCATCCGCTCCGAGAAAGAAAAAAGTTCTTTATGGAAGCCGACTTTTGCCCTTTCCCTGTTTCCAGGGTCCTCCCAAAAACTTTTTTTCTCCTCCATTGCCGTTCCCGGAAAGTGGTTTCTAGCCCTTTTGAAACTTTTTTGATTTTTTAAGGCTAGTCTCTTTCCGGCTATGGTAAATTATTAGGTATGGAAATAAAGGAATATGTCGCAAAGAGAAAGGAAGAGCTGAAATCCTTCTTCGCCGGGAAGAAGGACGTGCCTTTCCTGACAATCGTTTCTGTCGGAGACGATCCGGCCAGTGCCGCCTACGTGAAAGGCAAGACGAAGGACCTTGCCGAAGTCGGATTCGGATATGAGCTTCTCCGCCTTCCTGCTACGGCCTCGGAAGAAGAAGTGTTATCCATCCTGAAGATAAAGGATGAGGATCCCGCTGTCAGCGGCATCCTAGTCCAGCTGCCTCTCCCGAAGCAGATAAGGGAAAGTGCCATCAACAAGACTATCGTTCCGGAAAAAGACGTGGACGGCTTCACTCCTCTCTCCCCTTATGATTCCTGCACCCCCAAGGGAATCGTCATGTACCTTACCGCCATCGGCTTTCCTTTCCGGGGCAAGAATGCCATCGTCATCGGAAGAAGCCAGATCGTCGGGAAGCCGATGGCGAAGCTTCTTCTTGCCAAGGACTGCAATGTCACCGTCCTCCACTCCAGGACAAGCCGACAGGATATGGAATTCTATCTGAAGCATGCCGACCTCGTCGTTGTCGCTGTCGGAAAGGAAGGGTTCCTGGATTCCTCCTATCCGATCAACGAGAATGCCGTTGTTGTCGATGTCGGAATCAACAGGGGAAAAGACGGGCATCTCCACGGAGACTGCTGCCCCAACCTCAAGGTATCTCTCCAGACTCCGGTTCCAGGCGGTGTCGGGCTGCTTACAAGACTTGCGCTACTTGAAAATCTAAAGGAGACAAAAGAATGAAATTCTCGGTAACCAATTCGTATGTTTACGGGCTTGAACGGGCAGTCAAGGCAAGCGGCAATCCGATGCGTACGAAGATCGATACGACGGATCCTATCGACAAGGACTATCTCCGTGCCGAAAAGCTCGGCGGATGCCGGAACGGACTCGGACACGACAACTTCCTGAAAGGCATCACCGTGCAGCTGGATGTAGTTGCTCCTCTTTACTGGTGGAAGGAAGCCCAGCGGTACCATTGGTTTGATTTCGTCTCCAGCGAATCGACCATGCACTGCCTTGTCAAGTTCGATCCCCTGAGTCAGTGCGTCGAGGAGACGGATCCTGTAATCGTAAAGAGGATCAATGAGCTCCTTACGGAGTACAAGGCTATCCCGGCCGATGAGGAACATCGGGAAGAGCTGCTGAAGAAGTGGAGAATTCTTGTTGCCTCCCTTCCGGAAGGATTCTGCCTCGGAGCGACGATGGTGACGAACTACCAGCAGCTGAAGACGATGTATATCCAGAGGCAGAACCACCGCCTCACGGAGTGGCATGTCTTCTGCGACTGGTGCCGTTCCCTTCCCCGCTTCCTGGAGCTTACCGGAGCGGACAAGGTCTCCTTATAGAAGCATCGGTTCTGAAATTTGCCGGCCGGAGAGCTGTTTCCCCGGCCGGTTTTCTTTTTCTTCCGGAAGATTCCCTTTCGTAATAGAATAAGCGTATGGATAAATACAAGTTCGGGAACTTTATCACTTCCCTCAGGAAGGAAAAGAGCATCTCCCAGGGGCAGCTCGGGCTGCTTCTCGGAGTCACGAACAAAGCCATCTCCAAATGGGAGAACGGAAACAACCAGCCGGAAGTGGAGATGCTTTACAGGCTTTCGGAAGTCCTCGGGGTAAGCGTTGACGAACTCGTCCACGGAGAAAGAGAAAACAAAGGAAAGCAGGAAGCAAAGGCGGAAGAGGAGAACAAGCTCCTCCACCGGAGAATCGAACAGGCAGAAAGAACCAAGGCTCAGGAAGATAGGAAGTATTTCTTTGTTGTCGTTTACCTTCTTTCCGTAGTTAGCATCTTCTTTTTGCTTGTTTATGTGTCTATGTATCCGTTCCGGAATCTATCCCCTGATCCGATAGGCAATGTATTCCTTGGGCTTCTTACGTATTTCCTGGCTCCTGCTTTGGTTCTTGCTTCCACCGTAACCGGGCTGAGGCTCCTTTCTTTTACAATCCACAGTACGAATCCGGTCATCTCCATCGTCCTCCTTGCGTTCTTTCCGGTTTCCATACCTCTTTATCTAGTCCTCGGGTTCATCTTCCTGATTCCAACGCTCCACAAAGCCGGCAAGAGCGGATTCAACGGGAAGTAATTCAGCAGGAAAAACGGGAAGAAGACCTTTCTTCTTTATCTCCTCTCTTTAGGAATCATCTTCCTCCTCTCCTCTATCTGCATTGTCATCGAATTCCATGCTTATGTGAAGCCTATCGATTTTTCCTTCTTCTTTATTCCGATCCTCTTCCTTTTGATTGCAACAGACACCATTGTGTTTTCTGTGTTTGCTTCCAAAAAGAACCTTTTCTAGTCGATTTTAGCTAGAATCCGATAAGTTCTAGCCATAATCGATACTTTCTCAGTTTTCCTTCTTGCGAGGGGAAACCTTTTTTCTATCCTTTTTTGCGAGGTAAACGAAAATGGAAAACACAGCTGCGAAAAAAGCATTGGAGATTACGGACCTGAGAAAGGATTACGGGAAGCAAGAGTCCCTTACCCATGCGCTAAGAGGAATCACGATGAGCATGGAGGAAGGAGAGTTCCTGGCCGTCATGGGGCCAGGAAGCGGCAAGTCCACTCTCCTGAACCTGATTGCAACGATCGACAGGAAGACTTCCGGAAAGATCTATATCGGCGGAGAGGACCTGGACAGGGTCAAAGAGAAGGACCTGGCAAGGTTCAGAAGGGAGAAGCTAGGATTCATCTTCCAGGACTTCGGGCTCCTGGATACCCTTACGGCCTACGACAACATCGCTCTTCCTCTCTCCATCAACCACGTCGATCCTGCCTGTATAGGAGAGAAGGTAGTAGGTACGGCAACGCTTCTTGGAATCGGGAAGCTTCTCCATAAATACCCTTATGAGCTATCCGGAGGCGAGAAGTCGAGGGTAAGCTCAGCCCGTGCACTTGCTTCTTCCCCGAGCCTGGTCCTGGCTGATGAACCGACAGGCGCCTTGGACACGAAGTCCAGCCATGCACTTCTGGAAAGCCTTGCGGATATCCACAAGAGGGAGAAGGCAACCATCCTCATGGTCACCCACGATCCTTTTGCTGCCTCCTATGCCTCGAGGGTCCTCTTCCTGGAGGACGGAAGGATGCAGAAGGAAATCGTCCGGGAAGGGGAAAGAGTGCCCTTCTTTGACGAGATCATGTCCTTCTCGGGAAGAAGAGGAGAATAGGATGCTACTCAAACTTCCTTTCAGGGAGGCCAGGAAAAGCCTCTCCTCCTACGGGGTCTATTCCTTCTCCCTGACCCTTGCCATTGCCATCTTCTGCTCCTTCTCTTCCGTATACAGGCAGATAAACGACCTTATCGGAACAACCATCCAGGAAAACAGTATTGCTGCCCTGGAACCTCTCCGGTATACGCTGATCCTTGCCGATGTCTTCGTCGGCCTGATGTTTGCTTTCCTTGTCGTCTATGCCTCTACCTTCTTCTACAGAAAGAAGAAGAAGGATCTTTCCCTGCTTCTGATGATGGGGCTAGGAAGAGGAAAGGCTTCCCTCCTCCTGATCCTGCAGAACCTCTTTGTCAGTCTACTGTCGTTCGGCTGCGGAATCGGACTGGGAATCGGTTTCTCCCAGGCACTAGGCGCCATATCCTGCAACCTGTTCGGCTCTAACCTCTCCTCTTTCCGTTTCTACTTCTCCCCGGAAGGGCTGGTCCTCACTTCCTGCTTCTTCGTCGCCCTCTTTATCCTGGTATCTTTCTTTACTTGTCTATCCGTAAGAAGGACAAGCCTCAAGGATCTCTACACAGGTTCCTTCACGGAAGAGAAGAGAAAGAAGCCGAAGAGCCGGAAAGTGCTTCTTGCCATGCTCTACATCTCTTTGCTTCTCTATGTGGTCGGCTGTTCCCTGATGGCGATTGCCTTTACGGAGACCTGTGTTCTTGTCTTTGTCATCGGATGCCTCAGCGGATTCCTCTTCTTTGCAAGCTACAGTTCTTTGTCCTACGGCAAGGCCGACAAGAAGAAGAACTACTACAAAGGCCTGAATCCATTCCTCTACAAGGAGTTCTACTCCCGGGTAGGCAGCGCTTCCTTGACCCTTGCCTTCATCTCCCTCTCGATCATCCTGACCTTTGTCCTTATGGCACTCGGGCTTGGCATGGAGATGGACGGAAAGAGGACGGACAACACCTACCTCCCGTTTGCCTTTGTCGGAATCTATATGGGAACAAGCTTCCTTATCACAAGCTGTGCCATCCTGGGAATGAGGCAGCTTTCCTCATCGACCGAAAGCCGTTCCCGTTATCTATTCCTCTCCAAGCTTGGTGCCAGCCGGAAAGACATCCTTGCTGCCGCCACCAAGGAAAGCGCACTTTACTACATCGTTCCCCTGCTGTTTGCCTTCATCCCATCCCTCACGGCATCGCTTGGTGCTATAAGGCAGGGGAAGCAGTACCTTGGCCTGGATATGACTGCAGGAATCCTGATTTCCTTAGCTATCATCCTCGCTATCTATCTTCTTTACTTTGTATTCATCCTCTTCCGGGTAAGAAGAATTGTCGACCCCGAAAGAAAAGAAGGATAAAAGAATAAGCCGGCAAAACTAACCGGCTTATTCCATCCTGCTTTTTTTCATCTTCCTCCCATAAAAAAACCTTGGCTCGCGCCAAGGCTTCTTTTTCTTGTAGGAGACTACTTCTCGAGGTGCGGGCCGGCAGCGACAAGGGCCTTGCCCTTTTCGTTGGTCTCGTACTTCTTAAAGTTCTTGATGAAGCGGGAAGCAAGGTCAGCAGCCTTCTTGTCCCAATCTTCCTTGTTCTGATAGGTGTCTCTCGGATTGAGGATGGAGGTAGCAACGCCTTCGAGCTCAGTCGGGATCTCCAGATCGAAATACGGAATCTTGGTGGTCTTGGCCTTCTTGATGGAGCCGTTCAGGATGGCATCGATGATGCCACGGGTATCCTTGATGGAGATACGTTTTCCGGTTCCGTTCCAGCCGGTGTTGACAAGGTATGCCTTGGCTCCGGACTTCTTCATCTTCTTGACGAGTTCTTCCGCATACTTGGTCGGATGGAGTTCGAGGAAGGCCTGTCCGAAGCAGGCAGAGAAGGTCGGAGTCGGCTCGGTGATACCGCGCTCGGTTCCGGCAAGCTTGGCCGTGAATCCGGAGAGGAAGTAGTACTGGGTCTGTTCCGGGGTCAGGATAGAGACCGGAGGAAGGACGCCGAAGGCATCCGCGGAGAGGAAGATGACGTTCTTGGCAGCCGGAGCAGAAGAAACAGGACGGACGATGTTCTTGATGTGGTTGATCGGATAGGAGACACGGGTGTTCTCCGTGATGGAATGATCATGGAAGTCGACCTTGCCATCCTTGTCCAGGGTGACGTTCTCAAGAAGAGCGTCTCTGCGGATTGCATGATAGATGTCCGGTTCGGCTTCGCCATCGAGATCGATGACCTTGGCATAGCAGCCGCCTTCAAGGTTGAAGACGCCGTTGTCATCCCAGCCGTGTTCATCATCGCCGATTAAGAGTCTCTTCGGATCGGTAGAAAGAGTGGTCTTGCCGGTTCCGGAAAGTCCGAAGAAGACGGCAGTGTTCTCGCCGTTAAGATCGGTATTGGCAGAAGAATGCATGGAAGCGATGCCCTTGAGCGGGAGATAGTAGTTCATCATGGAGAACATGCCCTTCTTCATTTCCCCGCCGTACCAGGTGTTCAGAATGACCTGTTCGTGCGAAGTGATGTTGAACATGACGCAGGTCTCGGAATGGAGTCCGAGTTCCTTGTAGTTCTCGACCTTGGCCTTGGAGGCATTGTAGACGATGAAGTCCGGCTTGAAGTTCTTCTCTTCTTCCTCGGTCGGCTTGATGAACATATTGCGGATGAAGTGAGCCTGCCAGGCAACCTCGACGATGAAACGGACAGCCATACGGGTGTCCTTGTTGGCGCCGCAGAAACCATCAACAACAAAGAGCTTCTTGTCAGAGAGTTCCTTCTTGGCGATTTCCTTGACAGCTTCCCAGGCCTTCTCGGTAGCCGGATGGTTATCATTCGGATACTCCGGAGAAGTCCACCAGATGGTGTCCTTGGAATTCTCATCGACGACGATAAACTTATCCTTCGGGCTTCTGCCGGTGTAGACACCAGTCATGACATCGACGGCACCGAGGTTGGAAACATATCCCTTCTCGTAGCCGGTGAGAGCCGGATTGGTCTCTTCCTTGTATAGTTCATCATAGGAAGGATTGTAGACAATCTCCTTGACATCCTTAATCCCGTACTGATTCAGATCGATGTTCTTCATCTTGTGCTTTCTCCTTTCAAAGCAGTTTATGTAACGGACTTTTCATTCCGTATAGACACTATGTAGACTTACTTCGCCAGCACTCAGTGCTAGCTTCTTCCCGGAATCGTCTACCAGAAGCCTTCCGTCGTCTAGGACCGACAGGACCCGGACATGCTTGTTCTCCCCGTAGTAATCGAGGGTGGCTTCTTTTCCGTCCAGGTAGGAATTCTCTTTCAGGATTGGAAGGAAGGAATTGTTTCCTTTCTGGAAATCCTGATACAGGGAATCGAAGTGGAGCAGGAAGGAAGCAAGCATCTCTTTCCGGCCGAGAGGCTTCCCTAGGACCTGAGACAGGCTGATAGCCTTGTCCTTGATCGAAGGATCGAAGGAAGAATTGTTGAGGTTGATGCCGACACCGTCGACAACGGCCTTTACCTTCTCTTCCGTCACCGCCTCAACCAGGATCCCGCAGGCCTTCCGGTCATGGACCAACACGTCATTTGGCCATTTTATCTTTGCAGGAATACCGTGATCTTGAAAGGCAAGAAGAACGGAGACACCGGTAAGAAGCGGAATCAGCCCGATCTTCTCGGGGTCGAGGGAATCCTTGAGGAGGAGGGAGAAGAGCAGGGAGGAGCTGGAATCATTCCAGGTCCGCCCTAGCCTTCCTCTTCCCGAAGTCTGGTGGAGAGCCGTAACAACATCTTCGTCCTGAAGCTTGTCCCAGTTCTCCTTGAGATAGGTGTTTGTAGAATCGAGCGTTTCGAATTCGTAGACCTTATGCATGGATTAGACGCCGAAGAGCTGGATCAGAAGTCCGGCAGCAACCGCACTTCCGATAACGCCTGCGACATTCGGACCCATAGCCTGCATGAGGAGGAAGTTCGAAGGATCTTCCCTCTGTGCTTCCTTCTGGACGACACGGGCAGCCATCGGAACTGCACTGACACCGGCTGCACCGATCATCGGATTCACCTTGCCGTGCGTAGCATAGCACATGATCTTTCCGATGAGGACACCGCCAGCAGTTGCCAGGATGAAGGCAAGGATGCCAAGTCCGAAGATCTTGAGAGTCTCGATGGAAAGGAAGTTTTCGGCAGTAGCCGTCGCACCGACGGTAAGGCCCAGAAGAATCGTAACGATGTAGAGAAGGGCGTTTCCGGCCGTCTCTGCAAGCTTTGGAACAACACCGCATTCCTTGAAGAGGTTGCCAAGCATAAGGCAGCCGATAAGAGGAGCGCAGCTAGGAACAATCAGGGTAACGACAACCGTGACGATGATCGGGAAGAGGATCTTCTTGGTCTTGGAGACAGGCTTCGTCTCCTCCATGTGGATTCTTCTTTCCTTCTTCGTCGTAAGGAGACGGATGACAGGAGGCTGGATGAACGGAACGAGAGCCATATAGGAGTAGGCAGCGATGGCGATGCTCGAGAGAAGCTCCGGAGCAAGCGTCTTCGTCGTCAGAATGGCAGTCGGTCCATCGGCTCCGCCGATGATGCCGATGCTGGAAGCCTGCTGGGGAGTAAATCCGCAGGCGATGGCGAGGATGAAGGTAACAAAGATTCCGATCTGGGCTGCAGCTCCCAGGATCATCGTCTTCGGATTGGAGATCAGCGGACCGAAATCCGTCGTGGCTCCGATGCCGATGAAGATGAGGCAAGGGTAGAGACCCAGTCCCTTATACATAAGATCGAACAGTCCCGTGCTGTTTCCTCCATCGGAATGGAAGATTTCGGAACCCGGGATATTGCTGAGAAGGCATCCGATGCCGATCGGGATAAGAAGATACGGTTCGGCCTTCTTGAAAATCGCCAGGTAGAGAAGAAGCAGGGCAATCAGGATCATGATGAGATTCTTCCAGGAGCCGGTGAAGAAAGCGGCGATACCGGTATTCTGGAAGAAGTCGATGAAGAACTGCCCTACATCGTTAGTTAAGATAACGTTCATACCGGATTACCCGAGGATGACGAGTGGTGTTTTGGCGTTGACCTGCTGGCCCTTGGTGACCTTGATTTCGACGACCTTGCCAGCAGAAGCGGCCTTGATTTCGTTCTCCAGCTTCATAGCTTCGAGGATGACGACGGTCTGTCCGGCCTTGACTTCATCGCCGACCTTGACCTTGATCTCCAGGATATTGCCCTGCATCGGAGCATCGATGGACTTGCCGCCGGCGACAGGAGCAGAAGCCTCTGCCTTTGCCGGAGCAGCAGCTTCGGCCTTGGCCGGAACAGCACCCTTGACAGTCTTCACTTCGACCGGCTCGACTTCCGTAATTCCGCAGACCTTGACTTCGTATGCCTTGCCATTGACCTTAATCTTGTAGATTCTCATAAGTCCTCCTCATTAATTTGTGTGCAGCTGATGACCTTCACGTCTTCCTTCACTTCCTTGCGGTAGTCGATCGTGGCCACAAGGATTGCCGCCATCATATCGTCAGTGACTTCCGTTCCGTCCTTCATCACGACCTTCTCCTTCACATCCAGGGCCTTGATCTTGTTCAGAAGGCCTAGAAGCAGAGCAATGAGGACGAGAACTGCGAAGACGACAAGGATGCAGAGAAGAGAAACAATAGCAGCGTCGCCGACATTATTCACTTCCCAGGTAAGAAATAAGGTTTTCATAACTGGACATTGAACTCCTCAGCTTCCAGACCGTACTTCTTCCGTAAGAAGCTAAGAGCAACATCTCCGAAGAGGGCAATCGAGAGGACGTCTTCGTCGCACTTGGCAACCTTCTTGTACTTCTTCTTGAGTTCTTCGAATTCCGGAGCAAGCTTGTCGGCAGGACGGTAGGTGATGACCTCATCGTCGCCGATGATCTTCTTCTGGACAGCCGGATCAACCGGTGCCGGAGCCTTGCCGTATAGTCCGTGGAGGTAGTCCTTGACTTCCTTCGGAACCATCTTGTATCTTTCGCCGGTGATGACGTTCATGACGGCCTGGGTTCCTACCATCTGGGAGAGCGGAGTGACAAGCGGCGGGTATCCGAGATCCTTACGGACCTTAGGTACTTCCTTGAGAACTTCGTCATACTTGTCCATAGCGCCCTGCTTATCCAGCTGGTTCATAAGGTTGGAGAGCATTCCGCCCGGGACCTGGTACTTCAGAATGTTCGGGTTGACGCCGAGAGCCTTTACCTTAAGAATACCGTTCTTGAGGTACTTCTCACGGGTCTTGGAGAGGATGGCGGCAGCTTCGTTGAGCTTGTCGGCATCGAGTTTCGGATCATATTTGGTTCCGCGGAGGGCATAGTTGAAGGATTCGGTAGCCGGCTGGCTGGTGCCGCCGGAAAGCGGAGAAAGGGCCGTATCGATGATATCGACGCCGGCTTCGATAGCCTTGAGGTAAGTCATCTGGCAGATACCGCCGGTGCAATGGGAATGAAGTTCGATTGGAAGCTTCGTCTCCTTCTTGAGACGGGAGATAAGCTCGAAGGCAGTATCCGGAAGAAGAACTCCGGCCATATCCTTGATGCAGAGGGAATTGGCGCCCATCTTCTCGACCTGCTTGGCAAGGTCGACATAGTAGTCGACGGTGTGGACAGGGGAAGTGGTGTAGCTTAATGCAATCTGGCAATTTCCGTGGAACTTGATGCAGGCATCGACAGCGCTCTTCAAGTTGCGGACATCGTTCAGGGCATCAAAGACACGGATGATGTCGATTCCGTTTGCCAAAGACTTCTCGACGAACTTTTCGACGATATCGTCCGAATAGTGATGGTAGCCGAGAATGTTCTGGCCGCGGAAAAGCATCTGCAGCTTGGTGTTCGGGCAAGCCTTGCGGATCGCTCTAAGGCGCTCCCACGGATCTTCGTCCAGGAAACGGAGGCAGGTATCGAAAGTAGCGCCTCCCCAGACTTCGAGGGCATAGTATCCGGCCTTGTCCAGAATCGGAGCAACCGCGAGGATTTCATCCGTTGTCAGTCTAGTGGCAATCAGGGACTGAGAACCATCCCGCAGGCACGTATCGACAATCTTTACTCCCATAGACTTACGCCTCCTTGATTTAGCTGTGAAACTCGGATTTGGCAAAAATCCGAAATCTATTTATTCTACTACAAAAAACGCAAGAGGACTAAGAACACGCAGGTACTTTTGCAAAAAGAAAAAGGAGATTTGGAAAAAGCCCGGTTTTGCTTGGGAATAAAGGAAAAAACGGGAAAGTTTCGATATTTAAAACAGCAAAAAGAAAAGACCCTGTTTCTTTGCAGAAGCAGGAAGAAGAAAGAGACTTCCTTTCTGCCCCATATATTTTTATAAGGATATAGTCCAAAACAGGGTCATCCTTCTTGCGAAAAAAAGAAAACCGCCGGTTTCCCGGCGGCAGAAGTCAGTTCTGCAGAGAAAGATTCACAGGGGAGAGATAGACCAGAGGCTTGGAATAGTTGGCTTCGTAGATCTCCTTCCAGACCCTGGAGTTCTCCTCCATCATATAGTTCTCGTTCTCGTAGACGTCCAGTTCCGGCTTCGGATAGATGGCTTTCCCGATATGGATCGTATAAGCCTGGACCGGGAATCCGTCCTCTCCGATGACATTGCTGTCCTCCATGGTGATGAAGCAGGGAAGGACAGGAACCTTGTTCCGGGCTGCGAACTTGTAGGCACCCGGCTTCAGAGGCTTTGGTTTCCTATAGTTCCACCACATGCTCTGCTCCGGATAGAAAAGAACGAAGTCGCCTTTCTTCAGAAGCGTGTCCGTGCTCTTGATGAACTTCTTCAGAGTCTCGATGTTGCTGGAAAGAGGAAGCGTGTTGCAGTTACGCATGATGAATCCGTAGAATCCCGGGAACGAAGTGTAGTTCCCTTCCCGGATTACGCGGTAGAACTTCCGGTGGTGCTGATGGGAAGCCATGTAGGCAGCCTGGATGGCAAAGGAATCGAAGGCATTGAAATGGTTGCAGGTGATGATGGCGCCCGAGGAGAGAGCGGAGAAATTCTCGATTCCGACGATATCCTTGATGATCATGTTCTTCTTGAAGAGCTGGGTCTTCATGAAGATATAGCCGGCACTGAAGGCAATATCCTTCTTCACCTTGCTGAAAAGTCCCTTCCTCAGGTAATCGACATCCCCTGGGAGAAGCGGCTTTGTCGGAGGATCGGCTTCGACATCCTTGTCGAACTTCCCCTGGTATTCGTATTCCTGGATCTTCAGAAGGATAGCAAGCCGGTCCAGAGACTGGCCTTTGCTCTGGAGGCGGAAGAAGGAGTCCTTGCGGGCCGTTTCCTTTTTCGCAGTCTCCAGAAGCTTCTGGGCTGCCTCCTCATCCTTTTTCTTGGATTCTTCCGGATAGGTTTCGGCTTCTCTTTCGATCAGAGAGAGGTAAGGGGTCTTTCTGGCATAGGAAAGGAACTCTTCCCGCATCGGGCAGTTCTTATACTTCCAAGGCTTTCCCGCAAAGACATAGTGGATGATCTTCCTATCCTTCTCCGGGACTCCGGGATCCCGGAAGAGTTCGGCATTCCATTCCTGGCCCAGCCAGTAAACCCGGTCCTTGGCAAGGACGTTCAGGTAGTCTTCGTCCTGGGTAACGACAAAGGTATATTCCTTAAGCAGCTTCGAGAACTGGCTGAGGATATGGCCTTCCCGCATCTGGTCGAGGTTGAGAAGAAGGATGCCGGCATTGAAGAAGGAGTTCCTGGAGATTCCGACAACCGTCTCGGCATACTTGCCGTAGACAGGCTCCTGGATCATGACCCGCTCATGGCAGGCTCCTAGAAGGCAGTCCTTGATATCCGTATCGAAGAGTTCGTCGATGTTTCCCTGGATGATGGTATCGCTGTCGAGATAGATAGCTTTCCTATACTGAGGGAACATCTCTCCGATGAAAAGCCGGTAATAAGTAGTCATGGAGTAGTAGTCCCGGATCGGAAGGGAAGAGGAAAGGGAATCCAGATACTCCCGGACATCTGCGAATTCGATATGGAAAGAATTTGTCTCGAGGCTTCTAGCCTCACGGCGGTGTTCTTCGGTAAGTCCGGAATTCAGGATGTAGACGATATGCTCCCTGTCCTTGCTCGCGTTCTCGATGAGGGATTTCATCGAGACGATCGTGTAAGGAAGGAAGCGGTCGTCACAGGCGTAGAAGACCGGAATTATTTCTTTATTCATAAGGGACCTCCTTTTCTAAATCTTGTATTTGTTTTTTATATTGGCGTATTCGGCATAGATGTCATCGAACTGATGGTAACGGAATATCTTGTGGACCTTATCGACCTGCCACTGCTTGATATTGGCACAGTGGGGATACGGGAACCAGAAGAGACGTTTGCTGAAGTGACGGACAACGGTGTGGGGATGAAGGAACTTCTGGTCGTTGTAGTGCTGGGCAAGAAGCTTCTTCTTCGTCGTGGAACGGATGAGAGCAGACTGATCGGCAAAGACAAGGAATCTTTTTCTTAGGATCTTACGGGATTTTGCAAAGATCCCGTTCTTAAGGCAGAGAGGCATGTTGAAGAGAAGGACACCGGCATTGATATAGCGGGGATTAAGGATGTATTTTCCGTAGTGATCATTGGCAGCTGCATATTCGACTCCGTCCAAGTCCGTATCATAGAGGAGATGGATATCCCTATTAAAGAAGATATCGCAGTCCAGGTAGAGAAGACGGTCAGGCATATCGGGAAGAAGGTCAGCAAGAAGACGGATAAGGGTATACGGGGAGCAGTAGGCAATTTCATTGGGGCAGCCTTTGAACTCTTGGTTATAGAGATCTGTAACATCGATCTTCCGGACCTGGTTTTCCGAGTTGTAGGAGCGGATGACTTCCGAGAAGATTTCCACCTGTCTGTCGGAGATCGGTTTGTACTGGGGTTTTCTGTCCGTCTTATCCATCGTCATAAGATAGAAGCAGAAAGGTTCTTTGGAAGTAGTCCTTAAAAGGATGGAGAGAGTAGCGGTAAGCATCCCGTCGAATACTTTGTCGTTTCCGCAGAAGAGAACATTGACCATATCAGGATTTCCTTTCGTAGTGGATGACTTCCACCGTATTCTTCCTGGCTTCTCTAGTCATTGCTTCATAGACCTGATCCCGAAGCTTCTTCATCGCATCCTTCTTATTCAGATCCTTATCCGGGTAGAAAGGTCCGTCGACATAGGTGACGATAACGACTTTTCCAAAGGACCCTTTCTGGTAAGTGTTCGTGAAGCAGTATACCGGTTTGTCGGTTATAACAGGGTAGTGGAAGGAATCGTCGGGGAAGGGACGGATAGTAGTACTGTAAGGCCAGATGTGAGCCTCCGGATAGATGACAATAGCATTGTTCTCCTGGACTCGCTTCTTGATGGCATTAAGGAAGTTTCGCATAGCCGGAAGGTCGGAGGGAAGAGGAAGAGCACCTAGCGATGGGGTGATCTTTCCCAGAACCGGAATCGAAACGTTGTTGGGGTGGACGATGCAGTAGCAGTGCTTAGGCATCGCAACAAAGGTGGGAATGAAGGCGTCGGCTATGGACTGGGTATGGTTGCCGTAAAGGAAGAATGCTTGGTCTTTATTGCTTTCCAGAATTTCCCCGTTAATGATCCTATGCCGGAATTTGAGTTTCAGGTAAGCGTAGGCAATTGGAGTCATGATGATTCTGTACCAAAGGAAGTGGGAAAATTTCGAGAAGGCAGAATCGCGGTAATAGACGTAATCTTTTCCGATATACTTGGTTTTAATTTTTGCATATGAGAATTCATCCGTTAATTCATTTGTATAGGTTATGTTTTTTTGTCTTGGCATGGGTTAATCCTCCTAGATATCCGCCTCCTTTCACGCTAATCATTATAAAACGGCAACGCAGTTCGGTTGGTAGAAGCCTTTTTCCCCATTGTATAAGGCAATTAGAGCTAATTCTCTAAATATTCACCCACCCTTTTATAGCTCTATGAATAGTAGAATTCGAGGGTGAAAGGTGGTAGAATGGCAATATGGAAATGAAACAAATCATTGCCTCCAATCTCACGGAGCTGAGAAAGGCAAAAGGCCTTACGCAGGGAGACCTCGCCAAAAGGCTGAATTACTCCGATAAAGCTGTATCCAAATGGGAACATGGAGATGCCCTTCCGGACATCGAAATTCTTTCCCAGCTTTGTGATTTATATAGTGTCACCTTGAACGACATCGTCGAACCCGATGCCGCCAAGAAAAACCAAGTCAAGAAAGAGAAAGGCGTAGCAAACAAGCGGAATGAGATTGTCATTACCCTCCTGGCAACCGTTCCTGTCTGGATTATCGGGCTCATCATCTATATCTCTCTCCTCGTCTTCCAGAAGATCTACTGCTACCCGATTTTCCTCTGGTGCCTCCCGGTTTCGGCAATCGTTCTTCTCGTCTTCAACGGCATCTGGGGAAAGCACAAATATATTTTCCTTATCGTTTCTATTCTGGTATGGACCTTCCTTGCTTCCGCCTACATCACTCTTATTTATATCGATCTGAAGCTCGCCAACCTTTGGTACATTTTCTTCCTCGGAATCCCTCTCCAGATTGCTACCCTTCTTTGGGGCCAGCTGGAAACAAAATCAACGAAAAATCAGAAGTAGTCTCTTTCCGGTATATAATCTAGACCTATGGAAATTACATTTCAGGATGTGTCTTTTAAGTATGTGGACCGGTATCTATTAAAGGATGCCTCCTTTTCTGTTACCGACTCGGAAAAGATAGGTCTCATGGGAGTAAACGGAAGCGGGAAATCCACGATGCTCAAATTGATCATCGGCATGGAGAAACCGACCTCCGGGAGGATTTTTATCTCGGGCAATACGAAGATCAACTACCTGGAGCAGAACCAGACTTTTGATCCTAACGAAACCATCGAAGAAGCTATCACGAAGAGAGGAACGAAAGATCATCCGATTCCTTCCTACGAGATCAGCTCCATGTTGAACAATATGAAGCTCTTCCGTCATGATGCACTTTGCGGTACCTTGAGCGGCGGAGAGAGGAAGAGACTTTCTTTAGCTATCGCCTTGCTTTCCTACTGCGATATCCTGCTTCTCGATGAACCGACGAACCATCTGGACAACGACACCATCCTCTGGCTGGAGCATTTCCTGACGAAATGGCATAAAGGTCTTCTCCTTGTCACCCATGACCGCTACTTCCTGGAGAATGTCTGCAACCATATGCTGGAGCTGGATCACGGCTCTGTATATACGTATGAAGCCAACTATTCGAAATACCTCGAACTGAAGGAACAGCGGGAGCAGAACCAAGCCCATCAGGAGCAGAAGGTCAAATCCCTCATGCGCAACGAGCTGGCCTGGATCCGTGCCGGTGCACCGGCTAGATCGACCAAGCAGAAAGGCCGTATCCAGCGTTTCGAGAAGCTATCCCAGATCAAGTTCGAGAAGGAGAAGAAGCTTTCTCTTTCTTCTCTTGGAACAAGGCTCGGAAACGATACGATCGAAATCCATCATGCCACCAAATCTATCGAGGGGCGTGTTCTCTTCTCCGATTTCTCCTTCTCCCTTCCCCGCTACTCCAGGACCGGAATCGTCGGAAACAACGGATGCGGAAAGTCCACTCTGTTCAAGTCGATTCTAGGTCAGGTGAAGCTAGACTCCGGAACAATCGATATCGGCGAGACGGTGAAGATAGGTTACTTCTCCCAGGAAGTGGAAAAGATGGATCCGGAGGAGACCTTGATAGAATATGTTTCCAAGGAAGGAAGCCGTATCGAGACCCTGGACGGAGAGATTTCCCCGAAGGAGCTTCTGGAGACTTTCCTTTTTGATGCTTCCCGGCATTACTCCCCGATCAAGACCCTATCCGGAGGGGAGAGAAGAAGACTCCAGCTTCTGAAAGTCCTGATCCGGA
Source organism: Bacillota bacterium (assembly GCA_023459795.1). Taxonomy (GTDB): domain Bacteria; phylum Bacillota_I; class Bacilli_A; order RFN20; family CAG-288; genus Enterosoma. The sequence continues at coordinate 26,731 of JAEWSP010000013.1, forward strand.
ATCCGAACATCCTGATCCTGGATGAACCGACGAACGATCTCGATATCTATACCCTGGAAATCCTGGAAAACTATCTGGATGATTTCGTAGGTCCGGTCCTTGTCGTCTCCCATGACCGCTATTTCCTCGACAAGGTGTGCGAGGAACTGCTGGTCTTCGAAGGAGACAAGATCAACCTCTATTCCTGCTCCCTCTCCGACTATCTCGCAAATACGGAGAAGAAGGAGACGGAAGAGAAGAAGGAAACCAAGCCCCAGAGAGTAAGGACCCATCCTTCTACCGGAAAACTAAGAGACAGGCTTGCCTACCTAGAGAAGCATACGACCAAGCTCCATGAGGAAATCGATGCCCTCGACGAAGAGCTGAGCCACACCATCAAGGATTTCCACAAGATCAACAGCCTTACCGAAGAACGGGAAGCCAAGAAGAAGATGGTCGATGACGAAGAGAACGAATACCTGGTCGTTCTGGACGAACTCGACAAGGCTCTTGCAACAAGCTAGGGAAGCGCAAATGCGCTTCTCTTTTTCGTTTCTGTTCTTTTTGTTGTAAGCGCTTTAAATGGTATAATACCCAAAAAGGAGTTTTTCTCATGTATCAGCCAAAGATGAAGCTGACGAAGGAAGAGACGGACATCCTTCAAGGAAAAGAAGGGGAAACCAAAGCCAAGCTTATGGAAACCCTGGTCCGGTACGGCGATATCTTCGATGCCGCATCCTTAGTTCCGGTCACCCACCAGGAAGGACATCTGGTTACTTCCTTCGGGCTTTCTCTTTTGAAACCTGTCTATAAGGTCATGGAGGAAATCAATGCTGCCGGACTGAAAGCCGAAGGCGGTTTTACGATGGACCCAAGGCCCGTCGACACCAAGAACGTTCCCTACTCCATTCTGGATAGGTTCATCAACAGCAAGATCCTCTACGGCGCCCAGAAGAAGTACGAGGAGGAGCTGAAGAAAGCCGGCCTTATATCCGAAGATGCCTTTACCTGCGCCTGCTACTTCAAGGAAGTCGGAAACGTGCCTAAGGAAGGGGACATCCTGTCCTGGGCCGAGAGCAGCGCAGTCAATTACGCCAACTCCGTCCTCAGGGCAAGGTGCAATAGGAATTCCGGGATGATCGACCTGATGGGGTCGATCCTTGGAAAGGTTCCGCTTTTCGGTCTTCTCACAGACGAGGGAAGAAAGGCAACCTGGAAGATCACCATCAAAACCACCAGAAAGCCGGAAGCCCAGATCCTAGGAAGCGCCATCGGATTGAAAGTCATGGAAGACGTTCCCTATATCGTAGGACTCGACCGATGGCTCAAGGGAGAAGAGGAGCAGGAGATCAAGGACTACCTGAAGGATTTCGGAGCAGCTACTGCCTCTAACGGTGCAGTCGGTCTCTACCACGTTGAGAACCTGACTCCGGAAGCCATCCGCTACGGGGAAAAGCTTCTGAAACCCGGATACAAGGAATATGTCATCGACGACGAAGAGCTGGAAAAGGTCTACTCTTCCTATCCGGTCTTATGGAAGAAGAAGGAGAAGATGGGACTGCTAGCCTTCATCGGCTGTCCGCATCTTTCTCTCCTCCAGCTTCAGGAATGGACCAAGATACTGGTAGACGGATTAAAGCAAAGCGGAAGGAAGAAGCTTAGGATTAAGACGGTCCTCTGCACTGCTCCTGCTGTCCGGGAGAAGTTCTCTAAGACAGAGCAGTACCAGGAGCTGATTCAAACCGGAGCAAGGCTGACTTCCATCTGTCCTCTGATGTACACTTCCAATCCTCTTACCCACCATAAGAGGCTCCTCACCTGTTCGAACAAGCTCAGGACCTACTCGATGGCCCGCTTCTACAGGACGGAGGATCTGATTGAGCTTCTTACGGGAAAGGGAGGAAAGTGAAATGAAGAACTACCAAGGCCGTTTCCTAGCCAAAGGCACTTATAAAGGTCCTCTTCTTGTCTCTACAGGCGGATTGAATACCTTAGCCACCTTCCAGAGTTCTGTATTGGCAGGGAAGAAGAAAGTTATTTGTTCCGACCAGAACAACAAAGACCTGTACGGAAAGAATCTTACCGGAATAGCGGTTGCTCTTCCGAAAACAATCGGAAGTACTACAGGCGGGATGGTTCTTCAGGTAGTCTGTTCCATGAAGATCAACCCCGCGGTTCTCCTCTTCAGCGAATCCATCGATTCCCTGGCAGCAGCAGGAGTGACTCTGGCGAAGGTCTGGGAGAAGAGCGATATCATCGTCATCGACAGGCTGGGAGACGATTTCTTAAAAGATGCGAAGAGCAAAGAGAACGTGGAAGTGTCCCAGGAGGGACTCGTCACGCTTTCCTAGAAAGGAAAACTGTTATGGATAAGAATCTAGATCCTTTATTCACCCCCTTCAAGATCGGCAACGTCACCATCAAGAACAGGATTGTCATGCTCCCGATGGGAGGAACATGCCTTTTCGGTTTCAGCGAACCCAATCACTTCGACAAGGAAGCGGCAAAGCTGCTTCTCGAAGTAGCCAAGAACGGTGCGGGACTAGTCTTTCCCGGAATCGCCCCGGTCCACGATATGGTCGGACCGAAGTGGCTTTACCAGGGAAAGGGAAAGTTCCGCCAGTTGAAAGAGTACATGGAAGAGTTCCATAAGACCGGTGCCAAGCTCTTCGTCCAGCTGACAGCCGGATTCGGCCGTGCCTTTGCCGTCAGCAAGCCGATCGAAACGATCGGAACCAATCCTCTCCTCTCCTTCCTTTTGAAACCAGTCCTAGATGTAAAGAACCTGGTTGCGGCCCCTTCCGATGAACCAAACCGATGGAGCGACAAGCTTCCGAGCAAGGAGATGACGAAGCAAAGAATCGGACAGCTTGTCGATGCCTTTGCCAAAACGGCACTGCTATGCAAAAAGGCCGGCGTAGACGGAGTAGAAGTCCATGCTGTCCATGAAGGGTACCTTCTGGACCAGTTCACGATGAAGTATACGAACCACCGCACGGACGAATACGGCGGAAGCTTCGAGAACCGTTACCGGTTTGCCGTCGAGATCCTTCACGCCATCAAGAAAGCCTGCGGGGAAGATTTCCCCGTATCCTTACGGTATTCCGTAGTCAGCAAGACCAAAGGATACAGGATGGGTGCACTTCCCGGAGAGAAATACGTCGAAGGCGGAAGAGACCTCGAAGAAGGGATAAAGGCAGCCAAGTACCTCGAGAAAGCCGGCTATGACATGCTCAGCTGCGATAACGGCACCTATGATGCCTGGTACTGGAACCACCCGCCGATGTATATGCCCCTGAACTGCAATTTCCCGGAAGCGGAAGAAGTGAAGAAGAACGTCTCCATCCCGGTAATAGTGGGAGGAAGGAACGAACTCGCCTATTCCGCCCAGGAGATCCTGAACGGCAGGATCGACGGCATGGGAATCGGCAGACAGTTCCTGGCAGACCCCGAATGGGTAAGGAAAGTCCAGGAAGGGAAAGAAGAGGAAATAAGGCCCTGCATCTGCTGCCACAGCGGATGCTTCAGCCTCTGCCATTACAAGGGAGTTCCTAACGACCAGACCCTTTCCGAAACGAAGGGCATGTGCCACTGTGCGGTAAACCCCTCTTCCATGAACAGCAAGAAGTACCATATCGAGAAAACGGCAAGTCCGAAGAAGGTTGCCATCATCGGCGGAGGAATCGCCGGCATGGAAGCAGCCCGTGTCCTTGCCTTGAGAGGACACCACCCGACAATCTATGAGAAGAGCAATGTCCTTGGAGGTGTCTTTATCCCGGCCTCTGCTTTCTCCTTCAAGGAGAAGGACAGAGAGCTTCTTGCCTGGTACAGGCTGCAGATCAAGGAACTGAACATCCCTGTAAAGTTCCATACGGAAGTCAAAGACATCTCGGCTCTAAATGCCGAAGTCGTTATCGTAGCAACCGGAGCAAAGGCAAAGACGATTCCGATTCCTGGAATCGAAAAAGCAATTCCGGCAATCGATTATCTTAACGGCAGGGAAACCGGTGAGGACGTAGTCGTCATCGGAGGATCCCTAACCGGTTGTGAGATAGCCTATGACCTCGCCTTGAAAGGGAAGAAGCCGGTGATCGTAGAAGCCCTGGATGACCTTATCAAGGCTCACGGCGTCTGCCTTGCCAATTCCAGCTACCTGAGAGACTACTTCGCCCTCCATAAGACCCCTGTCTATCTGGAATCCAAGGTTACGGAAATCAAGGACAAATCGGTAACAGTCCTTAGGAAGGACGGAACCAAGGAAGAAGTCAAAGCCGATTCCGTGATCCTGGCAATCGGCTACAAGCCGACTCCCCTTACCGAAAAGAACGTCTACGTGATCGGGGACTCCAAGAAGGTGGCAAACGTGATGGCTGCCGTCTGGAGTGCCTGGGATGTAACGATGAAGATCTGACGAAGGATTAAAAAAAGGCTGCCGGAGAACTGTTCCATAGGAACAATTCCGAGGCAGCCTTTTTATATTGGAAGGGCTAAGCTCTAAATGGTTCTTCTCTTCCTCCGGATGAGGAAATAGACAAGATAGCTGATTCCGCAGAGGGCAACTACACCGCCTCCCACGGAAAGACCGATCACAAGTCCCTTGTTCGACTTTCCCTTATCCGAAGAGGCATCCTTTTCGGGAGAGGAAGGAACATCTGCCGGATCATCAATAGGTGCAAATTCTTCATACCCGTCCGTCGGGGAGCCGATGAACTTCTTCTGGAAGAACTGTATCTTATCGATATAGACGTTCCCCTTATATCCCAGGTAGTTGAAGACAATTCCGAGAACCGGATTCTGCGATTCGCTGCAGGAATACGGAATCTTGACGGTCTGCTTGTAGTAGTCCACTCCGCCGATAGTCACGGTTTCGCAGTCCGTTGCCTTGATGTTGTTCTGATTGAGGCATAGCTTGCTCCATCCCGGATTGATAGCCGCATAGTTTCTAAAGCCGGGTGCGGTTTCAGGGGCTTCCGAATCCGCCGGGATAGAACCGGAATACGGAATGCAGAGAGACTTCTCGTAATAGACATCGTAATCGAATTCGTCATTGCCGGAAAGGACACCGGCCGGGAAGTTCATCGCATCGACCTTGAACTCGCTCCAGCAATAGGCAGGATCGGAGGAGACGTCGAGAGAGATGGCACCTCCGTTGAAATCACACTGCTTGACATCGTTGAAGTACTTCACCTGGCAGTTGCCGCCGTTGGAGAGGGTAGGGCCAGCTTCTCCCTCTGTGAAATCAAAGGCTACGCTCTTCTCCATCTCGTAGCTGAGGAGACGTTCGATCTTCAGATGCTTGGAGACAAGCGTGGAGCCATCCTCGAAGTAGCATTCGGCCCAGAAGGAGAAAGGAGTTCCCCTGAGGAAGTACTTCAGAGGAAGATCGAAGACATAGGATTTGTTGACTTCGTTGTAGGTGAAATCACCCATATACTGATAGCTAGCCTTGAACCCTATACGGGAAATCTTGTTGGAGGAGACGACGACAACCTCGATTCTGTAAACCGGAGTCCTGTCGCTGTCCACTACATAAGGGGTTCCCGCGGTGATATCCGCATCGCTGAGGCATGGGGAAAGGAAGGATATGGAATCCTCGAATTCCGCAAAGTCGGGGGACGTGAACAGAACCGCATACTGGTGGAGGATAAGAGTCTCGGCATCCGAATCCGTTTCCCCAAGCCAGAGAAGACGGTATCCGTCATAGTCCGGATAATAGGGTTTCTTATTGATGAGAAGAGCGCTGTCCCCGGTATCCAGGCCTCCCAGCATCCAGAACAGGCCGCCGGCACCCCCTTCGTCATATAGGGTTCTGCACCAGGCATCGTAGATGGGGGCCCGGTTCAGGTTGGCAGTAGTCGGAATACCGAATTCCTCCATGACGCAAGGCTTCTTCACCGCTTTCGAAACGGCAATATGCTCCTTGGTCCACTGGTTTCCTACACCGATTGCACTCCCATAGCATTCGGAATCGACATATTGGTGGTAAGTTCCGAAATCAATGTCGGGAAGAACGATGGTGTCCTCATAGCTTACACCACGGCTACCATCGTACTTGTCCTTGTCCAGGCCTTGGAACGAATCGTTTGCCTTGTTTCCGAATTCCCCTTCGGAGCCCACTCCGAGAAGATGATTCGTATCAATGGTCTTGAAGTAGGCAGACATGGTTTTGACCCAGTTCGTAACAAAGGAAGTGTTCTTGCCCGGATTCCTCGGTTCGTTGATAAGCTCGTATCCCATAATGGTGGGATCGTCTTTATAGACCGTATTCGTAACGGTATTGGTCCGGTTCAGGAAGTAATTCATATAATTCTTGAAGTAGGTCTGGCACTTCTCATCCGTATAGAACTCGGAGACATCCGGACTGTAGTTCGCATCCGTCGTATCGATCCCGCTTGCAGCATCCGACCAACGGACATACTGCATTGCTCCGCCGAAATCCTTCCAGTAGTTGGTGAAAACAAGGATCAGCTTGACCTTGTACTGCTTGGCAAGGCTTACGGCATAATCCATCCTTTCCCAGCAGTTCACGTAATTGGAAGGGCAACCTTTGGGAGCCGTATAGACGTTGGCGCTTGGCTGCATATAGGCATGGCTGTTCGTATAGTCCTGCCCCATGCCATCAAAGAAACCCCAGGTACGGATTACGTTGAACCCGCCAAGGGATGCACTCTTGATGACATCTTCTACCATCAACTCATCCTTATAGTGAAGGTAGTAGTTGTTCGTCCCGATAAACCGGAAAGTCTTTCCTTTTTCCTTAAACTCCCCATCTTCCCCTACCGTAATGAAATCATTATCAGCAGAGGCCGTTTCTTCGTTCTTTAGGCCGGCAAGAGGAGAAATCTGCGGCTCCTTTTTATGGGAAGCCACAGATTCAGAGGTTGCAAACAGACCGGCAAGACCGACAGCTAGGGAAGCAAGGATTGTCCTTGATTTATTCATGCTTGCTCCTTGCCTAGGCGTTGGCCTTTACTACTTCCGCAGACTCCAGAAGTACGGTTAGAGGTCCGGCATAAGTCTTATTCACACGGTAAGTCGGAATAATCTGGAAAACAGTGTAGTTGTCATTGTCCTGGGCATAGCTCTTCCTGCCGTCGATATCGATCGTGATATAGACATCCTTCTGAGCATTCTCAGCCGTGACATTCAGGGCATAGGTAGTGGCACTTCCGTTATAGCTGCCGCGATACTTCAGCTGAACGCCTTCCGAGCACTTGACCTTGGCAACCAGCTTGCAGGCACCGGTATAATCGATAGCATTTCCGTCCGCGTCGTTATCCGGGCATTTCATGCAGTAGTATCCCCAAGGATCTTCGGCAGTAGCATCCGCAACCGTACGGGTGAAGGTAATGCCGTCTTCTCCATAGGAAGCAACAGTCTCCGAACCAAGGCTCGAATCCACAATTCCGTCTCCCATAGCAGCTGCGCTTCCGCCCTTGACGTTGAAGGAATAAAGAGAAGTATAGGCAGAAGGATCATATTCTCCAGGAGCGATTCCGCGATCCTTGTCTCCGTTCATATAGACATGGGCGATCTCGGCTTTTCCGTCTTCCGTATAGGAAGAGCCATCCTTCGGCGCATAGAAGTAGAACTTCAGTTCTCCAACTCCAAGGAGATAGCGGCTGGCGTCTTCGAATTCGAATTCCTTGTCCGCATATCTGGTAGTAAGCGGGATTTCGCCTTCCTTGATGCAGGATTCCTCACCATCCACACTGGAAACAAGCTTGTAGTATCCGGTCATGATAGAGTTGGCGCGGGCAACAATATGAAGGGCAGTCTTTCTAGTGAAATCTTCCGTTTCAGGAATGGCGGTTGCGATAGAGTTGCTCCATCCATTGGCAAGGCTGGCTTTTGTAAACGAAACCGTCGTTAGCTTCTTGGTGGCATCATAGGCAACCCCATATCCGGCAACGGTTCCTGAATAGGCAACGACAGAAGACATATCGATTTCCTTGGCCGTAGTATCGGAAGCCGGGATAGCCGGAATATCCTCATCGGTAACGGTGACAGCACAGACAGCCGTTTCCTTGTCCTTCGTCTTGGCAGTGACATTGCAGGTCCCTACTTTGACACCGGTAACAACTCCTTCGTTGTCGACCATAGCAACATCCGGATTGTCGGAGGAGAATTGAACCATCTCTCCTGCCGGACTGGTAGTAGCAGTAAGAGCAGAAGTCTTCCCTATCTGAATAGAGAGGGTTGCCTTATCCAAAGTAACGGTAACCTTGGCCGGAGCGACAGTAGTCGAAACAGAATCAATAGAAGAAGAAACCTTCCCGGATTTAGAGCAGCCGGTAAGCGCTCCAAAAGCCATCAGCGAGACCAACACGACAGAAAGAGTTTTTTTCATTACCTTTTTTTAAATAGACTCTAGAGTGCACGTGAGGGATGGGAAATGCCATGAAATCGGCAATGTTTCAGTGCTTGGTGGCACGATATCGCATAATTTTGACGGTTTTCAGCATGATTTCGATGAGAGCCTGTGCCT
>JAEWSP010000014.1 GCA_023459795.1 Bacillota bacterium
TCCTCTGGTGGAACACAAAGAGGATCCAGCGGAAATTAAATTGGATAGCACCTCATGAGGTGCTATCCAATTGGTATGCCAGTGCAGTATGATGTTTCTAAAGTCCAAGTTTAGGGGTTCACTACAGCCCCGGGAGGGGCTTTTCTTTTGAAAAGACGATGGATTTGAAACTGGATTCCTGAAAGCAGCCGTCCCTGTATTTTCTGGCTGGAATAGGAAGCCAAAAAAGGGAAAGGTAAATCAGGCTACCTTTCCTGAGGGCCTGTCTACCGGCCATGCCAACGCTTATTTATCTAAATACAAAGCAATTGCCGTTTTGAAAAGAAGTAATCTATTCTATCTTTTCTTGATGATACGGCCGATACGGATAGGTTTATTGTGATGGATTGCACCCCGGTCCTGGATCTGGAAGACACGGAAGAAAGGAACCTGGAAAAGAAGGAAGGAAACATAGAACAGATAGGTTCCGCCTCCAGGAAGGAAACGGTAGGTACTGGAAGAGGTAAGGAAGGAGAAGTAGGCAGGACCTCCCATGCCGATAACGCCAGGGAAGAAGACACCGCAGAGGAAGAAGGAGATGACATCCAGAATAACGATTGTTCCGTACAAGACACAAATTCCGGTTTTGGTGACACGCTCTCGGATACCGTAAGGGAATACCGTCACGAACAGGATCAGCAGGACGAAGAGGAAGAGAGGATCCAGAATTGCAGAATAGAGCGGAATGAAAAGGGAACCTGCACCTCCGGACTGGGTCAGGTAATCGCCGCAGAGCCATTGAAGGTAAGTAGCGTTCCAAGGACCAACCTGGAGCTGTTGTCTGATATCGGCAGGGAAATAGATGGCTGGGAGGAAGAATGCAAGCAACTTTAGGAAGGAGAGGAAGAAAGCTATCAAGGTATACAGCATGAGCTGTCTATGCTGCAATTGCCTTGTTTTAATATCAATTTCTTTTTCCATGCCTTAATTATAATGAAATAGTGTTTAAAGGGGAAAGGTTAGATTTCAAAACTATTTAGGATTTGTAAACATAGTAGATAAATGGTACCAAATAAAGACTAATAAAAAATATAGTGAATAGTAATGAAATAGTACCAAATTAAAACTAAAGAAATCTAAAACTGGTTAAGCCAGATATAGCCAAAATATTGAAAATGCTTTTTCAACAATTTTCGAAGCAAGTAGATTAATGGTACCAATTTACTACTAATTTATACTTAAAAATATTATCTCCATTTTTGTTAACATAATAAACGTTATGCGAACCAAATAAAATTGGAAGAAACTAACTATTTTCTTGCAAATTTTAACGGAAACATTGCCCTTAGGTATATTAGATAGATTTCTGATTTAGTTTTCGAAATGTACTAGTTAAATACTAATTCATAATTACCTATTGTTTTAATACTTATACTTAATTACAAATTCCAAATCCGATTTTGAAAATATACTAATTTTCTACTACTTTACCATATTTCAATAAATAGTATTTAATTGGTACTATAAATATACTATTCCTTTATAATTACTAAATTGGTTCTTTTTTAGTACTAACTAAATACTAGTATTAATAAAGGTAGCATAGTAATATATTGGTACTATTTTAATACTATTCTTTGAATTTCATCTTCAGGAACTTTTCTGCAATGTCCCCGGCCTTCTTAGCCATCGGAACCAAGTTCTTCTCATACACGGAGAAGTTGCTGTCCTTCCTGGTGTCGTCGCTTATGGAACGGATGATGACAAAAGGAATTCCAGCTAGAAAGCAGCACTGGGCAACGGATGCCGATTCCATATCGCAGCTTACCGGATCCTCGAACTGATCAAACCATTCCGGATGGATGTTCTCCTTGCTGATGAAGGAGTCCCCGGACAGGATCAGTCCTCCCTTGATGGAAGGATCCTTGTTCTGCTTCAAAAAGGAAGCTACTTCCTTGTCCGGAAGGAAATAGGTCGGGCATCCGCTCATCTGGCCCATAGGGTGCCCGAAGGCGGTGATGTCGACATCCCAGTACGAAACCGATGTCGCTACCAGGGTATCGAGCAGGGAAAGCTTAGGGGAGATGCTTCCGGCTACTCCGATATTGACGACCAAGTCCGGCTTCTCTTCGGATAGTGCCTTGCCGAGGCAGAACCCCATTGCCGTCTTTCCGATACCGCTAATAAGGCCTCTTACCGAGAGGTCTCCTTTCACGATCCGTCTGTCGTCTTTCTTCTCCCCTTCCTGGACAGGGCCGAAGAAACCGGAAAGCTCCTCTTCCTGGGCAGCGAGGATCAGGACATTCTTCATAAGCTACTGGGCCTGGCTTTCCGGCTTCTTGCGCTTCCTGTAGACAGGCTCCTCTTCCTGGACGACGATCTGGTGGGGAGAATTCTGGTATAGTTCGTCCAGAGCTACTCTCTTCCTCTCCTCCGGAGTGAAAAGCTGGACGACGATCTGGCCGGCATCGATCAGGATCCAGCGGGAATCGTTCTTGCCTTCGACGTGGCTGACTTCCTGGTAGTTCTCATAGAGAGCTTCCTTGGCTTCCGAAACCAGGGCGTTGAGACGGACGGCATTCTTGGCGCTGGCAACGATGTAGTAGGAGACAAAAGGGGTTTTGTCCCTTACATCATAGACGACAACCTCGTCGCCCCAGTTGAAGCTGAGCTCTTGAGCGATATGGAGAGGAGTCAGAGCCCTGATGGATCCCTTGTCCTTGAGGACGAAAGGTACTTTGAAGGCCGGCTTCTTGAAATTCTTGATCATGTTTTCTTCTCCTTGCTCCCTAATGGGAGTCCTTCGGACCATAGGACTCGTAGAACGCCCTTGTAAGGGGATCTGTCAGGTAGTCCGTATGTTCCTTCTCGAAAAAACTAACCTGCTCGGATAATACCGCCTTCAGCCCTTCCAGGATATCCTTGCCTGCAATCTCCCTTATCTTCTCCGTCGGGAATTTCCTGGTCGGCTCCGCCTTGTCGGCAACATAAAGGACCATCTGCATCTTCGTCATCTCCCCTTTCCCGGTGCAGTGGAACTCCATCGCGCTTAGGACGTCCTCGTCTACGAGCCCGAACTCGGTCCTGGCCCGGTAGAGGGAGGCGAACTGGTGGAGGGCAAAGTCAGGAACCTCCTTGTACAGGGGGAAGAAAGAGAAGACAATCTCTCTCTGCTTTTCCAGAGGCCAGTCCTTGGCAGAGTCATGGAAGAGGCCGGCAAGATAGGCGATCCTCGGATCGAGGCCGTTAGGAGAAGCCAGGGCAGCCGCCGTAGAGGCTACGGAGAGGGAATGGAGGTATCTATGGGGGTGCATGCCAACAGCGAGCCTAGGAAGGAAATAAAGGCCCTTCCTGGCGATTTCCCCGAACACCGGAAGAGGAACCCTGTAGCTTCTTCCCAGCCGGGCATCCTCTTCTCCCGAGAGGAAGTCTTCCTGGATTTCCTTATTTCCCGGATATTCCGTTTGGTCGGTAATGTCCTTGAGGACAGCAAGGCTGTCTTTTCTCCCTTCGGGAAGGAAGGAGGCAGAAGGGAAAACGAGCCGGACAAGGGAAAGAGTTCCCTTGCCGGCACTCGGCGGAAGGAAGACATTCCCTTCCGCCCCTGTTTCTTTCCGGATTGTTTCTTCTTCTTGCGAGGTCAGAGGATCGATAGGGAAGAGCAGGAGGACATCCATCTATCAGAGTACCTCGTCGCTTTCCAGTACGACCTTGATGCCCTTAGGGGCATAGACGGCTAGCTTCTGGCCGTTTCCGAGGAATTCCACGAAGGCGAGGGAAGAGATCCTCAGGATGTTCCTCTTGCCGTCGATTGCTTCTACGAAGGTAGGTACCAAGTCCGCCATGGACTTGACCTTTCCGGTCCTCGGTTCCAGATTCTCGTTGTCGCAGTTTTCCTGGAGTCCCTTGTCGGCCTTGCTCTTCTTGCAGCGGAAGATCATCAGGTCGTTGGACTTGAAGAAGGTGAAATCGGTCTTGTCTCCGCTCTCGAAGTCGATCCTGGCCATATTGGAGAGAAGGAAGGACTGTTCCTCCTTGGCTCCGTATCTTTCTGGGCGGATAGGCTCCCGGGGAAGGATGTAGCGGACTTCTTCCGGTTCCAGGAAGGAGATCATGGAGCGGGGAGAATAGATGCCGGGAGTATCGTAGATATAGCTTTCCTCATCCACCGGGATGGCGATGACGTCGAGGGTAGTCCCCGGGAACGGGGAAGTCGTGATGGTCTTGCCGGTCGTATTCGTATAGCTTCCCAGAAGCGAGTTGATGAGGGAGGACTTGCCGGTCTGGTAGGAACCGAAGAAATAGGCACTCCTGCCGTTCCGGTACTGGTTGATCTTCTTGAAGAGGGATTCGATGCCGGTCTTGTTGGTCGCGGAGGTAAGGAGGATCTCCTTGGGGGCGATGTTCTCCTTGGCAAGTGCCCTCCTGGCATATGCCAGAAGGTATTCGTCGGAGAATCCTTCCGGAAGGACATCCCGCTTGTTGAGGATGACCAGGACGTTGGAGGGAAGGTATTTGCCAAGCCCTTCCAGGAAGCTTCCGCAGAGGGAGAAGGCGTTGAGGACATAGACGGCAAGGGCGCCTTCCTCTTTGGCCTTGGTAAGGATCGTCACATAATCCAGGTTGAAATCGATCTTCCGGAAAGAGGAATAATGGCGGAGCCTGTAGCAGCGTTCGCAGAGTTCCTCGTCTCCCTTCTCGAACTTCTCGGGCGGGAGGTATCCGGCTTCGCTGGGATCCTGATCCTGGAGGATCGATCCGCAGCCGTAGCAGCGGCGGACACGGATCTCGGCCGTCACTCCGGTCGTATGGTTTTTCTTGAAGATACTCATATCATTCTTCTCCTTTCGTGAAGCAGAATCCGGCTTTCTTGTTCCGGATAAGGTTTTCCATCACAGCCGTCTCTTTCCGTCTAAAGAACCTTGTAAGGATATTATCCTCTTTTCCAAGGGGAAAGGTAAAGAGGAAGAGGGCCCCGAGCTTCCTGGCGGCATCGCCGTCGGTACGGAGCTGGTCGCCGGCGATAAGTACATCTTCCGGAGCAAAGCCGTTCTTTTCCAGGAAACGCCTGACCCGGAAGAGGAATACCCCCTTCCCGGCGAAGGAGAGGAGGGGGAGATGGAACTTCTTTGCTTCCTTCCGGATTTTGAGTCCGGTGTTGTTCGTAACTAGGAGCACGGGGATGGAATACTCCTTGGCTTTGTCCAGGAAATCCAGGTTCTGCTTCTCCATCCTCCTCTGCTTCTGGCGGAAGAAAGTCTGGTCCACGTCAAGGACTATCGCTTTCTTCGGAAAAGCAGAGAAGAATTCGTCCTTGAGGGCGAAAAGGCTTCGGCAGTACCCGTAAATTTCCATTTCGCTATGCCTTGTTTTCCTTGGCGAAGAGGTCGAAGAGGGAAAGCTGCGTATCGGCTTTGTCCGTCTCTGCCTTCCGTTCCTGGACAGGCTGAGGCTTCGGAGTCTCGATCAGGATGGTGGAAGGATCCAGTATCGTCCCTAGGTCATGGAAGGAGATCAGCTCCTGGCCGTCGAGTCCCGGGATATTTTCCCGCATCTCGGCATTCAGTTCGACCGGATCGAGAGCCGAGAGGTCGATGGCGATGGAGGAAGCGGCGGTCGTTGCTCCGGCATAGGTCTTCTGGCCTTTGATCTTCTCGACCTTCTCGACGGCGATGATGTAGTAGGCATTCTTCTTGAGGACACGGACAAGCGGAGTCTTGGGGCCGAGCCTGTTCGTGCATTCGATCTTCGTCGAGGAGACGATCCTGGCTGCCCTCTTGGAAGAGAGGACAAGGAGAAGGGAAGCTTCCTTGGAGCTGAAGGATTCCAGGGATACAAGCGGTGCATGGTCGACTCCGGATGCGATTGCCTTGACGCCGAGGGCGCTAGTAGAAACGAGCGGAATCTCTCCTTCGTTGTACCGAGAGCAGCGTCCGAGGCTATCGACGACAAGGACATCGGAATTGCCGCCGGTGATGCTGACACCGACGACGGCATCGTCCTGGTCGGCCATCTTGATGGCACGTAACGGCTTCTTCGTCAGACCTTCCTGGGAGAGATCCTTGAGGGCAACCCTCTTGATCTTGTTCTCCTTGGTCAGAAGGACGACATTGACGCCTTCGAAGAACTTGTCGATGCTGTACGCCTTGACGATATGTTCGCTGGCTTTGAGGGTAAGTAGGTTGTTGAGGTGGGTCCCTTCCTCTTTCCATTTGGAATCGGATAGCTGGAAGACAGGAAGATATCCATAGTTTCCTTTGTCCGTGAAGAAGAGGATTCCGTCATGGGTGGTAACCTTCCTGCAGAAGGCAAGGCTGTCTCCAGGCTTGATCTTGGGGAGATTCAAAGGATCATCCGGGTTAGCATCCGCGCTGGACTGGAAGGATTTGAGGGAGGAACGCTTGGCATATCCGTCTGCCGTCAGAACGGCAACGACATCCTCCTTGGCGATAAGCTTGGTCGGATCGACGGATTGGAAGGCCTGCTTGCCATCGAGGATCTGGGTCTTTCTCGGGGTGTAATATTCGCTGTCCACTTCCTTCAGGATCTTGATGATCTCGTTATCCAGCTTCTTCGGCGAGTCAAGTATCTGGGAAAGGCGGCTGATATCCTTTTCCAGTGCTTCCTTCTCGCTCTTCAGGGCAGTGATATCCGTATTGCTGAGCCTGTAGAGAGGAAGCATGGCGATAGCTTCGGCCTGGCGGGGAGTAAAGGAGTAGTCAACTGCAAGCATCCGTTTCACATCTTCCTTGCCGCTGCACTTCTTGATCTTTCCGATCAGTTCGTCGACGATGGAGTAAGCCTTCATGAGGCCGTCCACGATCTCGCTTCTCTCCTGATCCTTGGCAAGGTCGAACTTGGAGGACTTGGTCTGGATCTCCCGCTGATGGTCGATATAGGCATCGATCAGCTCGATCAGGGACATCGTCTTCGGATGGCCCTTGTCGATAGCCAGGAAATTGCAGGAAACCGTATTCCGTAAGGCACCTTTCGTCTCGAGGTAGTTGAGGACATCTTCCGGGGAGGCGTTCTCCTTGATCTTGAGGATGATATCGATATCGTCCTTGGCGGATTCATCGACGATTTCCTCGATATTGTCTAGCTTTTCGGCATCTTTCCTTTTGTTGAGGGCAGAGACGAAATCGATCTTGACAATTCCGTATGGGATCTCCGTGATGTGGATCTCATTGTTCTCATGATCGATGTTCGTCTTGCAGTACAGGTAGTAGCTTCCCTGGCCGGTCTCGAAGACCGTCCTCAGGGCTTCCCTGTCATCCAGGATTCCTCCGGTCGGGAAATCCGGTCCCGGAATGAACTCCAGGATGTCATCGAGGGTGCTTTCCGGGTTTTCGATACGGAAAACAGTGGCCTGTACCACTTCATGGAGATTGTTCGGGGCGATATAGGTAGTGGAGCCGACGGCAATACCGGAAGTACCGTTTACAAGGAGGTTAGGGAAACGGGCAGGAAGGACGACCGGCTCGAGGGATTTGTCGTCGAAGGTCGGAACCATCTCCACCGTATTCTTCTCGATTCCGGATACCAGGAATTCGCTGAGCTTGGAAAGACGGGCTTCCGTATAACGGTAGGCGGCAGCCGGGTCGTCATCGATGGAACCGTTGTTGCCCTGGAAGTCGACTAGCGGTGCTTCCATCTTCCAGCTCTGGCTCAGATGGACGAGGGCATCATAGATGGAGCTGTCGCCGTGCGGATGGTAATGGCCCATGACATGTCCGACGATCGTCGCGCATTTCACGGTCGGCTTCTCGTAGATGTTTCCCTGATCGAACATATCGAAGATGATGCGGCGCTGGACAGGCTTCAGGCCGTCCCTTGCGTCCGGGATGGCACGGTCCGTGATTACGGCCTTTGCATAACGTTCGAAGGCACCGATCAGGACTTCGTTCATCGCCGACGGAACGATGTCCTTGTCGAGCACCACTTCGCTCTTTTTACTTTTCACGCTTCACTTCCTCCGTAAAGGTATCCTTCGTCGAGAAATCGATATGGTTGTCGATCCACATCTTTCTTCCGTCGCTGTCGCGGCCAAGGAAGATGTTGATCTTGTCATGCGTCTCTTCTTCGTTTTCGGAATCGAGGACTACCTGCAGCAGCTTCCTGTGGGAAGGAAGCATAGTCGTAGAGGCAAGCTGCTCGTAATTCATTTCGCCAAGTCCCTTGTAGCGGTTGACCCTATATCCCTGGCCAAACGATTTCTGGGCGGAAACAAGCTCGGCATCGTCGTAGCAGTAGACTTCCTTCTTTGCCGTATAGACACGGTAGAGAGGAGGGCAGGCGATATAGACATGCCCGGTTTCGATGAGCGGCTTCATATGGTTGTAGAAGAAGGTCAGGAGCAGGGACTGGATGTGGCTTCCGTCATCATCGGCATCGGTCATGATGATGACCTTGCCGTAGTGGATGCTGTTCACCTTGAAATCCTTGTTGAATCCGGCACCGATCGTATAAATAAGGGTAGCAATTTCCTTGTTCCCCAGGAGGATCTTCTCGTCCTCGACGTTGGTCGTATTCTTCGGCTTGCCGCGGAGAGGGAGGATAGCCTGGTGCTTCGGGTCCCTTCCCTTCTTGGCGCTGCCGCCTGCGGAATCGCCTTCGACGATGAAGAGTTCGTTGAGCTTGTAGTCCTTGCTGGAGCAGGGAGTAAGCTTATCCGAGACGTCATATCCGGAGAGCTTGCTCTTCAGCACTTCCCTCTCTTTGCGCCTGTCCTCTTCGGCCTTGGCTCTAGCCTTCAGTTCGATCAGGGTCTTGTCGATCACGGCACCCGCTTCTAGGGCATGCTCCTCGAGGTAGTAGGATAGCTTGTTCTCGACGACTGCATCAACAGCCGACAAGGCTTCCTTGCTTCCCAGCTTTCCCTTGGTCTGGCCTTCGAACTGGAGCATATGTTCCGGAACCCATACGGAAAGAATAGCGACCAGTCCTTCCCGGAGGCAGTCGCCGTCCAGGGTGTCGTTTGCCTTGATAAGCTTGTGGGTCTGGCTGAATCCCGTATAGGCTACCGTCAGCGCCTTCTTGAGGCCGGTGACATGATAGCCGCCGTCGATGGTCCTTACGCCGTTGGCAAAGGCAATGATCTTCTCGGAATAGTCGTCCTTCAGAAAGCCGATGACGGCCTCGACCTTTATTCCTTCCTGGGAAGTGCCTTCGAAATGCATCGGCTGGGTGAGGGAAGGCTTTCCGGCAGTATGCCTGTTGAAGTATTCGAGAAGTCCGTTCTCATAATAGAAATCAGCTTTTCTTCCGGTTCTTTCATCCAAAAGGTGGAAAGTGACGCCTTTCGTAAGGCAGGCCTGGTCATCCAGATGCTGGGCAATCCTTTCGTAGTTCCAGGTAATATCCTCGAACACGGCCTTGTCCGGATAGAAACGGACATCCGTTCCTCTCTTCGGGGTTGTCCCGAGGTCCTTGAGGGGCAGTGCTTTGCTTCCACCGTTCTCGAACCGCTGGAAATGATCCTTCCCGTCCTTAAAGGAATGGACTTCCATCCAGACGGAAAGGGCGTTCGTGACAGAGGCGCCGACACCGTGAAGGCCTCCGGCGCTCTTGTAGTTGGCTTCGTTGAATTTTCCTCCGCCGTGGAGGGTCTGGTAGACGATCTGGAAGCCCGTCATATTCTCCTTCTTGTTGAAGTCGTATGGTACGCCTCTTCCCTGATCCTGAACTTCCAAGGATCCGTCGGAGTGGATGGTGACGAAGATGTTCTTTCCGTATCCTTCATTGGCTTCATCGACGGCATTGTCGACGATTTCCCAGACCAGGTGATGAAGGCCGACGGTATCCGTCGACCCGATATACATTCCCGGACGTTCCCGGACCGGTTCCAGTCCGTGCAGAACGTTTAGATCGCTAGCGTTATAGTTCGAGCTCATTTTCTTACCTCTCTTCTGTTCTATATTATACTTTCTTGACCGCCCTAAAAAAAGCGATTTCTCCCCGATAAACAGGGGAATAAGCGGGGAGTATGCAAAGTCGGGGAGTACTTTCCAATAATCTGGACAAAGGAGCATTTCTAAGGCCTAGAAAAAAGTGCTAACGGTTTGTTGATTTGATACAATATCCTGTATGAATGAAATCGGTGCAACTGTTCTGACTTTCGTTATCGTGTTCCTTGCCTGCTACCTGATCGGGTCGATCAGCTATGCCAGCTTTATGGCGCACCATTACGGAATCGATATCCATAAGGTGGGGAGCAAGAACGCTGGCGGGACGAACGTCGGCAGGTCCGTCGGGAAGAAGCAGGGCATTACCGTCATGGTCCTGGATATCTTCAAATGCTATCTCCCCTGCCTTGCGGTAAAGCTCATCTGCACCTATGCCCCGATTTCCTTCGTTCCTTACAAGAACATCGTGGAGATCCTTGTCGGAGTGGCAGCTGTCGCGGTCTGCCTTGGACATGCCTTCCCGATCTATAACGGCTTCAAAGGCGGGAAATGCGTGGCCTGCATCGCCGGATACATCCTTCTCTCCTCCCCCATCATCTTCGCTCTGGCTATCAGCCTCTTCCTCCTGATCCTGAAGAAGTCGAAGCGGTTGAGCCTCGGTTCGATCTTCGGGCTTCCCAGTGCCGCCCTCTTCTCCATCGTCCCTGCAGTCCTGGATCTCACCGTTCTTCCGGATGTCCTTTCCTGGAACGGCGGTTCCTATTTCGGACCGACCTGCGTGTTCCATCTGACATTCATCACTACGGCATTCCTTCTTGCCCTCTCCCTCCTTTCCCTCTTCCTCCACCGGAAGAACATCGTCCGGCTTATCCATCACGAGGAACCGGAGACCCACTTCAAGCATTCCACAGTCAAATAAGGCAAAGCAAAAACTTCCCTTCCGGGAAGTTTTTTGTTTTGCTTGCTTAGTACAGGATAGTATCGGCGATGATGGGGTAATGGTCGGAAGCATCTTTTCCGCAGCCTGGTATATCGTTGGGATTGTCCGGAAGCGCGTTGTCTACCTGGAAGGCATCGAACAGGACGTTGCCTTTCCCGAAGCAGTAGTCGATGCTGGCCGGCTTCTCCTCCGTGGCATCGTCAGGATACAAAGTGGTGGGGTAGGTGAAGGCATCGGTGGTGAGAGAGGATTCCTTCCTTGCATTGAGGAAGCCATCCTCCTCCAGCTTGTCGTCGGCATCCTCGTCGGCAACCGGCAGTTCTCCCCAGGTGGAACCGTCGTATGTCCAGTTGTATCCGGTATTGAAGTCTCCGGTGATATAGACAGGGACGTTCGGACACTGGGAAACGAAGCCGGCAAGCATCTTCACGGATTCCATCCGGGCATGCTGGCTCAGGTCGAGGTGGGTATTGATATACAGGAAATCCTTCTGATCGGACTTCCTGGTCAGATAGGCGTAGGTGAAGATCCGGTTGTAGGTGCTTTCCTTGAGCTTGGAAGGAGTATCGGGAGTAGAGGAGTACCAGCAGGTGCCAGAGGCTGCCAAATCGATATCGAATTCGCTTGTCTTGTAGAGTATGAAATTGGCTTCCTTGGTGGAATCGCCTCTGTCCCTTCCGAAAGCCGTATATCCTTCCAGGTCTTCCTGGAAGTGCTTATGCCAGACGGTGGAGACTTCCTGGGTTCCTAGTATATCGGGTGCATTCCTTTCAATAACATTGGAAAGCCTTCCCCATCTGTCTTCGCCGGACATCCTGATGTTGTAGCTCATGACCCTGAGGGAAAGATCCTGGTATTCTCCGTCTTTTTCTTCCGGAAGGACCAGTTTCCCGTCTTCCCCGGAAAGGGACACCAGTTCCTTTACGGAAGCGGCAAGTCCGGAAACGGTATCGGAAACAAGCTCGATATCCTCCTCTGCAGGAGCAAGGGTATACTTTCCAGCCTTGGAGGAAGTGATGGTCCTATTGGTCTTTCCAAGCCTTATCTCCTTGCCGGATTTTGCTCCCCCGTCCGAAATAACCGGAAGGGAAATCCCGGTCTTCTCCTCCAGGGAAGAGGAAAGGTTCAGGGCCAGCCTCCTAAGGGAGGAGTCCTTCTCCGGATAGAGAACGGAATAAGAATACAGGGAAATAGATGCCGCCTCAGTAGAAGAAGAGGAGGCCGGGGAAGAGGAAGAAGGCGTTGCCGTTTTGCTGCACGAGCCAAGGACAAGAGGAAGAAGGAAGAGGACTACAGGCGTTTTGTTTTTCATGGATTATTCTCCGTTTCCGGGAAAAGGAAAGGTAGCGCTTTCCCGTTTAGGATAAGTCTATCTCTTCCCGTTTTCAATTTCTTCCTTCCTTGCAAAACAGGCCTTCTAGGTTGCGTAATCCGTATTTCCTGAATTTGTTCGAGCATGCCTCTTGCTTTCTTCCATGTTTTAGTACTAATATAGTATTACAAAGGGAAGCAAGCGCTTCTCTTGTCCCCGCCGATATCAGGCGGGGCTTTTTTATCGGATAGAAAAATCCCGGTTTCCCGGGATTGATTTTCGGAATAGGAAACTACTTCTTCTGGGATTTCTTCTGCGCATCGCTGATCGCCCTCATGGACTGGTTCAGCTGTGCTTCGCTCGGAGTTCTTCCCATGGACTTGTACATCGCCTTCAGCATATCCCTGGTAATGGGAGGGTTATCCTTGAGCTCCTTCTTGACGAGCGCCCTGGCGATGAAGAAACCGCCCAGCAGTCCGCCGACAAGGCAGAGAACCACAATGACGACGAATGCCCAGATTGGTAATGTCATTTTCACTTTCCCCCTTAAATGAAGAAAAGGGCCGGACGGCTCCGGCCCTAAGAATCCTACTTGGCTCTCGAATCGTATTCGCCGGTATCGGTACGGACCACGATGGTGTCGCCGTTGTGGACGAACATCGGAATCTTGACCTTGAATCCGGTCTCCAGAACTGCATCCTTGGTAGCCTTGTTGATGGTATCACCGGCAACGGCATTGTCATCCGTATCGGTGATCTTGAGGTTGACCTTGGCAGGAAGATCGACGCCGAGGATCTCGCTTCCGTAGTAGGTGATCGTGAAATCAGCTTCCGGAACGAGGAAGTTCAGTTCCCAGGTTAGTCTTTCCTTAGGAATCTGGATCTGGTCGAAAGTGGCATTGTCCATGAAGTAGGCAAAACCATTGGCTCCTTCGTCGGCATAAAGATACTGCATAATCTTCTTGTCGAGATAAGCGCCTTCGACCTTCGTACCACTGAACATCATAATCTCGACGGTTGCGCCGGTTCTGAGGTTCTTGGCCTTGATCTTATGCTTCATCTTGGCCATAGCCGTCTTATTGTGCTGGATGTCTACGACAGAAAGTAAAGCATTATCGTAGATGAATACTTTTCCCGGACCCAGTTCTCCGGCATCGATCATATCCGCCATTGTAATATCCTCCCTTTAGGACTACTTCTTCTCAACGTGTTTCGTCATCTTGTTGCACTTCGGGCAAAACTTGTTCGTTTCGAACTTGTCCGGATGCTCTCTCTTGTTCTTAGTGGTGATGTAGTTCTCACTCTTGCAGACCGAGCACTTCAGGATGATGTTAGTTCTCTTTTCAGCCATATATGGTAATCCTCCCTAGAAAACAACCCTTCTATTATAAAGACCGAAGGGCTAAAATATCAAGGAAAAGTTAAGGCTTCCCGTTTTCCCGGAGGGGAAAAAGAGGAACCTTCACAGGATTGGAGGAAAATCCCATGAAAAGACTGTCTTTCCAAATCGGAGACCGGACCATCGGAAACGGAAATCCGGTCCTTATCCAGACGATGGGTGACCATAAGACGGAAGACTACATCACCGCTTATGAAGAAACCAACCGGCTGAAGAAGATGGGCTTGGACCTGATGCGCTTCAGCGTGCTGGACAAGGAGGATGCCAAGGCTTTTTCCCGGATCCGGAGCAAAACGGATATTCCCCTTATCGCGGATATCCATTTCGACAGCAACCTGGCGCTTGCCGCAATCGAGGCAGGGGCCGACAAAATAAGGATCAATCCGGGCAACATCGGCGGGGAAGCGAAGCTCAGGACCGTGATCCGCGCCTGCCGGGAGAAAAGAATCCCAATGCGGATCGGCGTCAACTCGGGATCCCTCATGGCTTTCCGGGGGAAGACTTCCAGCCCCGTCGATGATTTCTTCCTGGCGCTCGATGATACATTGCGTGTCTTCAAGGAGGAGGATTACGACCTCCTTGTCCTCTCCCTGAAGTCGAGCGACCCCAAGGAAGCAAAGATCCTATACGAACGGGCCTACCGGGATTACCCCTATCCCCTCCATATCGGAGTCACGGAGTCGGGGTTCGGAACGATGGGAAGCCTCAAGTCCGCCTACGGCCTTATCCCGCTTCTGGAAGAAGGGATCGGCGATACGATTAGGGTATCCCTTAGCGACGACCGGAAAGAGGAGCTGAGGGCCTGCAAGACCCTCCTGAGCCTTACCGGAAGAAGGAAGGATATCCCGGACCTCATCGTCTGTCCGGCCTGCGGAAGGACAAAGATCGATCTCCGTCCGATCTCCAGGCTTGTCGCCGACCACCTGGACTACATCCTGAAGCCGGTGAAGGTAGCCGTCATGGGCTGCCCGGTAAACGGAATCGGGGAAGCCAGGAATGCGGATTACGGAATTGCCGGAAGCGGAATGGAGGGAGTCTATCTCCTCTTCCAGAAAGGGAAAAGCCTCGGGACCTTCCCGGAGAAGGAAGCCCTGGCAAAGCTGTTTGCCCTGATCGACGGT
Organism: Bacillota bacterium; assembly: GCA_023459795.1. Classification (GTDB taxonomy): domain Bacteria; phylum Bacillota_I; class Bacilli_A; order RFN20; family CAG-288; genus Enterosoma. Next base: position 14,656 of record JAEWSP010000014.1, read on the forward strand.
TTCCAAGGATAGAAAAGAAGGCCTTCCGGTTTCCCGGAAGGCTGTTTTTTTACTTCTTCCTGCGTTTCTTCTGCCGTTCCTCGTTCTCATCGAAATGGAAGTCCCGGGCATTTCCCCCGGCCTTCGAGATATTCGTAAGGACGACCCGCATCCGGTGTTTCTCCTTGACGCGGTCGACGGCGACCTTCACCTTCTTCTTGTAGTTCGGCTTGACTCTCCTGGACTTGTTCAGTTCGACGGCATGGCGGATCTCCTTCTGGAGCTTGTCGTTGGACTGATCCTTCTTGCCGAGGTTCTTGAACGTATAGGACTTCGTCCATTTCAGTCCGGAATCGCTAAGGACGGCTTCGTCGAAGTTGGGTGCCCTCCTAAGGAGGTCCTTGACCTTGACGACTTCCTGGCTGTCGTCCTCGTCATAGAAGAGATAGCTGTCTCCCGGCTTGTCGAAACGTCCCGCTCTTCCGGCTCTGTGGAAATAGTAGTCCATTTCCATAGGAAGATCGAGGGAGATGATCTTGCTGACTTCCGGAAGGTCCAGACCGCGGGAGGCATAGTCGCTTGCCAGGAGAAGGCCGTCCGGATCCTTCTTGAAGGCATCCAGGGCTTGCCGGATCTCTCTTTTCTCCAAGTCGCCGGTAACCAAAGAGAAGGGAATGTTTTCTTCCTTCAGCTTCTTGGCGACCTCATAGAGATCCTTCTTGGCGGAAACGAAGACGATCTTCCTTCCGTAGGAATCTTCCTTCTGGTCGAGGAAAAGAAGGAGTGCATCCATCTTGCTTCTTCCTCTGGTATTGATGAGATGGTGCCTGACGCTTTTTGACGTAATGTTGGAGTTGCGGACATCAACGACATCCAGGATACCGAACATCTTCTTGACCTTGGCAATCTCCTGGACGCTCAAAGAGGCAGAGAAGAAGGAAATCTTGTGTGCCTGCTTGAACGGAAGGAGGTCCTCCAGTTCGTCTTCGAAGCCATCGAAGAGGACCATATCCCCTTCATCGATCACGACATAGTCCACTTCCTTCATGCTCATCCGCTTCCTGGCATCCTCGAAAAGGGCAGGGGTAGAGAGAAGGACACGGGGCATGGCCCTGTTGAAATCCTTCTGGTTCTCCAGGACCTTCACCGTATCGGAGGCAAAGGACAGCGGGGTGAGGAAGGAGAGGAATACCTTCTGTACCTGGGACAGAAGGGCAACCGTCGGGCAGAGGATGACGGCTTTGAGGTTCTTGGAGTCCGGGGTCTTAAGAAGAGCATCCACAATCGGAAGCACATAGCAGAGAGTCTTTCCGGTACCGGTCGGGCTAAGTCCGAGCACGCTCTTCTTCTTCAGAAGCTTCGGGATGGACTTTCCCTGGATATCGGAGAAATGGGCAAAGCCCATCTTCTTGAGCAGATCGACGATCTTCGGATCGAGGCTGAAAGCGCCGACCGGGAGGGGCAGGTTGCTGTCATCCATAGGCTTTGCAGCCTGAATCTTTTTATCTTCCATATTCTAATCTCCTTCCGGGGCTAGGCCCCATTTCTACTTCTTGGCAAGTTCCGGTGCAACCTTGATGCCAAGGATATCCGTATCGGCAGTCGGAACGCTGTTCGGGCAGGCGCTCATCGGCTCGAAAGCCTTGAGGTTCTTCGGGAAAGCGACGACGTCGCGGACATTGTCCGTACCGGCAAGTTCCATGGCAAGGCGTTCGACGCCGATGCCGAAACCGCCTTCCGGCGGAACACCGTACTTGAGGGCAGTAACCAGGAATCCGAAGCGGTTCTCGATGTCGTCCTTGGAAAGGCCGAGGAGTTCGAAGACCTTGGTCTGGACAGAGGAATCGTAGATTCTAAGAGCGCCGGAGCTAAGCTCGACGCCGTTCAGGATCGTATCGTAGGACGTGGAACGGATCTTGGTCGGATCGCTGTCGAGAAGCGGCAGATCCTCGTCGATCGGACGGGTGAACGGATTGGAGAGGGATTCATACTTCCCGTCTTCTCCCTTCTCGAAGAGCGGCCAGTTGATGAGGAAGAGCGGCTTGTAGTCGTCCTTCTTCATGAGTCCGAGCCTGTTCCCGTACACAAGACGCAGGGCGCCAAGGGCAAGGCAGGCATGCTCTTCGCAGCTATCGGCGCAGAGGAGGACAAGATCGTTCTCGGCAAGGGAAAGACGTTCCACAAGGTTATCGACGGATTCCTTGGAGAAATTCTTGACCACCGATCCGGTAAGCTCCCCCTTCTCCATCTTGGCGAAGGAGACGCCGAAGACCTTGAACTTCTTGGCGGTCATATTGTCCTGGTCCTGGAGCTTGCGGGAAGCCTTGTCGGCATATCCCGGAACCACCAGTGCCTTTACCTTCTTCCCTTCATAGGCCTTGAAGCCGGAGGAAGCAAGCTCGGCCGTGACATCCTCGATCAGCATTCCGAAGCGGAGATCCGGTTTATCCGTGCCGTACCGCTTGATGGCGACATCGTAATCCATCCTGGCGAAATCCGGAAGGTCGACGCCGTCGATCTTCTTGAAGACGAACTTCAGGTATCCTTCGATAAGCTTCAGGACATCTTCCCTGGTGACGAAGGACATCTCGCAGTCGATCTGTTCGAATTCCGGCTGGCGGTCGGCTCTCTGGTCCTCATCCCTGTAGCAATGGGCAATCTGGAAATACCGGTCCATTCCGGCGACCATGAGAAGCTGCTTGTAAAGCTGAGGGGACTGGGGAAGGGCGTAGAAGTTTCCGGGATAAATACGGGAAGGGACAAGATAGTCCCTGGCTCCTTCCGGAGTGGAACGGATAAGGGTAGGAGTATCGACTTCCTCGAAGCCGTTGGCGAGGAAATATTCCCAGGTGTACTGGTTCAGAAGGGAACGGACATGCATATACTTGACCATGGACGGACGGCGAAGGTCGAGATACCGGTAGACAAGCCTGGTATCCTCGCTTGCGGTCGTATCATCCTTGATCTCGAACGGCGGAACTTCGGACTTGGAGAAGACTTTGATCTCCTCGGCCTGGATTTCGATGGCACCGGTGGGGATCTTGTCGTTCTTGGCGCTCCTCAGGGCGACCTTTCCCTTCACGGAAATGCAGTACTCCGGCTTAACCGGGTTCTTGGCAAAATAGGAAGGCTCGATATTGAGCTGCGTGATTCCGTATTTGTCCCTAAGATCGACAAAGCACAGAGACCCTAGGTTCCTTATCGTATCCACCCATCCGCAAAGCGTGACTACTTTTCCGCAATCTTCTTCGCGGAGTTCTCCGCAGGTATTAGTTCTAAGCATATTTGCCTCACTTTACCAAAGAAACAATCTCTTCCGGAGTCACAATGTTCTGAGTCCTGGAAGCCATATCCTTAAGCTGGTAGGTCCCGTCTGCTTCGGAAAGAAGAACATATCTGGCCTTCAGACGGTCGGCCATCTTGAAGGCGCCGCCCATGCCTCTTGCAAAAGAGCAGATGCTGACGCTCTTCCCGTTCTTCCTCAGGTGATCGACCAGTTCCATAACCTTCCCGTCTTTCCGGTTGTCGATAACGAAGACGTCGAGAGGCTTGATTGCACCAAGCCTGTTCTTCTCTTCCTCGGATAGGGAGAGAAGAAGCCTTTCCACGCCAAGCGAGAATCCGATTCCCTCGAAGGCAGGACCGCCGATCTCGCTCATCAGGTTGTCGTACTTCCCGCCGCCTCCGATGGCGCCAAGATCAAGGTGTTCCTTGTCATATATTTCCCATACCAGTCCGGTATAGTAGTCGAGTCCGCGGACAAGTCCGTCGTCGATGGAAACATCTACGCCGAGAGTAGAAAGGGCGCCTTTAAGCTTTCCGAATTCCGCCTTGTCTTCTTCCGTCAGGTAATCCTGGATCTTCGGAGCGCCCTTGGCGATCTCCTGGTCCTGGGGGACCTTGCAGTCGAGGAGGCGGAGAGGATTGATGGCAAGCCTTCTCTTGCAGTCATCGCACATCGTGTCGATCTTCGGTGCGAAGTACAGGGCAAGCTGCTTCTTGTAGTTCTCCCGGCTAGCCAGGGATCCTAGGAAGTTGATCTTTGCCATGACCGGTCTCTTGAGGGCTTCCTCGGAGGCACGGATGGAAAGAAGGAAGCAGTCGACGGAGGTGTCGAGGTCGATCTTCTGGTCGACGAATTCGACGCCGTACTGGTTGAACTGCCGCAGTCTTCCGGCCTGCGGTCTCTCGTAACGGAAGACGGGTCCGAAATAGCTGAGGCGCAAAGGCATATCGGGAAGGGTATAATACTTGTTCTCGACGATAGCCCTATTGACGCCGGCCGTGAATTCGGGCCTCAGGGTATAGTCCTTCTCGCCTTTGGAAGCAAGATCGAAGGTCTCCTTCCTCACGATATCGCTGGATTCCCCGGTCGTCCTATGGAAAAGCCTGTTTTCCTCAAAAATCGGCGGGTCGCAGGGATTGCATCCGAAGGATTCGGAAAGATCCATAAGTTCCGTGCGGAGTCCGGAAAGAAGCCGGTCGTCCTGATAGAAATAATCGAGCGTACCGCGCGGCTTCTTGATAACATCGTTTGCCATGATTGCCTCCAAAAAATCCTTCCCCAAAGGGAAAGCATTCTATTATAACCTAAAAAGCCTCCCCATCAATCACAAAGATAGGAAGGCTTGCCTTTAATGGTCGATCCGGCTCACGCCGATGACGGATTTGATCGCCATGATGGAGGTGAGGAAGTGGTTCAGGGTCTCGACATTCCTCACCATGATGGTAAGGGCAACGGTGGTGGTGTGGTTGTTGGAATGGTATTTGGCATTCACACGGATGGCTTTCCCGTTGTTCAAAGTGATGGAGTTCAGGATATCGACTAACAGGTTGTCCCGGTCGTGGCATTCTACGGCAAGGGCAACGGGGTATTCCTTCGTGGACGGGGCATTGGGATTCCATCGGACCCGGATAAGCCGGGACTTGATGTCTTCCTTCAGGATGTTCTTGCAGTCGGCACGGTGGACTTTGACGCCCTGGCCGTTGGAGACGTAGCCGATGATCTCATCCCCGGGGATCGGAGTGCAGCAGCTGGCAAGGGAGGTAAGAACCGAGTCGCCGTTTGGAAGGATGATCATATCGTCCGTATTCTTGAAGACGTTGGACCCCGAGTTGATGTTCTTCGTCATGGCTTCGGCATTGGTCATCCGCTCCACGTAGTTCTTGTAGCAGGTGGAAGCCTCGAGAACGTCGTTGACTGTTACCGCCTTAGTGGAAAGGGCAAGGAAGAGGTCTTCCGCGGAGGGCATCTTGAAAAAGGAAAGCGTCTTGGCGTCCAGGATCTGGTCCACCGAGAAGCTGAGCTTCTTGTCCCTCACGATGTCGGAAAGCATGGCCTTTCCGTTCTTGACCTGATCTTCCCTCATGTAATCCGCGTTGGCGTGGATGAGGTACTTGCGGATCTTGGATTTTGCAAAGCTGGTCTTGGCGATATTGACCCATTCCGAGTTCGGACTGGCCTTGGGAGAAGTGAGGACATCGACGATATCGCCGGTCTTCAGTTCCTGGCTTATAGGAACAAGGACGCCGTTCACCTTGGCACCGGTCATATGCTCGCCGACGGCGGAATGGATGCGGTAGGCAAAGTCAATCGGAGTCGAACCGCTAGGGAGGGAGATGACGTTCCCTTTCGGAGTGAAGACGAAGACATTGGCATCGAAGATATCCCTGCTCAGGGAGTTGACGAAAGTCTCCGTATCCTTCGTATCCTTCTCATCGTCCGTCATCTTGACGAAATCCTTGAACCAGTGGAGCTGGTTCTCGATCTCGACCTGTTCCTTCTTGGAATCGTACTTCGTCCCTTCCTTGTACCGCCAGTGGGCAGCGATTCCGTTTTCGGCGACCTCGTCCATATCATTGGTACGGATCTGGACTTCGAAGAATTCGCCCGTATCCGTCACGACTGTCGTGTGGAGGGATTGATAGAGGTTAGCCTTCGGCATGGCGATATAGTCCTTGAAACGGCCCGGGACCGGTTTGTAGTTGGCATGGATATACCCTAGTATCTCATAGCAGTTCTGCTCGGTCTTGGTAATGATGCGGAGAGCCAGGACATCATAGATCTGGTCGAAGGAATAATCCTTGTTCTCCATCTTCTTGTAGATGGAATAGACGCTTTTTACACGATCCGTTATTTCGAAAGGAATCCCGGTCGAAGAAAGGATCGACATGATCTGGTTCTTCAGCTTCAGAAGATCGGAGTTGCCGTTCTTGACACGGTCGTCAACCATCTTCTGGATCTTCTCGTAGGTTTCCGGATAAAGGTAGTAAAGGGAAAGGTCTTCCAGTTCGGTCTCCACCTTGTATAGACCAAGGCGGTGGGCTATCGGAGCATAGACTCCCAGGGTCTCATTGGAAATGCGCTTCTGCTTTTCCGGAGGCTGGAACTGCATCGTCCGCATGTTGTGGAGCCGGTCCGCAAGCTTGACGACGATGACACGGACGTCTTTGGCCATAGCCACGAAAATCTTCCGGTGGTTCTCAGCCGTGAACTCGACGTTCTTGTAGTCGCTAAGCCTGGTGACTTTGGTGAGGGCCTCGACCAAGGTGGCGACTTCCTCCCCGAATTCCGAACTGATTTCTTCCCTTGTCGTTCCGGTATCCTCTATCGTATCGTGGAGGAAACCCGCACAGATAGTCTCAGGCCCTGTTCCCATCACGGAAAGAATCTCGGCTACGCCGATGCAGTGGGTGATATACGGATCCCCGGATTTTCGGAACTGCCCTTCGTGTTTCTTTTCCGCAAAACGGTAGGCCTTCTCGATGAACGCGAGGTCTTCCGGCTTTGTGATGTACTTCGAGTAGATATCCCTTACTTCCTCGAAGGTATATATGCGGTTCTGGATTCCCATTTTACAGAGGAAGGCTAAAGGTCAAGAAGAGACTTGCAGGGAAGTCCGACAACCTTCTCGCCGGCGAGGTCCTTGAGACGGATCACGGTTACGCAGGCAACCGGGACTGCTCCGTCATTGATGACAAGCTTCTTCAGAGCATCGAAAGTACCGCCGGTAGCCATAAGGTCATCGACAAGAAGCACACGGTCGCCCTTCTTGAAGGAATCCTGCGGGATTTCCAGAGTGGCAGATCCGTATTCCAGCTGATAGGTATAGTGGATGACGATTCCCGGAAGCTTTCCGGCCTTTCTCGCCATTACAAAACCCAAGCCCATCTTATAAGCCATTGCCGCTCCGAAGATGAAGGCACGGCTTTCCGGACCGATAATCGCATTGGCATGGTATTCTTCGGCAAGCTTGGCAAGGTCGTCGATGCAGGAATGGAAGGCAACAGGATCCCTGAGAAGCGGAGAGACGTCCTTGAACGAGATGCCCTTCTTCGGGAAGTCCTTCGTCACGCTGATATACTTTTCATAATCCATCTGAATGTGCTCCTTTGGCTTCACGTATTATACCTTCTGAAGTCCTTTATTTAAACCCCTTCCCAAGCAAGAAGCAATGGAAGAGAAGGGTTAGAACTGATATACTTGTGGCATGGTAAAGATTATTACGGATATCGGATACTGCTACGGAGTGGAGGAGGCCATCCACGCCATGGAGGAGGCCGCAAAGGAAGGAAAACATGTCCTTCTTTCCCATCCTCTGATCCATAACAGGAAGGAAAACGGAAGACTCATGGAAGCAAACCATGCCGTTTTCTTCTCGGAAGGAATGAAAGGGGACAAGGATTCCATCTTCGTCTTCTCCGCTCACGGCCATACGCTTCCGGAAGAGGAAAAGATGGGAAAGCTCTTCCAGACCAAGGATGCAACCTGCCCGCTTATCGTCCGGCGTTATAAGAGCATCCAAAGGGAAGACGGGGTTTCGTATGTGTACCTTGGAAAGAAAGACCACCAGGAAACACTGGGTTTCCTTTCCCATTTCCCGTATTTCCTGTTCCTGGACTCCTCTCTCCCTCTTCCTCCCCAGATCCGTGCCTTTTCTCTTCTTGGCCAAATAGCATTCGTTCCCCAGACGACCATCGGGGAGTCTTTGTACATGGAAGCAAAAAGCCTCCTTTCCGAAAAAGGGGAGATCGTCTTCTCCCTTCCGATCTGCCCGATCTACGGGAGAAGACTGGACCAGGCAGTAGCTTTCTTCAAGAACGAAGACCCGGAGTCTTCCTATTTCATCGTCGTCGGAGATCCGTCTTCCTCCAATGCCAGGGAAATCCTCTCGGGGACTCTGGCGTCGTCTAGCGGGCTTCAGGGAAGGATCGCCCTTTCCCCGGAGGAAATCCCCCAATCCATCCGGGAAACGAAAAACCTCTTCCTTTCCAGTGCAACAAGCACCAGCAAGGAAGAGGTCCTCAGATTCGTGGAAGGCCTGTCCTGTAGAAGCTAGATTTTGCCTTCGATTGCGGCACGGACTTTTGCATTTGCCCTCTTCTCAATCTGCCGGACCCGTTCCGGTGAGATTTCATAGAGCCTGCCAATCTCCGTCAAGGTCATTTCCTTCCCGTAGAGTCCCAGCCTCTTCAGGTAGACATCTTTTTCCCTGGGAGTGAGTTCCGTATTGATGGCATTCATGACAATGGCGAGGACCTCGTTGTTCTGGGCCGCTTCGGCAGGGTCGTCGTTATCCGTATCTTCCTGCATATCTCCTAGTTCGATGTCCTCATCCCCGTTCTTCCCCGTGACCGGTGCATTGAGAGATAAAACGGCGCGGTCATAGCTGAGGGTGACTTCGACATCCTTGGCGGTAGTCCCGTCATCAAGCTCGTCGGCAATCTGCTGGAAAGTAGGAGCAGTTTCGTTTTTTCTCTCCAGGGAAGCCAAGGCTTCCTTGATTTTCCGGAGTTTGGCTTTGATATAAGGCGGAATCCGGATAGTCTGGGCGGATTCGGCAAGATAGCGACGGATAGAATTCCGGATATAAGGCTCGGCCAGCGTGGAGAACTTGGTGCCGAGGCTCGGGTCATAGGCATCGACGGCATCCATAAGTCCCTGAGCGCCTTCCTGGATAAGGTCCATGAAGCCGATTCCCTTGAAGTTATATTCTCCGGCAACCTTGATTACAAGTTTCAGGTTGGCGTTAACAATCTCTTCTTTTTCCTCCTGCGTCGGATTCTTCTTGTATTCGATAAGCTTCTGACGCATTTCTTCCGGAGTATAGGTTTGGAAACCATCCAGGCTTTTCTTGAACAGAAGGTAGGAATCATCCATTTTAGCCTGTTCTTCGTCTTTAAAAGAATCCTTGTTACCCATAAGTGTTCTCCTTTTCCCTATTTCCAAACGTGGTAATGGATATTGTATCAAATTTTGACAGAAACCTCAATCACTGATCTTCCGCAATGCTTCTTCCTCGAACAGGTCCTTGTTGGAGACAGGAAGTCCCTTTCCCCTTCTCGAAGCAATAAGGAGAGCCTTCTTCCTTAGGCTTTCGATCAGAAGCGGATCCTTGTTCCGGAAAGGATAAGGCCCGAAGGCTATTTCCATATCGGACAGCTTTTCCTTTCCTCTTACAAACCGCATGGCAGGATAGTACCTCTTCTCCAGGACATAGAAACCGGCGTCATTGATAAAACCGAGTCTATGTGCCGCAAGGACGGAAAGATCCGTCTGGCTCTGGGGTTCCAGGATCAGGGTCTTGATCTGCTTCATCTTTTCGGGGTATGCCGAAAGGATATGTTCGATGGTCCCTCCTCCCATTCCGAGAATCACAAGGGTATCGACGTCCTCTGGAAGAACCGTGATCCCGTCCGAGAAAAGCGGAAGGACGGAAGAACGGTTCTCGTTAAGGGAAAAGACCAGGGACTGATAGGGCCCCTTCTTGTTCTCGCCGGCGTAGACCTTGTACCCTTTCTTGCTGAAGGCCATAGAAAAGAGCCCCCGGTCTGCCCCGATATCGTACAGGACAGCATCCGGAGGCACAAGATTACCGATAAGCGCAAGTCTTCTAGGAAGCGCCAAGAGGCACCTCTAAGAGCGGAAGTCCTTGAGAAGCTTGGCACGGCTAGGGTGTCTCAGCTTTTTGAGGGCCTTTCCTTCGATCTGACGGATTCTCTCCCGGGTGACGGAGAATTCCTTGCCGACTTCCTCGAGCGTATGGGTTCTCCCGTCTTCCAGTCCGTAACGGAGACGGATGACGCGGGATTCCCGCGGGGTAAGCTGGCTTAGTACTTCATTGATACGTTCCGTCTTCAGGGCTTCGTTTGCAAAATCGTAAGGGGATTCGTTGTCCTTGTCCACGATGAAATCGCCGACATGGCTGTCTTCCTCTTCGCCGACCGGTTTCTCCAAAGAAAGAGGGTCGAGCGCAATCTGCTGGATTTCACGGATCCTGTTGGCGGAGAACTTTCCGCCCAGTTCCTGGCTGATTTCTTCGGCGGACGGATCCCGGTTCAGCTTCTGGACCAGTTTCCTCTGGGCTCTTGTGATCTTGTTGATGGTTTCCACCATATGGACAGGAATACGGATAGTCCTGGCCTGGTCTGCCAGAGCACGGGTGATCGCCTGACGGATCCACCACGTGGCATAGGTCGAGAACTTGAATCCCAAAGTATAGTCGAATTTATCGACTGCCTTCATAAGGCCGAGGTTTCCTTCCTGGATCAGATCCAAAAAATCCATACCTCGGTTCACATAATGCTTGGCAATGGAAACGACGAGCTTCAGGTTGCAGTTGATAAGGGTATCTTTGGCATCCTGGTCGCCTTCCTTGACTTCCTTGGCTAGGGTGATCTCATCATCCTTGCTCTTCAGAACCTGGTAGGCGCCGATAGCATGCAGATACTGCCTTACCGGATCCGAATTCTTGCTGTCGGCAAGTTCGTAATCCTCTTCTTCTTCCTCATCCACGTCATCGTCGCCATCGGAAGTATCGGCCTCTTCTTCCGCAACCGGAGGTAGGATATCATCCTCTACAGGTTCGTCAAGACCGTCAATGGTGACCTTCTGGTTCTGGAAAAAAGAAATCATGTCGGCGGAGGTGTCATCATCCAGCTCGTAATGGGAGAAAGCATCGTCGATTTCTTCCATCGAAATATGGTCTTTGCTCTTCCTCGCCTTGGCTAGCAGTTTTTCCTTGATCGATTCGATCGGAGAAATCTCCTGGCCGGAAGATGCCAAGTCAGCCACCTTCAGCTTCTTGCCTTTCTTGGGTTTGGCATCAGCCTTGACGGCTTCGCCTTTTCCGGAAAGAGCATCCTTTAGGGCATCGAAATCTTCGTCTTCCTCGTCAAAATCAGCATCCGCCTTATCGGATGCTTCACCGATATCGACCGGAATTTCTTCTTCCTCTTCTTCGGCGTCCTTTGCCTTCACTGCCTTTGCCTTGACGGCCTTGGCTTTGACAGGCTTGGACTTGGAAACAGTCTTCCCTTTCCCCGGGGTCGAGACTTTCTTCGCCTTTTCTACCTTATTCTCATCGGTTTTTCCCATAAACAATTCTCCACGGACATAAGTATTGTAAGAAACACCCTATTTTTCAAGGCTTTTAGGAAGCAAACCCCGTTTAATCCGATGAAGATCCTTCTGGTATTCCCTTAGTTTTTCCTGTTCTTCCAAAGTCCATGAAGAATAGTTTCCCTCTTTCCGGTTTGTCTCCAAAGTAAAGACATGGATTTTCTTCAGGGTCTTCTCCTTCCAGATTTCCTTTTCGAAGCTCTCCTTGGAGAAAGAGGCTCCCAGGCATCCGGAAAGGATCGGGACTAAGGAAAGGAGGAAATTCCGAACTGGTTTATCCAGCACCGGATACCCTTCGAAATCCTTGTCCTCTTCTAGGTCATCCATATCATCTATTCCGAAAATATCATCGTTTTCAGGCTTCTTTTCTACATTAGCAACTTCCTTCTTATCACGAGGAAATGTTTTGGTTTCCAGAATGGATTGTATCTCCCCCATCCTGTTCCGGTCAAGTCCCCGGGTTTCCGGATGGTAGATATAGTAGCTGGCAAGGATCTGGTAGAGGAAATCATACGGAAGGAAAGCAAACGTGACCTTCCCTTCCTTCAAGGCCATGGCAGCAAGGGAGGAAGCGGGGACCATCAGGAGAAGCCAGGTTTCGCTTTTCAGAAGCTCGGAGTCGATGCCTTGGGCTCCCGGGTAGGAAAGGGCAATTCTCAGTATGCTTTCTTCCGCCGAAAGAAGATCGGGTTCCTTCTTCACGACGGAACCGATCATATATTCCTGCTCTTCTTCCTTCTCCCATCTCCCTTTCCTGTTCTTCCGGAACGAGGAGGATGGCTTGGTATAAGCAACCTTTTCCTCCTCCTTAAACGCAGGCTTTTTTTCCCGGACAGGCGGGAGGGATGCCGTGGCAAGAAGGATGCTTCTAGCAGCGTCCTTGGAAAGAACAATAAAAGGATCCCTGTGGTTTTCGGAAGTCCCGGTAGTGAACTCGATATCCTGTTCCTGCTCGACGGGATTCAGGGACTGGAAATACGGTCTTGCCTCTTCGAAGAAATCCATGATCTCCTTGGAGTCCTTCATCTGGAGACGGTTTCCCATTCTTCTTCCCAGGAGGAACCGGTATGGGTCGTTCAGCCTCTCCGACTGGCTCTGAAGCTTCTCCGGTCCACAGAAAGTAAGGACTTCGTCGGCATCCTTGCAGGGAATATCCAGTCCGGTTGCTTCCTCTTTGCGGAGAAGCGAGAATTTCTTCTCCACCCGGAAAGGCACCTGGTTCTCGAACAGGACCTTGGCAGCCCTCTCGTCGCCTTCCTGTCCCGGCTCATCCGAATCGAGGGCAAGGCGGATCTCGGCGTTGAGGCTTTTCAGCATCCGGCAGTGCTCCTTGGTAAGGGCAGTTCCCATGGTGCCGATGACGGCCTTGATCCCGGCCCGGTAATAGGCAATCACATCCATGAAGCCTTCGCAGACATAAAGGAATCCGGCCTTCCTTGCCTCTTCCCGGGCATTGCTGAAGTTGTAGAGGATCGTGCTTTTCTCGAAAAGAGGTGTCAGCGGGTAGTTGATGTACTTTCCGAGGGGCTGGTCCTTCCTGATCTTCCTTCCGGAGAATCCGACCACATGCCCGTAGGAATCCTCGATCGGGAAAAGGATGCGTTCGCTGTACCGGTCCTCGAAAATAGAGGAGTTGGCTAGGATTCCGGCCCTTTCCAGAACCGGGATCTCATAGCCGAGCTTCCTCAGGGACTGGATAGCAAGCTTCGGGTCCTTCGGGGCAAAGCCGATCCCGAAATAGGCGATGACATCGCTCGGGATCTTCCTTCCTTCCAGGTAGTCTTTCCCGTCTTTCCCGAGAGGAGAAAGAAGCATCAGCTGATAGAATTTCTTCAGATCCAGGAGAGCTTTCAGTTCCTCGGGATACTTTTTTTTGATCTCCGGCACGAAGGATTCCTTCTGGATGGTATCGGGAAGAGGAATCGAGCAGATTTCGCAGACTTTCCTGAGCGCGTCCATCGGCTTCAGGTGGGCGTATTCCTCCGCAAAGGAAATACTGTCGCCTTTTGCTCCGCAGCTCCAGCAGTGGTAGGTATTCCTCTGAGGGTCGATGACACAGGACGGATGGGCATCATGGGCGTGGAAAGGACAGGTTACTTTGTATGTCTTCCCGGACCTTATCAGTGCCTGGGAGCCCAAGTAAAAAGACACTACCTGGACTATGTCCGCTTTTTTGGCGATATCCCGAAAAAGATTCGGTGTTCCGTTATTGTTCTCCAAGGCCTGGCTTCCTGTTTTTGCTTAGCAAACCTTCTTGGCGTTGATGGCAGCGTGGATGTAATTGGAAAGATCGCTGATGGCGACTCTCTCCTGGGCCATGGTATCCCGGTTGCGGACAGTGACCATATGGTCGTTCTCGCTGTCGAAATCATAGCAGACGCAGAACGGAGTGCCGATGGCATCCTCTCTGCGGTATCTCTTGCCGATGGATCCGGTAGTATCGAAGATGGTATCGAACTCTTCATGGATCTGGTCGAAGACCTTCTTGGCAGAGGCATTCAGCTTGTTGCTAAGAGGCATGACGGCAATGGTATAAGGGGCAAGCTCGTAGTCGAAATGCATGACGATGCGGTTGTCTTCCTTGCCGTCCTTGGAAAGGTCCTCGACATCATAGGCATCGCAGCAGAGAGCCAGCATCAAACGGTCGAGACCGAAAGACGGTTCGACGACGTGCGGAAGGTAACGTTCGTTGGTCTCCGGATCCAGATAGGTGAGGTCTTCCTTGGAGCAGGTCTGGTGACGTCCGAGATCATAGTCGTTGCGGCAGGCAATGCCCATAAGTTCTCCCCATCCGATGGAAGGGAACAGGTATTCGATATCCGTAGTGGCCTTGCTGTAGAAGGCAAGTTCGGCCGGTTCGTGGTCACGGAAACGGACCTTCTCGTCCTTGAGACCGAGCTTCTCGACGAAGGTCTTGCAGTTGTCCTTGTAGAACTTGAACCACTGGTCGTCTTCGCCAGGCTTGAAGAAGAATTCGATTTCCATCTGCTCGAATTCCCTGGTGCGGAAAGTGAAGTTGCCTGGAGTGATTTCATTGCGGAAAGACTTGCCGATATCGCAGATACCGATCGGGAGCTTCCTTCTAGTGGTACGCATGACGTTCTTGAAGTTGACAAAGATTCCCTGGGCAGTTTCCGGACGGAGATAAACGGTTGCCGTGTTGTCTTCCGTAACGCCGATGAAAGTCTTGAACATCATCTGGAACTGACGGATAGGAGTGAAATTGCTCTTGCCACAGTTCGGGCATTTGAGCTTTCCGGAAACGACAACGTCGTTCAGCTGCTTTTCGTCCATTCCATCGACATCGAGATCAGGCATTTCCTTCTTCACGAGGTCGTCGGCACGGTAACGGCAGTGGCAGTCCTTGCAGTCTATAAGAGGATCATGGAAATTGGCGATATGGCCGGTTGCTTCCCAGACCTTCGGATTCATGATGATGGCCGGATCGATCTGGACGTTATAGTCGATTCCCCGGACGAAATGGCGGACCCAGAGGTCCTTGACATGGTTCTTGAGAAGGGTGCCTAACGGTCCGTAATCCCAGGAGTTGGAAAGGCCACCGTAGATTTCGCTTCCCGGATACACGAATCCGGAAGTGACAAGGTGGCTTGTGATTTCTTCGAACGTATGTTTGCTTTCAATAGACATGGTTTATGATCCTCGATTTTTACCTTGTTAAGTATAGCATAGGAAACCTCAAAGAGCCTCAAGGAAAAGGGGAAGGGACCGGCTCCTGGGGAGGTCGAAATAGTCATGAAGATAACAGGAGAGGGAAAGAAGAACCCGTTTTCCGCTGTCCCTGGGAACAACCTTAAGCAAGGACTGGTCGGAAAGAGGAAGAAAAGCATATTTCAGGACATATAGGTCCATCGGGTCCAAGACAACGGCGCCGGTCTTGGGAAGGCAGTCCCGGCAAAGGAACCCTCCTTCCTTCAGAGAGTAGGAAACAATGTCCTTCTCTTTTCCGCAGAGGGCACACCCGGAAACATCCTCTTCCAATCCCAGGGACTGGTAGATAAGGCCCATGGATTGGAGGGCGAGGCTTAAGGGGTCTTTCCCCTCTGCAAGAGCAGAAAGGATCTTCTCCATTCCCGGAAGAGGGTAGCTATCCCCGTAATGGAAAAAGGAAACACTGGCCTCGCTAAGGAACTGAAGCAGAAGGTTCTTCGGATAGGAGGCGTAAAGAAGGGAAGGGTCCAGTACCGCTTCCGCAAAGGAGGCAAGGTACATCCCGTCCTTGGTCAGAGTGTATTCCAGCTTAACCTCCTCCATCGAAAGAAGGAGAGGCTTGAGGGGGCTTTTCTTGCCGTACACATGCCCGGCATAGACGGACTGTATCCCTTCCTTGGTCGCAAAGCTGACCAGGGCAGAGTCATTCCCGTAGGGGTTCTGATTCAGGACCAACCCGCACGTCGAAAGAAGGGGTCCTTTCATCTACTATTCTTCGTATCCGAACTTGCGGAGATACTTATCGGAATTCCGCCAGTCGGCAACCACCTTGACGCGGAGATCGCAGGAACAGGCTTTTCCGAAGTAGCCCTGGATTCCTTCTTCGCTGAATTTGCTGATCTTGGAAATCATCGCCCCGTTATGGCCGATGACGATTCCCTTCTCGGATTCCTTCTCGACGATGATATCCGCATAGACCTCCATCCCCTTCTCGTCTTCCTCGATGTTCTTGAGGTCGACGTAGATAGAGTGCGGGACTTCGGCAGAAAGAAGGCGCATGCACTTCTCCCGGATGATTTCCCGGATGATGAACTGGGAGGGATGGTCGCTAACCATATCTTCCGGATACGGGCATTCCCCGACAGCAAGGCGTCCCTTGATATCCTCGACCAGTTTGTCGATGTTGAAGTTATCCTTGCAGCTTACGGAGAAAGTCTTGGCAACGGGGAGGACTTCCGCGTAACGCTTCAGTCTTTCTTCGGCGATGTCGGCACGGACCAGGTCGATCTTGTTGAAGACGAGAATAACCGGAATATCCTGCTTGCTGAGCTTCATAGCAAGTTCCATATTCGGAACTTCGGAAGCATCTACGACATAAAGAATCAAGTCGACTCCGACCTTGGCATTCTCGGCATCCTTCAAAAGAATGGAACCTAATTTCCCATGTGGACGGAAGACACCGGGAGTATCGACGAACACGATCTGGGCATCCGGATCGTTATAGACAGCCTGGACATTGTCCCTCGTAGTCTGGGGCTTTGAAGAAACAGGAAGAAGCTTGAATCCGAGAATCCGGTTGATAAGGCTGGACTTGCCGGCATTCGCTCTTCCGTAGACACAGACATATCCAATCTTTTTCATGATTTTAAATCCTCTGGGGTGAAGGTATATGGGAGAAGCTTCCTGACTGTCGTAATAAGGCTCTTCGTCTCGTCCCGGTTATAGATGTAGACAGGGGAATCCATCTCCATAAGCTCGCTCATCACCTGCCTGCAGCTTCCGCAGCAGGTGCCGACCGTCTCCGCATCCGTAATGCAGCCAAGCGCAGCGATGTCTTCCTTCCGGTACCCTTCCGCATACGTCCGGAAGAGGGCACAGCGTTCTGCGCAGACCGTCACCGGGTAGGCGGAATTCTCGATGTTGAATCCGGTGTGGTATTTGCCGTCTTTGGTAACAACGACGGCTCCGACACGGAAATGGGAATAGGGAGAGTAGGAGCCCTTCTGGGCGGAAAGAAGAAGCATCTTCAGCTTCTTTACATCCGTATAGAAGTCGTAGGGGAGGGAATCCAGGATCCTGTTCTGCAAACCAAACATCTCTTCCGCTTCTTTTTCCCCGCGGTGGTGGTCATATCCGAAACTATGGAGAAGTCCGTGGATGAAGAGGAAGCAAAGCTCTCTTTCGAACGGATGGGAATAGGTCTTGGCCTGTCTCCGGGCAACCGTCGGATCGATCAGGATGGAACCCAGATCGACAATCGGTTCATCCTTGACGAAATCCGCTTCCTCGAAGGCAAAGGTAAGGACATCGGTAGGACGGTCCACGTTCCGGTACTTCAGATCCATCTCGTGCATCTCCTTGTCTCCGATCAGGGAAAGGGAGACTTCATAGTCCCCGTCCTTTCCAAGGACGGCAAGGGTGTGGTCGAAAACAATCCGGAACAGCTTACCGAGATTCTTCTTCTGGTGGGTTTTGTCCAGGTAATCCAGAACGTGCTTCTTTTCCATTCTCCCCGAGACCTCCTAGGTTATTGTTTTTATTATAGCCTAGTTTGCCATCCTTTTCGAAAGAAAAGAAGGAGAGGGGAAGGGAAAGGCCGTTCTCAAGAGAGACCACCTCTTCCTCCGTGCCTTTCAGAGAGAGGAG
Source organism: Bacillota bacterium (assembly GCA_023459795.1). GTDB lineage: Bacteria > Bacillota_I > Bacilli_A > RFN20 > CAG-288 > Enterosoma. The sequence goes on from JAEWSP010000014.1 coordinate 32,351, forward strand.
CCGGAGCTGGGTATCGGCTAAAAGGGCAAAGGCAAAGAAGCCATCCAGGAAAGGAGAAAGGGGATGCTCCTTTTCCAGGAACAGGGCGAGAAGAAGAAGGAAGGAGCCGATCCCGATGATGAGGATCACGGGAGAGAGGAAAGTCTCCTCGTATCTTCCGGCTTCCTTCACCGAGGAAAGAAGGGAATCCGAAGGATCTTCTCCCGTCTTCAGTTCTGCCATTGCCCGGTTTTCCTTTCTGGAGGAGAGGTACTTCCTCTTAGTAAGAACAGGGTCCAGGAAACAGCGGGACAACGGCAGGAAGAAGGAAAGGAGGAAAAGAGGGATCCCGATTCCGCCGTTTCTTAGGAGGAAGAAGGAAAGGAGCAGGAAGAGTGTCCCGTAAGAGACAAGATCGGAGGCAATCTTCACCTTCCGGTCGAGTAGCCGGGAGAGAACGGGATAATCCTTTTCGTTAGCGGAAGACTTCAGGTAGGGAAGAAGAATCTCCTTGGTCATCCTCTTCCTGGTGACATGGTTCAGGACATTCTGGAAGAGAAGGAGGAGAAGGGATGTCAGAAGAAGGACTAAGGAGCTCAGGAACGCCCCTTCCTTGCTGAAGCCGAAGAAGAACAAGGCAAGAACCAGGGAACTGAGGACCAGGAGCAGGAAATAGGACAGGGTTTCATCCTTCCGTAAAAAAGGCAGGGTCTTCTCTTTCTTTTTGCTTCCTTCTCTCTTGGGAAGAAGGGTAAGGACCTTTCCGGTAAACTCTTCAGCAAATTCTTTTTCCGATAAAGAGAACTCCCCGAACCCTGGATCCAGGAGAAATACTTTCCCTTTCCGTCTTTCCTTTACGATAAGGAAATGGAGCTTGTCTTCTCTCTTCACCTGGGCAATCAAAGGAAAACAATCCTTTTGCACGTCCAGAAGGAAATTCACTTCGTATCCTTTTGCCTCCTCCCCGAAAAAAGAAAGTTCCTTCTTCATGGAAAGGAAAGTATCGTCCTTCTCCCTTAGGGGAAGGGTCTTGCTGGCAGAAGGATTGTGCTTCAATAGCAGGATGTTCCTTACGCATGCCTTCCCGCAGTCGTCTTCTTGGGACTGGTAAACCATATCATCATGTCCTCCTGCTTATTCTCTAGCAGGAGAAACCGTTTTTTACGGGGAAAGAAAAAAAACCGGATCAGACAGGAAGATCCCGGTCCACGATATCGGGAGCCAGGCTTTTCAGGTTTTCCAAAGCTTCGGGAAGAAGCGCAGACCCTTTCAGAACCATCCTAAGGGCGTTTTCCGTCTTTGCTTCCTTGGCCCGTCCAAGAAGAACAAGGATTCCCTTCTTTCTGGCAAGGGAAAGAAGACCCGGGAGGAAGGAGGCATAGAACCCCGAACGCTCGAAGGGAAGATTGTCGATTCCATCAAGGACCCAGACGGAAAGACCGGGAAGCGTCCTCTCCGTCTCTTCTTTGGCAAGAGCCTTAAGGGAATAATCCCTGGAGGCAAGGCTTGCGGCAAGGTCCTCCAAGTGGATATAGCAGGTTCTGTATCCGAGCTTAGCAAACAGATAGGAAGAGGCCATCAGGATCTTTTCCGTAAGGGCGTAGGAGTTGATGGAATAAAGGGAGAACCCTTTCGGTTTTTTTCCTTTTTTCATGAGAAGGGCAGTCTTCAGAAGACTCTGGAAGATATCCCCTGTCTTTTTATAGACCTTAAGGTCCTTTTCCGAATGGAGGAGGGCAAAAAGAGAAGCATAAGCGGAATAAAGGGCCATCCCGTCCACATCCTTGGGATGGATAAGGTCCAGGTTCTTCTCCGTTTCCTTCTTCCAGGGGCAGAAGGAAGTGACGCAGCGAATCCTGTCTCCGCTCTCGTCATAGACCAGGGATTTGGTATACCCTTTCTCCCTTTTCGGGCAGGCAAGAAGAGTACCGGGGCAGGCAAGGCAGAAGCTAAGGCTATCCAGATACTCCTTCAGATCCCCAAGGGAATTCTCCATGGTCTTATCTGTCTTCAGAAGTCCCTGGACCAGATTCCTGGACCGGATATCCAAGGCAAGGGAATCGTCTACGTATTTTTTAAGCATGGCTTCAGAAGAAGAGGACAAGGCAAAAACAGGAACCTCGGATTGAGGCTTCCTTACCCCCATCTTTTCTAGTTCCTTCTCCTGTTCTTCTTTTCTCATATGCCTAGTTTCTTTTCCAAACTGATCAGGTCTTCGACCTTTGTCTCGCTCTCCGTATCCTCTTCCTTTTCTTCGTTGCTTTCGGGAAGCTCTTCCTTTTTCTTGCCGGGAAGGGAATTCTTCCGGATGCTTTGCTTCTTTGCCTGATTCTTATCGAAATCACGGCTGTTCAAAGCTTCCATGGCGGAATAGGAATCCTTGATTTTAAGAGAAGAAAGCGTAAAGGCAACTTTTTCAATATACAGGTTGTTGAACTCTCCGGCAGTCTTCTTCAGGGAATAATCAAGAAGAACATTGATGACGGAATTCGGGAATCCGAAATCATCCTGGAGCTTCTCCACTTCGCCAAGCATATAGGGGGCAGGTTTGACTCCGTACCGGATATTCAGGTATTCCTGAGGCGTAAGGGTATCGAAAGCTTTTCTGTAGGCGGCCGTCTTGTTGTCTCCGTAATCGGAAGAAAGAGGCGCCATCATTTTGCTGGCCGGTGCGAAATGCTGGAAGTTCCGGCAATCTTTCTTATACCCCTCAGCGGAAAAAACATTATCCGTCGTTAGGTTCTTTTCATAAAGGCTTGCAGCATCCTCTTCCTTGATTCCGTAAAGGACCGGGAAACGGAAAACGTCTTCCGGAAGAGAGGCAGGAACTAAGACGCCCTTCTCGGCTAGGCATTTCCGGAAAACGTCTTCCTTGAATTTGGCCTGGGACTTGTATCTCTTCTCGAGGGAGTTGAGTCCGTTATCCAGGAGTGCCGGGTCTCCTTTTTCCATTGCCAAAGTAAAGACGGATTTGAAATCGGAGGTGACTTCCACAAATCCTGGAGCTTCCTTCTCTTCTGCCTGGAAGAGAGACTTCAATTCGAAATAACGCTTGTCTCCTACTTTGGAAGAAAGGGACAGACGGAGGATAGGATCGTTGAAGAATTTCTTCGGGGTAGCCGGCGGGATAAGGCGGTAAAGGTAAAAGACTGCGCATTCTCCGCTTTTTCCTTTTTCTTCCTTGCGGAAAGTCTCTAAAAGACCGATTGCTTCCAGCTTGTTCCTAGCCATCAGGAAGCCGGTGGAATCCAGGCCAAGAATCGGCAGAATATCTTCGTGGTGGAGGTATCCGGATTTTTGGGAAAGGCCAAGGGAATGAAGGAGATGGTAAGAGGAAAGGCCATCCGCCTGAACCAGGGGAAGGTAAAGAAGGTCGAGGACTTCCTCGTCCGTCTGAGAAAGGGTGAAGGATACCTGGAGGGAGAAAGCAGAAGTTTTTTCCAATATTTTCATCGCTTTCTTATTATAGCAAAAAGCGCTTGATTACTTCCTTCTTTTCCTTTCAATTATAGGTGCTGGTTGCTAGAATATACTAGGCATTTTTCTTTTTCCCTAATGCCCTATATAGAATCAAACGCGGAGGTTTTATCGGATATGCTCTATCAAATCGAGAAAAAGACGAAAATCGTTTGCACTATTGGTCCTTCTAGCGAAAAAAAGGAAGTCCTTCGAGACCTTATTGCTAACGGAATGACCTGCATGAGACTCAATTTTTCCCATGGCACCCATGAAGAACATCTTAAAAAGATCAATACTCTTCGAGAGATTGAAAAAGAAGAGGACATCATCATTCCAATCTGCCTGGATACGAAGGGGCCGGAAATCCGTACGGGTCTTTTTACCGGCGGACAGGCCGATTTCAAGAAGGGCGAAATGGTAAGAATCCGTATGGGTACCGAAGAAATCGGTGATTCCCACGGTTTCGGAGTTACGTATACCTCTTTATATGAAGATGCCGCTATCGGTTCCCTCATCCGTCTGGATGACGGAAATCTGGAACTCATCGTCCGGGAAAAAGACAGTGCCAAGCGGGAACTTGTCGTCGAAGTCATGAACGACCATACCTGCAAGGACAGAAGAGGAGTCAACTGCCCTGGTGCACATCTCTCCATGCCTTACCTTTCCGAACAGGACAAGAGCGATCTTGTTTTCGGATGCCAGTGCCACGTCGATTTCGTTTCCGCTTCCTTTGTCCGAAGCAAGCGGGATATCCAGGATATCCGTTCTTTGCTCGACGCAAACGGCGGGCAGGAAATTAAGATCATTTCCAAGGTCGAGAACACGGAAGCTATTGAGAACCTGGATGAGATCATTGCCGACAGCGATGGGATAATGGTCGCCCGAGGCGACTTAGGAATCGAGATTCCCCCGGAAGACGTCCCGATTTATCAGGCCTACATGATCAAGCAGTGCCGGAAACTGGGAAAGCCTGTTATTACTGCTACCCAGATGCTGGATTCCATGATCCACAATCCTTTCCCGACCAGGGCCGAAGTCAGCGATGTTGCCTGGTCGTTGGAAGAAGGAACGGATGCGGTCATGCTAAGCGGAGAATCCGCTTCCGGTCTTTATCCGGTGGAAGCCGTAAAGATGCAGACGAAGATTTCCAAAACCATGGAAGCGAACTTCAATTATGCGGAATCCGTCCAGAAGGCTTTCGCTGCTTCCGAAAAGACCGTTAACGATGCCATCGCTACTTCCGTCTCGGATACAGCCTGCACCATCGGTGCAAAACTGATCGTCTGCTTCTCCGCAACCGGTTCTACCGCCAAGAGAATCAGCCGCACCAGACCTATCTGCCCGGTCTTCGTGGTGACTTCCGACCGTTCCACCTTAGCCCATTCCATGCTGTATTATGCCTGCTATCCTTATTTTGTCCCGAAGGTTCCGGAATTTACGGAAGAAATGGAAGTCCTCGCCATCAAGATCGGCAAGGACTATCATCTCCCTTCCGGAAGCAAGATCATCATTACCGGCGGCACCCCTGTCGGCGCCGGCAAGACCAACTTCCTGAAGGTGGTGACGCTGAACGAAGGGGAGATGCCGAATTCGCAAAAGGATTAAAGAGGAATTACATATATGGCAAACAAGAAAGTTGTGATGGCGATTGACTGCGGCGGAACCAACCTTAGGGTCGCTGCCGTAGATGAGGATCTGAACATCCTCGCGGTAAAGAGGGGACCGACGGTCCGGAATAACCCGCTCGGCCTATACGATACGATGAAGAAGCTCCTTCTGGAGGTTGCGGAAGAAGCCAAGACGGACATCGAGGCAATCGGTATGTCCATCTGCGGAACCGTCGTTGCCAACAAGGTCGGAAAATGCGGAAACCTGGGACTAGAAGAAGGATTTGATTTCGAGCCTCTCTTCCGTCGGGATTTCCCCAATGCCAAACTGAAGTTTGCCAATGATGCAAACTGCTCGGCCCTTGCCGAAAGCCTGTACGGAGCCACCAAAGGCAAGAAGGATTCCATCTTCATCACGATTTCTTCCGGTATCGGAATCGGTATCGTCATCGACGGGAAGATGATCGATCTTCCTACCGAAGGCGGACGTCTGTTCATGAACTATAAGGGAAAAGCCTATGAGACGGAGTACCTCCTCAGCGGAAACGGGATCCTCCGTCTGGCCGCCCTGGAAGGCGTAGAGCTTCCTAGCTCCAAGGCTTTCTTCGACGGTGTCCGGGCCAAGGATTCAAAGATTCTTCCTGTCTATGAGATCTGGATCGACCAGCTCAGCCAGTGGCTTGCCAACCTTCATCTCCTTTTCGATGCCGAACTTTATGCAGTCTCCGGAGGCGTCATGAAGAGTTCCGATGTTTTCTTCTCCGACCTCCAGAAGAGAGCGGACGACAAGATCAGTTCCTGGCACTTACGTCCTATCCGTCTGGTACCGGCCAAATTCGATCAGGATGTCGGTATCGAAGGTGCCGCCTGTCTTGCACTATCCGTCTTAAAGAAGTAGGATATTCATTCGGAGAAAATAGAGGATATATTATGAAAATCATTCTTCCGGACAATTCGGTCAAGGAACTGAAAGACGGCGCAACCGCCCTTGAAGCAGCCCAGTCTATTTCTGTCTCCCTGGCAGCCCAGGCCATCTGCGCCAAGGTAAACGGAGAGCTTTTCGATCTGAACGAAAAGCTGCCGGATAATGCGAAGTTCGAAGTCGTTACCAAGAAGGATACCGTGGATTCCCTCCACGTCCTCCGTCATTCCGCAACCCACCTTATGGCTCAGGCTGTCTCCCATCTTTATCCGGGAGCCCAGTTTGCCTATGGTCCTGCCACGGACGAAGGATTCTATTACGATATCAAGCTTCCGAAGCCGATTTCCGAGAAGGATTTCCCGGCCATCGAAGCCGAAATGCATAAGATTGCCAACCAGAATCTTCCTATCGTCCGCAAGGATGTGGCTCCGGAAGAAGCCAAGGAGATCTTCAAGGATCAGAAGTACAAGCTTGTCCATATCGATGAGCTTGCTTCCGGCAAGGAACCTCTTTCCGTTTATTCCCAGGGCGATTATTCCGATCTCTGCCTTGGTCCTCATATGAAGTCCACTGCCAAGATCCCGGCCTTCAAGCTTATGGCCACTTCCGCGGCCTATTTCAAGGGCGACCAGAAGAACGATTCCCTTACCCGTATCTACGGAACTGCTTTCTTCTGCCAGAAAGATCTCGACGATTATCTGAAGCTTCTGGAAGAGCGCAAGGAAGCCGACCACAAGAAGATCGGCAAGGAAATGGGAATCTTCATGATTTCCGATTTCGGTCCGGGCTTCCCGTTCTGGCTTCCGAACGGAATGTATATGCGTCATGAGCTCGAGGAGTTCCTCTGGAATCTCCTTACCACCAACGGATACAACTTCCTACGTACTCCGACCATCCTTTCCAGAAAGCTCTGGGAAATCTCCGGCCATTGGAAGGAATACAAGCAGAATATGTATATCACCCACATCGACGGCAATCCTTATGCCATCAAACCGATGAACTGCCCGGGCGCTATCCTTGTCTACCAGAACGACCTCCATTCCTACAGGGAACTTCCGCTCCGCTATGCGGAGTTCGGTCTGGATCACAGACATGAGGCCAGCGGTGCTCTTAACGGACTCTTCCGTGTCCGCTGCTTCACGCAGGATGATGCCCATATTCTTCTCGCCTTCGACCAGATCGGCGAAGAAGTCAAGCGTCTTCTCAAGCTCTTCAACTATGTCTACAACGTCTTCGGACTTACCTATGGAATCGAACTTTCGACTCGTCCGGAAACGGAATTCGTCGGCAAGATCGAGACTTGGGACAAGGCAGAAGCCATGCTCAAGAAGTGCCTCAAGGAGAATGGAATTCCTTACGAGATCAATCCTGGCGACGGTGCCTTCTACGGACCGAAGCTCGACTTCAAGATCAAGGATTCCCTCGGCCGTGTCTGGCAGTGCGGAACAATCCAGCTGGATATGCAGCTCCCGCATCGCTTCCATCTCCAGTATACGGACAAGGACGGAACGAAGAAGGAGCCGGTTATGATCCACCGTGCCATCTTCGGATCCTTCGAACGTTTCTTAGGCGTCATCACCGAACACTTCAAGGGTGCTTTCCCGACCTGGCTTGCTCCGGAACAGGTAAGAATCCTTCCGGTCACTACCCAGGATCCGGAAATCCTCAATTACTGCAAGAAGCTATATGCTAAGCTTGCCAAGGAAAATGTCCGGGTCAAGCTTGACCTCCGCAACGAGAAGCTTTCCTACAAGATCCGGGATGCCCAGTCCGGGATGAAGGTTCCGTACAGCCTCGTCATCGGCGGAAACGAAGTCAAGGACAATACCGTGACTGTCCGTCTCCACGGCTACCAGAATACGGAGACTGTTTCCTTCAAGGACTTCAATGCTGCCCTTCTGAAGGATATCAAGACCCATGCTTCCAAGCGTGCCTACAAGAGCGAGAATGTAGAAATCAAGACCTACACTGCTCCGAAGACCGTCAAGCCTTTCTAACAGAGGATCATAAAAAAGACAAGGTTTCGAAAGGAACCTTGTTTTCTTTTGGCATAAGAAAAGCCCGGGGAGAAAAGGCCCTCGGGCTTAAGGGAGAATATATCCAAAGCCGGGTTCAGCCGGTTTTGGAAGCTTAATGATTCTGCTGTCCTAAGGAGGCGTTGGATCCTTCCAGGACTTCGATATTCCTATTCACTTCCGTAATCTTGGCGGTCAGGTTGCTGGACTGGGAACGGAGGACGGCAAGAGTGGTCAGGGAACCGATGGTAAGGAGACAGGAAATACCGGCAACCAGGAAGGTGCCGAAGCGGAAACGGCGGGAGCAGTGCTTGCTGTTCGTACGTCTTGTTCTGTCTTTCATTTGCTTTCTCTCCTTTCGAGGACTCTCAGGATTGCCGACTTTGCACGGTTGTTATCCTCGAGTTCCTGATCATCGGCAGTTATTGGTTTCTTCGTAAGCTCCAGGTAGTTGGCCTTTCCGACATTGAGCATCGGATGGTACTTGTCCCCGGAATCGACTTTCGACTTTTCCCTGAACAGGTTCTTGACAATCCTGTCTTCTTCCGAATTGAAGGAGATGATGGCTAGCCTTCCTCCAGGGAGAAGGAAGTCTGCTGCTTCCCGGCTTCCCTTCTTGAGCTGTTCGATTTCCCCGTTTACTTCATACCTTAATCCGAGGAAGTACTGCTTGGCAGGGTGGCCTTTCTTCCTTAATTCCCTTTCGGGAAGGGAAGATTTGATGATATCGACAAGCTCGAAGGTCGTCTCTATCGGCTTCTTCGTTCTTTCTTCCAGGATTCTGCTGACGACGGGTCTTACGATCTTGGCTTCGCCGAGGTCTTGGAAGACCCTGGTGAGGTCTTTGGGGGAATAGGTGTTGACGATTGCTTTGGCGGTAAGCTCGTTCTTCGGATCCATCCGCATATCCAGCGGTGCATCGAATCTATAGGAGAACCCTCTTTCAGGGTCATCGAACTGGGGGGAACTGACTCCGATATCCATGAGGATGAAGTCAGCACCCGACATTCCGGATGATTTCAGGGAAGGAATCGCTTCGGCATAAGAGGAATGGAGGTAATGGAGGGATATCTTCTTCGAATACTTGGCAAGCTTTTCGCAGGAGAAGGCTAACGCATCCGGATCCATATCGACGCCGTAGAAGACGCTTTTTTCTCCTAACCGGGAGAGAATCGCATCTGCATGTCCGGCCCGGCCTAATGTGAGGTCCAGGTAGACCAGCTTCTTCTTGGGGAGGAACGAGAGGACTTCCTGAAGGAGTACCGGCTTATGGGAATTATACGAGGTCATATCTACTTCCCGATCAGCTCCTGGGCATCCCGGGAGTAGTTCTTCTCTTCTTCTGCAAGGCTCTTCTGATACGTCTCGGTATTCCAGACCTCCAGCTTGTTGTATACGCCGAGGATGATAATATTCTTTCCTGTCTTTGTCTTCTCGAGCAGCGGCTTGGGAAGAAGTATTCTTCCGTGGGAGTCCAGTTCGATCCGGAAGGTATTGGCAAGGAAGATTCTCTTTACCTGTCTGGCCTTCGGGTCGAAATCGCTTAGTCCAGTGATATCTTTTGCAATCGCCTGATACCCCGCTTCCGGGTAGAGGGAGAGGCAGCCATCGAAACTGTAGACGGCATAAACAATGTTTCCGACGAATTCGGTGCGGTAATTCGATGGCAGGACTAGACGCCCTTTGTCATCGAGAACGAGTTCCTTCGATCCGTAGAACATGTTATCGCTTTACTCCCACTTTCACCCACTATTATACATTCACAAACCAAAAGTTCAACTCCAAAAATGAATTTTCTTTATTTTCGGGCCATAATTTTACGGACGAAAACCTTCTTTTTCTTCTTTTCTTCCTTCCGATAAGGAAAACAAAAGGATAAAAAAGTGCCTATTTATAAGGCTTTCAAAATAAAACAGGTGCTTTTCCAAAGAGGAATAAGCACCTGTAAGCTCATCCGGGGATGAAGTGGGAGAAAAAATCACTTTTCCGGATAAGAAGAGGAATCCAAAACGGAAAAAGGAGACGTGGTAGCCCTTTCTTTCCGGTATTCCTTTTCGGAAAGAACTTTCCCGCCCGCATATTCCTTCCTCTTCAGTTCTTCCTCAAAGACCGTTGCCGGAAGGGCATTGTTCAGAAGGGAAAGGAGAAGACCCCGGATATCGTATCCGTGGTCTTTCCCAGGAAGGACATCGCTGTTTTCCCTGTTCTTGGTATCGATCAGCACTTCCGCGCTGTCGGAAAAAGGATAGAGGCACGTCTTCTGGCAATCATGCCCGTCTTCGAAAAGTGCTTCCCCGGAAAGGGACAGACGGAAGGAATAATACCCGTCGCTGGCGCTTAGATAGGTCAGGCTTGCCGCAAGGGAAGGAAATGATCTTACCCTGGAAAAGGAGCACATCTCCTCTTTCGTCAGAGAGAAAGGAAGAGGAACCGTCTCGCCTAGTGCATTCCTGGCTTCCCCTAACGGAAAAAGAATCCTTGTCTTATGCATGGTTTTTTCCTCCTTCCAGAAAAGGGAAGGGAATAGCCCTCCCCTGTTTTTCTACTTCTCTTCGCCTCTCAGGACGATGGAAAGATTCTTCACAAGCTCAGCGCCAAGTCCCTTCACGGAGCTTTCGATCTCCGGGTTCTTGAGCGAGGTGCCGTCCTTCTTCCTCAGATAGAGGCTGAGTCCGAGGTATTCCTTTCCGTTTGCGGGATCCGTGAAATCATCGAAGAATTCGGCATGGTCGAAGTAAGGATCACGGGCTTTGGAAAGGGTACGGATAAGATCGCTGTAGCTGACGCCTTCCTTCTTCTCGAAGGAGATATCCCTCCGGACAAGCAGTCCTTCCTTGAGCGGGGAGAACCTGACTTTCCTTCCCGGAAGCGAAAGAAGCAGGGAGAGATCCAGTTCACCGACCAGTGTCTCGTCCTTATCGATAGTGGGATGAAGGGCACCGAACGTTCCGAGGAATTCCTTCCCGGAATAAACGTCCGCGCTCATTCCAGGATGGAAGGACGGATTCCTGGAAGGCTTCATCTGGAACCGGCTTGCAGAAATGCCAAGTTTCACAAAGATTCCTTCCACAAGTCCCTTCAGATCGAAGAAGGAATAAGGCCTTGCCTGGTATCCTTCGCTGAGGCATTCCCTTCCGACAAGAGCGAAGGACAGGTATTTCTTGACGCCATTGACGGTATCGATAGGGGAAATCTCGAAGAGGGACAGATCGGAATGTCCATGGGATTCGTTATACCGGATAACGGAAAGGAGGCTCGGAATCAAATCGGAGCGGACAAATTCATGGTCCTTCGTCATCGGGTTCAGGATCCGGTAGGACGGATCCTTGGAGAAGACACGGATCAAGGAGTCGCTGTTCTCGTCGATCAAGGTATAGGTAAGAATCTGGTCCATTCCACGGCCGAGCAGGAACTTCTCGAGTTCCTTCTCTTCCTTCTGGCTGGGAAGAAGAGCACCCCTCGTGATCGGGAAGGAGGAGAGAGACGGATGGATCCTTTCGGCACCGAAATAACGGAAGACTTCCTCGTCCATATCGCACTGTTCGAGAAGGTCGACACGGTCCTTGGGGCCACGTACATTTCCCTTCCCGTCGGAATCGATGCGGAACGTCTTGATCACTTCCTGGCAGTCCTCCTCCGTATAGGAGGAACCGAGACGGTGGTTCAGCTTTTCCAGGGAGAAGGCAAACCACGGATTCTCCTCCTTATCGGGGTAGCAGGAAGAATAGCCATCCAGCGTATATTTCTTCAGGAAGCGGGGAAGAAGGGATTGGAAGATAGCCCATGCCTCATCGATCATGGCCGGGTTCCTCTCCTTGCTGAAAAGCTGGGAACTGGGCGAGGAGAGACCGAGACGGGAAGAAGTATGGCGGATATTCTTGTGGTAGAAGACCGCCGCTTCAGCGACAAAGCTCTTCGTGGAGGCAGAAATCAAAGCGCCCTTGCCGGCTTGGATACCTGCAAGGCAGAGCGGCTTTCCGGACTTGTCCACGATCACAAGGTCGCCCTTTGCAAGTGCGGACTTCTTGGAGTCGAAACCGACGAACTCGCCTTCGTAGTCATCCCGGACATCCAGGAATCCGTCCTTGACCATCTCCTCGTCATAAAGGTTGAACGGCTGTCCGGAAAGAAGCATGACCGCGTTCCCGAGATCGACAAGCGGGGAGACAAGCCGGATTCCGGAGTGCGTAAGAAGGCTTGCCATATCCTCAGGCGTCTTCCCCTCTTCGACGTTTTTCACCGAAAGAAGATCGAACCGGAGGCAGGAAGGAGTGTGGATTTCTCCAAGGAGAATCTTGTTCCCTTTCTCCATCTTGTCTGGAACCGGGGAAAGTGCAACGTTGCAGAGAGCGGAAATTTCCCTAGCCATACCGATATAGCTCAGACAGTCAGGTCTATTCGGAAGAACATTGATATCTAGCAGCGTATCATCCAGCCCTAAAGCAGAAAGGACGTCTTCACATCCGACTGCGGCGTCCTCCTTGAGTTCTTCGATGCCGTTTACCTGCTTCTCGGAAAGGACATCTTTGCTGACCCCGAGTTCGACCAAGGAGCAGCACATGCCGTTGGAAGTCTTTCCGCGGATTTCACCGGGTTTGATGACTTCCCCGATAGCCGGAAGCTCGGCCCCCGGAAGAGCAACGATAACCTTCAGGCCCGAACGGGCGTTAGGAGCACCGCAGACAATATCGAGAACCCCGATCTTTCCGCCGCAGTCGACGGTGAGAAGATGCAGATGGTCGGAATCCGGATGGGGAACGCAGGTCAGGATCTTGCCGATGACAAGATGGGTGGCCCTAGCAAGCTTTTCCATCCCCTCCACTTCGAATCCGGAAAAAGTAAGACGGTTCCTCAGCTTTTCCGGATCAAGGCCCGAAAGATCGACCAGTTTCGAAAGTTCGTTATATGAGAAAACCATTTTCTATTCCTCCCCCTTCTCGAATTCTTCGAGGAAGCTGACGTCGTCCGTATAGAAACGCTTGATATCGTCGATCCCGTATTGCAGCATGGCGATACGGTCGATGCCGATTCCGAAGGCGAATCCCTGGTACTGGGAATCATCGAATCCGTTCATCCTCAAGACGTTGGGATGGACCATGCCCGAACCCAGGACTTCGATGAATCCGGTATGCTTGCACAGGGCGCAGCCTTTTCCGTTGCAGGCAAAGCAGGAGATATCGGCTTCTACGCTAGGTTCCGTGAACGGGAAGAAGGAAGGGCGGAAGCGGACTTCCCTTTTCTCTCCGAAGAGATGCTTCAGAAGCATGGTCAGAATCTCCAGAAGATTGGAGAACGTGGCATCTTTGCTGATGACCAGCCCTTCGATCTGACCGAACTGATGGGAATGGGTAGCATCGTTATCCCTTCTGTAGACCTTGCCGGGGCAGATGACCTTCAAAGGTCCGACTCCCTTGGCGGCAGCCATGACACGTGCCTGGACGCAGGAAGTATGGGAACGGAGAACGGTCTCCGGAGAGATGGAAAAACTATCCTGCATATCTCTGGCGGGGTGGTCCTTGGGGATGTTGAGTAGCTCGAAATTGTTCTTGTCGGATTCGACTTCCGGTCCGTCGGCGACGGTATAGCCTAAGCCCAGGAAGAAATCGGTAATCTCATCGACAACCCGGTAGAAAGGATTCTGCCCGCCGACCTTTGTCCTATAGCCCGGAAGGGTGATATCCACGATTTCCTTGGAAAGCTTCTCGGAAAGCTTCCTATCGCTGAGCTCCTTGGCCTTTCCGGAAAGAAGCCCGTCCATGAACATCCTTAGGTCCGTCAGGACCATTCCGGCTTCCTTCTTCTCGGAAACAGGGATTTCCTTCATGTCCCGGAAGAACTCCGTAAGCTTCGATTTCTTGCCAAGGAACGTTCCCTTGAACTCATTCAAAGTCGATTCGTCGACAACGGAAGCAACGGCTTCCTTTGCTTTCTTCTTCTCTTCTTCGGCTTCGGCAGCAAGTGTTTTGGAATCCATGTTTACTTTCCCTCTTTTTCGCCCGGAATCGGAATCGAAATATCTTCGTCCTCGTCATCTTTCATATCCGGAATAGGAATATCCTTTCCCGGCCCGAAGTCATCATTCTTCCCGTCAGCGGCCATGGAAGGCCTGGCAGCGGGGGTAGCGGAAACAAACGAATCCGCCTTCGCTCTGCAGTTATCCGTATCCTTCATCATCTCTCTCAGATAATCCGGCAGTGCCGTGGAGGCACTCTTTTCCTCGATTTCCTTCTCGACGGCCGAAACTTCCTTCTTCCCGTCTTTCTCTTCCGGCTTCCCGGTCTTCAGGTCAACCCTGGGAAGCAAAACGGTTGTCTTGGAGAAGTCGATATCCTTGGTAAAGTCAGTTGCAATGATAGCAATCTTGATCTTGTCCTTGAAGGAGTCGTCCAGCTGGACGCCAAAGATGATATTGACTTCGGTGGAACTGGCCTCGGTGATATAGGAGATTGCATACTGGACTTCCTCAAGGCTTGTCTCATCTCCGCAGGTGACGTTGATGATCATGGAGCGGGCACCCTTGATGGAGCTTTCGAGAAGCGGCGAATTGATGGCGCCCTGCGCCGCCTTGATAGCCTTGTTCTCGCCCTGTCCGAAACCGATGCCGATAAGGGCGATGCCTTTCCCGGTAAGGGTGGTCTTCACATCCGCGAAGTCGAGATTGATAAGGCCGTGGACAAGAATCAGGTCCGTAATCGTCTTGACCGACTGGGCAAGGATGGCATCACTGGCAGCAAACGCCTTCTTGATGGACATGCCGCCGTTGTTGAAGACCAGTTTATCGTTCGACACGACGATGATGGCATCCACATACCGTTTCAGTTCGTTGATACCTTCCAGGGCATTCTTGGAACGTCCCCGGCCTTCGAAATTAAAAGGCCTTGTGACAATTGCCAGGACCAAAGAACCGGATTCCTTGGCGGCCTTGGCAACAACCGGAGCGGCTCCTGTTCCTGTTCCGCCGCCTTCGCCGGCTGCCAGGAATACAAGATCGGCTCCTTTGACCAGGAGCTGGATATCCTTGTAGGAACCTTCAGCGGCTTTCTTTCCCATGGCCGGGTTACCACCGGCACCGAGACCTTTGGTGACTTCCTTGCCAAGTACATACTTGTTATCGCAAGGGGAGTTGGCAAGCGCCTGGCTATCGGTATTTAAGACCCAATATTCGACTTGATCCGACTTATCATGGATCATTTCATTGACGGCATTGGATCCCCCGCCACCGACACCGATGACTTTGATCTTTGCGTTTGCGGTCAGATCTTCCTTGTCGTCGAAGAACACCGGCTTGTTTTCATTTTCTTCCATTTTGCTTACCTCTTGCTAGAAACCCTTTGAAAGGTTGTGTTTTCCAGTCCCTGATGTCCCTTCCTCTTTTCGACTTCGCTGTAGGAGGGAAGATAGGGGAAGTCGGAAGCCCGGATTGCGCCAAGCGCATTCAGGAAGACCTTGCTTCTTGCACCGATGACCTTTGGCAGGAATGTGGAGACCGGAATCCGAAGCCCGCTCTCCAAGGTAGATGCCAGATTCTCGATATCGCTTCCCGGCCCGTAGAAGATTGCCTGGACTCCCTTGGTGGAGGAAGTCTCGGCCAGGAAATCTTCCGCTTCCTGGATCAAAGGAAGGAAGGCTGAACGGAACGCAGAAGATGTATCTTCCAACGTTTTCTTGTCCGGCGTCATATAGGAAAAACCGCTTTTGGACCTCATCCCGAACAGGTTCAGAAGTTCCCTGGTCCTCTCGGAAGAAAGACCTAGTTCCTCGGAAGAAGAGGCGATAAGGTTATCCATTCCGTAGGAAGACCTCTTGGCGCTCTTGATGTGTCCCTTGGTGACATAGGAGAAATAGGTGTAATCTTTTTCGAGATCTACGCCCAAGTATTCCTTCGGGGCACCGAAAAGGTTGAAAAGAAGGGTTGCGGCCTGAGGAGCTGCAAGTTCGAAATAGATATCCAGGTTCAGATCGAGAAGAATCTGCCGGTAATGCTTATAACTCTCGTCGTCGATCAGAATCCCGTTTGCCATGACATCCAGGGAATCGCTGATCTTCCCAAGCGGGAAATCAAAGTAACGGTTCTTGGAATCATCCAGGAAAAGGGTCGGTTCATCGAAGAGGAAGCGTTTGCCTTCCTGACGGACTTCCTTCTCGATCATGTTCGAACAGTTGGTGAAATCCACCTGCGTGATCTGGCCCGTGGGATCGACGGTTGTAGAGATGCCGTTTGCACTCTTGACTGTAAAGCCATCCGCCGGATAAAGCGGAATGACAAGGCCTGGATCCCTTTTCAGTTTGTTGGAGACGGCAGAAAGAAGATAATGAAGGGATTCTTCCGATTTCTTCTTTTCGAGGAATCCATGGATATCGAGAGGAATGGCTTCTCCTTCCATCGCATCAAGGACGTAGCATTTGCCTTCAAAGAAATAGCCGACGACGACCCTGATCCCGGAACTGGAGAAATCTATAACTGTAACATCATTGGCCATATGTTGCTCCTTTCTAGCGATGCCAAATCACTGAATCCGAAGTAACCGAAACATGGAGCGGATACACCGATGCAACCGTTCCGTCCGGATAAGAATAATCCATTTTAGAAAGGCTTCCCTGACGGACTTCCTTTTCGACGGACTGCATGGCAAGATCCACTTTGCCATAGCTCGGAAAAATCTTCGTCAAGGAGTCATAGAGGATGTCCTGAAGAAGAACGACGGGAGAATCCCCGCCCCGGGTAACAAGGACATCCAGGACATGGAGGGAGGAAGAACTGGTTTCCGTATCCGTAAAGACAGCACCGGAAAGGAACGGAAGAACCTCATTGGAAAGAGGAAGGAGTTCTTCCATAACACTTTCCCGGTTCTTCAGAGTGTCCAGCGTCTCCGGCAAATAAAGATGAAGAAGAGACTCCCCAAGCTTTTCATTGACAGAATTGGCAATTCGGAAACGGGAATCAACGGATAAGGAGGAAGCGGATAGCGTACTCTGATATTGATCCTTTGTTTTGCCGCTTTTGAAGAAGCGGTCCTCGCCTATCTGATAGAAGGGTATGTCTTCAACAACTGAGACAGAACCGCTGAAGACGCCGGATTTAGAAGAAGACTCCAGAACCAGGGAGGAATCCACACCGATTTTGCCATCGCCAGTAAGGTTCTTGTTAAGCTCCTCCGGGGAATAGAAGAGGAGGGACTTGTCTTCCGGAAGGGAAGAAAGAGTTAGCACGTCTTCCCTGGTAAGGAGATCATTGCCCGTGACGGAAAGACTTTTGATCTGGAAGCACGGAAGGCAGAAATAAAGGCAAAGAAAAACAGATTCCAACAAAAAAAGGAAACCCAAAAAAATCCGGAAGGCCAAAACCTTTTTGGAACGCCTTTCCAGGCTTCCATCAATGCGATGATAGTTTTCGACCATTGACTCTGAAGACGAAATATCCATGTCGGTGTCTCCTTAAAGAGAACCGGTATTATTCTAGCCTAAAATAGCCTTTTAAGAAAGATGGAACTACCTTTTTGCTCGAAGAAAAGGAACGTCATATTTAACAAGGCATCCAAAGAGACCGAAATGGAGCGTCAGCGTCTCCAAAACTTGTTTGGCTTCCTCGGCTGTCCGATAATAATCCGGTCCTACATAGGTAAAGCAGTGTCCAGGGAATTTGTAGACGATTACGATGAAGAAACCATCTCCCCTTCTCTTCTTTAACGAAGAGAGGGGAAGAAGGTAACCTGCCACAGGAAATTGACTTCCCCTGGTGATAACGCAGTCTTGAGAAAGTTCCAAAAGACACTTCATAAAGTAATAAGTTTCCTTCGGAAGCAAACCTAAAAGCTCGTTTCTACTAATAGGAAATTCTGTCATAATTCCTTGGCCCTCCAAACAGTCGACTCCTTTTGCCGAGTTATATTGTACACCCGTTTTTAAATGAAACCGTTATTTTTATTCGTTTTGACACAAAGTGTGGACATTTTGTAGACATTTTGTGGACATTTAAGGGGCAAAAACAAGATCAGAAAACTCAAACGAAAAGGAAAGTTTCCATTGTATTTTGCTAAAAGTAGTCTAATATTGGTATTTTTCTTAAACTAACACGTTTTCGGCCATGCAAAATAGCTGTATGTACCTTTTTTCCATGTACGCTTTTCTCTCCCAAGTCCCGAAAATCGTAAATATTTTTCTCTCAGCTATTGACAAGCGATTTTTAGGGTCGAAAATTACTACCCTATTGAGCTGGCTGTTGGTTGCTGTATAAAGATTTCCGCGGGCGTTCAGATGGAATTCGTCGGAAGGTATATGAAGCTCGAAAAGGGGTTCTTCGAATCCATCCCCGAAAGGATAGAACGATTCGAAAATTTCCATATTCTCTTCCGTGATATCTCCAAGGAGGATCGGAACCGTCACCGGTCTTTTGATAGAACCATTGAAATACTGTCCTATGGCCTCCGTCTGGAAAAGGGTGGCCACTTTCAGGTAGGCGGACCTAGGGATAGTAAGGCCGCATGCCTGCGGGTGCCCGCCAGCGGAAATGAAGAGCCTGGAATTTTTCTGAATCCAGGGTCCGAAGTCATACCCGGCCGGGGCACGTATGCTGCCGATCAGGGTATCGGGCTCCTTGAAGTCAGGGGCAAGGACGAGAACAGGGATATCCTTCTCCCTGGAGAGATGACCGGCGACAATGCCGGCGATTCCGGGGTTCCCGGAAAGGACTTCGGCTATGCAGTGCTCGGAAACAAGCGGCTGCATGGTTGGATCAAGCGTGGTTTCGGAAACTAGGCTCTTCCGGCGGAAATTGGCACCGGAAAGATACGGGGTGAGGCTCTTCCATACGCTCTCATTCTCGTCTTCGATAAGGAACCGGCAGGCTCTGTTCGTAGCCAACGGATCCGGATAGATCCTACCCGGGGAATTCAGCATCGGATTAAGCCGGAAGTTGATATCGTGGTAGGAATAAGGTCCCCCGCCAAGAAGCGCATCGAGATTGAGGTAATGTTCATGGTTCAGGTTCTTATAGGCGAGTTTGGCCAGGATCAGGTTGTTGCCGACAAGCGGCATCACATCCGAAAAAACAGCGATTCCGGCAAGAGTCTCAAGATACTTGTCTTCTCTCTCCAGAAGGTCAACGGAAAGGAAGAAGCAGAGGCTGGCAGCAGAAATAGGGTAAGGAACGAAATTGGAAATCAGGTTGTGGAAGATAAGATCGGCAGCCGGAAGCTTCTTCGGAAGGTCATGGTGGTCGATGACAAGGACTTCCATCCCTAAGGCATGGGCATGGTCTATTGCCTCGTCTGCACATATTCCGTTATCTACGGCAATGATCAGATGATAGCCTTTCGCCTTGAAATCGTCTACACGGGTCGAAACAAGCCCGTAGCCCTCCACAAACCGGGAGGGTATGAAATACCCTGGGGTGATTCCAAGGCCCCGTAAAGCGTGAACCATGATTGCTGTAGAGGTCAACCCGTCGACATCGTAGTCTCCGTATACAACCACCTTTTCCTTATCGTAACCTGCCCTTTTCAGGCGGGCCAGCATCTTCTGGAAATATGGATCCTCGTTAGGGAAAACAAGCGAAGAAAAAGACCCCGGAAGCTCGCGCTTCCTAAGGTCTTCCGCAGTAATCGAGTAATGTTCCAGGAGACTGGTCAGAAAAGAAATAGCCACAGTTACCTCCTGAATTCGTTCAAGCCAACAATAATCGTTTCATGAGGCTGGTCTTCATCCACATAGCGGATTTCGCCATCCTTCTTTTCCGTCTTTACCTGATGCTTCTTCACACGGCGGCTTTCCATCTTCTTGGCAAAGCCACGGAAAGAAATGTGGGAAGAGATAAGAAGCTCCATCGGAACGCTGTAGAAAAGGTAGACGGGAACGCAAAGGGCGAGGGAAATAAGGGAAAGGATGCAAAGAGGCAGAACCTCGGTAGAAACAGGAAGGAACCCAAGAACGAGGACAGCCGAGGATGCCAGGGTGAATACCAGCGTCTTCCCGTTCTGGGAAACAGCTTCATTGAGGGCTTCTTCGCGCTCTTCCAGACAGTTGTCCTTCTTGGAGAGTCCGCGTTCCTTGCAGATGGACTTATAGAGGCCGAAAGCAGGAATCAGGAGCATCTGGAATATCAGGGCAGTAACAAGAAAGGCAAGACCCGTATAAGGATTGTATCCAATCCTTGTCACGGATAGGAGGGCGACAGAGCCGGCGGCAAAGAGAGTTCCGGAAGAAAGCTGGGTAAGGAATAGGGAAATGCCATAGCGAAGGAAAGTATAGATGCTGCAGAAGAGAGCCAGGAGGAAGAAAACAAGGAAGAGGTTCCTTGTATCATGGCCTAAGTTGGCACTATCCGTCTTATAGCAGCCGATAACAAGATCGTCCTTGATGAAATGGCTGTCTTCCTTCGGCGAAACATTAACGGAAGTATCGTTGATCTGGATGGAGTCATGTGTGAAGGAATAGTTCAGGATATCGGTGATCGACTCCCCACCGATCTTCGTCGTATTCAGGTCTTTGTCGACCTCGACGCTATAGTACTGGACATAATAAGTGTCTTTGACCTTGTTTGTCTTCTTTACATTATAGAGAAGAACGGAATCAGGATAGTAATGGAAAGTAGCATCCGCTGTAGAAGATTCGCTAGAAGCGGCAACAAAGGTGTGTCCGCTGGAATTCTGTTTGCCTACAGCTTCCAGATAGGAGAGGAACTCCTCGTTGGTTGTAAGGTAACCAGTAGGATCGTTGTTCTCTTCGAAAGTAAAATCCAAAGTATATTTGGAAGCATAAGAATCCGTGCCATGGAAGAAGGAATCAGTGCCAGGAATCAAATTGTAGGTAAGGGGTAAGGCAAGAGCAAGACCAAGGGCAATGATACCCGAGGTAATGGAAAGACGCTTAATGTAAGAGCCATTCTTAGCATGGACAACCTTGACGGAAGGAACGTCTTTTTCCTTCTTCCGGAAGGAGAAAAGACCACGGAAGGAAACAGCCTGATCCTTGCAAAGCCAGTAGAGCATCCACTTGTTGAGGAAGGTAACCAAGATCCAGGAAATGATGGAACCGACAAGCAGTGCACCAAAGAAAGTACGGTACTGGCCCTGAGAGACAAGGAAGGAGAAAAGGGTACCGACAAAAAGGGAAAGACCGATATCCAGATTCGGAAGGAAGGAATTATGGTAGCCATCCTTATTGGCCTTTTCCAAGGGGGTTCCCTTCTTAAGGAGACCCTTTGTCTTTTCAAAGTAATTCACACTGATCAAAACAGAAAGGACAACGCTGACAAACAAGCCGCAAAGCCCGGCAATGGAGAATTCGAATCCGACTAAGGTAAAAACATAGAAAGAAAGGAAAAGGGAGAAGAGAAGATCGAGCGAAGCTGTAAGGCCGGCAAGGCCGTAAATAGCAATCAAGGCAAGGATAACGACAAGAAGAGCAATACCAAGACCTAGATAAGTCTTTTTGACGGCAGAGGAACCGAAAGACGAGAAGGTGGAAGTGGAATACAGATACTCAATATCGAAGCCGTAATCGCTGGCATTCAAAGCAGTAACCAAGGCACGGGCAGTCGAAATATCAAAAGCAGCGCCAGAATTGTCGCTGGTCAAAGTGATGTACTTGTTATCGGAAGAATAATTGGAGACATCCAGGGTTGCAAGAAGCTTGGCCTTCTGCTTGTCGACAACGACCGTATCGTTGGTACCTAAGGCTTCATCAAAAGTCTTGGCAAGAGAGGAATCAACCGGGGTAAGGTTCTGCCACAGATAAAGCTTGGAAGAATAGTCCGGTTTATCTGTCGTACTGCTATCGGAAGAAGTATCCGAAGCAAATAATCTATTGGCTTCCTTCTTGTCCGTGGTTCCGTTGAAAGTATCGGAATCGTTCTTGGCCTTGGTCATAAGATCCGAGAAAGCAGTGTCATCATTGATGTAAAGAGTCGGATAGGGAGTGGTACCATTGTAGGTGATCTTAGCAATATCTCCGGTTCCGAATAAAGAGGAGGACTCCTGATAGATTACATTCTGGCAGCCGACAGTGGAAATAGATAAAGTACCACTCCGGCTAAGGATCTGTTCCACGTTGGATAATTCTTTATCGGAGATAGGCGAGAATTCCAAGTTTAAACGGTAGCCGATTTTGTGGGAATCGCCTTTTTCAATCTGCACATCGGCATTACGTATACCGGCGGAATCTAGTCTTTCCATGACTTTCTTTTCAATGTCCGTAGTGGAAAGATCAGCTATATTGGAAGTAGTAGTCGGGTATTTTGTGGATTCATAGTCGGATTCTTCCCTTTCGGAAAGGCCATAAGAAACCCGCGTTCCTTTTCCATATTCCTGGGCATCGACACGGCGTTCCATAACCGCCTGGGTATTGAAGACAAGGGCAGAGGTGACGGTGAGCATCATCACAGAATAAGCTAGATAGCGACGCATGTTCGGGAATCCTCCTTCTAAATAGCATACAAAGTACAAAGCACAAAATATTATAACACCCAACCCCAAGAGAAAAAACGGGTTTCAAAGGAAAAAACTATTTCCCGAAACAAGGCATTGGAAGATGCAGGTGTTCATAAGCCTTAGGAGTAACAATACGCCCTTTTGGAGTCCTGTTGATCAAACCGATTTGAACAAGGTAGGGTTCATAAACATCAGCAATATTCTCTACTGCTTCCCCGATGGCACTGGCTATTGCGGAAAGACCCACAGGCTTACCATTATAACGGAAAATCATGCACTCTAGAACCTTGCGATCGGTTTCATCCAGCCCCAGGTCATCAATGGCAAGGAACTTCATTGCGGATAAGGTAGACGGAAGGTCTATTATGCTTTTCCCTTCAAACATGGCATAATCCCTTACTCTCCGGAACAGGCGGTTAGCAATTCTAGGGGTTCCTCTTCCTCGAAGAGCAATTTGGTAAGCAGCTTCCAAGGTAATCGGGAACTTCAAGGCATTGCTGGTGCGGGTTAGAATTTTCAAAAGCTCATCTGGGGAATAATAATTAAGCTTGAAAAGGATACCGAAACGGTCGCGAAGCGGTGCGGAAAGAGAACCGGCATCCGTTGTTGCACCTACCAACGTAAATGGAGGCAAGTCTAGAGTAAGGGTTCTTGCTTCAGGACCATGCCCAACAATCATGGAAAGTTTGAAATCCTCCATAGCAGAATAAAGGACTTCCTGGACAATAATCGGCATCCTGTGGATTTCATCAATGAAAAGAACATCCCCAGCATTGAGCGAGGATAGAATAGTTGCTAAGTCACCAGGTCGGTAAAGAGATGACCCATTGGTTTGTTTGACCTGGTTTCCCATTTCATGGGCAATAATAAATGCAAGCGTGGTTTTGCCAAGTCCCGGGGGCCCATAGAAAAGAACATGATCCAAAGGTTCGGATCTTTTCTTTGCCCCAGCAAGATAGATTGAGAGTTCCCTTTTAATCTCGGACTGACCAATATAATCCTCTAAGGATTGCGGCCTTAGGGAAACATCCAGGCAATCCGTTTTTTCGGAAACAAGGGATTTGTCTTCTGAATTCATTTGGATAAGTTCTGAAGGGCCCTTTTTGTATACTCTTCAGCACTAAGACCGTGTTCTTCAATACCTTCCACGGCTTTCTTAATTTCGTTTTCCTTAAATCCCATGGAACGAAGAGCATCCATTGCGAAGGAAAGATTCCGGTCCCTTTCCTCCGAAATAAAGGAAGATTCAGGAATTTTTCCTTTAAGGTCAAGAATAATCTGCTGAGCAGTCTTTCGGCCGATACCGGGAATCCTGCATAAGAAAGAGGAATCGCTCTGGTCTATTGCATGCCTTAGGTTCTCGACACTGGTACAGGACATAGCCGCCAGAGCCGTCCGCGGACCGATGCCTTTAACACTAGTTAGGGAAGAATAAAGATTCTTTTCTTCCAAGGTTTTAAACCCGACGAAGAAATTCTCCGTTTCGTAAGAATAATAGCAAACAAATACGAACATGCTTTCCCCAATAGGAAAATCGTCGGGATGACAAACCAAGCAATCATAACCAACCCCATGGCATTCAACAACTATGGAATCTCTGGTATGCATGGCAACAACGCCGTGAAGGTAATAATACATTTCTTTAGCCTCTACTCTTATTCTATCCTACAAAACCGATTTTTACGAACTAATCGTAGTATTCGAATTCAAATCCATCTAGATTGATGGTTGAACCGTCTTTAACACCCATCGCTTTAAGCTTGTCTTCAACCCCAATTTTGTCGAGATAATCCGTAAGTTTGTCGATTCCTTCATCGGTTGTCAGATTGATAAGACGCTTAGTGCGAACCACTCTGTCCCCAACGATATTGTAGGAACCATCTTCCTGTGGAAGAATTTCGAATTGCGGAATAGCACTATGGTCCGAATCCTTAATTCCGTATACCTTTTCCTCTTTGTCCACACCATAGAAGGAAAAATCACCTTTTCCTTTTTCTTTGGCAACAAGCTCGTAAAGCTTTCGAATCAAAGAACGAAGATTTGTGCTGTTCTTCGCGGAAATCTCATAAACGAGATATTTCCCTTTAAGCTTGTCTTTAAACTTTTCAATCTTTTCTTTATTGTATTCTTCATCAATCTTATTCAAAACAACAACCATTGGACGCTTAAGAAGATCTTCTTTGTAATTTTCAAGTTCCTTATTAATAGTAGAAAAATCTTCAAATGGGTCAGAGTCACGAGTTACATCAATGACGTGAAGAAGAACCCGACATCTTTCAATATGGCGAAGGAAAGTAAAACCAAGCCCCTTGCCGGAACTAGCTCCTTCAATCAAACCAGGGATATCCGCAATGACAAATGATTTGTCCGGTTGGTAATAGCAAACGCCAACCATAGGTTCCAAAGTGGTAAAAGGATAGTCAGCAACTTTTGGATTAGCTCTAGTGCAGGCAGCCAAAAATGTGGATTTCCCGACATTTGGGAAGCCAACAAGACCCACATCGCCAAGCAGTTTTAATTCAAAATAGAAATCTTTGTTCTGACCAGGCATACCATTCTCAGCAATATCTGGTGTACGGTGAACCGAGGACTTGAAAACCGCGTTGCCACGGCCTCCTCTACCGCCTTTTACGGCCATATAGGTATCTTGCTCATGGCAAAGGTCTGCAAGGATATGTCCTTTTTCATCTTCAATAACTGTCCCGACGGGCACATGAAGAAGAATGTTTTTAGCATCTTTACCAAATTGGAGTTTGGACCGCCCATCTTCACCATCTGCTGCCCGGAACGTCTTTCCGAAGCGGAAATTGGTTAAGGTATCAGTGGAATGATCAGCGACAATAAAAACAGAGCCACCTTTTCCACCGTTTCCCCCATAGGGGCCTCCATGATCAATGGAAAACTCATGGCGGAAGGCAATTGCCCCATCTCCACCTTTTCCACTAATAAGAGTAACTTTAACTTTGTCGTTCATAAAAATGACCTCTATTAAATGAAAGAAAGGCTTCGGATAAACCGAAGCCTTGTTAATCGATAACTACTTAACAGCTTCCGGCTTGTTCGGGTAGACAGAAACCTTCAT
This sequence comes from Bacillota bacterium, assembly GCA_023459795.1. Classification (GTDB taxonomy): domain Bacteria; phylum Bacillota_I; class Bacilli_A; order RFN20; family CAG-288; genus Enterosoma. The sequence continues at coordinate 57,841 of JAEWSP010000014.1, forward strand.
TCTATGCCGATCAAGTCTCTCGTACTTGACGAGCCCATCGCATAATGCGAATAGGGAATCATCACCAGCACGCTTGACATTATTGCCAGCGTGAATTTTAGTTCCCCGCTGACGATAGATGATCGAACCAGAATGGGCAAATTGTCCATCGCAGAGTTTGGCACCCAGACGCTGAGCATTGGAATCACGACCGTTCTTAGTGGAGGTAACACCTTTATGTGAAGCAAACAACTGGATGTTTAAACTAAATCTTAGATTCATTTTTCACCTTCTTTCTTGGAAATAACAGAAACTTCATTGGGATAGGCTTCTTGAATTGTCTTTAATTGTACAATGAGGGTTTCCAAGACAATCCCATCATGCATATTTGGTTTTTCTTTCGAAACGCAGAAAGAATTACCAGATTTGATCGAGAATTCAAACTTTTCAGATTCTTGAATTGCATTCATTGCTCCAACGAAGCAAGAAGAAACACCGGCACAAACAAGGTCTTTACCGATGCCTCCATTTCCATGTCCTTTAAGAACAATAGAACGGATGCAACCATCAGAATCGTAACCTAAAGCAATTCTAATCATCAATCTTAAGCGTTAATGGATTCGATGCTGATGGCAGTGTACGGCTGACGATGTCCACGATGGACACGAAGATTGCTCTTGGCTTTATACCGAATCATACGAATCTTCGGTTCACGGCCAATCTTGACAATCTTTGCCTTTACACTAGCACCATTGACGAACGGGGTTCCAACCTTAGCCTGGTCACCATCTACATAGAGAACCTTGTCAAAGGAAACTTCGTCACCGACATTTCCTTCAATCTTCTCGATGTAAAGTACCTGACCGACTTCAGCCTTGACCTGTTTACCGCCTGTTAAAATGATAGCGTACATGATCTTGCCTCCTTTCTTACGTCTGATTACTCGCTATTGTGGTCCTGTTACCAGAGTTATTTACCACTTCTATGCGGTTGCTGGCTTATGGAGGCCACACAACGAATAGATTATACTCTTTTGAAAGAAACAAAGCAATAAATGGTAATTTTTAGTAAAAATCACTTTCCCATCTCGGGAAAAGGAACCACAAAAAAAAGCGGCAACGAGCTATCTTCCCCGTTAGGGTATTTTCGCCGCCTAGGAGCTTAACTTCCGAGTTCGGGATGGGATCGGGTGTGTCCTCCAGG
>JAEWSP010000015.1 GCA_023459795.1 Bacillota bacterium
CTGGGAAAGGACTATTGCTACATAACTCTTTAGAGGCCGTCTCTCGAGTCTCAGTTATGTAGCTTGAATAATTATAGCATTTTCGGCAATTTAGAGGGTGTCAGCACACCAGTGGTTGTATTTCCCCTAACATAAAAGGGAAAAGCCTGGTACAGCAGTCAAGGTTCCTGTTCTGTCCTCGGATGGAAGGAATAGGAAATGCTGTACCAGGCTTTATCTCTAATGCCTAGAGACTCCAGAAGAAAAACACATCCTTGAATTTCCGGCCCAGAGCTATGCAGATTACATAAGCCAGGTTAGCAGTCGGGCAGTACTTTCCGGTCTCAATCGAGAAGATTGTGTTTCTCGATATTCCGACAAGCTTTGCCAGGGCATCCTGGGAAAGCCTCTTTCTTTCCGGATTTCGGGAAGATGATTCTTCAGGATCAGGGATTTGTCCATTACTTGACTGCCCTGCAAAGCTGGAGAATACAGAAGGTCATCCAGATTATGGAAAACAATAGCCAAGTCTTTGAAGGCTTTTGATGTGCACTGTTTTCCTGAAAAGAGATTTTTTTCCTTAGTGCTGCCCTTTTCAGCAGGACATCTTTCTGATAATAAAAGTTAGGCATCGCTGCTTACTGAACAAAACCGTTCCAAGGGACAGAAATCTTCTGGAAAAGAAAAAACTCTCTTCCGGAGAAGAGAGATTCATGCAATGGTGACCTCTGCGGGATTCGGACCCGCGAAATACAGCCTTGAGAGGGCTGTGACTTAAGCCGCTTGTCGAAGAGGCCAGCTTGGAATAACAATAAGAGATTACTTTTAGCCTAAATAATATAACGAAAGACAAGACAAAAAGCAATACTTATTATTGTCCTTCTTTACCCTATGTAGTATAATTCTTTTTGCGTTTGCCGATAAAACGCAGGTTATCTTGTTATCAAAGAAAAAATAATATGGATAATAAGAGCCTGCAAAGTAAAAAGCGGACGTAATAACCATAGATGCGGATCTTACCGACAAGTCCTCGAAATCCTGTATTTCTCTAAATCTCCCTGTAAAAAGGCTGCCAAGAAAGATTTCCCGGGTTGGTATCTCGAAACATCTAGAAGTATTAACAAAATGGAGGCTCAACATGAGCGAAGAAGAAAAGAAGGTTGTCGTTGAAGAGAAGAAGGATGTCATGGCTGCTACGGTTCATAAGGATACGGATGCGGTTGTCGCGGCTAAGACTCTCTTAACTGCCGGCTGCCATTTCGGACATCGTGCTTCCCGTTGGAACCCGAAGATGGCTCAGTACATCTACATGAAGAGAAACAATCTGTCTATCATCGACCTTAACAAGTCCGTCAACATGATGCAGAAGGCATATCTTGCCCTCCGCGAGATCGTGAAGAAGGGCGGCAAGGTCTTATTCGTTGGCACCAAGGCTTATGCCCAGAAGGCCATCCAGGAAGAGGCCGTCCGTTCTGGCTCCTTCTATATGGCTCACCGCTGGCTCGGCGGAACCCTCACCAATTTCCACACCATCCTTAAGAGAATCGCTCTCCTCAAGGAGATCGAGACCGAAGAGCAGAACGGCACTTTCGACAAGCTCACCAAGAAGGAGATTGCCGAGAAGACCAAGCTGAAGAACAAGCTTGCCCAGAACCTCGAAGGCATCAAGGAAATCCGTTTCCTTCCGAATGCTCTCGTTGTTGTTGATCCGAAGACCGAGCACAACGCAATCCGTGAAGCCCGCGCTCTCCACATCCCTGTTTTCGCTTTAGGCGATACCAACACCGATCCGGATATGCTCGACTACCTCGTTCCTGCCAATGATGATGGCGAAGCCAGCATCCGTATCATCGTCGGACTCTTTGCCGATGCTGTCGTTGAAGGAAAGGGCGGAGAACCGCTTTATGCCTACAAGGACACCGAAGCTGCCAATGCCACGATGGCCGATATGCTCAAGGGACTTGATCCGAATGAACAGATCAAGGCTATCCATATGAAGCTGAGAGATGATGCTATCCAGGCTCGCAAGGAGAAGGCCGCTGGCCGTCGTCCTCGCAAGATCAAGAAGGATCTCCGTGGAGCTGACAAGTTCCATCATCCGATGAACCACGGCTATTCCAACAACAAGCCGTCCGAGAATACTGCTGCTCCGGCTGCTGCCCCTGTCGCTGCTCCGGCTGCCGCTCCGGCTGCTGCTCCGGCCAAGGAGTCCAAGTAAATGGCTGACGTTAAAGTAACCATTGATCAGATCAAGGAAGTCCGCGCAAGAACGGGCTCCGGTCTGATGGATTGCAAGAACGCTCTCATCGAGAACGGCGCGGATGTCGACAAGGCATGCGACTGGCTTCGTGAGAAGGGCATTGCCAAGCAGGCCAAGAAGGCTGCTACCAGAACTGCTGCCGAAGGTATGAGCAATGTTGCCGTTTTCGGCAACAAGGCTGTTATCCTCGAGATCAACTGCGAGACCGACTTCGTTGCTACCAATGCCCTCTTCAAGGATCTCGTCAAGAAGGTCACCGGCATGGTTCTTGCCGCTGAGCCGAAGACCATCGAAAATGCTATGGCTATCAAGGATAGCGATGGCAATTCCGTCAAGGATCTGTTCCTTGAAATCGGAATGAAGATCGGCGAGAAGCTTGACTTCCGCCGCTTCGATATTGTCGAAAAGACGGATGACGAAGTTTTCGGACCTTACCTCCATATGGGCGGCAAGATCGCTACTCTCGTCGTTCTCAAGGGCGGAGATGCTGAGACTGCCAACGGCATCGCTCTCAACGTCTGCTCCCTGAATCCGGCTTACAAGTCCATGGATGAGATCCCTGCCGCTACGATTGCCAAGGAAACCGACATCGAACTCGAGGCCAGCCGTCAGGATGAGAAGTTCGCCAAGAAGCCGGAAGCGATCCAGAAGAAGATCGTCGAAGGCAGAGTTAAGAAGTCTCTCGGCGAGTCTGTCCTTACCGAAGAACCGTATGTTCTCGACGAAAGCCAGACCGTCGGTTCCATCCTCAAGAGCAAGAATGCAACCGTCGTTGCCACCTACCGCTATCAGACCGGCGAAGGCATCGAAGTCAAGAAGACTGACTATGCCAAGGAAGTTGCCGATCAGATTGCCGCTGCCAAGAAGAACTAATAGACAGAATAAGGGTGCCGCCTGAAAGCGGCACCTTTTTCTTTTCGGTTTGCTATCCCACTTTCCCATCTTTTTCCTTATAATAGGATTGTTTGAAAATTAAAGGAGAGAGGAAGATGGCAAAATACAGAAGAATCCTGCTGAAGATTTCCGGAGAAGCCCTGCAGAGCAAAGCCTCCCATGAGATCTACGACAAGAATGTTCTTGCCGGTGTCGTCAAGCTTGTCAAGGCAGTCCGGGAGATGGACATCCAGGTTGCCCTTGTTGTCGGCGGCGGAAATATCTGGCGCGGGAAGCTTGCTCCTGAAATCGGTCTGGACAAGCCCACCGGCGATTATATGGGAATGCTTGCCACGGTCATGAATGCCTTGGCTCTCCAGGGATCCTTCATGGCTTCCGGGCTCAAGGCGAAGGTCTTCTCTGCCCTTCCTATCACCAACTGTGTCGAACCCTATACGAGAAGACATGCTCTGGAAGCTCTGGAAGAAGGGAACATCGTCGTCTTTGCCGGCGGAGTCGGAAGCCCGTTCTTCACAACGGACACCGGTGCTGCCTTAAGAGCCAGGGAGATGGGAGTAGATGCCATCCTCATGGGCAAGAACGGAGTCGACGGAGTATTCGATGCCGATCCGAGAACGAATCCGGGTGCCAAGCTCATCCGCCATATGACTTACCAGGAGATGCTGGAGAAGAACCTCCAGGTCATGGATGCAACGGCAGTCGGCCTTCTGGAAGATTCCGATATTGCTATCCGCGTCTTCAACATGGCCGACCCGGAGAACGCAATCCGCATTCTGAAGGGCGAGGATATCGGAACTACCGTCAAGAAGTAGTAGAATAAAGGTTAATGATCCTTCGGGATCCGCAGAACAGAAAAAGGAGTACCTATTTATGGCACTGATCGATGATTGCAGAGAAAATATGAATAAGTCCGTCCAGTCTCTTCATGAGAATCTGGCTACGCTTCATGCTGGCAAGGTTACTGCCCAGCTTCTGGACAAGGTTTTCGTCAAAGTCTACGGAGACAACATGGTTCTGAAGAGCGTTGCCGGTATCGGCGCCATGGGCCCGACGACTCTTTCCGTCAAGCCTTATGATCCTAGCACCAGCAAGGATATCCTTTCCGGACTGAACAAGGCCGATCTCGGCTGCTCTGTCGTCCAGAACGGCACTTCCATCCTTCTCAAGTTCCCGGCTCCGTCCGAAGACCGCCGCAAGGATCTGGAGAAGCAGGCCAAGAAGTATACGGAAGACGGCAAGGTCGCCATCCGCAACATCCGCAAGGACTTCAACAACGAAGTCAAGAAGGATGCGACTCTCAGCGAAGATATGGCCAGCGACCTCAAGGACCAGATCCAGAAGGAAACGGACAAGGCTACTGCCCAGATGGAAAAGCTTCTGCAGGACAAGATCAAGGATATCGAGACGATCTAATGGCAGAAAAGGTTTCCTCTCCCGAAAGCAAGAATGCAAGCGGTGTGCCTATCCGGCACATCGCTTTCATCATGGACGGGAACGGCAGATGGGCCAAGCACCGTCTCCTTCCCCGCTCCGCGGGACATAAAAAAGGCGTTCAGATCATCCAGTCCATTGTCGACTCGTGTTTCGACGACTTTTCTATTCCGGTTGTTTCCCTGTTCACCTTCTCCACGGAGAACTGGAACAGGCCCCAGAAGGAAATCGATATTCTCTTCTCCCTCCTCAAGGAGTTCTTCCGGCTCAAGGTCTCCTACTTCAAGGGAAGAGGGACCAAGATCCAGGTCCTCGGGGAGCTGGACGATCCTCGGATTCCGAAAGACATCAAAGAGACGATCGATATGGCAATGGAAGAGACCAAGGACTGCAGCAAGACTGTTTTCAATGTCCTCTTCAACTACGGAAGCCGGGACGAGATAGTCCTTGCCGCAAGAAAGATCGCTCTGGATGCCAAGAACGGGCTGCTCGATCCGGAGAAACTGACGAAGGAAGACTTCTCCCGTTATCTGTTCACAGGGAAGTTCTCCGATATCGACCTTCTTATCCGGACCTCCGGAGAAGAAAGGATCAGCAACTGCCTCCTTTATCAGATTGCTTACGCAGAACTGGTCTTCGAACCTACCTTATGGCCGGACTATACTCCTGCTGTCCTTGCTAAAGACATTGCTATCTACCGGGGAAGGAACCGGCGGTTTGGCGCAATCAAGGAGTAACTATGGCTGCAAAAAGACTTTCGAGCGGCTCCAAAGCCAGCCTTCATGTAAGGACCATCACCGGGGCGGTTCTCGTCCTGGTTCTTCTTCCTTCCACTTTCTTCGGGGATTGGTTTTTCTTCGCGCTCTTTGCTATCTTTGCCGTGGTCGGAATCCATGAGCTTCTTGCAGCTTCGGGTCCAAAGAAATACAACTTCCTAGTTAAGACAGCGGTCTACCTCTTCGTCCTTTCCTTCATCTACTGGACATTCCTAAAGAACTACCTGAGGAACAAAGACATGTTTCCAGGGGGTGTCATCCAGCTGCAGGAGATGTTCGTATCGCTTCTTGGCATCATCCTGTATGCCATCTGCCTCTTCTTCATCGCTATTGTCGATTACAAGGTAACCCTGAGCGACGTCACCTATCTCTTCACCGTCGGGCTGATCTTCGCTGTCGGGTTCCAGAGTATCTATTTCCTCAGGTACTTCGGGAACTGCAGCGGTGTCATGTTCCATACCGACGAAACCATAGCTGTATCCTGGGGAAGCGGAACGACAACGTTCGGAACCTACTTCCGGGATTATTACCAGGCTCTTCACGGACATCAGAACTGGTTCTCCTCCTTCGTCATTGCCTTCCTTCTGATCGGCGTCTGGATGAGCGATGCCGGCGCCTATCTGATCGGTATGCTTTTCGGAAAGCACCGGATGAACCCGAGAGTCTCTCCCCACAAGACATGGGAAGGATTCTGGGGCGGTTTTGTCGTCTCCCTGCTTTCCAGCCTCGGCTTTGCCGCTATCCTGGAGTTCGGCTTCAACCTTCCCCTTATCCCGGGACTTCTTCAGTTCAGCTATTCCCCGATTCTGGACGGCATGGGAATATTCCATGGACAGGCATGGCCGCTTCTCCTCCTTTGTGCCATCCTGATGCCGACTATCGGAAATGTGGGCGGATTTCTCTTCTCCCTCATCAAACGGAACTACGGAATCAAGGATTACGGGAAGTTCTTCCCGGGGCATGGCGGAGTCATCGACCGCTTCGATAGCGTCATGGTTTCGGCAATGTTCCTTTCCGTCGTCATCGAACTCTCCGCCTTCGGCTGGAGATTCGCTATATGAAAAGGGAAAGGATCCTACTGCTTGGAGCAACCGGAAGCATCGGTACCCAGACGCTCGATCTCCTGAAGTACGACTCCTCCTATCTTCTGACCGGAGTCTCTCTTTTCTCCAGGGTGGAAATCCTGGAGCCTTATCTTCCCTACTTCGACCACCTGGAAAGGGTAGCAATCCTGGATGAGGAGAAGGCAAGCCTCTTCCAGGAAGAACATCCCTCCATCGAGGTCCTTTCCGGTCCGGATGCCGATCTTCAGCTCCTTAGGAAGGACAGGGAAGCAACGGTTGTCAATGCCATCCTTGGAAACGACGGACTTCTGCCGTCTCTTCTTGCTCTTTCCCAGGATCAGGACCTTCTCCTTTCCAACAAGGAGTCCCTGGTTATCGGTTCCTCTTTGATCAAGGAGGCCCTCAAGAAGAGCAAAGGCGGGCTCTATCCTATCGACAGCGAACATGTCGGACTGGCAAAGCTTCTAGCCGAAGCAAAGAAGCAAGGCATTCCGAGAAGCCGGATCCGGAAACTGATCGTCACCGCCTCCGGCGGTGCCTTGCGTGATCTTTCCAGGGAGGAAGCACTTTCCGCAACCCCGGAACAGGTCCTCCGGCATCCAACCTGGTCGATGGGAAAGAAGATAACGGTCGACTGCGCCACCCTTGTCAACAAAGGATACGAAGTCATCGAAGCCAGTACGCTTTTTTCCTTCCCTCTGGAGAAGGTAGGAGCCATCATCTGCCGGGAAAGCCTCATCCATGCCGAGCTCCTCTATGAAGACAAGGACGGAGAAGAAAAGACTTTGTTCGAGTACTCTCCCTGCGATATGAAGGTTGCTATAAGCTATGCCCTCAGCAAGGGAAAGACGGAAATCCATAGGAATTCCCCCGAAGACATTGCAAAAGCCGGGCTTCTCCATATCTATCCGGTCGATTCCTCCTTCTATCCTCTCTTCAAAACTACGATTTCCATGTACAGGAAGTACGGCAATGTCGGAATGATTTATTTCAATGCTCTGGACAGCCTTCTCGTCTCCTCTTTCCTGAAGAAGGAGATTCCGTTTAGGACGGTGATAGAAGCCTTGCGGTTCCTGGAAGAGAATTTCGTCCTCTCCGATGTCCTTTCTCCCGAAAACCTTCCTGCCATAGAAGAAAAAGCAAAGAAGAAAGCCGAGCAGGTCCTTCTTATCGTTCAGGCACTTTCTTCCCGGATGAAGACTATATAAGGTAGAATATAAAACAAGGAGCTCTTCCTCAAAACCATGAAAGTACTGCAGATCATACTCTATATCCTGGTCTTCCTGATCAGCTTGAGTCTTGTCGTCTCCCTGCATGAGCTAGGCCATTTCGTAATGGCCAAGATCTTCCATGTCTACTGCTATGAATTCTCCGTCGGGTTCGGTCATCCTCTTGTCCATAAGAAGTTCAGGCACAAGGTGAAGAACCCTGTCTATGATGCGACGGCCAAGCCTCTTGTCCGGATGGAAGAAAAGAAGGAAGAACAAAAAGCCCTGGAAGGGGAGAAAGCTCTCCTTCTATCCCAGCTTTCCGTAAAGGAGGAGAAGGAGGAAGAGCCTCTCGATCCCAGCAAGAAATATATCTGGAAGGAAGGGGAGACTTACTTCTCTATCCGTCTCCTTCCGCTCGGCGGCTATGTCTCCATGGCCGGAGAGGAAGAGGAGAAAGGGAGCGGGGACGACAAGGACAGCCCTCTGATTCCGGAGAACCGGACGCTAGGCGGGCTTAGCCCGTTCAAGCAGATCCCGATCATGCTGGCCGGCATTGCGATGAATTTCCTTCTAGCCTTCCTCCTCTTCTTCTGCGACTTTGCCTTTACGAAGCAGACGGTCTCCCTTACAGATTCCCCTACTGTCACGGTCCTTTCCGACAGCGAGACGGAAACGTATGAGGCAAACAAAATCGGCCTGGAGAGCGGAGATACGATTGTCTCCCTCTATCAGGAATATACCGGCCTTGTCGATAGCACCACCAAGAAGACGGCCGATCCTCTCTTCTTCCCGGAGAACGGATTCGATACGACGCTGTCTTCCTATGCCTCCTTCGAGGAGGGATCCTCCCTGCAGACTCTCGATACCCTGAAGAAGACTTCCATCATGTTCGCTATCCAGGATGTCTTCGAGCATAATGCCGAGTACCAGGAAGGCGGATACGGGCTTACTTCCCCTATTGCTGCTTTCCAGAACCTCAGCATCGCCTCTTCTTCCGTCAGGAAGGTCCACATCCTGCTCCTTCCCCAAGGTGCCGAAGACAAGAAGGAGAACCGGAAGGAGCTTCTGGCTACCCTCCATCCTGCTACAAGCGATACGGTAATCGGAAACAACAATAACAAGTATCTTCTCTTCGAGAAGCTTGGCATCACCTCGACGAGCAAGATCATCTCCTATTCGGCAAAGGATGCCTTCGTCGAAGCCGGGAATACGTTCGGCTATCTCTTCACGGCGCTCTTCAAGGCAATCGGCGGTCTCTTCACTCCTTCCGGCTGGTCCCAGATGGGCGGCATCATCAGCGTATACCAGCTGTCTACTTCCGGAATCCAGACCGGTCAGGTAGGGCAGTTCCTTCTGATTTGGGGCTATATCTCCCTGGATCTTGGGCTCTTCAATCTGATCCCTCTCCCCGGACTGGACGGATGGCAGACCCTTCTTGCCTTGGCGGAAGGAATCTCCAGGAAGAAGATTCCCAGCAAGTTTAAGCAGAAAGCCAACGGAATCGGTCTCTTCCTCCTCCTAGGTCTTGCCGTTGCCATGATCATCAAGGATATCATCCGGTTCATATAAAGAAAGAACGTGGGCTCCGGCCCACGTTTTTTCCAGAAGAAAAGGCGGAAGACTTGCGTCTTCCACCTTTTCTGTTGGGGAAACCAACATGTATTTGGGAAATGTGTAATGATTACCAGTTCTAGTCGACAGAGACGACAGCGGAATCATCCTTCTCCGCCTTCTTCGGAAGAGTAACCGTCAGGATGCCGTCGGCAAGCTTGGCGTGGATGTCTTTCTTCTCAACTCCATCCCCGAGGTAGAAGGAACGGGCAAAGCTGCCGGTGCTTCTCTCCACATGGATGAACTTGTTCTTCTCCTTCTCGTCCTTGACGGAAGAAAGAGTATAGGACACGGAGAGATAGCCGTTCTTGAAGGAAACCTTCACATCTTCCTTCTTGACGCCTGGGGCATCGACCTGGAAGGTATATCCCTTCTCGTCTTCCTTGATATCCGTCTTCATTCTTTCTTCGGTTCCGAAGAAAGGCTCCATATCCTCATTGGAGAACAGGCTGGCAAACGGACGGAAGAGCCCCATCTCCCATGCGCCTCTAGAATTCTTCTCATTCTCGACTTCGGTGTTTTTGTTTTCCATAATGTTCCATCCTCCTATTTTTATCTTTTTAGCACTCGACTCTATCAAGTGCTAACAATAGTTTAATCTAAAATTAGCAGTTTTCAAGTGGGAGTGCTAAAAATATTTTTTAAATGTTAAAAAGTGCCTTAGATAAAGCACTTTTACGGAAAAATATTTTTAGCACAGCATCTTTTCAAGACCAAAAAGAGACAAAATGGTGGGAAAAGAATAGTCTTTTCTATATCCTATATATTGGAAACTCTTCCACAATCCGTTAAACTAATGGAAAAGGGATAAGCATGAAAGAAAAGAAAAAGAGAGAACCTTTTGCCGTCCGGAAGAAACGTTTTTTGGAGGAGTCGAAAGCCGAAATCAAGCGTTCCAAACCTTCCTTCATCGTTTATGTCGTTCTTTCCGCTGCTGTGGTTGCGATTCTTGTCCGAAGCCTTATCACAAGAAACTACGAGAACAGTGCTTCCTGTGTCCTTGTCCTGCTTCTGTTCCTTCTTCCCAACTTCGTGGAACGGAAGCTCAAGATCGAATTCCCGATGGTCTTTGAAATCATCATCTTCCTATTTATCTTCGCAGCCCAGATCCTCGGAGAGATGAATTCCTTCTATATCAAGTTCCCCTGGTGGGATACGATGCTCCATACCCTGAACGGTTTCCTCTTCGCCGCTGTCGGGTTCGGGCTATGCGATATCATGAACCAGAATGCGGAGATCAAATTCAAGATCTCTCCTTTCTTCCTCTCGCTGGTTGCCTTCTGCTTCTCCATGACGATCGGTGTCCTCTGGGAATTCTTCGAGTTCTCTATGGATAAGTTCTTCCTCTTTGATATGCAGAAGGATACTTTGGTAACGCAGTTTGCTTCCGTCAATTTCGATACTACCAACACCAATATCATGGTGAAGGTCATCGGAATCGGAAAGACGGTGCTGTACGACAAGGACGGCAATGTCCTGAAAGTGATCAACGGCGGATACCTGGATATAGGTATCTCCGATACCATGGAAGACCTCTTCGTCAACCTGATCGGTGCCCTCGTCTTCTCCGTCTTCGGTTATCTGTATGTCAAGACCAGGGGAATGAACAAGCTAGCGAAAAACTTCATCCCTGTTCTTCGGACGGATAGCAGTAAACCGGAGGCAGTCGAGATGGAAAAAGACGGTTCTTCCTTGCCGGAGAAAACAGCAAAGGAAACAAAGGAAGAAACGGGCCGGGAAGAGAAAAAAGAATAAGGAGAGGAGGGGACGCCAGGAAATGGCGACCCCTCTTTGTTTCGTGTTCCTTCCTTCTTCTATGGAAAGGCATTATAATGGGAAGGTTTTGATAAGACGGAGATAAAACAAGTGAATATCAGCAAGATTCTGCAGAAGAGGTCTTTCACCGGCAATGCTCCCAAAAGCACGCTGGCCTTATACTTCCTGGCGGCCGTTTTCTACGACGGCATATTCGAGTTCTTTACCCTCTTCGTCCTTCTCTATGTCCAGCAGGTCTCCCCGATCATCCGGGAAGCGCCGGAAATCTACTCCCAGATGTTCTTTGCAGTCACCTTAGGCCTTATCCTGATCAAGGTCGGCTGTGCTTTCTCCTGGACATTCATGGGCCATTTCATGGAATCGAGAAGCTACCGGTACGGTAAGTACCGTACTTTCTTCTTCCTCGGAACAATCCTTACGACTTTCTTCTTCTCCTTGATGTTCTTTGTGGCCCCGCTTGCTTCCGGATGGCTCTATGTTTCTCTTTTCCTTCTTTTCTTCCTGCTTATGGAAGTCAGCTACTCCATGAATGATGTTGCCTTCTGGGCTTTTCTGAACACGCTCTCCTCAAACGAGGAGAAAAAAGGACAATACTCGGCAGCCCTGAACTTCTGCGCCGTTATCGGCACCTATATAGTTGCCAGCCTTGCCCCGGCTGTCGGAAACTCCCTCTTTGCCATGAAGCTTCTCGGACTCCTCATGATCGTCTCCTTCTCCGTAACGATGATCATCTTCACCATCGGAATGCATGAACCTGTCAACGAACCGGTTTCCGAGGAGGCCAGGAAGTCATCCCTCTTCGAACCATTCCGGATCCTGTTTGGCGACCGGCAGATTTTCCTCATCATGGCCTGCATGCTTCTTATCTTCATTGCCCAGGACTGCTTCATCGGGAACAGCGCCAATTACTTCTACTATATGTACGGATACGGTCCTTTTTCCGGAACAGGAGTGAAAAGCAGCCATACCGGGAGCTTTGTCTCCTTCTTCTTTACGGTGTCTTTCGGAATCGGGCAGGTCCTTGCCGAACCTCTGTATCCGCTTCTCCGAAAGAAGCTGAACAAGAAGCAGATCATCATTTCCTCTTCTTTCGTCCTTGCTGCCTTGTATTCGTTCCTCTTCTTCTACTGCCTTGTCCCGGGAGAGCCGAACGAATGGGCTCTTTATGTAACGACGATGCTGCTTAGCATTACCCACGGCCAGCTTTTCATGACTTTGTTCATGAACTCCATGAATGCTTCCGTCTATTATCAGGCAAAGACAGGACAGAACAGGAACACCAGCATCCAGTCTGTCCGTTCCTTCTCCGCGATGAATGCAAACGCCATCCAGACCGGCATCTTCTATCTCACCCTGATCTTTGGAGGACTGAGGAAGACGGATTCCCAGATTGCGGAAATCCAGGCCCAGGTCATCACCCAGTCCTATGGCCCGTTTGGAAATCCTTTTGCGGAGATGAACCAGGTAATTGCTTCCGCCGATGTCGGCTCCGGTCTTCTCTTCTTCCGTTCCACTCTGACTCTTCTTCCTCTTGCCCTCTCCTTGATCGCTGCCTCGATTGCCCTTTTCCACATTCCCCTTACCAGCGAAAAGGAATATGAGAAGATGGTAACTGCAGTAGAAGAAGGAAAGAAATAGAAATCGCTTTTTTCTCCTTCTTTGTTGCATTGAAGAATAATTAAGTGTATTTACTTATTTTTTTGTTTTTCGGGGTTATAATAACGGGGTGAAAACAAAAAACTGTTTTTATAGTAGAAAAAAGGAGGACTGCAGAATGGCAGATGTTCCGTTTATTCTCAGCACGGAATCCGTAGCTGACATGACTGTCGAGAAGTTCGCTTCTATCGGTGTGGAGTTTGTCCCATTCCATTTCTCCCTCAACGGCAAGGAATACAGCGATGACTGCTTCCATTCCCTTTCCGCCCATGATTTCTATACGGAGATGGCCAAGGGAGAGATGACCCGTACTTCCCAGGTGAGCGTAGGAGAATATGTTGCTTTCTTCGAGAAGTTCCTCAAGGAAGGAAAGGATATCCTTCATCTGTCTCTTAGCTCCGGACTTTCCGGGACCTACCAGTCCGCCCATACGGCTTTAGGCCTATTGAAGGACAAGTATCCGGAGAGGAAGATCCTCCTTGTCGATACGCTCGGTGCCTCTACCGGCATCGGCCTGCAGTTGGATACTCTGAGCCGGATGCGTGCCGACGGAAAGAGCATCGAAGAATGCTATAAGTTCGAGGAAGAGAACAAGCTGAATCTCAACCACGTCTTCTTCTCTACGGATCTGGAGTATTATGTCCGCGGCGGAAGAATCACGAAGGCGGAAGGCTTCTGGGGCAAGACCTTCCATGTCTGCCCGCTTCTGGACATGAACGATGCCGGGAAGCTGATTCCCCGCAGCAAGTGCATCACTGCCAAGTTGGCGGAGTTCGCAATGGTCAAGAAGGTCGAGACTCTGATCCGGGACGGACTGGAGTATGCCGACAAGATCTTCATGTGCCAGTCCGACTGCATGAAGCTGGCAAGGCCGGTCGCGGATTCTATCGAGAAGAAGTTCCATAAGCTTATGGGCAAGGTAGAAATCTACTCTGTCGGTCCGACGATCGGTTCCCATACGGGTCCGGGAACCGTTTCCATCTTCTTCTGGGGACAGAAGAGAGGCGAATAAGAAAACTGGCTCCGGGCTTTGCCCGGAGCTTTTTCCATGGCTTGGTTAAAAGGAAGAACTGTTTTGAAACCAAACAAAGAGTGGAATTTTCCCCCCCTATGCTTTATGATAGAAAAATACAAAACAACAGGTTGTTGATTTGTGACCGACAATTGTCGGTTCTTGAAAGGAGAAAAACATGTCTGAATACATTCTAAGTTCTTGCTCCAGCATCGATATCAGCCCTTTGAAGGTGAAGGAACTTGATCTCCGTATCCTGCCTTTCCAGTATACCCTGGGGGAGAATCAGTATATGGATGATTTCTTCGTTTCCCGTTCTTCCGAGGAATTCTATGGGGATATGGCCAAAGGCATGATGACCCATACTTCCCAGAACAGCGTCGGAGAATACATGGCTTTCTTTGAACCCTTCCTCAAGGAAGGGAAGGATATCCTCCATGTTCTTCTGAGCTCCGGGCTTTCCGGAACCTACCAATCCGCAAAGACAGCTGTCGATATGCTCAAGGAATTCTATCCGGAAAGAAGGATCCTTCTCGTCGACAGTCTGGATGCCTCGGTCGGAGAAGGGCTTTTGGTAGCCGAACTGGCCAAGGAGAAGAAGGAAGGGAAGAGCCTCGACGAGCTTTATGAATCTGCTCTTGCAATCCGGAACAAGCAGCACCTGGTTTTCTTCCCGTCTACTCTGAAGTATCTTGTCCGGGGCGGTAGAGTCTCCAAGACTGCCGGAGCTATCGGGAATGCCTTCCATATCGTTCCACTGATGAGAATCGACAAGGACGGCAAGCTCTTGGTTATCCAGAAGTGCATCTCCTCCCATATCGCTTCCCATCAGCTCGTCAAGAGGGTCGTCCAGTATGCCAGGGGCGGTGCCGATTATGATGGAACTATCTTCCTTGGCCAGGGTGACGATCTCAGGATGGCGGAGAAGATGACTTCTCTGATCGAGAAGGAAATGCCAAAGGCTAAAGTCGAGGTATTTTCTGTCGGTCCGACGATTGGTGCCCATACGGGCCCTGGAACCATTCTTGTCGGTTTCTGGGGAGAAGCAGATAAAGACTAGAACGAAAAAATACGATAACCCGAGGGCTGGGGAAGAAAACACCGGAATTCTTCCTCCTTCCGGGTATAATAGTATCTACGAGTAAGCTGCCTTGGAATGTTCTTAGAAAATGGTGTGGAAGTCGAGTACGATGATTCGCTCGGCTATTATTACGTGAAGCGTTATGCCGGAGGACCGGTAGATCGGATTGAGATTCCTTCTTCCGTGAAGGGGAAACCTGTCCGTGAACTTGCCGACAACGCTTTTCGTTTGGCCTTGATAAAACAGATTGACCTTCCCTGCTCCCTTACGAAGATCGGGGAGCATGCTTTTATGGATTCCGGAATCCGGAATCTGGATATCCCCGAAGGAATGACCTGCTTCCCTCTCTCCTCCGTACAGGGATGCCGTTTCCTTTCTTCCCTTGTCTTTCCGGCTTCCCTGAAGTCCTTTGCAGGCCTTGGGAAGTATGACCTTTCCATGGTCTCCAATATCGTTGTCAGCAAGTACAGTCCCTATTTCAGTTCGGAAGGGGGATTGTTTGTTCTGGACCGGAAGAGCGATGAGATCATCCTCAATTCCGGTGCCATTCCGGATGTCCTTGTCCTTCCCAAAGGGATTTCCAAGATCGGTCCTTTCACCTTCGAGAAGCTTCCCCATCTGAAAGTCGTCTCCTTCCCTTCCTCCCTCACGGATATCGGAGCATATGCTTTCAACGGGTCGGAGAATCTGCAGCAGGTTTATTTCCGGAACGGCATTTCGGAAATAGGGGATGGTGCCTTTTCCTCGACTCCTTCCCTTTCCCAGGTTGTTCTTCCGAAAAGCCTGAAGAAGATTGGAGTCAACGCTTTCGGTTCCGATCTTTCCTACCGCCGCAGACCGGTCTCTTTCTTCCTGGAAGCGGATGTCCTTTCCGAATCCTTGAAGGCCATGCTTCCTTCCGAAAGTCTTTTCCTCCTCTACCGGGACTATCCGAACCCTGCCGAGGAAGGATCCTTCTGGCATTACGTAAGCGGGCTGGCGACTCCTTTCGGGGAGAAGAAGAAGAACGAGACGGAAGATAGCCAGGGGCTTATCTTCCAGCTCCATCCGATGCTGAAGAATGCCTCCGTGATCTCCTACCGGGGCAAAGAGAGCCATGTCGTCATACCGGAAAAGATCGACGGGTTTACCGTCACCGCTATCGAAAAAAGAGCCTTCGAGAACAGCTGGGTAAGCGTGCTCGGGCTTCCTAGGACTATGACGGAGATCGGGGATTCCGCTTTTGCCGGGTCTTCCCTGTCCCGTCTCGAGCTTCCGGAAGGCTTCAAGGATCTGGGAGACAAGGTTTTCCAGAACACGGTAATAAAATCCCTTGTCATTCCCTCTACCCTGGTCGATATCGACTTCGAAGCAGGGTTTGGCTATCCCATCGACCGGATTTCGATTGCCGAATACAACCCCCGGTTCCTTGTGGAAGACGGTTATGTCCTTTCCAAGGACAGGAAACATCTTCTTTTTGCACCCCGCTCCCTTTTCGGAATCCTTTACCTGCCTTCCGGAATCGAAGAGATCGGAGACCATGCCTTTGAAGGCAGGGACGGCATTACCGAAGTCGTCTTCCCGACGTCTCTGCGTTCCATAGGAAAGAAAGCTTTCTCCTCCTGCACTTCCCTCAACGAGATACTTCTGAATCCGGGACTTAAGAAGATAGGAGAAAGTGCCTTCTACAATGCCCCTTTATGCCGTCTTCTCATCCCTCGTTCCGTCCAGAAGATAGATAGCTTTGCCTTTACCTTGAAGAAATCGGTCCAGGACCTGAAATTCGATCCGATTCCTCTGTTCCTGGAAGGTTCTTCCCTCCAAAAGGGTTTCAAGGAGCACTGGGTAAGCGAAGAAGGCGATTACGCGATCCTTCTCTACAGCGAGAAGCCGGAACTGGAGTCCTGGAGATACGTGAACGGCGTCCCTACTCCCTGGCATGACCTGGATTATTAAAACCTGTTGCGTCCCCGTTGATTTTTAGCTTCGAGGACTCTACACTAATCCTACTTATGGAAAGAAGAACAGACTCGGCCGTCATCCTCCTTCGGAATGCTTCCTTCGGGAAACTGTTCTTTTTCCTTTTGGATCCTCTGGAAAACGGCCGGCATGGCCTTACCAGAGGCATGACGTTCGGCTAGGGTTCCCCCGCCCTTAAAGAAGCCTTATCAACCTTTCCCAGGACGCTTTGGAAAAGGATTTCTTCCCTTCCCTCTTTTTGTGCTTATTGGAAACAAGGAAATATACCATGGAAACTGAATTTGAT
Source organism: Bacillota bacterium (assembly GCA_023459795.1). Taxonomy (GTDB): domain Bacteria; phylum Bacillota_I; class Bacilli_A; order RFN20; family CAG-288; genus Enterosoma. Next base: position 16,997 of record JAEWSP010000015.1, read on the forward strand.
TACAAACCGCAGGGAACCTGCTCGGTCTTGATGAAGTTTAGGATAGAAGATTCGGATGATACGATCCAGTCTTTCCAGGTCCTGGGAGGCTGCAACGGCAACCTGAAGGGCTTAGGAGCTTTGATGAAGGGAAGAAAAGTCCAGGATGTCATCCGCTGCCTTAGCGGTATCCGCTGCGGAAGCAAGAGCACTTCCTGCCCGGATCAGGCAGCCAAGGCCCTGCAGCTTTATCTCGACAGCAAGAAAGCGGAGTAGAAGACATGAAAAATAAAAATATCCTGAATCTCTTTTCCTCGGAGAGCGTCTCGGAAGGCCATCCGGACAAGCTCTGCGACCAGATCAGCGATGCTGTTTTGGATGAAGCCCTAAGACAGGATCCTTCTTCCCGTACGGCGGTAGAATGCCTGGCAACAAGGGAATGCATCATCATCTCCGGAGAAGTCACAACCAAGGCTAAACTAGACTATGTGAAGATTGCCCGGGATGTAGCTAGGAAAATAGGGTATACGGATGATGCAATCGGACTGGATGCAGACAGGATGGAAGTCCAGGTCCATGTTATCCAGCAGTCTCCGGATATTGCCCAGGGAGTCGATTCCTCTTTAGACGATCATCAGATCGGAGCCGGGGATCAGGGCATCATGTTCGGATATGCGACAGACGAGACGGAGAACTATATGCCGCTTCCTCTGGTTATGGCACACAAGCTTGTCCGTGTCGCATCCAACCTCCGCCACGAAGGAAAGCTTCCCCACAGCCGCCCGGATATGAAGAGCCAGGTGACGGTGAATTATACCGGCAAGGAACCGACCATCAATGCTATCGTCTTCTCCTGCCAGCATGACGAGAAAATTGCAATCGAAGCTCTCCGCAAGGAGATCATGGACGAGGTCATCGACCCCGTCATCCTCTCCTTCGGCTTCAAGAAGGATCCGAATTTCCAGGTCTTCATCAACCCTACGGGACGCTTTGTCGTCGGGGGCCCGGCCGGGGATACAGGACTTACAGGAAGAAAAATCATCGTCGATACTTACGGAGGAAGTGCTCCGCATGGCGGAGGAGCTTTCTCCGGCAAGGATCCGACCAAGGTCGATAGAAGTGCCGCCTATGCGGCAAGATATGCTGCGAAGAACATCGTCGCTGCCGGTCTTGCCAAGCGTGCTCTGATCGAGCTTAGCTATGCCATCGGCGTAAGCGAACCTGTCTCGATCTCCCTAGAGACCTACGGAACAGAAACCGTGGATAAGGATCTGATCCTTTCCGCCCTTGTCGAAGGGAAGATTTTCGATTTCACTCCTTCCGGAATCATCCGCAAGTTCGATCTTCGCCATCCTGACGGTTTCTCCTATGAGGCTCTTGCCCGGTATGGTCATTTCGGCCGTCCGGATCTTCGGCTTCCCTGGGAAAAACTGGACGAAGTAGAAAAACTCAAAAAATATTGCTCCAAGCGTTAATCTTTGATATAAAGTATTAACGAAAAACAAGACTCCTTTCCGGTTGCTTGGTTTCAAAGGACTGACAATGGATAAAGACAAAGATAAAGACAAAGACAGAGACAAAGACGAACAGGAAAAGACTCCGTTTCTGGATGCCTATGTGAAGTACCTGAAGAGCAAGCCTATTTGCCTGGACGTGCCGGGCCACAAGATGGGAAACTTCCACACGGACCTCTCCCGCAAGATCAGCAATGTCTTTGCGGAGACGGACGTGAATGCTCCTTACGGGATGGACAATCTTGCCCTCCCCAGGAGCGTCATCAAGGACTCCCAGATCCTGGCCAGCAAGGCCATGCATGCCGACCACTGCTTCTTCAGCGTCAACGGAACATCCGGCGGAATCCTTGCCATGTTCATCGGCGGGTTCAATTCCGGGGATAAGGTCATCCTTCCCAGGAACGTCCACAAGTCTGTTGTCAATGCCTTGATTCTTTCGGGTGTCCAGCCGGTTTTCATCACCCCGGATACGGACAAGAAGCTAGGCGTCTGCTGCAGTGTCTCTCTGGAGAGCGCCAGGAAGGCGATGGACGAGAATCCGGATGCCAAAGCCATCTTCGTCATCAATCCTACTTACTATGGAGTCGTCTCCAACCTCAGGGAAATCGTCAAGGAAGCCCATAGCCGGAATATGATCGTCCTCTGCGATGAAGCCCACGGCTCCAATTTCTACTTCAGCAAGAAGCTGCCGGTCTCCGCTATGGATGCCGGTGCCGATATGTCTACTCTTTCCATGCATAAGAACTCCGGATCCCTCACCGGGACCTCCTTCGTCCTGGTCAAGGGAACAAGAGTGAACTACAGGGAAATCAAGCGTGCGCTCAATATGATTACGACGACTTCCCCTAATTCCCTTCTCCTCTGCTCCCTGGATGCCGCTAGGAAGGAAATGGTCCTAAGAGGCAGCAAGGAAATCGATAGGATCCTGCTTCTTGCCGATGAGGCAAGGGAGAAGATCAACAAGATTCCCGGTCTCCATGTTTACGGCAAGGAGTACGAGGACAAGAGCGATGCTTCCGGACGCTTCGCAACGGACGGCACGAAGCTGGTCATCGATGTGACCGGCCTTAATATGTACGGACACGAAGCCTATGTCGAGCTCAGGGAAAGATACAACATCCAGTGCGAACTGGGCGAAGTCTCCGTAGTCCTGGCACTTCTCGGCCCGGGTACAAGGAAGTCGGATATGGATACTTTCCTTGCTGCCTTGAAGGATATGAGCAAGAGGCACTACAAAGCCGGGAAGACCAAGATCCCGACCTTCAGCGATGTCTATCCGGAAAGCCGTTATTCTCCCCGGCAGGCTTATCTCCATGCCAACGAGATCATCCCGCTCAAGGACAGCATCGGAAGAATCAGCGATGAAACCGTAATGGCTTACCCGCCGGGAATCCCGCTTCTGATTCCGGGAGAAGTGGTCGATGAAAACCTTCTCCGTCTGATCCGCTTCTATAGGAAGGACAACGGAACCATCCTTAAGGATACCCCCTTCGAAGAACTCCGCGTCCTATCCGAAGAAAAGTAGCCTGAGGCCGTGCAGAAGCACGGCCTTTTTCATTTCCTGCCTCTCCGTATATAATAGGAAGGGCTTACAAATGAAAAAGGAATATCCTTTCTAGCTTACGGCAAAAAGATGTGAAACCCCTTTTAAAAAAGGAGGCTTTTTATTATAATGAAGATAACGAAAGGAGCCTACCATTATGAAGTACAATTATGTATCTAGGGACGTTTCGTTAACGGATTCGATGAAGGAAAAGGTCGAAAAGACCATCGGACATTATGCCCGTTACTTCCGCAATCCGGACTCCGTCGTAGTGACTACGAGAATCGAAGTTCTCAAGAACGAACAGAAGGGAGTTGAAATCTCGCTGGATTCGGAAGAAACCCAGCTTCGTGCCAAGGTTCTTGACGGCGACTTCTACAACGCTGTCGACCAGATCGACCAGAAACTTGGAAAGCAGATGCGGAAGGTCAAGACGATCCTTGGAAAGAGCAAGAAGAAGGAATCGCTCGGAAAGGATATGCTCTTCCAGGAAATCGAAGACAGAAAAGGAGAAGAAGGAGACGTGGAGATCGTCCGCCGCAAGACGCTGTCTCTCGCCCCGATGGATGTCGATGAAGCTCTTGCCCGTATGGATGCCCTCGGCCACAACTTCTTCATCTATCTGGATTCCACTACCGGAAAGGTCAACGTCTTATATGAAAGAGAAGATCACGGATACGGTGTGATCGAGGTCGAAAACCACTAGAAATAGGAAAGGAGGGGGCGGACCTGAAAAGGTTCGCCCTTTTTTATCGCCTTCTTTTCGGCTAGAATATTCGGACAGGAAATAACATGATCAAACTACTGGCAACGGACCTCGACGGGACTCTTCTCTACCCCAAGTACAACATCCTCGATCTTCCCAGAAAGAACAAACGCTTCCTCAAGCAGTTCATCGCTTCCGGCGGACAGGTGGTCATCGCTTCGGGAAGAGGCATCAACCTCCTTCCCAAGCTGGAACGGTCGGTCGGGTCCAAGATGGCACTTTTAGGGTGCAACGGAGCCTTCCTCTACAAGGATGGGGTTTTCCATACCAGCCACCCTCTGAACAACAGCGACGCCTTGGAGCTTTTCACGAACTGCTATTTCAACTACTCGATCCTGTTCTGGTTCCTGTTTGATCAGACCAACAAGATGTACCTCTACTGCGGGGACAGAAGCTTCGTGAAGAACATAACGGCATTTGGCAATCTCTTCTTAGGCATCAGGAGGGAAAGGGCCATTTTCGACAAGAAGGTATTCCTCAGCAAATTCGACGGGGATACGGTCTATAAGCTGACGGTATCCTTCGGACTAGGGAAATATTCCTATCAGGCTGCCCAGGAATCCTATTTTGCCTTTATGGAACGCTTTTCCGACAAGTTCTCGATTGCCTTAAGCAACAACGGAATCGAGTTCACAGCCCCTGGCGTGAACAAGGGGAGAGGCCTTCTGGAATATACGAAGACGCTTGGAATCAAGCCGGAGGAAGTAGCTGTCTGCGGAGACTCCGGGAACGATATCCCGATGTTCGACATCTTCCCTCATTCCTTCTGCATGGTGCAAGGTGCAAAGGAAGTCCAGAAGCATGCCTCCCATATCGTGAAGGGAGTCTATGAAATACAGGACTATCTTGCCCATCCGGAACGGATGGAAAAAGACTATCCCGGAGAAAGAAAATAAGGCTTTTCATAAGGGATATAGGAGGAGAAGGCTTTTTTTCTTTTCCGTGCTTCTTTTGTCCCTTTGTCAAATAAGGCCTGTTGTATTATAATAGCTACTTAGTTGTGCGCTAGAATCAATCGCAGGAGTACCAATGCCCATGAATATCGAAGAACGAAATGTCATGTCGATCGTCAATCTTTCCCGTATCATCGAGAATTCCCTTAAGTATGTCGAGAATCCTACTTCCAAATCCTTCGTGGATGAAGAGCGGGTAACTCTTTACAAAGCCCTTAAAGGACTGACTGGCAAGGGAACTCCCTTCTTCGAGAACTGTGCCCGGAACGGAGAGTTCGGCAAGGAACTCATGGAAGATATGACCTACTACATCGAAGATGTCTACTCCAAGGATGGAAGAATCGTTCATTCCGATCTCCAGGGAAAGGTCTCTGTCGAGACTTCCTTGGTCGTCGAGCTTTTCACGACAATCGTGAAGCTCCGTGCAAGACTGGAGATTTTCTGCGACAAGGGTGCTGAATTCCTGAAGGGAAGAAAGCAGCTGGATCCGGAAATCGAAAAGCTGATCCAGGATGACAAGCGGTATTTCCATGCCTATGCCGGAAAGCTTTCCGCAGTTCTTCTTGCCAACAAGGCAAATGAAGCGAATGCGACTGTCGCCGCTTTTGCCAAGAGCTATTCCAAGGAACATGGCAACATCGATCCGAGAAAGGATCCGGAATTCAAGCCGGATCAGGATCCGTCTGTCCGTATGGTCCGCAATGAGTTCCATGAACTCAACGAGGATATGGTGATGGTCCTGAACTCCTACGGGGAACAGGATCCGGATTTCCGTTTCGCCAGAGAGAACACCTACCATGACTGCCAGATCTTCAACGGCCAGATGGAGACGACGAATCCGGAACAGTTCTTCCAGCTCTTCACTTCCTACTTCAACGACATCATCGGATATACCGGAAGCGAGGTCAATACGGAGTTCCGCAAGGTCTCCGATGAGATCCAGGCGTTCGACAAGCAGTATCTCGAAGATCTGAAGAAGGCACAGGAGAAGAAGGCTGAGGCTTCTGAGGCCAGCAAGGAGAAGTAAGAAAATGGCTGATAAAAAGAAAAGCAGAACGAAGCTCTATAAGTCCGAGATCGTCTGGTACTCCGTCTTCGGAGTTATCTTCGTCTTCGGATTCGTCGTCGCCATTCTCGGCGTCTGCGCCTACAACGTCGGAAGACTGAGCGATAATGCTCTCTATCAGTTCGAGAAGAGCGTAGCTACCTTCTTCAAGCAGACCGGCGTGTGCGACTTCCGTCTCTGGGGAACCTTGTTCATGATCGTTGCCCTTATCGGATTCCTGATTTCCATTTACCATTATTCCAACAAGGCCAGTGACGAAGAGGCAGCCAAGCGCCGTCATGCGGAACGGCTGAGAATCCTTATGGATGAGGAGACGATTGATGTTTCGAAGAAGGAAGAGCCGGCCAAGGAGAAGAACGGCGAGGTTCCTCCGGATAGAACGAAGGCGAAGGCTAGATAGCTATACACCCACCTTCCGGTGGGTTTTTCCTTTTTTGAATGAATAAAGTCTTTTCTGAAGAAATCATCGCTCAGTACAAGTCCTCCCCTTATGCCCTTCTTTCCCTGGTTCTGGAGAAGGAAGCCTCTTTTCCGTATTCCCTGGTCCTTTCTTCCGGCGTATGCGTCTCCAAGGTAATCACCTTCAAGGCAAACCAGCTGATCAAGGCTGTCAACTACTACGAACCGGAACTGGAAGTCAGCCAGTCTTACTCGGAGTCCTCATTCCTGAGGTCTGCAAGCCGTTATTATGACTCTATGGAAGGAGAAATCCTTTGTTTCGAGACGGAGAAGAAGGAGCAGTTTGCTACCCTTTCCCCGAAGTCCCTTACCTATGATCAGTATCTGGGGAGGTACGGAAAGCTTTTCTCCAGGAAGTACTATTCCATCCGGGGAGTCACCGAAAAAGGGGACGTCGTCAAAGACACCTTCCTCAGCCGGGACGGGAAGGACTATAAGAAAGCTTCCTCGATGAGGAAGCAGGTTGTTTACGGCACCTTGATATATGACATCAACGAAGCAATCATCCTCTCCTCGAAGCTGAAGGAGGAAGGAGACGGCTTTTCTCTTTTCCTGTCTCTGGATCCCCGGTATGCGGATGTGTATTACGCTTTGCAGATGATGTCCCAGGGTTCTCTTTACGACTATCCGAAGTTCCAGAAGTCGGAACTGACTGCCAGGATCAGCAAGGACCTGGTCCTGGAATCCTTGCTCCAGCACGACGTCTATTCGGCCAAGACCGGATTCATCACGGCCGATATCGATATGACGATGGAGAAGAAATTCTACCATTCCGACAGGAACTCCTTCCTGATTGATGGAGCGAGGAAGAAAGTCATCGTCCCCAGGTATCAGGATCCCGATTTCCTGTTCGAAGAAGAAAAAGACTGAAAAAAGAAAAGCGGTCCCCCGAAGGGAACCGCATCCGATTCTGGAAAAAGACTACTTAGCGGAAGCGGCCTTGGCATCTTCTGCCTTGTTAGCCTTCTTCGCCTTTTCCTTCGCCTGCTTCTTCAGTCTCTTCTCTCTCCGCTCATCCCACTCGGCCTGAGCGCCTCTCGGATCAATCTTGGAAATAGCCATATTTTGTTACCTCACTAGAAACAACATATCAATTATAGCGAAACGGGCGCGATTTTCAAGTCTTAGTGATTTCTTACCTTAAAAAAGAACCGGATTCGTCTATTTTTTCCTTCCGCTGAAGAAAAAAGCGGCTCCCCGAGGGGAACCGTTTCGATTGAGAGTAACTTGTACTACTTGTTCTCAGTCTGGGCAGGGGTAGCAGAAGCCGAAGCATTTCCAGCCTTGAAGGCCTTCTTCTGCTTCTTAGACTTCTTCTCTTTTCTCTCGCCGTTGACGTTCTGAGAAACAACCTGATCATCTGTTGAATTAGCCATGTTTTTATACCTCGCTTTTTCCAACACCACGATTATAGGAAAACAGAAACTGATTTCAAGATGGGGAAAGGGGGACAAGGCAAAACCCCCGTAACCATCCCGATTTAGGGTATACGATTTTTCAATTCTCTCCCTCTTTCTCCGCCTCGAGGAAGAAGGAATCGCGGTATAGGGAAAGAAAGTCTGGAATAGACAAAAGCAAGCCGTAAAAAGGGGTTTTTACGGCAATTTTATCTTTTTCTTCCAAAAAGCAGAAGAGAGATTGCCTCTTCTTTCCGAGAAGCACTAAGGGGACTCCCCTCTTTAGAAGCCGCAAGGCTTCTAGACAGGAATAAGGCTGTTCTTCCATTCTTCTTCCTCCTCCCTGTGGTATTATAAAACCATTCCTACGAAAGGACAGAAATACCATGAACGAAGAGAACAAGGTTAAAGGGCAGGACGGAAAGCTTAGCTTCAACGAGTATCAGAAGGAGACGTACGAGCTTATCAGCAAGGACGGAAGATCGGATATGGTCTTAAACGGTGTCTTGGGACTTGCCGGGGAAAGCGGAGAATGCTGCGATATCGTGAAGAAGGTCAAGTTCCAGGGGCATACGATGGATTACGAGCATCTGGAAGAAGAAGTAGGAGACGTTCTCTGGTATATCAGCGAAGTTGCCAACGGCTTAGGACTCACTCTTGAAGAGGTTGCCCAGTATAATCTGAACAAGCTTCACAAAAGATATCATGGTAATACCTTCCATGCGACCGATAGCATCAACCGGCCCGAATACCAGAAGAAGGAAGAGAAGTAGAAAAACAAAAAGAGGCAGCCTAGGCTGCCTTTTTTACTGCATCGTTATTGGCAAGGAGAAGAAAAAGAGGTTTTCCGTCGATCTTGATCTGGAGGTTGCTTTTCTTTTCTTCTCTTTGATAGGGGAAGTCCAGAGTCAGGGAATCGAGAAGCAGGGACATATGCCCTTTGTTTTCTTCTTTCCTTGGATCCTTCATCAGGATATAGCGGCTAAGGTATACCAGTTTGGTTTCTTCCTTCTTTCCGTTTGGGGAGATGAGGATTAGGGAAAGAACCTGGGAAGTAAGATGCGTATCCTCAAAACCAAGCAGCTTGTTCAGATTCAGATAGACGTCTTTCCCCTCTTCCTGGAAAGAGGACAGGTTATCCTTGACAGGGAAAAGGCGGGAACCGATGGAAAGCGTCTTTTCCATCAGTCCGTCCGCTGCCGTATCCAGTTTCAGCTTATCCAGCGAAAAATAGGTAGGATAGATGAATCCTTTATCATCCGAGAAGGATACTTCCTCGCTGATTCCGTTATCTTTATTATCTTCTTCCATAGGATTATGTCTCCCTTCAAAACCAAGGTGGAGCTAGGCTCCGTCCTTTTGATCGGTTTTCGATACTGCTTTATATTTAAACTGTATGGAAACTCCAGACAGTTTTTGAGTTTTCTTGGAACGCCCGTATTATAACGGAAAAGATAGGGGGATGAAAAAGAAAGTGCTTTTTCGCTTTTTTTGAAAGACGAAAAGCAAGCAATAATGCATAAAAAGCAGTATTTTTTAAGAAAACAAGTTGTTTTTACTCTTCTTTTTTCTTTTTAAGGAGAAATACAATCCCTTGATTCAGTCTCGGGATAGAATCCTGGAAGTGATTTCCCCTGGTTTCTTCGAAGGTCGCCTTTACTCCCTGACTGTTTAGAATCTTCTGGACTTCCAGAACCTTGTCTTCTCCCTGGCAAAGAAGTGGGTGCCTGGTAAGAGACTCTTTATCCCCGATACTGAGATAGACTTCCTTGGCATGGCATCTGTTATTCTTCAGATATTCCGTGAATCCGGGATAGAAGAAAGAAGGAGATACGGCGGCAACCTTTTCAAAAAGATCAGTCTTCATAGAGATATAGAGAGCAAAAAGGCCGGCAAGGGAATAGCCGGAGACAAGAATAGAGCAAGAAGACGGAAGAGAAAGAGCGGTTCTAGCATAAGGAATCGCTTTATCCAAGATAAAGGAGAGGAAAAGGTCTCCTTTTCCTCCGCATTCCTTGCCTTTGCTGTAGATTTTCCCGCTTTTCCACGGAGTCAAATCATCTTCCCAGTCCTTCGGTTCGATATTGAGGAAGGCAAGGTTAGGCCTATCCAGCTTTCTTCTCTGGCGAAGGAATCCTTCCCCGTCCAGGAAAGACACTAGAAGGATCTTTCCGGATCCGTCTTCCGGTTCTGCGATACTGACTTTATAGGACTCGATCTCTTCTTCTTTTTCCATGGGCTTATATTATAAGGTAAACGCTAGAAAAAGTTTTATAATGTATCCATGCAAAACAATAGAACCAAAAGGGTTTTATCCCAGATCGCTGTATATCTTTCTCTGCTTTTGTTTTCTCTTCTTTCTGTCTATCTCCTTTTCCGGAAAGGTTTTGTCTTCGGAGACGATATCGAATTCCACCTTAGTCAGTCTTATGACGTCTATTACGGACTCAAGAACGGGTTCTTTACGCTTTCCACGGATCATCTTGCGGAAGGAGCCTTCGGATACAACACCTATCTTTTCTATGGTCCTCTTCCCCATTACGCTGTCGGCACTCTTTATTTCCTGACGGAAAAGATGGGGTCCTCCCTGATCGGATGCTGCAAGGCAGTCTTGGTGATAAGCACTTTTGCCGCTGCAATTTTTACCTATCTTCTTGGCCTTGCAATAAGCAAGGGAAACAAGGCTTTCGGCCTTATCGGTGCTGCTCTTTATGTCCTTGCCCCTTACCGGGTCTTCTGTCTTTTCTGCCGCTTTGCCTTTGCCGAGACTCTCGGCATGGGTCTTCTTCCGCTTCTCTTCTACGGGCTTTATCGGATTGTCCATGACGATTCCTATAAGGTTGCGCCTTATATCTGCTGCATCTTCGGTGTTACTCTGCTGGTCCTCACTCACCCTTATACTGCTCTTCTTGCCGCAGTATTCGGTATCCTCTATCTCCTTGCCAACAGCAAGGGCCTTATCCGGGCGCTGAAAAGAAAGCATGCCTTCTGGACTCTTCTTGTCTCCTGCACGTTTGTCCTTGGCATGGTCTTCTTCTATGTCATTCCGACGATGGCGGCCAAGAAATCCGGCCTATATATCGTTTGCGACTCGGAAAAGGTCTGGACTACCTTGGCGCATGTCCAGGAGTCCTGCATCAACAGCGGTTTGTTCAGCGGATTCCTCAATCTCGACTGGGTCAGAGGACAGCTTTCCGGGACCGATTGGCCGAAAAGCCTTACTGTGAACGTCCTTGTCCTTGGTGCTGTGATCGGCTTCCTCTCTGCCCTAGTGATGATTCTTGCCGACTTCCTGTTGAAGAAGATTCCTCATTCCATCTATTTCCGCTATCCCCTAGACCTTGTCGTCCTTCTCCTTCCCACCCTTCTTTTCTACCGCCGTATAGAAGTCCTTTTCTCCCTTGGCATATTCTTCGTTCTATATCTATTCCTGAGCCTTTCGAAAGGAAAAGACGTCAAAGAAGAAAAGAGTGTTCCTCTCTATAAGAACCCTGATCTGTATTTCCTTTTCTGCTCCCTTGTCGTCCTTCTTGTCCTGATCCTAGTCCCCGCTAGCTGGAAGATCCTTCCTTCCATCTTCATGCAATGCCAGTTTGCCTGGCGGAACTGGTCCCTGTTTGATTTCTTTGCTGTCTTCTTCTTCCTGACGGTTTTTGCTCCGCTTGCTACAAAGAAGTACAAAGCCTCCCTTCCTCTTCTTGCCGGGCTTGGTGCCTGTTCCATCCTTCTCTTCTCCTTTGGCCAGGCTTATCCGGAAAAGAAGGTCTCCTTCGATACCTGCGAAACGAAGGGAGTAGATGTTCCCTTTAACGTAGTTGATGAGGAATATACGAAGTCGCAAGCCTGGCAGGGAGCCATGAATGAATACATGCCTCTGGTATTCGGAACCGACTACACTCCTACGTATTCGAATTCCCTTTACTCGAGCGTTAAAAGAGCAATCGGGGTCAAGGACAGGCTTATCCATACCGTAGAAGAGTACAACAGCGTTACTTTTGCTCCTAGAGCTCTGGAAGGGGAAGGGACTGTCCTTGCGACAGCTTTGAATACTCCAAGCGTCACCTTGGAAGGAACAATCCTTCAAGACAATACCCTGATACAGATTCCGCAGTTCTATTACGACGGATATGAGATCCGTCTTTCGGAGAAGGAAAGCCAGGAAGAAACCAAGGTAGCAGGGGAATACGTAGACGGACTTGTCGCCTTCCGTGTTGCCAAGAAAGGCAGCTATACGATGCAGGTATCCTATGTCGGTCCGAAGGCTTATAGGATCGGAATTCCTCTCTTCTTCGTCTCCTTCCTTGGAACTGTCGGCTTTGGAGTGGCCGGGTATGTCTTAAGGAAGAAAGACCAGAAGCAGGGAAAGGATGTTCTTCTGGCCGGACTATAGACTTGAAAAGCGGAAAGGGGCCAGCTGGCCTCTTTCTTTTTTTTCTACCGATTTTTTCGCAAAAGGCGCGGAAAACAGGAAAACGGTTCAAAAGATTATTTTTTTTTGCCTCTTGTGAGTACAATAGTACTGTCGATATTGGGAAAGGAGATTCTTTATGAACTTTTTACCTGTAGTTCCGTTCCTGGCTGACCTTCCCGTCGTCAAGGAGGCGGAGGGAAGCCCGTTCCAGATCCTTCTGCCGCTAGGACTGATCCTGATTGCGGCCAAGATATTCTCGCTGCTTGCCCAGAAGATCCATCTTCCGCAGGTCGTCGGATTCCTTGTCTCCGGTCTTGTCATCGGTCTTATCATCCTGATTCCGGGACAGAAGGCTTTCACCTCCTACACCCAGTACGGTCTTCAGTTCTTCTCCAAGGTGGGTGTCATCTTCATCCTCTTCAGCGCCGGACTGGAAACGGACCTCAACCGGATCAAGAAGATGGGTGTCTCGGCGATGGTCATTACGGTTCTGGGAGTTGTTGTTCCGTTCCTTTTCGGGTTCCTGATGTCCTATGTCTTCAACCTTCTCCATCCGGGAGTCCTGGAAGTCTACACAATAGATGCTTCCGGAGTGAAGTCCCTTTCCGTCAAGCCGGTCTTCACGGAACTCTACTACGGCGTCATTTTGGCAGCTACATCCGTCTCCATCACCGTTGCCACCCTCAAGGAACTTGGGAAGCTTGATTCCGATGTCGGGACGGCCGTCGTATCGGCTGCCATCATCGATGATCTGATCGGCGTTATCCTTCTCTCCCTCGTCATCTCCCTGGCAAAGTCCGGAGACGAAGAGGCGATGGCTAGCGGCACCGATTTCGTTTCCATGATCATGCGGGCTTCCGGATCGACAAGCGCCGCTCTCCAGATTGTGCTGATCCTTCTCTTCATGGCTGTCTTCTTCGGCCTGACGTTTGGTATCGGGAAGCTTCTGAAGTCTACATTCAACTGGCTTTCCAAGAAGTATCCGCATCATATCCGTATCACCATCTTTGCTATCGGCTTCTGCTTCTTATGGTCCTATCTTGCGGAGTTCTTCAATATCGCGGATATTACCGGCGCGTATCTGGCCGGTCTTGTCCTCTCCAAGACCGCTACGAAAGGCTATATCGACGAAAGGACCAATACGATCACGAACAACATCTTCTCCCCTGTCTTCTTCGCCGTTACGGCTGGATCCATGTATCTTACCAACTCCAATGGTGCCTTCGACTGGAACTTCTTTGCCTTCGGTATCCTCTGGATTGTGATGGGACTCCTTGGCAAGGTCATCGGTTCCGGAGCCGGAGCCAAGATCTGCAAGTTCAGCATGAAGGACAGCCTCATCGTCGGAACCGGAATGATGGCAAGAGCGGAAGTCCTTGTCGTTGCCGCCCAGACCGGAATCGATGCCGGAATCATCCATCCGACGATCATGCCTTATGTCATCGGCGTCATCCTTGTCTCCTCCTTCCTCACTCCTATCCTCCTCAAGGTGGAGTACAAGGGAAAACTGGACAGAGCTGCCATGGGAAAAGCAGACCTCGAAGCTCTGGACAAGCCGGAAACGAAAGAAGCAGTCACCAAGTAAATAGAAAACCGGACCAACGCGAGTCCGGTTTTTGCTTGCTCCTATTCCTGGCTCTTCTGTAGCTTGGCATTGATACCGAGAAGGAACTCCGGATCTATCTTCTCCACCCGGTCGAAGGTAAGGAGACCGTTCAGCTCGATCTCGCAGTCGCTTAGCTCCGTATAGATCGTTCCGACAAGGCGATGCTTCTTCGCCATCGGAAGAAGCCCTTTGTAGAGCTTTGCAATCCGCTTCTTCAGCTTCTCCTTGGAATCCACCTTGTAATGCCCGTAGACCTTCTTTCCGAAGAAGGAGTGATCAAGAAGCGCAAATCCGTATCCTCCTATCTCGCTCAGGAAGTAAGGCGGAAGATTCTTCCGGTACCGTTTCAGGAAAGGCATATCGTAAGCATGGATGCTATAGAAGTCGGTGTGCCTAGATTCGGGATGGACCCATCCCGAACAGGTATCGACAAGCCGGCTTGGGTCCTCCTTCTTCGAGACGATGTAGTGGAGGTCCGGATCGAATTCGCCCCAGGCTTCGTTGAAGATCGTGTATAGGACTACGGAAGGGAAGTTATGCAGTTCCTTTCTCCACTCGGTAGTCTCCCTGTCCCATTCCTTTCTTCCTTCCTCGTTGTCTCTCCGGAAGAAGCGGTAGGGATTATGGACCATGGAGTAATGGTTGAACATGGGGAAGAACTTCGGATAGACGACGGCAAAGAGGGTATTCCTGTCTCCCCCTGACGGGAAGTCCTGCAGGATCAGCATTCCCTTCTTGTCGGCTTCGTAGTAGTATCTGTCCTCTTCGATCTTGATATGCTTGCGGAGGCAGTTGAAACCCATCTTCTTTGCTTCCTGGATGTCTTTTGCGTAGTCGGAATAATCCATCGGAGTGTAATCCCCGAGGTAGTAGTAGCCTTGGTCGAGAAGACCGGTCAGGAAGATCCTCTTATGGTTCAGGTAGACCCCTTTGTTTCCTTCCACGTCTTCCGCAATCTCGATTTTTCTCATTCCGAAATAGGAGGAGACACGGTCTTCTTTGTATGTAATCTTAACAGGAGTCAGGTAGGGATCCTCTATGCTCCAGGGATGAACCTCCTTAAGGGGAAGACGAGTCGGGGTATTCAAAGAAACGGAAAAGGTTTCGTTTCCTATCCTGACGCTGGCCTCTCCCGAAGAGGAGGAGAAAAGAAGGATATCCACCGCTTTTCCGTCGAGATCCGGTGTAATCTTCATAGACTCCACATAGTCCTCCGGGACGGATTCGAGCCACACCGGGAAGTAGATTCCCGATACCGAGGAATAGGTGCATCCCCATGGCTTCAGCCTCTGCTTGCCGACGGTGTGGTAGGAGGAGTCGGTGACATCCTTTACCCTTACGGTAAGGAGGAAACGGGAAGGATTGTCTTTTGGAATCTCCAAAGTAAAGCGGGTGAATCCCCCGACATGGGTCATCACGAGCTTATGATCCAAATAGACGTCCGCTATCTGGTCCACTCCGTCGAAGTGGAGAAGGACTTTCCCTTTGCCGAAGGACTCCGGCAGGACGACTTCCCTTTCGTAGAAGAGGTAATCATCGATCTCGGCTTTTTCATGGATTCCGCTTAAGGGGGATTCCACGGCATAAGGTACTAGGATCTTCCGGAAATAGGTTTCCGGAAGTTCCTCTCCTTTCTTCCTCTCGAAGCTCCATAGGCCGTTCAGGGTCAGATAGCTGTCTCTTGCAAAGCCAGGCCGTGGATATTCCGGAAGCGGGATTCCCGCAAACGGAAAAGCCGGCACCTTGGCTGCATATAGACGTGCTCTGTTCTGGTTGTCCTTCCGCATATATATCAGTCCTTTCTTTTGCTCTTGTTTCCTCTCTATTCTACTACAGCCTTGTCATTTTGCTTTCAACAAAGAAAAATTCGGTTCTTTCTGTTTCATTTTCTTCATGACCTTCGGGAAGAGGAGGAAGTAGACGAGAGTAGAGACGACAGCAGATCCTATATCCGCAATGAGTTCTGCATAGAAGGTAGACTCTGCTTTCCTGGTGAGAAGAGGAAGAATAATCATGGAACCTAGCATCAGGACTGCTTTCCTGTTCAGGGAGAGCCAGATGGAGGAATTGGCCTGTCCCATTCCGGTCAGTCCGTCGACGGTCGTGTACTGGAGGGAGAGAGGGATGATGCCGTACATGTAGATCCTTATGTATTTGACCGAAGTATCGACCAGCAGTTCCTTGTCCGAGGAGGAGCCGCCTTTCTGGAATCTGACGAAGAGGTCTGCAAAAGGCCGTGCCAGAGGATAGCTTAGGAGAAAGCAAACGGTCGTGAAGCATAGTCCGAAGAGGAAGATCTGTTTCTCGCTCTTCCGGATGAGATCTTCTCTTCCGGCACCGTAGTTGTAGCCGAGGATCGGCTGGCTTCCCGTACTGATTCCCAGAAGCGGTCCGGTAATCAAGGATTCGAACCCGGTCACGATGGTGCTTGCTTCGATCAGGAAGTCCCCCTCTTTCTCTCCGCCGTACTTCTGGAAGGTGGTGTTGAAGAGGAGAAGAAGAAGAGAGTCCGTAACCATGATGATGAAAGGCGAGAATCCGAGCTTCAGGATGCTTCCCCAGATACGGAAATCCGGTTTTCCGAAGGATAACCGGATCCGGGTGCTTTTCTTCAGCAGCAGTAAAAGAGAGACGAGGAAACCAACTCCCTGGCAGAGGATAGTGGCATAGGCGGCCCCCTTTACGCCCCAGTTGAAGCAAAGGACGAACAAGGCATCGAAAGCGATGTTGCATAGGCAGCTAATGGATGTGGAGAGCATGCTTCCTAAGGACATCCCCTGGGCGGAAAGGAACTCGTTGAGTCCTAAAGTAAGGACCGGAAACAAAATCCCGGCCAAGACGATCATCATGTAATCCCGGGCATAAGGATAAGAGTTCTCGCTTGCCCCGAAAGCGAAGAGGACGGGCTTCAAGGCTAAGAAGAAGACAACCTCCAAAAGGAGACCGAAAAGGAAAAGCATCTGGAAGGCATTGGACAATATCTTCTTTGCTTCCCCGTCTTTCTTTTCTCCTAGGCGCATCGAGAAAAGAGGGCCGCCTCCTAGTCCTACCCAGAAGGAAAAGGCAGTAAGGGTCGTCACAAGCGGAGAGCAGACGGCAATACCGGAAAGTGCCGCGGAGCCTATCTGGCTGACAAAGATACGGTCGACGATGGAGTAGAGGACGTTGACGATCTGGGCAGCCATAGCCGGAAGCACTAGCTTCCGGATGACCGGCCAGGTCTTTTCGGAGCCTAGATCGATAGCTTTCATTCCGGGACATTCTATGCCTATATCCTATATGGTAATTATGAAAGAGTTTTCATTTTCCTTGAAAAGTCTCACCCCGTGAGACAAAAGGACTTGAAAAGGGAATCCAGTGTCCTATAATGAAATATGCTCACGGGGTGAGATATTATGAATAATGAAGAAAGAGAGAAGCTGAAGATAGAGTGGGCAGCATTCGTATTGAAGTCCGGCACTTGCCAGCGTTCGATTCCGGCAATGGACTTTGCGGCCCAGACTAGTATCCTCTTTGTACTGAACCGGGAGGAGGAACCACTAACCCCTTCCCAGATTCAGAAATTTCTCTCGGTCGGAAGCGGAAGGACCGGAAACCTTCTGAAGCTGATGGAGAGGAAGGGCTGGATCAGACGTTCTACAAGCCAGGCGGACAGGAGGAAGACCCTAGTCTTCCTGACCCAAGCGGGGAAGGAAGCCTTCGACAAGGAGACGACAGGATTCCTAGAAGCTACTGATAAGGTAATCGACCGTTTCGGTGCCGAGGAGCTAAGGAACTTTATGGAAGAGGGGAAGAGACTGTTTGCCGTTATCGAAGGCGTCAAGAAGGAAGGACCAAAACCATTATGATCAAGCTGATGAAGAAACTGAGGAAGAGGGACTGGATCAGCATGACTCTGATCGTTGCCCTTACGGTACTGGAAGTCTGGTGCATGATGCTGATGACTGACTATATGTCGGATCTCATCCAGAACATCATGTATCTTTATTACCAGGGCAATCCTGGCAAGATGGGACTGCCAGATTCTGCCATCCAATCTCTCTCAGCAATGGGAGGATGGAGCGGATTGGATTCCCTTATTCAATCGGGGTCTCCTTTAGTTAGTATGATTCCTGCCGAAAGCGCACCATTGATTCATTCTATTGCCACTGTTACAACGGGAAGCCTTTGGGTTTCTGCCGCCTACATGCTTCTCACTATTGTCGGATATGTCGGCTGCCAGGTGGTTATTGCCGCCTTTGCCAGCGGAATCGCGGCTAGCTTTGCCGTCTCTCTCCGCCATGATCTCAACGAGAAGATTTCCTCTTTCTCCTTATCCGAGCTCAACCACTTCTCCACTGCTTCCTTGATTACGAGAACGACAAACGATGTCGAACAGGTGCAGATGGCCTGGCTTTTCATGATGCGCTCTATCTTTGCCGCTCCGGTAACGGCAATCTGGGCAATCTGCAAGATCCAGGCATCCTCTAGCCAGCTTACGATCACGACCGGAATCTTCATTGCCTTCCTGATCGTTTCTCTTGCTATCATCGGTATCCTTGTTATCCCTAAGTTCCAGAAGAGCCAGAAGTATCTGGACCGTCTGAACATGATCACCAGGGAACAGCTGAACGGCATTAGGGTCGTCAGGGCATATAATGCCGAGCCTTACCAGGAGAAGAAGTTCCAGAAGGCAAACGATGACCTTACTTCCCTCAACCTCTTTACGGGACACGCCGTCGGACTGATGATGCCTTTGATGATCATCGTCATGGACGGCATCAGCCTTGCCGTCTACTGGGTCGGAGCAGGACTGGTCAATGACGGGAAGACGACTTATGCCACTCTCTCCTCCTACTCCATGCTTGTCGTCCAGATCGTCATGGCATTCCTGATGCTTCTTATGATGTTCATTCTTATCCCCCGTGCCCGGGTTTCCGCAAAACGTATCAACGAAGTGCTGGAGACTCCTTCTTCTATCCAGAATCCTTCTTCTCCGGAAGAACCCCGGGAAGAAGGGACAATCGAATTCAAGGACGTTTCTTTCCGCTATCCGGACAGCAAGGAAGATACTCTCTCCCATATCTCCTTTACCGCCAAGAAGGGCGACACCATTGCTATCATCGGTTCTACCGGCTCCGGGAAGACGACCCTTGTCGATCTTCTTGACCGCTTCTATGACGTAAGCGAAGGGGAAGTCCTTATCGACGGAGTAGACGTAAAGAAGATGAACCAGGATACTCTCCGCGGACTGATCGGATTCGTTCCTCAGAAGGGTGTTCTCTTCTCCGGTACCGTCCGCTCCAATATCGGTTTAGGGAAGAAGGAGATCACGGACGAGGAAGTAAAGGAAGCAAGCCGGATCTCCTGCTCGGAGGAGTTCCTTGCAAAGACAAGGGAAGGATACGATCTTCCTATCGCCCAGGGAGGAACGAACGTCTCCGGCGGACAGAGGCAGAGACTCTGCATCGCCAGAGCCGTTGCCCTCAAGCCTCAGATCCTTGTCTTCGATGATTCCTTCTCCGCTCTCGACTTCAAGACGGACTTGGCTGTACGGACGAATCTGAAGAACAGCCTTCCCGAGTCCACCAAGGTCATCGTTGCCCAGCGTATCGGAACGATCATGGAAGCAGACGAGATCCTGGTCCTCGATGAAGGAAAGCTTGTCGGAAAAGGCAAGCATGAAGAGCTTCTGAAGAACTGCCAGACATACCGGGATATTGCTCTTTCCCAGCTTTCCAAGGAGGAACTTGGCTTATGAGTATGCATCGTACAAAGGTTAAGATGCCGAAAGGCGACAACAGCTCCCTGAAGGAGAACACGAAAGCCCTCGGCAAGGTTGCTGTTTCTACCAAGAAATACTGGCCGTTCCTATTCCTTTCCGTCTTCTTCCTTCTGGTGACCACGGTGATTGCCATCATTTCCCCGCATTTCCTCGATCAGCTCACTCAGGCTATTGCGGATGGTGCCGGAACAAGGTCTATCGATATGGATGAAATCTCCCGCAACGGGGTCATCCTGATCTGCCTATACGTCGGATATTCCATTTCGAACTACCTTGCTTCCTTCATCGTCACATCGGTTATCCAGAGATATGCGAATTCCCTCCGCAAGGACATCGTCAACAAGATCAACAGGGTACCGCTAAGCTATTTCGATTCGAGGGAGGTAGGAGACATCCTGAGCATCGTGACGAACGATGTCGATACGATGTCCCAGTCTTTGGATCAGGTCCTCGGTATGCTTCTATCCTCCATCTTCATGCTGGTAGGTTCCCTGATCGGCATGTTCGTCACTTCCTGGCAGATGGCTCTTGTCGCCTGCCTATCCATTCCGCTTATGGCTCTGTTCCTGGTTTTCATCATGAAGCTTGCCATGCCTCAGTTCATGAAGAGGCAGAACCAGATCGGTGCGCTCGACGGAAGAGTGGAGGAATCCTATTCCGGGCAGTCCGTCCTGAAAGCCTTCCGTGCAGAAGAAAAGTACAACGCTGCTTTCGACAAGCAGAACAGGGAACTTGGCGAAACCATGTTCAAGGCCCAGATCTGCGGCGGACTGATGATGCCTTCCATGGCCTGGATTTCCTATCTTACCTATGTCGCGGTTCTTCTTGTCGGCGGAATCCTGATGACTTCCCATCCGGAAACCGGCATTGAATTCGGTACTCTTACAGCCTTCCTGGTCTATGTCCGTCTCTTCCAGCAGCCTTTCAGCCAGATCGGCCAGGCCATGAACTCTCTGCAGACTGTCTCTGCCGCTAGCGCCCGTGTCTTTGCCTTCCTAGGCGAAAAGGAGATCTCCGATGAAACGGGCAAGCCTTTCGCTCTGAAGAAGGACGGAGCAGAGGAAGTGAAGGGATCCGTCAACTTCGAGGATGTCCATTTCGGGTACGAGCCCGAAAGAGAAATCATCCACGGCTTCTCGGCCGTGGTGAAGCCGGGAAGCAAGGTCGCCATCGTCGGTCCTACGGGTGCCGGGAAGACGACGATCGTCAACCTCCTGATGCGGTTCTACGAGACGGATTCCGGGGATATCCTTATCGACGGCGTGAAGACTAGCGATATGCCGCGGAAGGAAATCCACGATGTCTTCGGCATGGTCCTGCAGGATACCTGGGTCTTCAACGGGACCCTGCGGGAGAACCTCGTCTACAACACCAAGGGAGTCACGGAAGAAGATATCCAGAATGTCATCCACGATGCCCACCTTACCCACTTCGTCCGTTCCCTTCCGGGAGGGCTCGACTATGTCATCAGCGACGGCAGCCAGATCTCCGGCGGCCAGAAGCAGCTCATCACTATCGCCCGTGCCATGCTCCGCAAGTCCCCTCTCATGATCCTGGATGAGGCAACCTCCAACGTCGATACCAGAACCGAGGAGAAGCTTCAGGAAGCTATGGACAGGCTGACCAAGGGGAAGACCTCCTTCGTGATCGCCCACCGGCTTAGCACCATCCGGAATTCCGACCTGATCCTCGTCCTGAAGGACGGGGGCATCGTCGAGAAGGGAACCCATGATTCCCTCATGAAGGAAGGCGGATTCTATTCTTCCCTCTATAATTCCCAGTTCAGCTTCGAATAAGGAACAAACGGCTGCTACGAAACAAGAATCGTAGCAGCCGTTTTTTTCTTACGCATATTGCACCGCACTCCTCCGGAAGGCTAGTATAATTTGAAGTTAGAAAGAAGGATACCCATGAAAGAATACCATAACGGACATTTCGAAGGAGAAAGAGCACTTTTCCGTCTCTCGGATGCAAAAATCTCGGACTCTCTTTTCGATAACGGGGAATCCCCTCTCAAGGAGGGAAGGAACCTAATCATCGATCATGTCACCTTCGGCTATAAATATCCTCTCTGGTACGGAAAAGGGCATCAGGTTACAAACTGCACTTTCCTGGAGATGTCCAGGTCCGGTCTCTGGTATACGGAGGATTCCTCTTTTTCGGATCTGGATATCATCGCTCCGAAGGAATTCCGCAGATGCCGTAACATCACCCTGGAAAGAGTCCGGTTTGCGAATGCCCAGGAGACTTTATGGAACTGCAGCCAGGTAACCCTCAAGGATATCCAGGCCAAAGGGGACTATTTCGGTATGGGTTCTGAGGACGTTACGATCGAGAACATGGTCCTGGACGGGAACTACGCCTTCGACGGCGGAAAGAACATCAAGGCGAAGAACTGCGTCTTCAATACGAAGGATGCCTTCTGGAACTGCGAGAACGTAACTCTCCAGAACTGTGTCCTGAACGGAGAGTACTTCAGCTGGAACAGCAGGAACATCACCCTGATCGACTGCAAGGTCACCTCCCACCAAGGCTTCTGCTATATGGAAAACGTGGTATTGAAGAATACGTCGATAAGCCCGGATTCGGACCTGATCTTCGAATACTGCAAGAACCTGGACGTGGAGACTCCTTCTCTCCTTCTCTCCGTCAAGAACCCGGAGTCCGGAACTATCCGTGCTCTTTCCGTGAAGGAACTGATCCAGGACGATGAAAGAATCGATAAGAGCAAGATCAGGATCCTTGTAAGGAAAGGAAGCGGATATGAGGAAATATGATTTCTCCTCTAGGCTTTCTAGAAGAAGCAGCTCCTCCCAGAAGTGGGACGTGAAGGAAGGGGAGCTTCCTCTGACGATTGCCGACATGGATTTCAAGGCGGCCCCGGAAATCCAGGATGCACTGGAACGGAGAGTCCGGGAAGGCGTCTTCGGCTATGTCCAGCCAAATGAGGAATGGAAGGAATCCATCCAGGGTTTCTATAGGAGAAGGCATGGATATGATATCGACAAAGACTGGATCGTCTTCTCGACCGGCGTCATTCCGACCCTCTCTTCCTCGGTCCGGGCGCTCACCGAAGTCGGAGACAAGGTCATCGTGACTCCTCCTGTCTACAATATCTTCTACCATTCCATCACGAACAATAGGAGGATCATCCTTCCGGTTCCTCTCCTTTCCAAGGAGAAGGGATCCGGACTGGATTTTACCGGCCTTGAGAAAGCCTTTAAGGATCCTAAGGCTAAGCTTATGCTTCTATGCAACCCCGAGAATCCGACCGGGAAGGTCTATTCCAAAGAGGACCTTGCCCGTCTTGGAGAACTGGCAAGGGAAAACGGCGTGGTAATCCTCAGCGATGAGATCCACGGAGAACTGACAAGACCTGGTATCTCCTACAACTCCTATCTCTTTGCAAGCGAAGAGAACAGGAAGAACAGCCTAATTGCTCTTTCTCCGACGAAGGCTTATAACCTTGCCGGCATCAAGACATCCGAAATGATTTCTGCCGACCCCGTAATCCGGGACAAGGTTGCCAGTCAGCTCAATATCGATGAATGCGAAGAACCGAACGACTTTGCAATACCGGCTGCAATTGCTGCCTACGGCAAAGGAGAGGACTGGCTGGATTCTCTTCGGGCTGTTATCGATGAGAACGAAGATGTAGTGATTTCCTTCCTAGAAGAAAACAAGATGCCTCTTACCCTTTCCAAGGCCGAGGCGACCTACCTCCTCTGGATCAGCACTCTCCCTCTTACCGAAGACGGAGACAGGCTGGCTTCCTTCCTGAGGGAGAAGACGGGTCTTATGCTGACTCCTGGAAGCCTCTACGGAGAAGAAGGGAAACCGTTCCTCCGTATGAACGTAGCTGTTCCGAAAGAAGAGCTTCTGGACGGCCTGGCAAGACTGAAGGAAGGAATCAGGCAATTCCTGGAAGAGCAGGGGAAATAACAAAAGCGGGCACGAGCCCGCTTTTCTTAATCGAGATTGTTCAGGATCTTCATCGGCTTCTTTCTGACGAGGAACAGGAGAGGGATTTCCGATGCCAGGAGATAGAGGAGCGTATAGGCGGCAAGGAAGGCAAGATAGTAGATGCCTAGGTAGAAGATATTGAAGACGCACATCAGGAGGAGGGTTGCCAGAGTCGGAAGGAGGAAGGTGAAGATAAGAGAGGCAAGGACGTTCTGGATATCATCCAAGAGCAGTTCCCGGCCGGAGATTCCAAGGCTCCTAAGGACACCGAACTTGTAGCGGTTGGCATTCGTCCTGCTGATAGAGTCGAGGACAAGGATAAGGGTCAGGACTCCAAGGACGATCAACAGGGCGATCAGCATCGGCTTGATGAAGGAACTGAGCTGCTGGTTAACGACTGCTGTGTGGAGCTTGTCCATCCGTACCGCTTGGGCTCCGTATTCCGGATGGTCCTGGAAGTAGCGGACAGTCTTCCCGGTATCCGAAGAAAGGAAGAAAACTCCTCCCATATAGGCATCAATTTCCGGGGAGGACCAAGAGTCATGGTAGTAAGGAAGGTTCAGAGAAGAAAAAGCCCTAAGCTTCTGAAGAAGAAGTCTTTCGCCTTCTTCGGAGATGTGGATGTAGTTGTCTTGGCTCTGCTCTTCCTGGAGAGAGAAAGACGGCAAAGAAAATCCATTGTTCAGGCAGACAAGGTTAGCTACTTCCTGTGTTTCTGCTTCCGAAAGCCCAGTGATCGCACTGGAATCCTTTCCATTCAGGAAGGATTTCGGAAGAGAGACAGAGACGGCACTGGTAGAAGAAGTGCCCACAGAGGAATCGACGACGGAGTTGCTGACGGATTCCAGGAACAGACGGTAGCTCTGGAAGACCTTGTAGGAGTCGATTGTGTCTCCGGCATTGTTCTTAACGTCGGCAAAGACAAGGATCTTCTTGTCCTTGATTTTGTCTCCGCTTCCGTTCAAGGCGTAAGGCTTGTAGTTGTAGGAAATACCGAAGATCCGGCTAAGATAGCGGAAGGAGGAAGCCGCTTCGCTGCTTAGTAAGACATACGGCTGGTCAAAGACGGTTCCCGACAGGGAGCTTGGATCCCATTTGTTTCCGGCATCGTCTTCGATGGTATATTTCGTGCTGTCCTTTATATCCTTGTAGTCCAGGATCTCGAAATCAGAGAAATCCGGAAGGATAGAACTGTACGTTCCAGAAAGCGTCCTGAAGAAACACTGCTTCTGGAAAGCGTCTGCTGTCTTCTTGTTTGCATAGGCGGTAGCAAAGCCGGTATCGACGAATCCCTTGATCGTATATGTTTCCTTATCCGTCTGCTGGTAGGAGACCATGTTGATTCCGAAGTTCGGAGTGAAGGTGGTATCCTTGATGTTCTCTTCCAGGGTTCCTTTGTCGAAAGTGACGTTTGCGAAGATCTTCTCAAGGGAAGAATCGAGTAGGATCTCATTGTCCTTGAGGGTGACGCCTTCCAGGCTCTGGCATCCCGATAGGGATTTGTAGCTATCGATGTCCGAGAAGGAATAGGCTATGGGAGAGGAAGAATATTTGTAGGAATCCATATCGCTGGTCTTGTTGAGCACGGAATAGCACCTTAGTTCGAAGGAAGGAAGAATTCCGCTGCGTCCTAAAGTCGCGATTCCGTCGTATGGCATGGAGTAATAGGAGGAATTCAGGCTTGGATTCTCGATGATTCCGCTATCCTTGTCCGCAACAATCTTGGAGATTTCTTCTCCGGAAAGAGTCACTGCTTCTTTCTTGGAATCATCGAGAAGCAAAGCAACGTTATCCGTGGAATGGGAGTAGCTGGAAACCTGGGAACCGATAAGCTGATACCCGCCAAGGCCGAGATCCAGAATCAGGAACAGAGCAAGCGGAAGGAGAATCTCCAGAACATAGGCAAACCCTTTTCCGAACTTGTTCTTTCCGGAAACGGTATGCCCTTCTCCCTTCAGGTAGTTCCGGCAGGTATAGAGGAAAGGCGCCTGCTTGAAAGGACGCTTCTCGTTCCTGGACTCGAAGCTGAGATCGGCTTTGTTGTTCTTCTCTTCCGGCTTGGACTCAGCAATACTGGAAGAGTCTTCTTTCTTCTTTTCTTCTTCCGTAATAAGCTTTACATCTTCTGCTTTGGCTATCGAGATGTTGTCTCCGACAATCAAAATCTTATTGTCTTTCTGAATCAAGGTAAGAGTGGTCTGTGGGCCGTTCTTCGGAACATAGAGCTTCAGGAGGACATTGCCTTCCTGGATCTCCTTTTTGGTAAGGGAAGCGACATCGATGCGGCTTGCGGAATAGGCGCTGTCGAGCTTCTCGGACTTCGGATCGATTTCCGTGAAGGCTTTGTTCTCGACGGAGAAGGCCTTGTCCGCGTAGAGGCTGACCAGGTTCACGTTGTGGGTGACGCAGAGGACAAGATGATCCTTCGAGAGGTTCTTCAGGATATCCATGATGCGGAGGGAGTTCTTGCTGTCGAGGTTGCCGGTCGGCTCATCCGCCAGGATGATATGCGGATTCGAGGCTAAGGCTCTGGCGATAGCGACTCTCTGTCTCTGGCCCAAAGACAATGCTCCTGCACTTCTGGAAGCGTTGATGTTGAGGCCGACAGCGGCAAGGAGGATTCCTACACGTCTGGTGATTTCCTTCTCGTCGTATACTCCGGCCAGGTTCAGTCCGATACGGATATTGTCCCTTACGGAAAGTTCCTCGAAGAGATAGAAGGACTGGAAGATGTAACCGATGTTCCGTCTCCTGTACTTCTCGATGTCTTCCTTCTTTCCGTTGTAGAGGATTTCTCCTTCATAGGAAATAAGGCCGCCGATAGCATTGAGGATGGTGGATTTTCCGATACCGGATTTGCCGACGATGAAGACCATCCCGGTATCCGGGAGGGATAAGGAGGCGTTGTTCAGGACGCAGTTCTCTTTCCTGGAGCCAGGGTTATATGTCTTCGATACGTTCTTTGCTTCAATCATACTACTTGTTTCTCCTCTTCTTCAGCGGACGGCTCAGGAAGAAAGCGAAGAAGATGGAAAGAAGGATTGCCAGTGCGAATAAGACAGGTGCATAGACCATGAAGGAATGGACTGTCGGAATGAGGATAGAAGTCAGGGTATAGAGAAGAACATCTCCGATGACGACGATTGTGAGGAACTCCATCAGGTTGATGGCCATCATGTCCTTCCTTGTATAGCCGATATAGGAGAGGACGGTTTCATCTCCGCCTTTCCGGTAATAGAACTTGTTCAGGATCATCCTCAGCAGGAACATGATCAGGAACATCCATGCCAGAGACCCGAGAGCCATGAAGAAGAAACCGATCCGGGCCTCGAAAGTGGCATTTCCCATTCCCGTATACGTGGATTCCTTCTTCTGGTACTTGCTCATCCTGTAGGCACCGAAACCATCCTTTGTCAAAGTATCGGAAAGAGAAACGGCAGAAGAAGGATCCATGCTGTAGATTCTTCCAGAGAGCTTGTTGTCGATGAGGTACTTTCCGACAGGATCGCCACTGATTCCATAGGCGTAGTCATTCAGGAAGATATCGTAAGGATCCGGATCGTAGTATTCGAAGACGTCCGAGCCAAGCTTATCCAGGGAAAGAGCAAACTGGTCGTTGATCTTGAGGGTCAGCTCATTCCGTCTGTTCTTCCAGGAAGAAGAGAGGAGAATCGTGTTCTCCGCCTTCATAAAGACTGTCAGGTTGGCATTTTCTTCTTCCATGACCTTATTGCCTTGGGCGATGGAAAAGCTCTTTGCCCCGCCTGCGACTTCGATCTTGCCGACGGTGCTAAGAGTAGGGACTTCCGACATGACCTTCCGGATGAGGCTTTCCTCTTTGCTGATGGCTTCCTTGGAGAAGAGGACAGCAGGGCGGAATTGGAAGGCCAGATTAGTCGTGAGGTAGATTTTGGTAAGGGTTGCCTTAGGTGCATCTTCAAGGAACTGGGAAGGAGTCATATTTCCTTCCTCGCTGGGTTTGTAGTCCATGTATTCAGTGGAGAAAGGAAGGACGGAGACGGGTTTGCCAAGAAGATTCTTGTAGAAAGAGTAGCTACTGTTATGGGAAACATCATTGTCCCCGTACAGGATGACGGAGCAGGAATCGGATCCGTCGGTGGCACTTACCTCGTTCTTCAGAGTAAAGGCACTGGCAAGATAGCTGTCGCCATAGGAAGGGAGGAGAAAGGAAGATGCGCAGTAGTTGGAATACGTGTCGGTTGTCTTTCCGGAAAATATATCGGTAGCAATCTCCCTGTCGTAGGTATAGAAATTATTCCGTGCAAGGAGATCCCCGTAATCCGCATAGGCATCTTTCGTATCCGGATCTTTCTGCTCGATGGAGTTCTTGGAGAACAGGGTTTCCGTTCCCTCCCTTGTCCCTTCGTATACCGCTCCTACGGAATTGGTTCCGACAGCCAAAATGGCGCTGTATCCGCAGGCAAAACCGAAGCAGGAAGCCACGGAGAGAAGAAGGATGAGGAGAGTAGCAATGAACCTTCCCGGTCTTCTAAAGGAGAAAAGGGAGGAAGTATAAAGCAGGGAGGAGAAACGGAACTTTCCTTCTTTGCTTTCTTCCTTTGTCTCGCTGCCCTTCTCTTCCGGGACAGTCGGATTCACCTTCTCGTCCGCGATGACATGGCCGTCGGCAAGCACGATATGGCGGGTGACGATATCGGCGACCTGCTGGTATTCGTGGGTCACATAGAGGATCAGCCTTCCCGGGACGAGGGAATGGATCAGGGAGATGATCTGCTTGGAAGTCTCCTGATCGAGATTTCCGGTCGGTTCATCGAAGACGATGACTTTCGTATCGAGGGCCAGGGAACGGGCAATAGCTACCCGCTGCCTTTCGCCTCCGGATAGTCTCGAGGTCTTCATCCTCTTCTGGGACTTCAGCCCCACGAGGTCAAGCTTCTCATCGGCAATCTTCTTTGCTTCCACCGTGTTCTTCCCCTGCTTGAGAAGAGCAATGATGATGTTCTCTTCCGCGGTGAAGGATTCCACCAGGTTGTAATCCTGGAAGACGAAAGAGATGTTCGTCTGGTAGAACTTTTCCCTGTCTTCGTCCCGCATACCGGAAAGAGGATTCCCGTCGAAGGAGATATCTCCTTCGTCGTAGTCGAGAAGTCCTGTCAGTACCTGGATGAGGGTGGTCTTTCCGGATCCGGATTCACCGGTCAGGACGACAAAAGAGGAATCGGTATCGAAGGAGAGGGAGATGTCTTCGATTCCCTTGCTTGACTTTCCGTTGTCCTGGTAATATTTCGTAACATGAGACAAAGAGATGTTCATGGTTTTCCTCCTTTTACTTTACAAAAGATAGGATACACTTTAGGAACGATAATGAAAAGCACCAAAAAGGGTTTTGTCAGCAAACAATTAGCGCCTGCCAACAATCCGTTTCCTATAGCAGAAAAAGGAAATCAGATAGATAACAGAAGGAAGCAGGAAAAAGACAGCGGAATAGAGGATTATCCATAATCCCAGATAGTATGTTTTCATGCCTATTAGGATGGGGAAGGAGATTCCTAGAAGCGGTATTAATAGGAAAAAAGCGATTCTCAGTAATGAGAAAAGCAGGGAAGAAGAAAAACTGTTTTCTTCTTCCTGGTAGCAGCCTTTCGCTTCTTCTTTCCCCCGCCATCTTTCCCCGAGGATTGTGGCAAGGAGATAAATCACGAAGCAGAGCAGGAAGATCAGTCCGGAACCCCTGAGCTTCAGCCCGCAGATCCGGAAATAGGTAGTATAAAGGGAAGGAACAGCAACTGCCTTTATCCCGTATTCGGGATGGGACTGGAAATACTGGATTGTCTTATCCTGCGAAGAAGTCAGGAAGAAGCATCCGACCTTATACAAGTAGAGATCGCTTTGGATGCCAAAGGAATTCTCCTTCGTAAAGGAATAGGTAAAGGACTGCTGCTTCAGACTAAACAGGTTCTCCATGGCTCTCCGGCTCAGGGATACATAATCCTTGTCCGTTTCCTTGATCTCGAAGGAGCTGGCATCAAGGCCTGCCATCCTGCTGAAGTAATTGTTTTCTCCGTCGCTTCCTTTTGCCGGAAGGATTCCATCCTTCCCGGCAAGGGAAAGAAGAGAAGAAGGGACCAGGACCGATACCTTAGAGGTATCTTCCGCTTCCGTGGAAAGCCTGCTTTCCGTATAGAGCTTGTCCAGGAAGATAGTGGAGAGGAAGGCATGGTAGGATGGGAATGCTCCAGACCACTGGGAATACTCGGAGGAAGAACTATGGTCGAAGAAGACCAGGACTTTCTTGTCCGGATCCGCAGCCTTCGTGACCTTATAGCCGTGAATAAACCCAAGAGCAGAGCCGGCATACTGGATTCCTTCCTGGACATCGGAAAGAACGAAGTCTTCCCGGGCAGCGGAAGAAGAGAAGGCAAAGGGAACCGGCCGATCGGGGAAGGAGGAAGCAAGAAGAGAGGAGAGGCTCGTCTCTTCTCCGGAATCAGTCTGAAAACGGTATTCCGTTTCCAGGATATCCTTGGCATCTACCAGATCGTATCCGGAAAGATCCGGAAGCTTTGCAAAAGGATAGAGATAGCTGTGAGCCCACGATGCAACCATCCTGAAGGAGAAGGCAGTATCGGGGTTTGCAAAACCGATCCTGTATCCGGTCCTGGGAAGGAACCTTTTTATGGTATAGGTCCTGTAGGAGTCCTT
Source organism: Bacillota bacterium (assembly GCA_023459795.1). GTDB lineage: Bacteria > Bacillota_I > Bacilli_A > RFN20 > CAG-288 > Enterosoma. The sequence goes on from JAEWSP010000015.1 coordinate 47,102, forward strand.
GGCGACATAGGAAGAAGGGGAAAGGTCGCTAGAGGCAAGAGGAATCCGGAATGTGGTTCCGATAAGGGAATCCTTCTTTTCTTCTCCCCCTAGTTCTTCTAGGAACGAGGAATCCAGTAGGACCTCTTTGTCCTTAAGGGAGATAGAAGAGAGACTATCCTTCAGGGAAGGAAGAGATCTATACGCCTCGATATCGGCAAGATTGAAATCCGAAATAACGATATTACTGCTGTCTTTATCAAAATAAGAGAAGTTGGAAAGAGGAATATCTATTCCGAAATCGGAATTTTGAATGGAGTCTTTGCAATATACAGTCTTTGTCTTTCCGTTTTCGGTAATGGTTCTGTAGGAGGAATTGTAGCTGGAGTCTTCCAAGATTCCGGAATCCGGATCGGAAACAAATCCGGCTTCCATTTCGGGGGTGATCGTAAAGGGACTGTCTACTTCCTCCATGGTCTTAAGGGTACTGTCGCTAGGCCTTAGCGCAACCTGATCTATAGAGGCCGAGTAGTCTTTTCCGGTTGTCTGGATTCCTAGGGCGACATCGTTGAGGAAGAAAAGAAGAAGGAAAGAAAGAAGGAATTCCATCGTGTAGCAGAAAACCCGTCCGACGGTATCGTTGATGTCCCCGGAAAGAGGAAACGTGCGCTTAACAAGCCGAAGAAACCGATTGCTTTTCATTTCCTGATAATTCTAACATACCAAAGCATGGCTAGGCTCTTAATTCCAAAGAGAGGAAAGGCAGGAAAAAGAAAACGGCAAGGAATCCTTGCCGTAGACTTGCACTACTTCTGTTTCGGATAGGCTTTCTTGAAGTCTTCCATATTTTCCGTGATGACCTTGACGGCGGCTTCCCTTCCCTGCGGGGCAGGGACCTGAGTCGACTTCCCTTCCAGGGATTTGTAGACTTCGAAGAAATGCTGGATCTCGTCTCCGAGGTGGGAAGGAAGCTGGGAGATATCATAGATGTTGTTGTAGAAAGGATCCTGCGGGCAGATGGCAAGGATCTTGCAGTCCCTCTTTCCCTGATCGTACATATCGATCATGCCGATAGGACGGGCTTCGACAAGGCATCCCGAGACCACCGGTTCGCTCATGATAAGCAGAACATCCAAAGGGTCCCCGTCATCGGCAAGGGTCCTTGGGATAAAGCCGTAGTTCTGAGGATAGTGGGTGGCTGTATAGAGAATACGGTCCAGCTTCAACAGACCGGTATCCTTGTCCAGTTCGTATTTGTTATGGCCGCCTTTGGAAATCTCGATATAGGTAACGAAATCCTCCGGCTTGATTCTCGATTCATCAACGTCTTTCCATGGATTCATGTTTTGTTCCCCTTTTTCATCCGTATCTTGTATGATTTTATCTTTTCCGCCGGGAAAAGAAAAGCCCGGCATAAACCGGGCCAAGGTTAGACGATATGGAAGAGCAGATCTCCGTAGGACGGGACCGGCCATTCCGATTTGCTGACAAGGAGCTCCAGTTCGTCGACCGGTTTCCGTAAGTCGTGCATGACGGGAATCAGCTTGGTCTCGCAGTAGACAGCAAGATCTCTTCCCTTATAGGAATTGCACTTCTCGATGCAGGCATCGAGAACGGCAAGGGCATTGGCTGCTTCTTCGATCTTCTTGACGATGCTGCTCTTGAGGTCGATGAGGGCCTTAGGAGCAAATCCGCCGCAGGCCTGGAAGTCTTTTTCTTCCTTGGCAAGCTCTCCGGCATACTTCAGGGAAGAAGGCAGATAGAGCTTGTGGGCCATATGGGACATCGTCTTGGCATCGATGATGGCGGAATGGGAATAGTTCTCGTACTTGACTTCCGTTCGGGAAGCAAGTTCGGACTTGGTCAGGACATTCGTCTTGGCAAAGAGATCCTGAACCTTCTCCGTCTTCAGGACATCCGTTGCCTGAAGGGTATCCTTCAGATTCGGAAGTCCTCTCTTCTCGGCTTCGGCAAGCCAGTTCTGGGAATAGCCGTCGCCTTCGAAGATGACTCTGCTGTGATCGGTCAGGTTCTTCCGGATCCAGTTCTTGATGGCCAGATCCTTGTCGGAAGCCTTCTCGATCTCATCGGCAAACTGTCCGAGTTCGTATCCGACGATGGTATTCAGGCTGGCATTCGGCTTGGCAAGGTTCTCCTGGCTTCCGACCATACGGAACTCGAACCTATTGCCGGTGAAGGCAAAAGGAGAAGTCCTGTTGCGGTCCGTGGAATCCTTGCTGATGGAAGGAAGAGTCTTGGCTCCGGTGACAAGCAAGCCTTTCTTCTCTGCCTTCTTGGAATTCTTCGGGTCGATGATCTCATCGACGACGTTCTGGAGATCCTCTCCGAGGAATACGGAGAAGATAGCCGGCGGGGCCTCATTGGCTCCGAGACGGAAGTCGTTGTTGTAGGAAGCAACGCTTTCGCGGAGCAGTCCGCCGAATTCATCGGCACCCTTGATGATAGCCGTCAGGAAGACCAGGAACTGGGTGTTGGAGATAGGATCCGTTCCAGGCTTGAGAAGATTCTCTTCGCCGTCCTTGTTGATGGACCAGTTGTTATGCTTGCCGCTTCCGTTGATGCCGTCGAACGGCTTTTCGGTAAGCAGGCAGATAAAGCCGTGCTTCTTGGCGACTCTCTTCAGGATCTGCATGACGATCTGGTTCTGATCGGAGGCTACATTGACGATGGAATAGATGTTGGCGAGCTCATGCTGGGAAGGAGCGACTTCGTTGTGCTCGGTCTTGGCAGGGATGCCGAGTCTCCAGAGGACACGGTTGACTTCCGACATGAATCCGACGATCTTGTCGCGGATTGGGCCGAAGTAATGGTCATCGAGCTCCTGGCCCTTCGGGGCCGGTGCGCCGAAGAGGGTGCGTCCGGTATAGACTAGATCCTTTCTCTTCTCGAAGGCATCGATATCGAGCAGGAAGTATTCCTGTTCGCTGCCGACTGCCGTCGTGACTCTCTTGGTCTTGGTATCTCCGAAAAGGCGGAGGACACGGAGAGCTTCATCGCTCAGGTAGTCCATGCTTCTGAGGAGAGGAGTCTTCTCATCTAGGGCTTCGCCGGTGTAGGAGCAGAAAGCAGTCGGGATGTAGAGGCAGGCTCCGTATTCGTCATGGATGACGAACGCCGGGGAAGTGCAGTCCCAGGCCGTATAGCCTCTGGCTTCGAAAGTGGCTCTCAGTCCGCCGGAAGGGAAACTGGAAGCATCCGGTTCACCCTTGACGAGTTCCTTGCCGGAGAACTCCATAAGGACATGGCCTTCCTTGTCCGGAGCGGTGATAAAGGAGTCGTGTTTTTCGGCAGTCAGTCCGTTGAGAGGTTCGAACCAGTGGGTGTAATGGGTGGCACCTTTGGAAAGCGCCCAGTCCTTCATGCCCTTGGCAACGTCATCGGCGATTTCCGGATCCAGATTCGTATCATCCTCGATGGTCTTCTGCAGAGACTGATAGATCTTAGCGGGAAGATACTTCTTCATCGCTTCCTTGTTGAAGACATCAATACCGAAGTCGGCAACGACATCAAACTGCTTGTCTTCCTTCTTTGTCTTCGCTTCTTCCGTTTTTTCCATAGCTTACCCTCCGCGATTGCTTTCCGATTCCACCTAGGTTTCCCAAAAAAACAATAAGAAGATTCTACTATTCCCGGGCAAAACTACAAGTCTTATTTTTTACACCCTACCTGTGCTAGAATATAATTCCTACCCCAAAAAGGTAGAGCAAGAAAAAGAGAGACGAAAAGGCAGGCGCTTCTTGAGGAAACGCCTGCCTTTTTTGGTCTTCTTCTTCTTTATCTATATAAGGAATAGGATTCAGTGGAAAGCAGAAAGCAGGAAAGACAGGCTTCCGTCCTCCTTCCGAAGGACATAAGTATCCTTGTCCTCTTCTTCCGTCTTCTCCAGGGAGAGCTTTTCGTTGAGATAGCACTCCTTTTCGAATTCGAAGAGGAGTCTCGAAAAGGGTTTCATTCCCATGGACTGGCTGACTCGGAGGTAGCAGGTGTTGTTCATATGTTTGTTGGCATCGATATCGGAGAGGGGAACGGTGTAGGAAGAAACAGGATTCTTCTCTTCCGGTTCCTCCATCCGTTTCAGTCTTCCAAAGAGGAGAGGAGTCAGTTCCTTGACGAAGGGATACCGGGAGAAGAAAGCAAGGAGAGGCTTGCTAGGCATGATCCTCCTGGTCTTCGGATTGACGAGAACCCAGAGGGTATGGAGAATGATTGCCGGTTCGCCTTTGCTGTTCAGGACATAGGCTTCCCGGTAGAGTTCCAAGGCTTGCGGGTAGAGCGGGAAAGTGACAAGGGTGCAGTCTTCTCCTTCCGGGATAGGAGCAAGAACCTTCATCTCGCCCCTAAGGATTACATAGACGAATTCCTCGTTCGGCTCAAGAGAGAAGTTCTTCAGCTGACCCATCATTGCCTTCTCGAAGACCTTGAAGAAAGCATGGAGGTCGATGTTGCCGTCTATTACCTGTGCCTGGAAAGGTTCCCTGTAGAACCGGAGGTCGTCTTTCTGAGGATGGTACTGATCCATGGTGTGTTTCCTCCTTCCGGGAAATCAAAACTGCGGTCTATTATAACGGAAAAAAGGCATATTTAAACCCTCCAGAAACCAACACTCTGTCGGAGGAAAAGAGAAAAGCCGGGCTTAGGCCCGGCATTCTCAGTCTTCCTTTGCCCATCCCATCGATAAGGATACGGCCTTATGCCACTTCTTCAGTTTCTTTTCCCTTTCTTCGTCAGACATCTCCGGGAGGAAGGAACGGTCGTGCTTCTCCTTCTTCCGGATATAAGCAAGGGAGGGGATCTTTCCGATGGCAAGACTGGAGAGATAATAGATCCCTTCCGCCGTCGTTTCCTTCGTCTTGTTCCGGATAACTTCCAGGTTGGTGATATCGCTCTGGAACTGCATCAGGAAATTGTTGGCGCTGGCTCCTCCGTCTGCCTTGAAGGAGCAGAGCTTTTCTCCTAAATCCTCCTCCATGGCCGTCTTGAGGTCCGTGACCTGGTAGGAGATGCTCTCCAGTCCTGCCCTAATGATCTGGTTTCTTGTCGTTCCTCTTGTCAGTCCGAAGATGGACCCCCGGGCATACATGTCCCAGTACGGAGCACCAAGCCCTGTAAATGACGGAACCAGGTATACGCCTCCGTTATCCTCGGCTTTGGAAGCGAAGTACTCGCTGTCCGAAGCATCGACCAAAAAACGCATCTGGTCCCTCAGCCACTGGATAACGGCTCCACCGACGAAGACGGAACCTTCCAAGGCATAGTCCGGCCTTCCGTCTTTTCCCTCGCTGGCCGCAAGAGTAGTCACTAGTCCGTGCCTGGAAAGGATTGCCTTGTCCCCGGTGTTGGCAAGAAGGAAGCAGCCCGTTCCGTAAGTCGTCTTGGCTTCTCCCTTCTCGAAGCAGGCCTGTCCGAAGAGAGCGGCCTGCTGGTCGCCGCTGATTCCGGCAAGCGGAATCCTTGTCCCCTGGATATCGACGCTTCCGAAGACGGAGGCGCTCTTCTGCACTTTGGGGAGCATGGAAAGGGGAATTCCGAAATAGTCGAGCAGGTCCTTGTCCCAGCACAAGGTATGGATATTGAAGAGCATGGTTCTGGAGGCATTCGTATAATCCGTCAGGAAGACCTTCCCGTTAGTCAGCTTCCATAAAAGCCAGGTATCGACCGTACCGAAAAGAAGATCTCCTTTTCTGGCTTTTTCCCTTGCCCCTACAACGTTATCCAGGATCCATTTGATCTTCGTGGCCGAGAAATAGGCATCCAGGACTAATCCTGTTTTCTCTTGGATGGTTTTTCCCATATTGTCTTTCCGCATCTGCTCGACGATATCGGCAGTCCTCCGGCATTGCCAGACGATGGCGTTATAAATAGGCTTCCCTGTCGTCTTGTCCCAGACGATCGTGGTTTCTCTTTGGTTGGATATGCCGATAGAAAGGATATCGGAAGCGGAGATTCCGCACTGGGCGATCAGTTCAAAAAGAACGGAATACTGGGAGGCGTAGATTTCCATCGGATCATGCTCTACCCATCCGGGGTGAGGGAAGATCTGCTTGAATTCCTTCTGGACGACGGAGATGACTTCTCCCTCTTCGCTGAAAAGGACTGCTCTCGAGGAAGTGGTTCCCTGGTCAAGGGCAACGATGTACTTCTTCCTAGTGCTTTTCTTTTCCATCTTTCAGGGCCTCCACGTTCTTGGTTGCGACGACATCGGCAGAAAGGCCGAGGACCTGGGAGATCAGGATGTCTCCGATATGGACCGGAGCCGTAAGGCGGAGGGAGTTGATCTCCTGCATGACGGAAAAGATGCTTTCCTTGGGAACCGGCATAGTTGTCTTTACGCTGACTCTTCTTAAGACGCCGTTCTGGACAACGGCAGTCGAAGTCACGATCCTAAGGGGATGGGTGACTTCGTTCCTTCCGTACTCTCTTCCGCGAGGGCAGAAATTACCGGTGACCTTCACCTTGTCCGGGTTCTTCTCCCCTTTCTCGTATTCGGAGACAAGTTCGCATCCCCTAGGGCAGTTGATGCAGACTAACTCTCTTTTCTCACTCATTTTTGGTTTGCTCCTCTACGGATAAGGTAATCTCGCTGCAGTCCTGGATATCTTCCTTGGAGAGATGTATCTGCATCATCCTGGAAGGAACGACCCGGGCCTGAGGAAGACTGGAGAAGGTTTTTCCGTTCTTCGCCAGGGCAATCCGGATATTTCTTTTCGGCTCCCGGATGCGGAAGAAGCAGTCCGCTCCGTCCCTTGTCTCTTCCTTCCTTAAGAACTGCGGGCAGAGGGAAGAGATGCCGGCTCCGGGAAGAAGACGGACAAGAGGCGATTTCTTCTCTCCTTCCTTCAGATAGAGGGCAGCCATCTTCCCTGCCTTTTCACCGCCTTTGGAAACGTAGTCCACGAGGTCATAGACCTCGAGGACGTTTCCGCAGGCAAAGATTCCGGGGTTGTCCGTTTCGCTGTTTTCGGTCACTACCGCTCCCTTTGTCCTAGGATCAAGACCGATGCCGGCCTTCTTCGTCAGTTCGTTCTCCGGGATGAGTCCGACGGAAAGAAGCAGGGTATCGCAGTCGAAAGTGATTTCCGTCCCCGGAATAGGAACTTTGTTGCTGTCTACCTTGCTTATAGTTACGCTTCCTACTCTTTTCCCGCTTTCGTCCGGCTTTACTTCCGTGACGGTATAGGAAAGATAGAGAGGGATATGGTAATCGTTCAGGCACTGCTCCACATTCCGGGCAAGGCCGTTGGAATACGGGCAGATCTCGACGTCGGCAAGGACTTTCGCCCCTTCCAGGGTCAGTCTTCTTGCCATGATGAGACCGATGTCTCCGGAACCGAGGATCACAATCCTCTTTCCGACGAGATACCCGTCGATGTTGCAGTAGTACTGGGCCGCACCTGCGGTATAGATGCCTCCGACTCTTGTCCCGGGGGTAAGGATCGCTCCCCGCGGTCTTTCCCTGCAGCCCATGGCAAGGATGATTGCTTTCCCGTAGAACTTCTGGTAACCCTTTTGGGACGAAATAGCCGTCACGATATGGTCTTTCGATAGATCGATTACCATGGTTCCGGTTTGGATTACGACACTGGTAGGTTTCAGGAGAGCCTCATAACGCGCCGCATATTCCGGACCGGTGAGTTCCTCCTTGAAGCGTTCCAAACCGAAACCGTTGTGGATGCACTGGTTGAGGATTCCGCCCGTTCTTTCTTCTCTTTCCAGAATCAGGATATCCCTTATCCCGTTCTGGTAGGCGCCGTATGCGGCGGCGAGCCCTGCCGGGCCTCCGCCTATAATCAGAAGGTCGTGGTTCTCAATCTCCATAACTACTTTTCCTCCTTTGTCTTCGAAAGGACGACCTGGCTTCCGGTCTTGTCCTGATTGACCCTGTCATAAGGGAGATGGAATGTTTCCTGGATCAGGCCGAAGACCTTCGGACCGCAGAAACTGGACTGGCATCTTCCCATCCCGGCATTCGTCCTTCTTTTTACTCCGTCGATGGAACGGGCAGGGATAGGGCCTTTCAGGCTTTCCAGTATCTCCCCCTTTGTGACCGTCTCGCAGCGGCATATGATCTGGCCGTAATCCGGATTCTGGGAAATGATATCTATCTTTTCCTCTTCCGTCATCTCCTTGAAGAACTTCGGAAGATGGTAGTAACGGAAATTCTTCTTTTCATGGAGAGGAAGACCGGCTTTATCTAATAGCCTTACACCTTCCAGTCCGATAGCCGGACCGGAGGAGAGGCCCGGAGACTTGATGCCGGCGAAATTGAAGAAGTGCTTTACGATCGGGCTTTCCTCGATAAGGAAATCGTCCTGGTCCTTCAGGGTTGCCCGGATTCCGGCAAAATTCCTGATGTTCTTCTGGTAGAAAGGAATGTTCTCCATCGTCTTTCTGCTTGCTTCTCCGATGAAGGAGAGTGCCTTCAAGGAGGTTCCGACATCTTCCTTGCTGCAGGAAGAATCCGCATTCGGACCGACCAGAAGATTTCCATGCACGGTAGGAGAAACAAGGACTCCCTTGCCGGCCTTGGTCGGCGTCTGGAAGATAACGTGTCTTGCCAGACCGCCTAGCTCTTTATCCATAAGGAAATATTCCCCCTTTACAGGAAGAACCGTAAAGGATTCGTTTTCCCTATCCTGGAGAACCATCCTGTAGATTTCATCGGCTTTGACTCCGGCAGCATTCAGGACATAGGAAGCCGTGATGACTCCCTGGGAGGTCTTTAGGGAGAAACCGTCTTCGTATTTCTGGATGCCGCTGACTTTGCAGTCACCGACAAACCGGACTCCGTTCAGGACTGCCGTTTCTGCCAAGGAAAGGCATAGTTCCCACGGGGAGACGATGGCGGCCGAAGGTGCATAGAGAGCGTAGTCGATTCCAGGAGCAATACGGGGCTCCATCTTCCTTACTTCGTCTTCCGTCTTCAGAATGCTTAAACCTTCCACTCCGTTCTGCCTTCCCCTTAGGAAAAGAGCATTGATCCGGCTATGGTCTTCTTCGCTCTTCCCGATAACGAGGGAACCTATCTGCTTATAATGGAATCCAAGTTTCGGGGCAAGATCATGGATGATCTTGCTTCCTTCCAGGTTGAAGCGGGCCATCCTGGTTCCGGGGAGCGGATCATAACCGGCATGGATGATGCCGGAGTTGGCTTTGGTCGTCTTCATGGAAACATCGTTCTCCCCGTCCAGGAGAACGATCTTCAGATCATATTTCGAAAGTGCAAAGGCAAGACTTGCCCCGGTAATACCGGCGCCGATTATGGCGATGTCAAAATCCATGTTCATTTCCTTTCTGCTTCTCGGTACTGTGGAAGAAAAACAGCTCCCTTGATTTTAACACGTCAGGAGATAAGAAAAAGGGCAACCCTAGAAAAGGCTTTCTTTTTTTCTGCTTTTTTCTAAAACCGAAAAGCTATTTTTCAGCTATTCTTTTACCAAATGTGTTTTCTAAGCTACTTTCGGCATGTTATGCTATTCCTGAACAAGGAAGGAAAAGAACAATGCCCGTTTTTCAGGTTGATGCCGGCGAGAGCTATCTCCTAAAAGGAAAGCTCTATCAGGCGGAGAAGCCAATCGGAAATCTTGTCTGCTTCACGGGGATGGACGAACACTCCAGCAGGTACGACTCCTTTGCCGAAGCTTTGAACCACAAAGGAATCACAGTCTATGTCCTAGATCATTTCGGCCAGGGACTCAATGCCCGGTCCGTGGAAGAACAGGAGATCATGCCCCGGAATGGTTTTGGGATGGAAGTGGAGGGACTTTACCAGACTGTTCTTTTGGCTAAGAAGTCCGGGCTTCCCGTCTATCTTATGGGGCACTCCTATGGAAGCTTCCTGGTCCAGGCATATTTGGAGGAACACCCCGATACGGTGAGGAAGTTCATCCTCTGCGGAAGCAACGGAAGGAACAACGCCTTTTCCATCCGTCTGGGGTGCTTCATTTCCCATCTCCGTACCGGAAAGAAGAACTGGGAGAAGCAGGATAAGCTTATGGGTTTCCTCTCCTTCTATCCTTATCAGAAGTCCGTCCGGAATGCCAGGACGGAGTTCGACTGGCTGAGCTATAACGAAAAGAACGTTGAAGCCTATATGGCTGATCCGTATTGCGGACACTACAACACCTATGGCTTCTTCTATGAGATGATGGGCGGAATGAAGAAGATGTATACCAAAAAGAGACGGAAGCTTGTTTCCGGGAAAGAGAACATCTATATCCTTTCCGGAAAAGACGATCCTGTAGGAGCGATGGGGAAAGGTGCTCTGTCTCTGGAGAAGATGTACCGGAAACTGGGGGTCAGCAAAGTCAGGAGCAAGATTTATCCCAATATGCGCCACGAGATCCTGAACGAAGACAAGAAAGACGAAGTAATCCAGGATATTGCTGATTTCCTGCTTGGCTAAAGAAAAGGAGGGAAGAAGGAGACTCTGTCCGGTCTCCTTTTTCTCTCCTTGTTGTGCTATTCTTTTAAGGTTGGGGAAAACAAACATGAAAAAGCGATTTGGCGGCTTATATACGTTGCAGGCGATTATCCTAGGCTTCCTGATCCTTATCGGAATCCTTGTCGGAACCTTTGCGGATCTTCCTATCGAACAGGCAATCTATCATTCCCATACCAACTGGTATTCCCAGTTCATCGAATTCTTCGGAAGCCTTCCGCCGGCTGCCTTGCTAGGCTCCGGTGCCGTCTTCTTCTTCCTTTACTTCCAGGATCAGAAGGAACTGAAGAACCATTTCTTGTATGCTTACCTGCTTCTCTTCGGAGTGACGGCATTTGTCGGAGCCGTCTGGGGATATGAAGCCTTCCACCGGGCAATCACGATAAACCATGGAACCATCTACAGCGCACTGATCGGAATCCCGGCAATCGCTGCTACGAATGTCCTCTTCTGGCTGTTCCTGAGGAAGTACGACACGAAGACCTTTGCTAGAAAGGGATCCCTCATCGCCGTAGCCGGAGTCACTGTCTTGGTCTTCACCTTCCTCTGCAAGAGCATCGTCGTCCGTCCTAGGTACTTTGCCATCATGGAGGAGATGGGAGGGAATACGGATCTTTATTTCCGTCCCTGGTATCTCTTCTCCCGGAACATGGACGGGCTTGAGAATGTGGACCATTACTATCTGGAATCCTGGCCTAGCGGTCATTCCGCCTTCGGCTTCCTCACTCTGACTAGCCTTGCCTTCTCCGATATCGGATCCAAGGACATCAAGAAGAGAAGCTATCTCTACTTCTCTCTTTCCATCCTCTGGATGCTCATGACCGGATTTGGCAGGATGCTCGGCGGTTCCCACTACATCAGCGATGTGTCGTTCGGCTATCTCTTCGGATTGATTCCTCTTGCCCTCTCCTTCTTCCTCTTCTACCGGAAGAAGACGGACCTTCCGCTTGTCGAGAAGAAACAGGCATAACAGAAAAGCTCTCGGTCGCCCGAGAGCTTTTTATGTTAGGACAGGGAATAGTAGACCTGCAGGTAACCGTCATCTTCCAGCTTGTCTCCGTTCGAGGATAGGTGGAAGTGATCGGCTTTGGCAACCGTGGAAAGACCGGGGATGGCGGAGTAATAGGAAGTCATATCGATGGATAACTCCCCTTTGTCCTTGTCGAAACTCATTCCATTGGAACCGTCGAGAGAAGAAGCAAGAAGCTCGAAGACGGAACTCTTCAGCTCATCCTTGGCTAGGATACTTCCTCCGTAGATATCCTGGACCTGGAAGGTGACTTTCAGGTTGTCCAGGTCGTTTGCCTTCATGACCAGGACCAAGGTTATGGGATAGCCGTTTACGGAAAGCTCCAGATTGACGGCCATCTTCTCCGACAGTATCTCCGTATAGGCATTCGTAAGGGATATGGTAGCTAAGGTATAGGTGTTGTCTTCTTCCTTGGTGTAGAGGACACTGCTGGTACCGAAGACGTTGCTTTCCAATAGCGTTCCGGAGATCGTATCCTCGCCTAAGCGGAAGAGGTTGATCTTGTCCTGGCTTGGATGGGCGGCTATTTCACTTGCTACGGAAAGGAAACCTTCTCCCAGTGCTTTCTTCACAGTCTCGCTTTCTGAAGGACGGGCTCCCTTGTAAGTCTCGTTATTTGTAATTCCGACGGAGCTTAGATCCAAAGGGGAGATGAACGTTTTCTCGCTGTCGGAAAGAGAAGCATAACCTTTGAGGAGATAATTCATCATGGTGGCAGCATTGGACTTGGAGATATCGAATATTCCGGCATTCATCAAGGAAGCGACCTTGTCCCTGAAAGCGGGAATGTCTAAGGTAGAAGCCTTTCCTTCCTCGCAGTAATCGGCATTGGTCTTCATGCTGGTAAGGTCGGCTACGACCTTCAGGGAATCCGTCTCATGGAAGGAAGCCTTCAGGAGATTGGATTCGACTGCCTGGTTAAGGAATCCGACAGCTAAGGAGGAGTCGGAATCACCGCTTGAAAGCATCGTCTTGAGATCCGCAAGGAGGTTTGCTTTTGTATAGAGGATCTTTCTTCCGGAAAGGTCCGGAGTGACATGGATGCCGGACGAGGCAAAGGAAGAGGAAATGGAATCGTTGTTCAGGAATCCTCCAAGGATACTGAAAGCAATCGTTTCCAGATGCCCTAGTCTTCCAACCTTTGCTTCCTTGATGTCGAATTCATAGCTGCCCTGGAGAGGGTCGTCCGTGTTGATGTTGTCGACAAGATCCGTGACAAGGACGATTTCCGTCTTGAACATGGGGACCTCGATATCCACGGCGAAATCATAGGAGCTGTCCGTGATGTCGACATGGGCGCCTTTTATTTTGCCCTTGGCATCGCTTGGAAGCGCAGCCAGGACTCCGTTAAGGGCTTTGTTCAGGTCTTCCTCCGTAAGGGAGAGGGAAATCTGACCGTTTTTCTTCGTATCCGCCATCCCGTGGATCAACCTCTTCTGGATTTCATCGCTGTTGATAGTCAAGGTTCCATCCGTTGCCGGAACGGTATTTCCGGAAGAAAGAAGGAAATAGGCGCCGCCTACTAGAACCACGACGATTCCGACAGGAATGAGTATTCTCTTCAATAGTTTTCCCATAATCCATCTCCTTTACGGCAGGACAGCCTGCCGACAACATATTATCATAGGAAAAGAAGAAGCAGGAGAAACTTTCCCCTCTTTCTAGCTATAATAGGAGTCTCAGGGAGGATAAGAAAATGGAAAAGAAGGATGAACTGGTCCGCCGGCTTGCTGCTAACGGAGAAGTGATTGCCATAGCCTGTTCGACTAGAGGCGTAGCGGAGACGGCAAGACAGCTTCATGATTCTTCTCCGATTGCGACAGCTGCCCTCGGAAGGCTGATGTCCGGATGCCTTATGATGTCGGATCTGCTACGGAACAAGACGGATGCCCTGACGTTGATGATCGAAGGCAACGGCCCTCTTGGAAAGATCCTTGCAACCGGAGACAACTCCGGAAATGTAAAGGGGTACTGCTCCAACAGTTCCGTCTATCTTCCCAACGAAGCAAACGGGCATCTCAATGTAGCCGGAGGCATCGGAAAAGGGACTTTGACTGTTATCAAGGACCAGGGAATGAAGGACAACTACAATTCCACGATTGCTCTCCATTCCGGGGAAATAGCGGATGACCTTACCTACTACTATGCCCAGAGCGAACAGCTTCCTTCCTCTGTCGGACTGGGAGTTTTAGTTACGCCGGAAGGAAAGGCCCTGGAAAGCGGAGGCTTTCTTCTGCAGCTGATGCCGTTTCCGAAAGAGGAAGTGGTCCGGAAGCTGGAAGAGAACATCGCCGCCTTTGGAAATGTGACAGATCATTTACGGCTAGGAGAAGGGGCGGATGATATCCTGGACCAGCTTCTCAAAGGCTTCGACCAGAAAGAGACTCACCGTGCGCCGGTCCGTTTCTATTGCGACTGCAATAGGGAGATAGGAAAGAAAATCCTGCAATCCCTCGGAAAAAGCGAGCTTATCTCGATGCTTTCGGAGAAAAAGCCAGTGGAGATGACTTGCGGTTTCTGCGGCAAGAAATACGCCTATTCCAGGGAGGAAGTGGAAGACATCCTCAGTAAGGCGGAAGACAAGAAATAAAAAAAGGGGCTGTTACGAATTAGGAGTTCGTAGCGGCCTCTTTTTTTGAGGCTTCTTGGTATGAGGACGGGTCTTCATTCCGGGCCTCATAGGCCTCGGGACAGGGAAGACTTCCGGCTTCAGGTCTTCGGGGAACGATACCCTTATCTTGGACGAGCACGGATCCGTCATCCACTTGAAAAGCTTCCTCGTGTTAGTCCCGAGGCACACAAGCATGAACTCCAGCTCCGCCTTCTTCAGGCCCGTCCTCTTCAGCCGCGTCTTGTTCATATCCTCCTTCATGATCCCGAAGCACCCCTCGGACTGTATAGTCC